>CAZEJR010000018.1:0-48761 GCA_964512675.1 uncultured Haloferacaceae archaeon | reverse complement strand
CGTACGACGAGGTGGCCGAGACGGTCGACGCGGCGCTCGACTACGACGGCCCCTCTGTCGTCGACGTCCACGTCGACCCGGAGGAGAACGTCTACCCGATGGTGCCGAGCGGCGGCGAAAACGGCCGGTTCGCGCTGACGGAGGACCAGCTGTGAGCGAGGAGGTGCCACATCCGAAGCCCGAGTCGGAGGCGCCCGACCACGAGGGCGCCGGGATGCCCGGGCCTGAGCCCGAGGAGCGTCCGCACCCGGACGGGCGACGAACCGAACAGGGGATCCGCATCGACCCGGAGGTCGCGGCGGAGCCGCCCGTCGAGCGGGTGACCCTGTCGGCGCTCGTCAAGAACGACCCGGGCGTGCTGGCGCGCGTCTCGGGGCTGTTCTCCCGGCGGCAGTTCAACATCGAGAGCCTGACTGTCGGGCCGATCGAGGACGACGAACACTCGCGGATCACGGTCGTCGTCGACGAGCACGCGCCGGGCGTCGAGCAGGTGAAAAAGCAGCTGCGAAAGCTCGTGTCCGTCGTCTCGGTCCACGAGCTAGAGCCCGCGGCGATGGAGCGCGAACTCGCGCTGATCAAGGTCGACGGGTCGGCCCCCGACCGGGTCGGTGCGGTCGCGGAGATGTACGGCGGCAAGACCGTCGACGCCTCGCGGGAGACGGTCACGGTCGAGGTGACGGGGAGCCAGCAGAAAGTCCAGGGCGCGATAGCGACGTTCGAGCAGTTCGGCGTGCGCGAGATCTGCCGGACCGGCGCCGCCGCGCTGGAGCGGGGCGGTCTGACGACGGAGCAAGAGTAATGTACCGACGACCGAAGCCGTGGACGTTCCCCCCCGATGGGCTCGCCCACGCCACGTCAGTTCGCGGTGAGCCCCGGGTGCGTCACCCCGGGAGTGAGCAGGAGAGTTCTCACCCGCGTGGCGGTCGGTACCGGGTGTATCCTGCCTCGACGGGCAGGTTCGGACCGTCCCGCCTGTCACCGACAGGAGCGGCATCCGTCGACGGCTCACGGGGGTGGGGCCGCACTACGTCGGCCCGTGCGAACGGGCCGGTCTGGACCGGACACACTGCCACGCGGGAGACGCCCACGGCCGCTAAACGCACCGATACCGAAACCACGACCGGCCAGAGCGCGGTGGTCGGCGAAGCGTCTGACGCGCTCCCGCCCACGACTAGCGTCGTTGGGTCCCGCGCTGTACCACGATGACCGACGACGAGTTCACCACACCGATCTACCACGACGAGGACGCGGACGTATCGCACGTAGCGGACAAGACGGTCGCCGTACTGGGCTACGGCAGCCAGGGCCACGCCCACGCCCAGAACCTCGCCGACAGCGGGGTCGACGTGGTCGTCGGCCTGCGCGAGGACTCCGGTTCGCGCTCGGCTGCCGAGGCCGACGGCCTCCGCGTCGAGACGCCGGCTGTCGCCGCCGCAGAGGCCGACATCGTCTCCGTGCTGGTTCCAGACACCGTCCAGCCGGCGGTGTACGAGTCGATCGCACCGGGGATCGAACCGGGCGACACGCTCCAGTTCGCCCACGGGTTCAACGTCCACTACAACCAGATCCAGCCGAAGGAGGGCGTCGACGTGACGATGATCGCGCCGAAGACGCCGGGACACCTCCTCCGGCGCAACTACACGAACGACGAGGGGACGCCCGCGCTCCTCGCGGTCGAACGCGACGCGACCGGCGAGGCCCACGACGAGGCGCTGGCGTACGCGAAGGCCCTCGGCTGTACGCGAGCCGGCGTCGTCGAGACCACCTTCCGCGAGGAGACCGAGACCGACCTGTTCGGCGAGCAGGCGGTGCTGTGTGGCGGCATCGTCGAGCTCATCGTCACGGGCTACGAGACGCTCGTCGACGCGGGCTACTCGCCGGAGATGGCCTACTTCGAGTGTCTGAACGAGATGAAGCTGATCGTCGACTTGATGTACGAGGGCGGAGCGATGGAGATGTGGAACTCCGTCTCGGACACGGCGGAGTACGGCGGCCTGACGGTGGGGCCGGAGATAGTCGACGAAGGCGTGCGCGAGAACATGGAGCGGGCGCTCGCGGACGTCCAGGACGGCACGTTCGCGCGGGACTGGATCCTCGAGAACCGGGCTGGCCGCCCGGAGTACGACCAGCGCCGCACCGCGATGCAGGATCACGACATCGAGGACGTCGGCGAGCGCCTGCGGGCGCTGTTCTCGTGGGCAGACACGGAGGCCGAGCGATGAGAGACGGGCACGCGGCGGGAGACGACGGCTCCGGCTGTGGCGGCGTCGAGGCGGCGGGCGGGGGCACGACGCGTCACGCCCCGGGCTCGCGTGCCGACGCGTTCGCGGAGGGCGGCGAATGAGCGAGCGCACCCTGTACGACAAGGTGTGGGAGCGACACACGGTTCGTGAGCTGCCGAACGGACAGGACCAGCTGTTCGTCGGGACACACCTCATCCACGAGGTGACCAGCCCGCAGCCGTTCTCGGAGCTCCGCGAGCGCGGCATCGACGTGGCGTTTCCGGAGCGAAACGTCGCAACGACGGACCACATCATCCCGACGGACCCGGCGACGCGGGACAGCCGACCGCTCGCCGACGACTCCGCAGAACAGATGCTGTCGGCGCTGGAGCAGAACACCGGAGAGGCGGGGATCACCTTCTACGGCCTGAACTCCGACCGGCAGGGTATCGCCCACGTCATGGGCCCCGACGTCGGCGCCACCCAGCCCGGGACGACGATCGTCTGTGGCGACTCCCACACCGCCACCCACGGCGCCTTCGGCGCGGTGGCGTTCGGGATCGGCACCTCGCAGGTGCGGGACGTCCTCGCCTCCGGCTGTGTCGCGGCGGACAAGTCGGGCGTGCGTCGCGTCGAGGTGACGGGTGACCTGCCCGACGGCACGGTCGCGAAGGACGTCATCCTGAAGATAATCGGCGACCTCGGCGTCGACGGCGGCGTCGGCTACGCCTACGAGTACGGCGGACCGACGATAGCGCGGATGGAGATGGAGGGCCGGATGGCCGTCTGTAACATGTCGATCGAGGGCGGCGCCCGCGTCGGCTACGTCAACCCCGACGAGACGACCTACGACTACCTGCGAGGGCGCGAGTTCGTGCCCGAGGGTCGAGAGTTTGAAGAGCGAAAGGCCTACTGGGAGTCGATCACGTCCGAGGACGACGCCGTCTACGACGACGTCGTCGAGGTGGACGTCGACGGCCTCGCGCCGATGGTGACGTGGGGGACGACTCCCGGCCAGGTCGTGCCGGTCGACGAGCCGGTTCCCCACCCGGAGGAGTTACCGGAGGACGAGCGCGAGGCTGCCGTCACCGCACAGGCGCACACGGAGGTTACGCCCGGCGACCCGATGGCGGGCCACCCGGTCGACGTGGCGTTCATCGGCACCTGCACGAACGGCCGCGCGAGCGACTTCCGGCAGGCCGCCGCCGTCGTCGAGGGCCGCGAGGTCGACGACGACGTCCGCGCACTCGCGGTGCCCGGATCCACGACGGTCAAGCGGACGCTGGAGGAGGAGGGGGTCGACCAGGTGTTCCGCGACGCCGGCTGGGAGTGGCGCGAGGCCGGCTGTTCGATGTGTCTCGCGATGAACGACGACGCTCTGCGGGGCGACGAGCGCTGTGCCTCGTCGTCGAACCGCAACTACGTCGGTCGGCAGGGGTCGAAAGACGGTCGGACGTTCCTGATGAGTCCGGCGATGGTGGCCGCCGCCGCCGTGGAGGGGGCGGTAGCAGACGTCCGCGAGTTCGACACGGGAGGTGCCCTGCGGTGACCGTCGACGCGCCGGATGCACCCGACGATCTGCGGGTCACCCGCGTCGCCGGCACCGGCGTCGCGGTGCGGGGCGACGACGTCGACACCGACCAGATCATCCCCGCGCGGTTCCTCAAGTCGACGACGTGGGAGGGCCTCGACGAGTACGCCTTCTACGACAACCGGCGGGACGACGACGAGATCACGGGCGACCACCCGTTCGACCGGCCCGAACACCAGGGCGCCTCGATCCTGGTCGTCAACGAGAACTTCGGCTGTGGCTCCTCGCGCGAACACGCCCCGCGCGCCCTGCGGCGGTGGGGGATAGAGGCGGTCGTCGGCGAGTCGTTCGCCGAGATCTTCGCGGACAACTGCAAGTCGCTCGGGATGGTCGCCGCCGAGGCCGACCCGGGCGTGGTCGCCGAACTCCAGGACCTCGTCGAGGAGCATCCCGACGCGGGGGTCGAGGTAGACGTCGCCGAGGAGCGGGTCGTCTACGGCGGCACGGAGGTCGACGTCCACATCGACGAGGCGATGCGCGAGGCACTGGTCCAGGGCGTCTGGGACACGACGACGCTGATGCGCGACGCCCTCGACCGGACGCGCGCGGTCGCACGCGACCTGCCGTACGTCGAGGAAGTGGAGTAGCGTGTCCGAACGCGAACGCATCGCGGTCGTTCCCGGCGACGGTATCGGGCGCGAGGTAGTGCCGGTCGGCGTCGACGTGCTCGACGCGGTCGGCGAGTTCGAGTTCGTCGAGCGGCCAGCCGGCGACGCCGTCGCCGCGGAGACCGGCGAGCCGCTGCCCGACGAGACGCGCACGGCCGTCCTCGACGCGGACGCGACGCTGTTCGGCGCGGCGGGCGAGACAGCCGTCGACGTCGTCATTCCGCTCCGGCGCGCGCTCGACTCGTTCGTCAACGTCCGGCCCGCGCGGGCGTACCCGGGCGTCGACGCGCTCCAGCCGGACACCGACCTCGTGATCCTCCGGGAGAACACCGAAGGGGTGTACGCCGGCGTCGAGTCGGCGATAACGGACGGCGTCACGACCTGTACCCGCGTCGTCACCGAGCGGGCGAGCCGGCGGCTGGCCGGGTTCGCCTGTGACTACGTCGCGGAGCGCGACGAGGCGGCGTTCACCCTCGCGCACAAGTCGAACGTGATGCAGGTCACGGACGGCCTGTGGCTCGACGTCGTCGAGGGGGTCGCGGCGGACCGCGGCGTCGAGGCGGAGCCGGAGCTGATGGACGCGCTCGCGATGAACCTCGCGATGTCGCCCGAAGCGTACGACGTAGTGGTCGCACCGAACCTCGCGGGGGACGTGCTCTCGGACCTCGCGGCGGGGCTGGTCGGCGGCCTCGGGCTCCTGCCGAGCGCGAACATCGGGAGCGGGGGCGGGCTGTTCGAGCCGGTCCACGGAACCGCGCCCGACATCGCCGGTCAGGGCGTCGCGAACCCGCTCGCGACGGTGCTGTCGGCGGCGATGCTGCTCGACTTTCTCGGCCACGAGACCGCGGCGGCGGACGTACGCGGCGCCGTCGAGACGGTGCTGGCCGACGGGCCACACACGCCGGACCTCGGCGGCACGGCCACGACCGAGGCGGTCGGCGCGGCGGTGCTCGACCGACTGGTATGACATCCTCCCCGGCGTTCGCGCCAGGGTGTCCCGACCGCAGTTGGGATATCGGGGCTTGCCGTCCACCTGTTCTCGTGGGCGTGCTCGGCCCGCTTCTTGTGGAACCGGTATTCGTCCTCATTGAGCGCGCCGCCGGGGTACAGCATCGTCTCGTCACCGAACGAGACGGCAGCGAAGTTACTGATACCGAGGTCGACGCCCGCCACGCCGTCGCCGGGTGGTTCCGGGTCGATCTCGTACCGGCACACGAAGTGGAGCCGCCACACGCCGCGCTCGTACACGGCGCGGACTGCTGGACGTTCTCGGTTTCACCGTCCGGGTCGGCCTCGTACTCGCAGAGGACGAAGTCGCTCCACCCGTCCTCGAGATTGCGACCCTTCGAGGGCCGAACACGACCGTTCTCGGGGTCGTGATTGAAGCCGTCTTCCTCGAACGTCACCGTGGACCGTGGGTGCTGGTCGCCGTGCTTGCGGTATGCTGGCGGATTCGCGTTCGCGTTCCCGTTCTGCCGGTGGCCGTACCGACTTTTGAACGCCGCAGCGAGTTCTTGAACGACTCGCTGACCGGACTGTGCGTCGAGATCCGCGTAGCGTTCGTGGGACTCGAGTTACGCCGAGCGTTCGGCGTGGCCGGGAGTACGACCTGTTGCTCCAGACGCGCTCGGCGGTCCACCGGGCGACGTGCCAGCGTTTCGAGGCGTTCACGAGAGCAACTGCGCTCGTGAGCCAATCAGAACGGCTCCGCCGTACGACGGCGACCCCGAGCGAATCGAGAGCGTCACGCACCTGCCGCTGGTTACGGATAGATGCGACGTGAGTGCGCGTGACGGTCCGATTCGCCGTACGTAGGCTGTATCGGCTGCCAAACAAGTTCGTCGTGGTGGAACATCCGGCCAGCCATCGGCGGTGAGTGTGGCACCGAGCGTCCGCGATTCACGCCCGTCCCCAGAACGCTCCGCGTTCTGGTGTGCGAACGAGACGCGGAGCGTCTCGTCGACGCCCTGAAACGCGGGGCTCTCGCTGTTGGATACGGGATCCACGTCGCCGGCGGCCGAGTGCTACGGCGACGCCCGAGATACGGCTCGACGAGGAGACGGTGGAGCGCCTCGCGGTCTCCAGGCAGACGAGGAGCGCGACGACGAGACCAGATCGGCACCGACGGGACGGGCGAGCCGACCGTGTTCGGCCCGCGCTGAGCCGTCAGGCGTCGTAGCCGTCACGGATCTGGTTCCACTTTCCGCGGTTCTCGAGACGCTCCTGCAGGGTACGCGCGTACTCGTCGGCGAGACGCTCTGCGTCGCCGAGGCGGTCCTCGTCGTCTCCGTCGCCGAGACCGAGGACACCCTTTAGCGAGTCGACGACACCGCCGTCGTCACCCGATCCCGCGCCGGGGGGCCCCATCTGCGAGCGGACGTTCTCGAGTTCGGGCAGGATCTGTGGCACCTGCGAGGTGTCGGCGACGACACGCGCGCGAGCCGGGTCGTCGGCGTGTTCGATCTCGAACTCGACGGCGGCCATCACCAGCCCCCACTCCTGCGTGCTGAACGCGGACTCGCGTACCCGGTCGTCGAACTCGCGGTCGACCGCCATCCGGTCGCCCGCGATCTGGTCCGTCCAGTGGCTCACAGCGACCGAGTGGAGGAGCGCGCGGTTCAACGTTTCCCCGGCGACACGCCCGAATTCGTTCCCGTACGAGAGAGCAGACGACGGTCACTCGCCGGCGGCGCCCTCGCCACAGACGGCGCGCGCGCTGACACGGGAGAGCGGCGACGAGCCGTCCTACGGGCGCGGACGGCGCGCCGACGGCGGTCGACGACGAGCGGGCGTCGGGGCTCGCGGCCCGGTTCGTGCCGGACCGCTACTTCGACGCTCGGAAGCGGTGGTTCCCGGCTGACCCGCCGCGGTACGCGAGCAGCCGGGACGGCGACCGTGTGGTCGACGGGTTCGACGCGCTGGACGGCTACACCGTCGACGTCCGCGACGGGGACCCGCACGCGCCGACGGGCCCGGCGCGGACAGACAGCCCGAGGCCGTCCGGCGACGCTCTCGTCGAAGCTCCGGACCCTGCTCCCGCGTCGGCTGTCGACCCTCGGCCGTCGGGTCGCCGAGGCGGCTGACGCGCCGGACGCGGGGCTTTTGCTCCGCGGGTGACGAAGGCCGCCGTGCGACTGCGACTCCCGGACCGCTGGGTCGACGCCTACATCGGGCGGACGCCGTCGCTCGTCTGGCTGCTCGTCGTCAACGTCACCGCCTTTCTCGTCGGCGTCGCGTTCTACGCCGCGCCGGACCGCGCGTTCGGGCTGGCGCTGGCCGCGGTGCCGACGTTCGTCTACCCGCTGTACGCCGACTCGCCGACGGCGCTGGCGCTGGCGACGCTGTCGCTCGCGACGCTCCTGCCGAACCTCGGACGGCCGGTGTCCGACGCGCGGCTGAACCGGCCGCTCGCGTACCTCCACACGCTCGCGTTCGTCTGGCTCGTCAAGTACGGGGTCTGGACGGTGGTCGCGCTTCTCTTGCGCCCGGACCTGTACGTGTTCGGGCCGGAGCCGCTCTGGGCGTTCTGGGGTATCGCGCTCACGCACGCGCTGTTCGTCGTCGAGGCGGGACTGCTCTCGCGGGTCGGCGCGACGACGCGCGGGGCGCTGGCGGCGGCGCTCGTCGCGATGCTCGCGAACGACGCCGCGGACTACCTGTTCGGCTTCCACCCACCGCTGCGGTACGATCCCGGCCTCGTGCTGGCGGCCCTCACGGTCGCGCTCTCCGTCGGGACGGTACTCCTGGCCGCGCGGTCGTTCGACCGTCTCGGGGCGGCGGCGTGACGTAGTGATTAAGCCCGCTCGTGCCCTCGCTCGGAACATGGACTCCGCGGTGCTACTCGATCTCCTCGGGAACGAGAACCGGCGGCGCATCCTCCGGCTCCTCGCCCGAAAGCCCTGCTACGTCACGGAGATCAGCGAGTATCTCGGGGTGAGCCCAAAGGCGGTGATCGACCACCTGCGGAAGCTGGAGGAGGCGGGACTCGTCGAGAGCCGGACGGACGACCAGCGGCGGAAGTACTTCAACATCTCGCGGAACCTCCGCCTGGAGGTGAACGTCTCGCCGCACGGCTTCGGGGCGAAGTCGGCGTACCCCGCGAGCCAGAGTCTCGACATGTCCCGGCGGTGCCCGCACCTCTCTGTGGACGTGCCGAACGGCGAGAGCGACGGGCTCGCCGAGTTGGCCGAGAAACTGGAGCGGCTGGAGGAGCTGGAGAACGAACTCTCGCTCGCCCAGCGGTGGGTGTACGGTCGGATCACCGAGGTGCTGGACGAGCTGAACGAGCGTATCGGTTCGGACGTCGACGGCCGGTTTCACGCGGAGGTGCTGGCCGCTGTCGCCGCCGGTGCGTCGAGCACCGAGGCCGTCCGCGACGAGGTGGAGGCGCCCGCAGCGGTGGTCGAGGAGGCGCTACGCACCCTCGCGGAGCGTGGCCTCGTCGTCCGTGGCGGCAACGGCTGGCGCGTGCGCTAGCGCGTCCAGCCCGCACGGAGGTCCCGGCCGAAGTAGTGGCCGGCGAGCGCCACCAGCCCGCCGGTCGTCACGCCGACGCCGGCGAGTTCGACGCCGTACCCCGCCAGCACCGGGATCAGCGCCCCGCCGACGACGACGGAGAGGACGACCCCGAGGCCGGCGGCGAGCGCCCCGGCGAGGGCGCACTCGACGTACCGCGACGCGCTCGCGGCGACGCCGTAGCCGAAGGTGCCGGCGAACAGGAGGCCGAACCGGGTGCCGGGGACGGGCACGAACGTGCCCCCGACCATCGCGGCGACGCCGAGAGCGAGTGCGACGACGAACGCGCGGGCGGAGAGCGGGACGTCGGGCGTGAGACGACCGAGGAGGCCACGCGACCGCTCGTCGTCGGTCTCTGGGCCGGGATCGCGGCTGTCCTCGCGCTCTAGCTCGACGGATCGATCCATACGTACCGTCCGGGGCGGCGGCGGCAAGTCCCTTCCGCCCGACCGGTGGGATTGAAGTCTGCGCAGCCGTCGGGGACGGTATGAACGCCGGAGACCGGGTGCGTGTCGACCATCCCGACGGGACCGAGGTCGGGACGCTGATGCCGTCGACGACGGACGACCACCTCGTCGTCAAGCTGGCCGGCGGCTACAACGTCGGGGTGGGCCGCACGGACGCCGAGGTCGCGGTGCTGGAGCGGGGCGCGCGTGCGGTGGACACGGTCGACGCGCCGGAGGAGGGGCCGGCGACGACCGTCGAGTTCGACGACGACCTGCCGACGGTCGCGCTCGTCTCCACCGGCGGCACCATCGCCTCGACGGTGGACTACCGCACCGGCGCCGTCACGGCGCGGTTCGACGCCGAGGACGTCCTGCGCGCCGTTCCGGACCTCGCCGGACGGGCGAACTACCGCGGACGGGTCGTCGCGAACATCCTCTCGGAGAACATGACGCCCGACGTCTGGCGGGCGCTGGCCGAGGCGGTCGGCGAGGAGGTCGACCGCGGCGCCGACGGCGTCGTCGTCATGCACGGCACGGACACGATGGCCCACTCCGCGACGGCGCTCGCCCTGATGCTCGACGCGCCCGTCCCCGTCGTGTTCACGGGGAGCCAGCGGTCGGCGGACCGGCCCTCCAGCGACAACGTGATGAACGCCGTCTGCGCCGTCGAGGCCGCGACCGCAGCCCACGCCGAGACCCTGATCTGCATGCACGAGGGGCTCTCGGACGACCGGTGTGCGCTCCACCGCGGGCCGCGCGCGCGCAAGAACCACACCTCCCGGCGCGACGCCTTCGAGACGGTCGGGGCGGCGCCGGTCGGGACCGTCGAGTACGACACGGGCGAGGTGTCGTTCCGGCGCGACCACGCCCGGCGCGGCACGGGCGAGACGACACTCCGGCCCGACCTCGACACGGACGTGGCGCTGTTCAAGTTCACACCCGGGACCGACCCGGCGGCGCTCGACGCTCTCGCCGGCCGGTCTGGCGTCGTCGTCGAGGGGACGGGACTCGGCCACGTCTCCACCGACCTGATTCCACGGGTCGAGGCGCTCGTCGACGGGGGGACGGTCGTCGCGATGACGAGCCAGTGTATCGACGGGCGGGTCTGTGACCGGGTGTACGACACCGGACGGGACCTCCTCGACGCGGGCGTCGTCGAGGCGGGCGACACCACGCCCGGCGCGGCGTACGTAAAGCTGATGTGGGCGCTCGCGAACGCCGACGACCCGCGGGCGGCGATGCGTCGGGACCTCGCGGGTGAACTGCGGGCACGGTCGGTGCCGTGGACCTGACGGCACGGGTCGGTCGGGGCGGTCGGGGCGGCGACACCAGCCGGACGTGGGCGCTCGCGGAGCAGGTCGGGACGGTCGGCGACGCCGCGAGCGCGAGGGATGTCGTGGCGACGGGATCGTGCTGACGACGGCCCGCCGAGAGACACAAGCGACTTGACCGGTCCGGACCGAACGGACGGCGTGTATCACGTCGTCGGCGGTGGTATCGCGGGGCTCGCCGCCGCCTACCGTCTGCGCGACCACGGTCACGAGGTCCAGGTCGTAGAGGCCGGCGACGATCTCGGCGGGCTTGCGGCGACGTACGAGACGGCTGGCGACCCGATAGAGCGGTTCTACCACCACCTCTCGAAGTCCGAGGAGACGATCGTCGAGCTGGCCGAGGACCTCGGCCTCGGCGACGCGATCGAGTGGCGAATCGGCAAGAACGCGTACTACGTCGACGGCGTGGTCCACCCGCTGGACACGCCGCTGCAGATCCTCGCGTATCCGCACATGAGCCTGTACGACAAGCTTCGGCTCGGCCTGCTGACGAAGGGGGTCGACGTCCGGGGAGGGTGGCCGCGGGTCGACGCGTACGACGACCTGTCGGAGTACGAGGACGTGCCGGTCGAGGAGTTCGTCGTCGACCACACCACACGCGGGGTGTACGAGGAGTTCCTCGAGCCGCTCCTGGACGCGAAGTTCGGGGCCCGGAAGGAGGACGTGTCGGCGGCGTGGTTCCTCGGGCGGGTGCAGTTCCGCGGGGAACGCGACGTTCTCCGGGGCGAGGTGCTCGGCTACCTCGACGGCGGGTTCGGGCGCCTGCTCGACCGACTCGTCGACGCCGTCGGACGCGAACGGATCGAGACGGCGACACGCGTCACGGACGTCGGCGTCGCGGACGGGCGCGTCGCGTCGGTGACACTCGACGGAGAGGCCGGCGAGCAGACCGTCGAGAGCGACGGTGTCGTCGTCGCGACGATGCCAGACGTCCTCGAGGCGCTGACGGGACACGAGTGCGCCGTCGACTTTCAGGGTGCGCTCTGTGCGGTCGTCACGCTCTCGGAGCCGTTGACCGACACGTACTGGCTCAACGTCGCCCACGACGCGCCGTTCGGCGCGCTGGTCGAGCACACGAACTTCGTGTCGCCGGAGCGGTACGGCGGCGACCACCTGCTGTACGTCGCGAGCTACGTCCAGTCGCTGGACGACCCGCTGTGGCAGGCGAGCGACGCCGAGGTTGAGGAGCGGTGGCTCGCGGAGATCGGGTCGATGTTTCCGGAGTTCGACCGGTCGTCGGTCGGGTCGGTCCGGCTCGCGCGTGCGCCGCGCGCCGCGCCGGTCTACGAGCGCGGGTATCTCGACCTCGTGGTGCCGTACGACCTCGCCGACGAGGTGGCGACGGGCGTCTACTACGCCGGGATGGCCAGTCCGGCGCAGTACCCCGAGCGAAGTCTCGACGGCGGCGTGGTCGCCGGCTACGAGTGCGCGGACCTGATCGCAGCGCGTGCGGACGGCACCGGGAACGCGACGCCGGAAGCAGACCGCCGCGCGGCAGAGGCCGGCGACCCGTCCGCCGGCGGGTATTAGTTCTCGGCTGTCGTAGCGAACGGCGTGACCCCGCGACCCGACGGCGTCGACAGGATCCGCGGCTCTGGCGTGAACGCGTACCTCGTCGCCGGCGACGGCGAGGGGCCGACGCTCGTCGACGCCGGGACGCCGTGGGACGCAGACGCGGTCGAACGCCGGGTGGAGCGAGCGGGCGCCACCCTCGAGGAGGTCGAGCGCGTGCTCCTGACACACTACGACGTCGACCACGTCGGTGGGTTAGCAGCGCTCGCGCGGCGCGGGCTGGACGCGCCCGTCCACGCCGCCGACCCGGACGCCGGCCACGTCGAAGGGAGCACGCCGCCGGCGTTCGACCGCAAGGGACTGGTCCAGCGGCTGACCGGACCGCTCGTCGAGGTGCCGGACCTCCGGGTCGAACGCGTAGACGACGGCGAGCGCGTCGGTCCGTTCGACGCCTACCACACACCCGGTCACACGCCGGGCCACGTCGCGTACGAGCACGAGGAGCGGTCGTCGCTGTTCGTCGGCGACCTGGTGGTCGCACTCGGCGGTCGGCTCCGGGCGTCGCCGTGGCCAGTGAGTAGCGACGCCGACGCCGTCCTGTCGAGTATCGTCTCGCTCGCCGACCGTGCTCCCGCCGCCGAGCTGCTGGCGATGGGTCACGGGACGCCGGTGACAGAGCGCGGGAGCGTGGTGCTCGCGCGGCTGGCAGCGGCTGCGGCGCGACGGACGTAGCTACGCCCGCACGTCGTCCTCGACACCAGGTGCGTCGCCCGGGTCGACGTCGGCTGGCTCCGGCTGGCCGCCGACCACGACCTCGCCGTCTGCCGTCTCGACGTAGACGTCGTCCGCGAACCCCCCCTCGGCGTAGGGGTGTTTCGGCTCGTCGAGACGCTCGGGCGTCGAGGGCGCGTCCGGGACGGAGACGCGCCGGAACTCCCCGAGCGGGTCGTCGATAGTGATCGCGTGTGCGTCGAAGAACGACTCGTAGCGCTCGTGGTGTGCCCCGAGTTCGTCCGCGGGGAACTCCATCATCTCGGTCCAGCCGTGATTGTAGAAGTCGAAGTTGGCCTGAACGTGGGTGATCTCGCGTGCCTCGGCCTCCGGGTAGCCCGCCTCGAGTGCGGCGACGTAGGTGTCGAAGGCGTCGTCGAAGAAGGCCTCCATGCGTGGTTCGCGCTCCTCGCGGTGACCGTCGGCGGCCTTCTGCCCGAAGACGTCGGCGTGGAGGTCGACGAGCTTCTCGCGGACCCGTGGACCGACGACGGGGAGCGTGAGTGCCTGCTTCGCGGCGAAGTGTCTGACGTTCTGTCGGATCTTCACGCCGATCGAACCGTGTCTGTGGTATTGAAACGCACGCACTGTGACGGCTGGCCGGATCGCGCGGATGGTAATCCACATTACCCCCCGGTCCAAACTGTGGCGTATGAGCCAGTCTTACGTGGTCGTCGGCGACGGAATCGCGGGGAGCTCCGCGGCGGAGACGCTCCGCGAGCGCGACCCGGAGGCCGACATCACCGTCCTCACGGAGGAGGGCGAGGCGCTGTACAACCGGATACTGATAAAGGAGTTCGCGAAGGGGAAGCTGCCGGAGGCGCCGATCTCGATCCACGACGAGTCGTGGTACGAGGACCACGACGTCGACCTGCGGCTGAACACTGTCGTCACCGATCTGCGGCCCGACGACCACGAGGTCGACACCCACGAGGGCGAGACGCTCGCGTACGACAAACTCCTGCTCGCGACCGGCGGGACGCCGACACAGCTCCCGGTCGGGAACGCCGGCGCCGGCGGGGTGCACCACTTCTGGACGTTCCAGGACGCGCGGCGGATCAAGGCGGACGCGGAGGCGGGAGAGCGCGCGGTCGTCGTCGGGGCCGGACTGCTCGGTATCGACCTCGCGGCCATCTGTGGCGCCCAGGACGTCGACGCGAAGTACCTGATGCGCGGCGAGTGCTGGTGGCGGTACGCGCTAACCGAGGCGGGCGCCGAGATAATCCACGACGCGCTGCGCGAACGAGGGGTCGAACCGGTGTTCGGCTCCGGCGTCGACCACTTCGAGGTCGACGACGACGGGCGCGTCGCGGCGGCGGTCGACCCGAACGGCGAGCGATACCCCTGTGACTGGGCCGGGGTCGCCATCGGGCTGGACTTCAACGTCGAACTACTCCACGGGACGGAGATCGAGCGGGACGACGGCGTCGTCGTCGACGAGTACATGCAGACGAGCGTCGATGACGTCTACGCCGCGGGCGACGTGACCCGCTACCACGATACGATCACGGGCGAGCGCGAGCAGAACGGCTCGTGGGGCAGCGCGAAAGAGCAGGGCTCGGTCGCCGCCGAGAACATGGTCGCCGGCGGCGAGACGGAGCCGTTCCGCTGGGTGTCGACGTACTCGATCACCCACTTCGACTTCCCGTTTCTCTCGTTCGGTCACCCGACGGTCGGCGAGACGTACGCAGAGCGCACGTACTCGGACACCGAGTGGCGGCGAGTCGCGTTCAAAGACGGCAGGATCGTCGGCGGCGTGTTGATCGGCGACCTGTCGCCGCAGTCGGCGTACAAGCGCCTGATGCAGGAGGAGCGCGTCGTCGCCGACCGGACCGACGCGCTCCTCCAGAAGCAGGTGGACGTCGAGGCGCTTGCCGAGGCGGCGCCGGCGGCGCGGAGCGAGGCTCCGCAAGGTTCGTAACCACCGGGCGCCCACCGCGGGTATGGACGGAAGCGGGCCGATGACGCTCGCGTTCGAACTCGACGCCCTGCGGGCGTTCGCCGACCCCGGAGCGGTGTTCTCGGACGCGCGCGGCTGGACCGAGTACGTCGGCGTCGTCTCGGAGCAGCCGACGTACGTGGTGACGAACTACACGCGGAAACACCGGGTCCGGCAGGACTTCTTCTCGGGACCGCGCGGCGTCGAGGAGAGCCTGGAGCGGGTGCGCGAGCAGTTCGAGACCGACCGGCACGTGTTCGTCGGTACGGACGACGACCGGGCGGTCGCGGAGACGACGGGCTGGGAGTACCTCGACGTCGCCGACGCCGCGACGGCAGCGGACTGGGCGCTCGACGAGGACGACGCGGCGGCGGACGCGTTCGCGGAGTCGACGCGGGAGGACTGGCCGTAGCGGGGCTGTCGAAGCCCTCGGTCGGCGAGACCACGCCCGTGGCGCCGGCGGAGACCGACCGTTCGGTCCGGAGCGGTCGGCGAGGACGTCGGACTGGTGGCGGCTGTGCGGGCCGACCGGGTCGTGGCCGGACGACGCTGGCCCGACGCCGTTCGTCACTGCGTGTCGAGGCCGACGAACGACTCGGCGGTGAACTCCAGCGCCCGGGTGAGCAGGCTCGCCGCGCCGCCGTCCCCCGACCCGCTCGCGGTGGGTCGCGGCCCCCACCCGGGGCCGCCGACCGCCGTCGTGCCGCCCTCGACCGTCCCGACCGGGCGGGTGATCCCGCTCACCGCGACGACGTGGTCGTCGCCGGTGACGCGGGCGACGCTCGGGAAGACGCCCCACGGGCCGTCCTCGCCGCTGACGACGCCGACGAACGACTCGACCCCGGTGTCGGTGCCGACGAGCGACGTGGTGACCTCCGGGAGTTCGGAGAGATACCCGGAGTTGCCCACGACCTCGGCGACGGGAGTGGGGCCGGCGCGCCACTCGACCGTGTCGGCGTCCGTGAGGCCCGCCTGGGCGAGCACCTGCTTTGCGGCGTCGCGCCGTCGTCTCCTCGCCGACCAGCGGGTTCGCCGACTGCCCGGCAACCGACGCCGTCGGCGCCGAGAGCACGCCGAGGCCGAATGGTGTGCCGCCGAGGGTGATGGACGCCCGCGTCGAACGCTCGCGCCGGGTCGAGTCCGCCGTCGCCCGAACCGCCGGCGGAGATGACGTCTCCCGCGAAGACGAACACCGTGTTCGCCGTCTCGACCGTCTCGCCGGACTCGACGGGCTGAGTCTCGTCCGGCATCTTGATCGGCCCGTGCCGGTCGACGAACGTCCGGCTGTTCGGCACGAACACCCGCACGTCGTCGGGCGAGTCGGGCGAGTCAGTCTCACTCGGGAAGTAAGTGTCACTCGGAGAGTAAGTGTCACTCGGAAAGAACGCGCCCGGCTCGTCGCCGTCGTACGTCACCGCCTCGTTCCCGACGGCCTGCCCCGGCACCAGCGCGGTCGTCTGCGCGGGCGCGACGCCGTCGCCGCCGCGCGCGCCCTCGGGGACGACGAGGCTGAACTGGTCGGCGGCGACCTGTACCCCCCCTTGATGAACGGGATCGGTGCCGAGTCGATCCCGAGGTCGCTCGCGGGCGCGTCCATCGCCGACCCCGACCCGGGCGTCTGGTTGACGCTGCTCGCGAACTGCTCCATGACGGTCGGCGTCCCGCGGGCCGGACCGCGCGGTAGACCGCCGAGTGGCTCGTGATCGTCACCTCGACGTTGCCCGACGGGCCGTCGCGGGTGGTCGTCTCGGACTCCCGGGCGGTCTCTGCCAGCACCAGTTCCTCGCGGGCGTCCTCCGGGAGGACCACCGGCGTCGCCTCGAACGACTGCTCGGTCACGCCCGAACAGCCGGCGGTCCCCGCGAGCGCCGCGCCTCCGAGCGTGGCCAGAAAGCCCCGTCGTGGCGGACCAGATGTCGCCATACGCTAAAGTCAAATTCGATGATAAAATTAGTGTCGGTGAGTCGTCAGGTAGCGGTCGTCTGCGCCGGTGTGCTCTCGCCGCCGTGCTGGGCCGAGGGACGGTCCAGCGCGGCTATGGGAGCCGGGGACGGGCCGAGGGGCTCACCAGCGCCGTCTCGGAGAAACGAAAGCGATAATCGCCCACCCACACACGTCCGGTTGATGGCGCGTCAGCTGCCGGACGTACAGGCCTCGCGTCCGGACGTGACGGTCGGACTGAGCCGCGTCGGCGTGACCGACGTCGAGAAACTCGTCGAGGTGCCGCGTGACGAGGGCCGACCGCTCGTGTTCACCGCCGACTTCGAGGTGTACGTCGACCTGCCCGGCGGGCGGAAGGGAATCGACATGAGCCGGAACATGCAGGTGATCGACGAGACGCTGGAGGCGGTGCTCGCGAACCCCGACTCGCGGCTGGAAGGGGTCTGTGGCGCCGCCGCAGAGCGCCTCCTCGCGAAACACGACTACACCACAACCGCACAGGTCCGGATGGAGGCGGACCTGATACTGCGCGAGGACGCTCCGGCGAGCGGGCTGCCGACACAGCACAGCGTCGGCGTCGTCGCCGAGGCGACCGCCACGGAGGACGGCACCCACGAGTCGATCGGCGTTGAGGTGACGGGGATGACCGTCTGTCCCTGTTCGCAGGGGATGTCCGAGAGTCGTGCACGCGAGGTGCTCGCAGACCTCGGCATCGACAGGGGGACGGCTGACGCGTTCTTAGACCGGGTGCCCCAGCCGGGCCACTCACAGCGCGGGCACGCCTTCCTCGCCGTCGGAGCGGACGGGTCGCCCTCGGTCGACCTCCACGACCTCGTTCGGGTCGCCCGCGACTCGATGAGTGCGCGCATCTACAACGTCGCCAAGCGTCCCGACGAGGACCACATGACGTTTCAGTCGCACTCGAACGCGCGGTTCGTCGAGGACTGCGTACGGGCGCTGGCCGACGGCGTCGTCGAGGAGTTCGACGGCCTGCCCGACGACGCCGTCGTGCGGATGCGCCAGTCGAACGACGAGTCGATCCACCAGCACAACGCCCACGCCGAGCGGGAGCTGACGATGGGACAGCTCCGCGCGGAGACGAACGGCGACGCCGTGATGCCCGAGCGGTCGACAGACGTAGAGTACCCCGTCGAGGACGACCGCTGGCGGGCGAACGGCGTCGCGCGGTCGAACGGCGAGCGCTAGCCAGGGTAGCCCGGGTGGCGGGCCGACGAGCCGACGGGCGGCAGGCGTCGACCCGACCCGAGTCGGACCGGACCCGAACGGCGAGCGGGCGGGCTCAGCGTCCGCGAACGCGGGCCATCAGCTCCTCCGGCGTCGACGCGGGCGCCGACCACTCCGTCTCTCCTTCCGTCCGCACCCGCGCGGTGCCGGTCTCGCCGGGCGCGTCGGGGCGCACGACCGTCTCGTGGTCGGCGACCCGGAGCGCCGCGCGGTGGAGCCGCGAGCCGGCTGTGTCGGCGACAGCGACGACCGGCGCGCCGCCGTCGGTGAGGCGCGCGGCGGCGGCGCCGTAGGCCGCGACCTGGACGCCGAACCGCTCGTGCGCGCCGGCGAAGGCGGCGACGGCGGCGCGGGCCGTCTCGCGGTACGACCGCTCGCCGGTCAGCGCGGCGAGGTCGAGCAGTGCGTTCGCGAGGGTAGCGTTGCCGTCGAGCGGTCGGAGGGGTCTGTCGAGGAGACCGGCGCCCTCGTCCGGTCCGTCGCGAAAGGAGCCGTCGTCGGTCCGGAGGCGCTCGACCGTCTCGTCGGCGACGGCGCGGGCACGGGTCGCCCAGTCGCCGCCGAGCACCTGCCCCGCACGGACGTAGGCCCGAACGACGTTCGCGTGGTCCGCGAGCGGGGCCTGCGGGGCGTCTGCGGCGTCGTACCGCCGGACCCGACCGGCGTCGACGAGACGGTCGTCGAGCGTCGCGAGCGTCGTCGTGGCGCGCCCGCGGGCGTCCGCGTCGTCGGCGTACGCCGCGAGGCCGAGAAGCGCATCGACGGCGATGGCGTTCGGGCCGGCGAGGATCGTCGGGTCGCGGCCCTCTGGACCGACGCTCGCGCCGAACGCGTCGCCCGTCCAGAGCGCCCGGTCGGCGAACGCCGCGATTCCGGTGGCCGTCTCGCGCCGGCCGTCGTCGCCGGTGTGGAGGTACGCGTCGGCGAAGGCGCGACAGAGCGCGGCGTTGACCGCGAGTGGCTTCTCGCGGCTCGGCTCGGACCAGTCGCGGGCCGCCGCGAACCGGAAGACCCCGCCGTCGTCGTCCTGCAGGCCGCGCTCGACGGCGTCGAACGCACGCCGGGCCAGCGGCGGGTCGTGTTTCAGCGCGAACGCCAGCGTCCGCGGGAGCGGGAACTTCCCCTCGGTCCCCCACCCGCCGTGGGTCTCGTCGTACTGTGCGTCGAGCTGGCCGGCGACGTGGGCCGCGACGGCGGGGGTTACCTCGCCGCCGGGCGGCGCCTCGTCGGCGAGCGCCCGGGGGACCCGGCCCGCGTCGGCGCCCCGTTCGGCGTAGGCGTCGGCGACGGAGCCGAGGACGTCCCGCATCGTCGTGGCGTCGAGCCCGCCGGCGCTCGCCACCACGGTGCCGTCGGGCGCGAGAAACGCCGTCGTCGGGAACCCGCCGGCGTGGTAGCGCTCGCGCACCCGCGGACGCCTGTCGACGTCGACACGGACCGGCACGAATCCGTCGTGTATCGCGGCGGCGACGCGCGGGTCGGCGTAGGTGGTGCGGTCCATCTCGTGGCAGGGGCCACACCACGTCGCGGTGAGCGCGAGCAACACCGGACAGGCCCGGTCTCGCGCCTCGTCGAACGCCGCTGGCCCCCAGTCGCGCCAGCGCACCGTGGTCGGGTCGTCGGCGGAGTCCACGGGAGTTCGGGGGGACGGGGCAGTGTAAGCCTGACGAGGCGGGCGGAAGCTCACCCCCGACCGAGTGAGCCTGAGCGACAGCACGGCCCGGACATTCACGCGCTAAGGCCGGATACGTCTCCGTTTGAACCCACTCTCCGGTACACCGCGGCACACGTCGATCAACGCCGTTCGGTGCGTTCGGCGGAGGGAGGCCACCCGCCCGTGGATGCTCTACAGAACGCCGACGTGTGACCTCGTCGTCCGGCTCGTCGTAGAAACTCGCACGTAGCGATGGGGCGGACCGACACGTTCGCGGTGCGCCCGCTCTCCGAGCGGGACGAGCAGCTGCTCCGCGACCCGCTGGACGCCTCCGCGGGCCCGTGGAACGAGCTGAACTACGAGCGTCCCAAATCGCGTGGCGACGCTGTGTGCGAACGAGACCTACGGTCTCGTTGACGTCGCCAGCGGTTGTTTGACGGCGAAGACGTGTGGAACACCGCCGACTGTCGCGAGCAGTGCGTCGGCGTTCTCGGCTCCGCCACCGCACAGCAGGCGATACCAAAGAACAGCTCGGCGTGGCAGTCGTTCGTCGCTGCTCGCGAGAACGACGAGGACGCCGTCCCGCCTGGCTCGTGTGACGAGGACGACGGCAGAGAACTCCGTATACACGTCCGAAACGAGCAGTACACGCCGGAGACAGGCGAGCGGTCGCGGCTGGAAGTTCCGGTCGGCCACGCTCTGAAGACGAGTGCGGGCTCGGCTACCACGAACGTCTGCGGCTGAACGTGTGTGGCGCTCCGACGCGGGTGAACAGGGCCGCTCGGAGACACAGTACGGCGGGGTGGACGACACGTCCAGGGCCATTCAGCCTGTCACCGTACCTTGTTCTCGACGGGTTTCACCGCTGGCCTCGGACGAGGCCGCGCTGGACGTGGGCGCGAACACACTCGTCGCCTGTACCACCACGACCGGTCAGTAGTACTGCTACGACGGACGAGACCTGGACCGCTTTCGCGAGACGACCGAGGAGGTCGCCCGTCTGCAGTCCGACCTCCGCGAGGGACGACACGACAGTCACCGGATACGGCGCTCGTATCGCACACGGACGCGACGGCGCAACCACGCACAGGGCGCGCTCGTCCGGGAGTTGCTGGAGCGACTGTGCGACGAAGGTGTTGCCACCGTGTACGTGGGCGAGCTTCCCGACGTGCTGTCGGCACACTGGTCAGCAGAGGTGAACGAAAAGACCGAGACGTTCTGGACGCACCGCTCGTTCGTCGACCGGCTGGCGACGACCGCCGACGAATACGGTGTCACCGTCGAAGTGCGGTCAAGCAGATACGACTCGTACCTGCCCGGCGTGTGGCGAGCGCGAGGAGACGGTGCGGAACGGCGACGTGTTCCGGTGTTCGTGCGGCTACGAGGGCCACGCCGACCCCGGTGCGTCGCGGACGTTCCTCGAACGACAGGCTGGCGAACTCGCAGTCGGGTCGACTGCACGGCCCGTGTCCTCGGAAATCACCGATCTCCGGGATAGCGAAAACGCTCCGCGTTTTCGAGTACGCCTCACGTGGGACGACCACGAGTGGTCGAAGTCACCACGCTCCACCGAGCGGGCACGTCCCAGCGGGAAGCGCACAGACCGGAGTACCGGCGACGGGAAACTCGCCTCCGTGGGGACGGCGTAGCAGACGTCCCCACTGGAGGAATTCCACCCCTTCAGGGGTGAGAGGATGTCAAGAGGCGACGACAAGGCATTTGGGCGCGCCGGGTCGACTCGTCGTATGCGACTTCGCTGGGTGTTCGCGGGGCTGCTCCTGATCCCGCTCGCCGACGCGGCGCTCCTCGTGGTCGTCGCGGACGCCCTCGGCTGGCCCGCGACGGTGGCGCTCGTCGTACTGACGGGGCTGCTCGGGACGCTCCTCGTCCGAGCGGAGGGGCGGCACACGCTCCGGACCGCGGGCGCGAAGCTCCGGCGCGGCGAACCGCCGGCAGACGAACTGCTCGACGGCGCCCTGCTCGTCGCCGCCGGCGCCTTCCTGCTGACGCCCGGCCTCGTCACCGACGCGCTCGGGTTCCTGCTGGCGCTCCCGCCGACGCGGGCGCCCGTCCGGGTCGTCCTGAAGCGCTCCGTCGTGGTGCCGTACCTCGACGACCGGGTCGCTGGCACCGTCTCGGGCGCGGCGTGGACGGGCGGGTTCCCCGGTGCCGACGAGACGGTCGACCTCGACCCGGAGGACTACCGGACAGAGGACGACGAGGCCGGCTCCGGCTCCGGCTCGAAGGGGAACGTTTAGGTTCGAGACTCCGCTACGCCGGAGTGCGCTCGCCCGGGCCGATAGCTCAGTTAGGTTGAGCGCTCGGCTGATAACCGGGAGGTCCGCGGTTCAAATCCGCGTCGGCCCACTCTACGGGCGGCGTCCCTCCCCAGCCACCTCATCGCTTCTGCCGACGACCAGACTGGACCGTCGCCGGAGGGCGAGTCGAGTCGATACTCCGGAGAGCGCCAGAGACGGGCCCGGCCGGAGCGTGCCGGCACGGGGAGCCGTCTGCCGTCGACCGCAGGGCGAGCGCGAGTCCGAACCTCCTGACCGAGAACGAGAGCCGAATTGGGCTCGCGCTCTCGCGAGTAGTAAGATGTCGCTACGTTTATTAACTAAATGGGCAAAGTTGAGACGAGCCAGCCCGGGGTACCGATCGCGGGTGGCGAAAACGACAATGGAACTCAAGATACTCTTGACCGAGGATCGGGCGGTCAGCCCGGTGATCGGCGTCATCCTGATGGTCGCCATCACGGTGATTCTCGCCGCCGTCATCGGCACCTTCGTCCTCGGACTCGGCCAGAACGTACAGTCCACGCCCAGTGCGTCGTTCGACTTCGAATTCAATATAAACAATACTACAGTTGACATCACTCACAGCGGCGGTGACAGGCTTGAACTCGGCGACAACACTGGCTACCTCGCGGTAAGTAATGGATCCACCCGGGCGGATTGGGTCAGTCCCGCCGCCGGCAATGGTCAGGTTGTAAACAACGTTACTGCCGGTAACGAGTATTCTGATTTTGCGTATGAAGAGGGTGAAACAATCCGCGTCGTTTGGCAGGGCACTAACAACCAGTCCTCTGCGACACTCGGACAACAGGAGTCGCCTAGCTGAGGAACAGGCGTCTCTCTTAGACAACTTTCTACTTCTGCGCTGAGCAACCACCAGGCGTGCGTATCGGGCACGCCAACGGACTCCGTGGGAGACACTGGGTGTTCGCGTCGTCCATACCAGGAGTGGCGATCTGCTAGCGAACCTACAGAGCCGGCGTAGACGCGCACAAGTTCATTCACCCCTCTATTCTCGTCGCCAGCGAAAAGACCGAACCGCTCAGATACGCGTGATCGATCGACGGATTCGGCTTTTACCGGTTGTTCAGACTCGACACAGAGGATGTCGTTCCCGGCGGTGTCACAGCATACGATCTCCAGATGTACGTGTACAGGGTCTACTAGCGAGTGCCGGAACACGGCGGCGGGTCGGCGACGACACACTCGTAGTACAGACTGCAGAGCAGATCTGGCGGTTCTACTGAGGCAGTGTCTGAACCGCCTTCGACACGACGCCGGACCGACAGGTACAGACGCACGTCTCTTCACCCGATTCAGCTTCAACGGCGCGCCGGTCGGGGCGAGATGATGGTGGACGGGCGGAGCGCCACGCCCGGAACGCGGGCGACAGTCGCCGGGGAAGCGCCGCTAGATTCGTCACAGCGGTGAGGGATGAGCCGTGACGCCCGACGACGGGAGGGTGGACTGCGGGCGACCCGCGTCGTCGAGCGGTCGTGGACCGACGACGCGCCCGTGATGAGACCGTCGTGGAACGGCACGTGCCGGAGCGACACCGGTGTCTACGGCGTTCGTGCCGGCCAGAGACCGGAGGACAGCCTGCCCCGTGTCGGCAGACCGAGCGATTGAGTAGCGTCGGGCCACGAGCGGTGATATGGAAGACGACGAGAGCGGGGACGACGAGGACCGCCCGGACCTGTTCGGCCGCGAGGCGCTCTTGCTCGGGTCGGTGCTGCTCGTCGGTGTCGCGGGGACGGGCGTCGTCCGCCGCCTGCTCGGCGAGGCGGGGCTGAACGACCTCGGCGCCGTCGTCTGGATACTCGGCTACGGCGGGACGGTGCTGGTCGTCTGGTACGTCTGGATCCGCCCGCTGGACATCGGTGGCCCGTCGCGCGGGCTGGAGGACGTCGAGAGCGACGCCGGCGAGGAGACACAATCTTGATTATCGCCACCGGGTCATCGACTGGCGTGCTCGCGGTCCCGCTCCAGGTGATCGACAGCTTCCTCCTTGACTACCACCTCGGGCACGTGCTGGTACTCGGGTTCGTGCTCACGACGCTCGGGGCGGTGCCGCTGGGGTCGCGACAGCTCGTCGCCATCAACACGGTCGTCTTCGGCCTCCTGTTCATGCTGACGCCGGTGACGGTGATGCCGAGTGTCTACCTGTTCCTCGGGATGGCGCTTCTCGTCGTCGGGCCGGTCGTCTACG
Source organism: uncultured Haloferacaceae archaeon (assembly GCA_964512675.1). Lineage (GTDB taxonomy): Archaea > Halobacteriota > Halobacteria > Halobacteriales > Haloferacaceae > A07HB70. Next base: position 24,483 of record CAZEJR010000018.1, on the reverse strand, counting down.
TCACCGAGCGGTAGCGCGCCGCTTAACTCGTCGGGGGCGATACGACGGGTATGCCGACGCCGGACGACGGAGAGGGGGTCGAACTACCGTGTGGCGAGCGGGTCCCGGCCGACGCGTTCGACCTCGGGATGCGGGAGTACGGCTGTGCCTGTGGCGCCGCCCACGCCGTCGTCACCGACGCCCACCCTCCCGAGCGGTTCCTGCCGGGTGTCGTCGTCGAGACGCTACGCGAGGCCGTCGAGACGACGAGCGAGGAGATGCCGGAGTTCGGCACGCCCCACCTGCTCGGCCTCGTGGTCGAGGAGTTTCCGGACGAAGTGGCCGTCGCCGAGATGACCGAGGACCCGGAGCTGGGCTACGCGCTCCTGTGGGTGAGCGGGTTCGACTCGCGGACCCTCCACGAGGCGATCGTCGAACTCGTCGTCGAGGTGATGGAGCACGCGGTGAGCCACGCGGAAGACGACGACGCGGTGCGGGAGTTCGAGTCCTCGATGCTCGACTTCGACGTGTCCGAGTTCGTCGAGCGCTACCGCGCCGAGCGCGACCTCTCCGCCGACGACGTGCGGATCTGAGCGGCTGTCTGACGCGCGTAGGACGGCTGTCTCACTGAATCATAAGTCGCTCCCGTGTGTGTACGACACGTGCGATCCGGTCGACGCGAGCCCGAGTTCGAGTGGCTTCGCGGCGTGCTCGCCGAGGCCGACGAGCCGCTGACGGCGCGGGAGATCCTGTCGCTCCTCGACGAGGACGCAGCAGAGCGGGTCGAGACCCCGCACCGCGTCGCGACGGTGCTCGGCCGTCACGCCGACCGGAGCGACGTCGAGGTGGTGCGGGGCTCGCCGTACCGCTACCGACTCGCCACCTGAGCGCCGGTCGGGCGACGGGGCCGACGTGTCGTTCCGTCGGTCTTATTACGGCGTTCGTACTTCAGCCGACGATGACCGACGAGGACCGGACGATCCTTCTCATCGGGAGCGGTCCGATACGCATCGGACAGGCCGCCGAGTTCGACTACTCCGGCGCGCAGGCCTGCCGGGCGCTCCAGGAGGAGGGGGCACGGGTCGTGCTGGTGAACTCCAACCCGGCGACGATCATGACCGACCCGGAGATGGCAGACCGGGTGTACATCGAGCCGATCACGACCGAGGCGATCGCCGAGATCGTGCGGAAAGAAGAACCAGACGGCGTGATCGCCGGGCTGGGTGGCCAGACGGGGCTGAACGTCACCGCAGAGCTCGGCGAACGGGGCGTCCTAAAGGAGCACGACGTCGACGTGATGGGGACGCCGCTCGACACCATCTACGCGACCGAGGACCGCGAGCAGTTCCGCGACCGGATGCGCGAGATCGGCGAGCCGGTGCCGCGCTCGGTCACCATCGACGGCCGCGGGCAGGTCGACGACGCCGTCGAGTCCGTCGGCGGCCTCCCGGCAGTCGTCCGGACGACGTACACGCTCGGCGGGCAGGGGTCGGGCGTCGTCTCCGATCGCCAGGAGCTGACGCAGATGGTGCGTCGCGGGTTCCGGCTGTCGCGGAACGGCGAGGTGATGATCACCGAGTCGATCGACGGCTGGGTCGAACTGGAGTACGAGGTGATGCGCGACGCCGACGACTCCTGTATCATCATCTGCAACATGGAGAACATCGACCCGATGGGGATCCACACCGGCGAGTCGATCGTCGTCACCCCGTCGCAGGTCATCCCGGACGAGGGCCACCAGGAGATGCGCGACGCCGCGCTCGCGGTGATCCGTGAACTCGGCATCCAGGGCGGGTGTAACATCCAGTTCGCGTGGCGCGACGACGGGACACCCGGCGGCGAGTACCGCGTCGTCGAGGTGAACCCGCGTGTCTCGCGCTCCTCCGCGCTGGCGTCGAAGGCGACCGGCTACCCGATCGCCCGCGTCACGGCGAAGGTCGCGCTCGGCAAGCGCCTCCACGAGATCGAAAACGAGATCACGGGCGAGACGACGGCGGCGTTCGAGCCGGCGATCGACTACGTGGTGACGAAGATCCCGCGCTGGCCGGTCGACAAGTTCGACGAGGTCGACTTCGAGCTGACGACGGCGATGAAGTCGACGGGTGAGGCGATGGCGATCGGGCGCACGTTCGAGGAGTCGATGCTGAAGGCGCTGCGGTCGACGGAGTACACCCCCGCGGTCGACTGGACCGAGGTGGGCGACGACGCCCTGGAGGCGACCTACCTCGCGACCCCGCGGCCAGAGCGGACCGACGCGATATTCGAGGCGTTCGACCGCGGCTACACCGTCGAGGCGGTTGCCGAACTCACGGAGATCCGCACCTGGTATCTCGAGCGGTACCGCCGGATCGCCGAGGCGGCCCGCGACGCCCCGAGCGGCGACCTCGCGGGCGCCGCGCGGACGGGCTTTACGAACCACGAGGTCCAGGCGCTGACCGGCGGGCCGTTCGAGGACCGGAACGTCTCGTGGCTCCCGTCGACCGAGGCGGTCTCGGGGCCCGAGACCGGTGAGGGCGCGAGCATCGACGCCGTCGAGGCCGACGTTCCGGGACGGACGTACAAGCAGGTCGACACCTGTGCGGGCGAGTTCGCCGCGCAGACGCCGTACTACTACTCCTCGCGCCGGCCAGAGTGGCTCCGCGGCCCGCTCGAAGGTGACGCCGCCGCCGGCGAACTCGAGGTCGACCGCGAGGCCGAGTCCGTCGTGGTCGTCGGCGGCGGCCCGATACGGATCGGACAGGGCGTCGAGTTCGACTACTGCTCGGTCCACGCGGTCCGTGCGCTCCGCGAGATGGGTATCGACGCCCACGTCGTCAACAACAACCCCGAGACCGTGTCGACGGACTACGACACCTCCGACGGTCTGTTCTTCGAGCCGGTCACCGCGGAGGAGGTGGCCGACGTGGCCGAGGCAGCGGACGCGGACGGCGTAATGCTCCAGTTCGGCGGCCAGACGTCGGTGAACATCGCCGACCCGCTGGGGGCGGAGATAGCGCGCCGCGGCCTCGACTGCGAGGTGCTCGGCACCAGCGTCGAGGCGATGGACCTCGCGGAGGACCGCGAGCGGTTCAACGCCCTGATGGACGACCTCGGCATCGCGCAGGCGGTCGGCGGGACGGCGACGAGCGAGCGCGAGGCGCTCGAGCTGGCGCGCGAGGTGGGCTACCCCGTCCTCGTGCGCCCCTCGTACGTCCTCGGCGGGCGGGCGATGCGGGTCGTCGGCGACGACGCGGAGCTGGAGGAGTACATCGAGGAGGCGGTCCGAGTGTCGCCGGACAAGCCGATCCTGATCGACGAGTTCCTCGCGGACGCGGTCGAGCTCGACGTCGACGCCGTCGCCGACGGCGAGGACGTCCTGATCGGCGGCGTGATGGAGCACGTCGAGAGCGCGGGCGTACACTCGGGCGACTCGGCGTGTGTCATCCCGCCCGAGACGCTCGACCGCTCGACCGTCGCGCGGGTCCGCGAGGTGGTCGAGGAGATCGCGGTCGAGCTCGGCACCGTCGGTCTGCTGAACGTCCAGCTGGCGGTCACGGGCGTCTACGACGAGCGCGTAGAGCCGACCGTCTACGTGTTGGAGGCGAACCCCCGCTCGTCGCGTACCGTCCCGTTCGTCTCGAAGACGACGGGCGTCCCGGTGGCGAAGCTGGCTGCGAAGGTGATGGCCGGCGCGTCGCTGTCGGAGCTCGACGCGACCGAGTCGGTACCGGAACGTGCGAGCGTCAAGGAGGTCGTCCTGCCGTTCGACCGTCTGCCCGGCTCCGACCCGCGGCTCGGGCCGGAGATGAAGTCGACGGGCGAGGTGATGGGCACCGCGCCGACGTTCGGCCAGGCCTACGACAAGGCCCAAGACGCCGTCGGCAAGCCCATTCCGGAGGAGGGGACCGCGGTCGTCGACCTGTCGGCAGACGAGTTCCCGGCGCTCGACACGCCGGAGGGGCGGGCGCTCCGCGACGGCTTCGCCGCGCACTACGACCTCGTCGACTTCGACGGCGCGGACGCGTTCGTCGACGCCATCCGCGCGGGCGAGGTCGACTTCGTCGTCTCGCGCGCACGAGAGCCGCTCGAGGTGGCCGTCGAGGAGGAGACGACGTACTTCTCGACGCCCGCGAGCGCCCGGGCGGCGCTCGCGGCGCTGGAGTCGCGAGACGACCCGTTCGTCGTCGAGGCCGTCGAGGACCACCCGCGCCGGGAGGAGTACTGGGGCCAGCCCGACCCCGAGACGTAGTCCTCGCCGTCGAGAACGCTTTTGACGGGGCGCGCTGTCGGTGACGCCGTGACAGACGACCACGAGGCGGCTGTCGTCGAGGCGTTTCCCGCCGTCGAACGGATCGCAGACGACGAGCTCCGGGCGCAGGTCGTCCGCGCGTGGACGCTCGCGCTCGCGGAGACGGGCTGGACGCTCGACGAGCTGCCGTGGTTCCCGCCGCTCCAGGCGGAGCTGGGGGTGCCCGACGAGCGGCTGGCCGACCACGTCCGTGACGTCGTCGCCGCGAGTGAGGCACTCGCCGGGACGTTCGACGCGCCGGTCTCGACGGACCTGGTCCTGGCCGGGGCGCTAGTCCACGACGTCTCGAAGTGCCACGAGTTCGCGCCGCCGGACGGGAGCGAGACGCCGCTCCACGCGCTGCTGGGTCACCCTCACTACGGCGTAGTGCCGGCAGCGCGGGCGGGACTGCCGCCCGAGGTGCTCCACGTCGTTCTCGCACACTCGCGGCGGACGAGCGTCGAGCCGGCGACGGTCGAGGCACAGGTCGTCACCCACGCCGACCGTGTTGCGGTGGCGGCGATCCGGGCGCGTGCCGGCGACTAGCCGACCGCGCCGAGGGCGGCGAGCGGGTCGACGCCACAGCGGCGACGGGAGCGCGTGAGCCGGACAAGGTTGAATAGCCGGCCCGCCGACACTCACACGTGATACGTCTGCTCGCGGCGGTGTCGGAGGGGTGTCCGTGAGCGACGACGACTGGTTCACCAGGGCGCTCCGAGAGGCAGACGAGGCGGACGAGGACGACGAGGAGGACGACCAGCGCCCAGCCGAGTGGTTCGACCGGGCAGACGAGGCCGAGGAGACGAGCGGCGCCGGCGAGCCCGGGGACGCGACGGCGGTCGAGGGCGAGACGGACGCGGAGTTCGACGACTTCGCGACGGCGTTCGAGAACGCCCCGACGCCGGGCGGCGACCCCGACGCGGGCGGGGACGCCGGGTTCGGCGGCGGGTTCGGCGGCAGCGGCGGGTTCGACGACGAGGGGTTCGAGTCGGATATCGACCGGGTGAAGGTCGGGATCGAGGGGCTGGACGAGATGATCCTCGGCGGTGTCCCGGAGCGGTCGCTGATGGCGGCGGTCGGGAGCGCCGGCACCGGGAAGACGACGTTCGGCCTCCAGTTCGTCACTCACGGGCTGGAGCGGGGCGAACGCTGTGTCTACATCACGCTGGAGGAGACGCGACGGCGGATTCTCGACACCGCAGACGAGAAGGGCTGGGAACTCTCGGCGTACGCGGACGACGGCGACCTCGCCGTCGTCGACATCGACCCGGTCGAGATGGCGAACAGCCTCAGTTCGATCAGCTCGGACCTCCCGACGCTCGTCGAGGAGTTCGGCGCCTCGCGGCTGGTGCTCGACTCCGTCTCGCTGCTAGAGATGATGTACGACGAGCCGTCGCGGCGGCGCTCCGAGGTGTTCGAGTTCAGCCGGGCGCTGAAGAGCGCGGGCGTCACGACGATGGTGACGAGCGAGGCCAGCGCCGAGTCGGCGTACACCTCGCGGTACGGCATCATCGAGTACCTGGCGGACGCCGTGTTCGTCCTCCAGTACGTCCGTCCCTCCGACTTCCAGGAGACGCGTCTCGCGCTCGAGATCCAGAAGATCCGCGACGCGAACCACTCCCGCGAGACGAAGCCCTACGAGATAACCGACGACGGCATCAGCGTCTACCGGCAGGCGAACATCTTCTGATCGGTCGGGGTCGGTGCCACGGTGCCCGGCGGTCCGGCGCGCCCGCCCGACGGCGTCGAGAGCCGACGAACGGTGACAGCCCCGGTGTCGGGGGCGCCGCTCAGTCGCCGTGACGGGTGACACAGACCGGCAGCCCCGTCACCTCCACCGGCTCGGAGTTGTCCGGCGAGTAGACGACCATCCGCCCGCGCTCCATGTACGGCACCTTCCGCTCCAGACTGGCGGGGACGTTCACCGACCGGATGGCGTCCTCGTCGCCGAGGTTCAGCACGACCCGGGTGTTCACCTGTTTGAACACCGGGTCGGCGATGTCCTGTGGGTCCTGGGTTATCAGGAACAGTCCGAGTCGCTCCTTGCGGCCCTGTTTTGCCGCCTCGGTGAACGTCCCGATCACCTTCCGGGCCTGGACGCTGTCGGCGTCGGCGAGGAAGTTGTGCGCCTCGTCCATCCCTACCACGACCGGTGTCTCGTCGATACGCGGGTAGTCGGGGTCGTTCGACAGCGTCTCGTCGACCAGGAGAGAGGCGACGCCGAGCACGACCGTCTCGGCGGCGCGAGAGTTCGTGACGTGGTAGGTCGGTACGACGGTTAGTCCGCCGGGGCGGACGAGGTCGTGGACCGCGTCGGTGACGGGCGTCGCGTCGGTGTCGAAGACCTCGCCGGGCGCGGCGTGGACACGGCGTTTCACGGCGTCGAAGGTGGCCTCGTGGACGCGACCGGTCTCGTTGAGCTCCTCGCGCAGGGCCGGATCGTCGAGGAAGGCGAGGAACTCGCGGTAGGTGCCCGCCGGGCCCGTCTCGTCGAAGAAGCGCGAGACGAGGTGCGTGAGGCCGCCGTACTGGTTGTCGTTGAGGCTCGCGCCGGCGACGAGCCACGGCCGGTCCCGGACCATCGAGAACGGGAGCGTGAACCGCTGCTGTTCGGCCCGGTGTCCCTCGCCCGGATACGTCGCCCCGTCGACCTTCGGGACGAGCGCGAGGGTGTCGTCGTGGCCGCCGTGAGCGACCCCCTCCCGGTCGAGGCGGCGGGCGTACTCGTCGGAGAGCGCAGGGCTGTCGTCGTGCATCTGGGCGTACTCGTCCTGCGGGTCGAAGACGACGACCGCCGGTCGGACCTCTCGCCCGTCGTCCATCGGGTAGGTGCGGTCCGGCGCGAGGAACTGCCGGAGGACGTTCTTCGCCGCGTGGGTCTTGCCCGACCCCGTGCCGCCGGCGACGAGGGTGTGCCGGAAGACGAGGGGGTCGCCGGCAGCGGCGTCGTCGTTCAGGCGGTAGTCGACGGTCGGGGGGTCGGCGGCGGTCTCGACGCGCTCGCCGCCGACCGAGAGGTGGCCGAGAAAGACGCCGTCGGCGGGGATGTTCAGTCCGGTCTTGACCCGGTCGGGGTCGCTCGCCTCGCGCACGACGGCGCCGGGCTTGGGCACGCGGTCCGTCGAGCGCCGGGAGAGGTCGGCCCCCTCGCCGGCGAGGACGGCGACGGGGTCGAGCGTCGCGACGAACTTGTAGTCACGCTCCTCGACTCCCTGCCGGCGCATCGCGCGGCGGGCGTGGATCTCGGTCGCGTCGTCGGACCGGAACTCCTGGGCGTACTCCAGCGCGGTGATGCGACAGAACAGCGCCTCGTCGTCCGGGTACGGGACGGTCAGGTACGTCCCGAGCCGAACGCGCTCGCGGTTGCCGACCGTGACGAACGCCCGGAGGCTGGTGTCCTCGCCGTTCTCGGCGACGCGGAGGCCCTCGGAGACGGAGACGGCGCCGAGACCGCGGTCCCGGCCCGCGGCGGCGACGTCGTACGACTCGAAGGTGTCGTCGTCTCCGTCGTCCTCCTCGCCGTCTGCCGGCGCGTCCCCGGACTCGCCCTGGAAGTCGGTGAAGTCACCGAGGTCTGACACGGGTCGACGGCCGACACGCACCGTCCTATGCCTTTCCCCGCCGGGGCGTTCATACGGCCCCACGCCCGACGTGGTGTATGCTCCTCGTCCGCGGCCACGGCGGAGACACGACGCTCACGGGGACGGTGTTCGAACCCGGTGAGGAGCCGCCGCGGTTCAAGGGCGCCCCGGACGGCGAGGCGCCGTACGTCTGGGTCTGCGACGAGTTCTACGAGGTCGAGAGCGGCGGGTCGCTGACGGAGATAGACGGCCGACCGGTCCGGGTGGCGTTCGAGTCGCCGGTGCCCCGCGGGTTCGACTCCCGGGCGGCGGCGCTCGCGGCGGCGCGCGAACACGTCCGGACGCAGTTCGCGCGCGTCGGCGTGCCCGGCGACGCCGTCCGGGTCAAGGTCGAACGGGTCGACGACGCAGACGTCGACACGGCGTCGGTCTGAGCCGGCGGGACGCGTCGTCGACGTCCGTCGTACCGCTCCGCGGGTCGGTCTCCGGCCTCTCCGCTCCGTTTCGTGGACCCCCTCACTTCGTTCAGCGCCCCACGCTACTCACTTCCCGCGCACCCCGGGCGGCTCCGCGGTCGCCGCCCTCGGTCTCGCGGGCCGCTCGCTTCGCTCGCGCCCCGCGCTACGCCTCCCACCGGGCCTCGTCGTACGTCTGTACCTGCTCGCTGTCGAGACGCTGCTCGAACTTCCGGCGGAGCGACGCCTTCTCTGCGCGCTCGATGCGCGCGAGTTCGTCCGCCTTCTCGACCGCGGGCGGCGGCCCGCGCCCGACGGCCACGTCGTGGACCACCTGGCGGGTGAGCGCGTCGCGGTCCGCGGCGTCTGCGACGGCGGCGCGTGGCGCCTCGACGCGGTAGCAGACGTCGACCCGCGGGTCGTAGACGTACAGCGTCGCCACCTCGTACGCCGCCGGATCGAGGCGGCGCTCGACGCCGAACGCGTCGCCCGTCGCGGCGAACGTTCCGTCCGTCCCGCCGCGAGAGACGAGCCAAGAGGTGAACGTGAGCCGGTCGGTCAGGCGCTCGCCGTCCTCGCGGCGCTCCAGCAGGCGGCGAAACAGCGCGGCGTCGTCCGGCCACGGCGAGCGCACCCCGCGGTCCCGGAGCGCGCTCGTCACCGTCGCGCCCGTCGCCGTCTTGACGAATCCGACGACCGGGACACCCCGTTCGACGAACGTCTCGACGAGCCGGACGTAGTTTTCGACGACCGCGCGCGGCGTCGCCGCCTCGGCCAGCGCCGCGAGTTCGCGGTCGCGCTCGCGCCAGGACAGCAGCTCCGTCGGGTAGAGCGGCCCGTCGAGGACGAGGAGGTCGGAGACGACGTTTGCGTGGTACAGCGCGTGGGTGGACTCGGCGAGGTAGAGCGAGAGCGCGTGGACGACGCCCTCGGCGAACCGGGAGACCCGGGGAGCGTGGAGCACCCGCCGGCGCGAGTAGCCGTCGTCGTAGGTGTCCCAGTCCTCGCCGAACGAGAGTGTCGCGTCGCTGGCGTGGACGGTCGCGACGAGGTGACGCGCGCGGTGGAGGTCGAGATCCGACGGGACGGACGCCATCGCCGCCTGCGCGACGTCGACGACGAGACCGTTGCGAAACGTCGTCGGATTGATCGTCCCGGAGTCGACGCCGTGGACCGTCTCGAACGGCGGGGCAGAGAGCGCCGCGTCCTCCAGGTCCGCGACGCGCAGGCGCTTCTCGCCGAGCGTCTCGACGACCGGCCCGTCGTCGTACAGCGGGAGGTACTCGTCCCACACCGTACGGGCGAGGTCGGGGTGGTCGGAGTCGTCGACGGTGCGGGCGATAGCGCCCGCGAGGTCGGCGATGCCCTCGACGTGGACCGGGTCGAGCGTCACGGGCGGTCGAGGGGGGGCGGGAACAAGAGTCAGTCGGCCTCCTCGCGGAGGTCGCGGCGGACACGCTCGGCTGCCGGGCCGACGTCGACACCGTTCGCGCGGGCGTACACCACCGCGGCGGCCTCGAGTGAGACCCCGAGCGCCCGCTGGCGGCTGTTGACGGCGGCGACGGCGGCCTGCTTCTCGTGGCCGGCGTCGACGAGGGCGTCGAGGACACGTTCGAACGCCGACTGTTCGCGCAGCACCGACTCGTCGGGCCGGAAGTCGTCCGAAACGGTCACGTCGGCGGTGTCGAACCGCGCGACGACGTCGTTCCCGTCGCGTTCGAGCAGGCCCCGGGCCGCGGCGACGTCGACGACGCGTTTGGCCTGGTCGGGCGAGAACCAGTCGCGGTCGAGCGACAGCGCGACGACGAACCGCCCCTCGCCGACGCGGTCGGTGCCGGCGTCGCGGAAGGGGACGGCGACGGTGGCGTCGAGGCTCACGCGCGTCGGCGTCCCCCGTCCATGACCGGGCACTCGCGCCCGCAGGTCTTAGTTGTGGCCGCCTGCGGGGGCGATCGCACCGTTCAAGTGTTCAGCAGGGACAGAAGAGAGTATGAAAGACCAGGGACCGTCGACGCGGAAGCGGACGGGCGGGCGTCGGGTCCGCCCGCGGAAGAAAAAGCGCCACCAGCTCGGTCGTGACCCGAGCGAGACGACGGTCGGCGACCCGCGTCTGCGGACCGTCGATACACGCGGCAACACGGAGAAGACCCGGGCGCTGTCGACGAACGTCGCGCAGGTGGCAGACGGCGGCGAGACGGCCGAGGCGACGATCGAGAACGTCGTCGAGAACCCCGCGAACCCGAACTACGTCCGGCGGAACATCGTCACGAAGGGCGCGGTCGTCGAGACGAGCGCGGGCCGAGCACGGGTCACTTCGCGACCGGGACAGACCGGACAGGTAAACGCGGTGCTGGTCGAGGAGTAGGGCGGGGCGCGACCAGCGTGGGAGCGGAGCTCCCACGAGCAACCGGCGCGGAACGCCGGTAACGCAGGAGTGGCCCGCGAGACCGAGGACGGGGAGCACGTGGCGCGGGCGGCGCCACGGCGGAGGCGGCAGAGCCGCCGGAGCGACCCGCCCGCGGCGCGCTCGGGTCGTGGCACCTCGTTCCTCGCGCGGGTCGCGCGACTCCCCGCGGTCGGCCTCGTGGCACCTCGTCCCTCGGAGCCACGCTCACGGCGTCGGCGCGGCCTTCTGGAGCGCGGTTTCGGCGATATTGCCCCCGTAGTCCGCGCTACGCGACAGCGAGTCGACGACGAGCCCGAGCACCTGTGCTCGCGCCGGGTCGAGGTCGCGCAAGAGCGGGTCGATCTCGCGGGCGCGGGCGTCGATACCGGGGACGGACTCGCGGGCGTCGTTCGCGAGGCGGGTCGCTTCGGCGCTGTCGTCGACGAACAGGGCGTCCATCCCGCGCTCGACGACGTCGACGGCGTCGTCGTGGAGGTCGCCGAGCGCCGCCCGTACGTCTTCGGGCGGGGTCTGCTCGAACTCCCGGGTGAGGTGGGCGATCTTCGTCGCGTGGTCGGCGACGCGCTCGAGCTGGCGGGCGGCGGAGTGGTAGTCGAAACAGACCTCCCGCGGGACGCCGAGTTCCTCCGCGGCCTTCGGCGTCCGGATCGTCGCCCGGAAGATGCGGGAGACGACGAGCCAGAGTCGGTCGACGTCGTCGTCGCGCTGGATCACGTCGGTCGCGAGGTCGGCGTCGTCCTCCGCGAGCGCCTCGACGGCGTCGTCGAGCATCGACAGGGCGATCAGCCGCATCCGGGTGACGGCGTTGTAGATCGAGAGCTCTGAGGAGTCGAGCAGGTCACGGACGACGACGCGGTCGCGGGTCTCCTCCAGCACCTCGAGGCCGACCAGCCCCTGTGTCGACTCACGGATCGTCCGGCGCTGCTCGGTCGTGATCCGCCCGCTCTCCAGGCCGATGATATCGAACCCGCTCACGTACATCGTCATCACCGCGCGGCGGAGTTCCTCGCCCGACAGGTCGCTGATGTCGAGTGTCCCCTCCGTGCGCTCGTCGCCCGTCTGCGGCGTCAGGAACAGCGAGTCGCCCTCGGGGTAGAACGCCACCTCGCTCCCCGCGCTGACGCCGTTGTCGGTCGCCCACCCCTTCGGGATTGAGACGGTGTACGTCGACCCACCGGTGACCTGCACCTTCCGCGTCTCGACCATATCTCGATATCTTTCGCAAGATAGTATAAATCTGGCCATAGATATATATCATATCGAGCAGTCGTCGAGCGGACGACGACGGGGCGCGTATCAGGCTGTTTCCGGTCGCCGAACTCCGAGTATATAGGAGCGTCAGACGCCGTCGAGCGCGGCCTGTACCGCGCCCCAGTCGACGGGTGGGTCGAACGAGTCGACGCGGTCGGTCGCCGCGGCGACCCGGTCGCCGTGGGTCTCGCGCCACGCCGGTCGAGCGAGGTCGTCGAGGCGGGTCACGAGGGCGTCGCGGCGGGCCGCGAGGTCGGTCAGCCGCCGTTCGTGGGTGTCGAAGGACGACCCGTCGTCGGCCAGCGCCCGGAGGTCGACGAGTTCGGCGCGCAGGTCCTCGACCAGCAGACCGGTCACCCGAGCGTCGACCGTCGCGTCTGCCCAGCCCGCGCCGGGATCGTCTATGTCGACGCGGTCCGGTGATCTATCGGCGTCGCCCGCGAGCCAGTCGACCGTCGACGCGAGCGTCTCGACCGAGTCTGCGACGGCGTCGACGTCGGCGTCGAACTCCTCACGCCGAACCTCGGGGTCGCGGAGCCACCGCGCGGTCGCCTCGGCGTCGTCCCGCAGTTCGTCCGCGCGGCGCTGTGCGGCGTTCGCCGCGTCGGTCAGGTCACGGATGCCGGCTGCGACCTCGTAGAGGGCGGCGGGGTCGCCCGCGTCGTCGAGGAGGTCGGAGAGGCGGTCACCGAGGGCGTCGACGGCGTCGGCGACGGCGTCGAGGCGGGCGTCGAGGCCCGCCAGCCGGTGGGAGACGGCGTCGACGTCGACGTCGATACCGGCGGCGGCCTCGCGGGCCTCCGTGACGGCGCGTTCGGCCACCTCGACGCGCGTCTCTGGCGTCGACACGACCTTCGCCAGTCCGGCCAGCGCCTCGTCCACCCGGTCACGGCTGACGACGCCGTCCTCGGCCACCAGTTCGAGTGTCGTGGCTATCTCGTCGGGGTCGGGGTCGCCGGGACCGGCCAGCGCCGCCGCTGCCGTCTCCGTCGGTCGCCCGAACACGTCGGGGTCGTCCGGGTCTGTCACGACGTCCGCTCGCCCCCGGCCGACAATATAACCTCCGTCTCCCGTGGTATATACTGTACCGTTTATCTATATAGCCAAACGTGCCACTCATAGCAACGGACTTTATGGGGTCAGTGCACTCTCCGTGTGATGACAGAAGATAGTCGATGCGGTGAACGCGTGTCGCGGCGAACGTTCGTTGCCACCTCCGGAGCGCTCGTGGGGGCAGCGGCACTGGCCGGCTGCTCGGGCAGTTCCGGGTCCGACGAGAGCGACGCGGGGGGCGGCGAGTCCGACAGTACGGAGATGAACACCGACACGCCGGCGTCGAGTTCCGGGTCCGGGTCGGGGTCGGACACCTCGATGCTGACCGCCGAGGGCTCCTCGACGGTCTATCCGATCTCGAACACGGGCTCCTCGTACTGGAACTCGAACGCGCCCCCGAGCGACGGCGAGTACTGGGGCGCCAACGACGAGACGTCGGTTGCCGGCTGGGAGAGCCTGACGAGCGGCGACGTCAGCGCAGAGGGCAGGAACATCGCGGACTACTTCGCGGGGCTCTACGGCTTCGAGCCGACCGAGCAGCGGTCGAGCCCGCCGTTCCCGACCAGCATCGGCCTGAGCCACTCGGGGACGGGCTGTAAGGCCGTGCGCGACGGTCTCGTCGACATCGGGAACTCGTCGGGGCCGATCACGGCGGAACTCGGCATCAGCGAGGAGGAGCGCGACGCGAACTACGTCGACCACGTCGTCGGCCGCGACGGCCAGCCGGTCTTCGTCAGTCAGGCCGTCTACGACGCCGGCGTGACGGAGCTGACCGGCGAGGAGGTCCGTGGCATCTACCAGGGCGAGATCAACAACTGGAGCGAAGTGGGCGGCCCCGACCAGGAGATCTACGTGGTCGGTCGCGCAGCGGGCTCCGGCACCGACACCTCGTTCCGGCTCAACATGCTCGGCGACGCAGAGGCACCGATGGAGGTCGACACCCGGAAGGGCCAGAACCAGCAGGTCCAGACGGTGCTCAAGCAGAACGACGGCGCGATCGGCTACATGGCGCTGGCGTTCCAGAGTGCAGGCATCCAGCCGGTGGCGATCGACTTCGAAGGGACGACCTACAGGCCCGACAAGGACGCGGAGAACACCATCTTCGACAGCGACTACCCGCTGAACCGGGATCTCCACATGTACACGACGATAACGGAGGACACGCCGGAGGGAACGGACATGCGCGAGGCCGCGTTCCTCAACATGTTCCTGACCGGGTTCGGTCAGCAGGTGTTCGTCGAGGGCGTGGAGTACATTCCGCTCCCGACGAGCGACCTCGAGGCCGAGTTCGAGAAGCTCCCGGCACAAGACCCGGTCTTCTAAGAGGGCACGGCTTCCACCATGTCTTCCGTGGGCGCGCAGGCAGTCACCGACAACCTGCGGTGGATCGAGCGTCAACTAGCCGCGGCACGCGAGTTCGTCGGGGAGACGGACGCCGACGCGCTCGTCGCGCTGGTGGTCGGTGGCGTCTCGCTCCTCGCCGCGTTCGGGGGGTTTCTGGTCGTCTCCGAACTGACCGTCGTCCCGGTCGCCCTGTTCGTGGCCGCGACCGGCTACGGCTGGGTGTACCATCAGGAACTGACCGCACGCGCGGTGAGCCTCGCGATGACGGTCGCGTCGATCCTGGTCCTCGGGCTCATCCTCGTGTTCATCTTCATCGAGGCGTGGCCCGTCTTCCGCTACTCGAGCGGCGAACTGTTCGGCGTGACGATCCCGGGACTCCGGCTGTTCACGGCGTTCGAGTGGTCTCCGACCTCGGGGGAAGTCTACTCCCTCGTCCCGATGATCCACGGCACGGTGATGGTGACGCTCGTCGCCACCGCCGTCGCCGGACCGCTCGGCGTCGCCGCCGCGCTGTTCATCTCGGAGATCGCTCCGAAGACGGTCCGTGAGGTCGTCAAGCCGGGCGTCGAGATCCTCGCTGGCATCCCCTCCATCGTCTACGGGTTCATCGGCTTTACCGTCCTGAGTCCGTGGGCGAGCGAGGCGTTCGGCCTCGTCGGACAGGGGACCTACCTGTTCGTCGGGGTGGTCGTCGGCCTGATGGCGCTCCCGACTGTCGTCTCCGTCGCGGAGGACGCACTCGCGAGCGTGCCCGAACAGATGAAAAGCGGGTCGCTCGCGCTCGGGACGACCGACTGGCAGACGATGACGACCATCACCCTGCCGGCGGCAGTGTCGGGCGTCTCGGCTGCGGTCCTGCTCGGCGTCGGCCGGGCAATCGGCGAGACGATGGCCGCGACGGTGATGCTCCGGAACAGCCCGGCGTTCCCGGAGCCGCTGTACAACGTCTTCTACGGCTACGAGACGCTCACCTCGCTTATCGCCGCGAACTACGGCGAGGCCGACGGATTCCAGCTGAGTGCGCTGTTCGCAGCCGGTGTCGTGCTGTTCGTCACCGTCCTGTTCCTGAGCGTCGGCTCACAGCTCGTCGAACGACGGATGCAGCGCAAGCTCGGAGGGTCGGAGTAGATGAGCGGCGTCACCCGCACCGAACTCGTCCGCGAGGAGGCCAGCGGCTTCCAGCTGCTCACCGGCGGCACGGCGGCACTCGCCGCGCTCCTCTTTGTCCTCGCGGTCGCCGCGCTGTTCGAACTCGTCTCGCTCACCGATCCCGTCGCCGGGCTGCCCGTGCTGGTCGTGCTGGGCGGACTGCTCGTCCTCGCCGGCCTCGGCGTCGTCGGCTTCGGCGCCGCCTCCCGGCTAGGCCTGACCGGAACCGACCCGGAGCGGAGCGCGGGGCTCGTCCCCGCGGCGGCGTTCTCGGGGATCTGGTTCGTGAGCGCGTCGCTCGTCGGCGCGCACTCGCTCGGCCTCGGGTCGACCGCCGGGGTCGCCGTCGGCGCCGTCGTCGGCGTCGGCGCGTTCGCGGCGACGGCACTCACCCGCGAGGACGTCGGCTCGACGCTCCCCGCCGGCGTCTTCGCCGTCTCCGTCGGACTCGTCTTTCTGACGGGGGCTGTCGGCCCGTCGTGGTCGTGGTCGCCCGCTGTCTTCCCCTCCTCGAACGGCGTGACGTTCTTCGCGACGCTCAGCGGCCCCGTCCTGGTGGGGATCTGTGCGCTGTTGGTCGGCTGGTCGTCGGCGAAGGCGTACGGAGGGTTCGGCGCACAGGGGCGACACCTCGGCGCGTACCTGCTGGTCTACCTGAACGCGACCGCGATTATCGCCGTCCTGTTCGGACTCGTCGCGTTCGTCGTGTCCAGAGGAGTGCCGGGGCTGACACGCGGGTTCGTCGTTGGACCGGGTGTCGGCCCGCAGGTGACGCTTCTCGGTGTCACGTTCTCGCTGCCGGTCAGCTGGCCGTTCGTGATGAACGGCGTCGCGCTGATGGTCGAGATAGACGGCGTCCTGCCGGCGATCGTCGGCACGGTCTGGCTGGTCGTCGGCGCCGTCGCCTTCGCGGTCCCGCTCGGGGTCGGGGCGGCGGTCTACCTCTCGGAGTACGCCTCGCAGGGGCGGTTCACGGCGGTCGTCGAGGTGGTCACAAACGGACTCTGGTCGACCCCGAGCATCGTCTTCGGCCTGTTCGGCGCCGCGTTCCTGATCCCGCGGTTCGGCGGGACGAAGTCGCTGCTCGCCGGGATGCTCACCCTCGGATTCATGTTGCTGCCGCTGGTGGTCATCACCAGCAGAGAGGCGATGTTGGCCGTCCCAGACGAGTACCGCGACGCGAGCGCCGCCCTCGGCGTGAGCAAGTGGCAGACAATCCGGAGCGTCGTCCTCCCGGCGGCGATTCCCGGCGTCGCGACGGGGGTGATCCTCGGGGTCGGCCGGATCGCGGGCGAGACTGCTCCGATCCTGCTGACGATGGCCGGCGGCACCTTCGTCCCGGGTGGACAGACAGTCGACGTCATCGGCGGCTTCCAGTTCACCGCGACACCGCCGTTCGTCTCCAACGAGGCGCTGCTCCAGGCGACGAGCGCGCTCCCGTACCAGCTCTACGCGCTGATCACCGCCGGCGTCGGCGGCCAGCAGATCAGCGACGGCGAGCAGTTCGCGTGGGCGACGGCCCTCGTCCTGCTCGTCGTCGTCCTGTCGTTCTACGCGGTGGGGATCGCGACGCGCTACTACTTCCGCCGGAGGCTCCACAGATGAGTGAGACCGAGACAACACAGAAAACGGAGGAGGCACAGCCGGCACAGAGCCAGAGCGGTCGGGCGAACACCGCGTCGGTGACGACAGCCGGAGAGAGCGACGAACGGCTCCGCGAGTCGTGGACCGACTACGAGTTCGACGGACGCGCCCAGATCGTCACGGAGGACCTGAACGTCCACTACGGGGACGATCACGCGCTCACGGACATCTCGATGGAGATCCCGGCGAAGAGCGTCACCGCGCTCATCGGCCCCTCGGGCTGTGGGAAGTCGACCTTCCTCCGGTGTCTCAACCGGATGAACGACCGCATCTCCGCGGCGCGCGTCGACGGGTCGGTCCGTGTCGACGGCGAGGAGATCTACCAGGACGGCGTGGACCTCGTCGAGCTGCGCAAGCGCGTCGGGATGGTGTTCCAGCAGCCCAACCCGTTCCCGAAGTCGATCCGCGACAACGTCTCGTACGGGCCGCGCAAGCACGGCGACATCCGGAAGGGGCTCCTCGCGCGTCTGCTCGGGCGCGACGAGTCCGAGGCGGAGGCCAGGCTGGTCGAGGAGGCACTGAGGCAGGCCGCGCTCTGGGAGGAGGTCTCGGAACGGCTCGACGACAACGCGCTCGGGCTCTCCGGCGGGCAACAACAGCGGCTCTGTATCGCCCGCGCGCTCGCGACCGACCCCGAGGTGCTGCTGATGGACGAGCCGGCGAGCGCGCTCGACCCGATCGCCACCGCGAAGATCGAGGACCTGATCGACGACCTGAGCGAGGAGTACACCGTCGTCATCGTCACGCACAACATGCAACAGGCCGCGCGCATCTCCGACCAGACTGCCGTCTTCCTCACCGGCGGCGAGCTCGTCGAGTACGACCACACCGACAAGATATTCGAGGACCCCGAGAGCGGGCGCGTCGAGGACTACATCACCGGGAAGTTCGGCTGACGGGAGACGTAGCGATTACAACGCGTCGACAGACACGCTGACGAGACCCTCACGGTGCCACGGGAACAGTATCAAGACCGGCTCGCCGAACTCAGAGCCGACGTGCTCTACATGAGCGAGCTAGTCGTCGACCAGCTCCGGGACGCGCTGTGCGCGCTCCGGCAGAAGGACGAAGCGCTCGCACGGACGGTGATCGAGGGCGACGAGGCGATCGACACCCTCTATCTCGAACTCGACAGCGACTGTATCGACCTGTTCGCGCTCCAGCAGCCGGTCGCGAGCGACCTGCGGTTCGTCGCTGCCTCGTTCAAGATCATCACCGACCTCGAGCGGATCGGTGACCTCGCGGCGAACGTCGCCGGCTACGCCCTGGAGGCCGAGCGCGACCTCTTTCCAGATCTCGACGTCCAGCGGATCGGGTCGGAGACGCTGTCGATGCTCGAGGAGGCGATGGCGGCGTACGAGGACGACGACGCCGGTCGGTGCTGGGAGATCGCCCGGTACGACGACGTCGTCGACGACCTCTGTGAGGGCGTCAGCGACGCCGTCGTCAGGAACCTCATCGGCTCCGGTGACCTGCCGACCGACGAAATCGAGGCGCTGTTGCCCGAGGTCCGGCGGCTCCTCCTGACGATCCGGGACCTCGAGCGGGTCGGCGACCACGCGGTGAACGTCGCGGCGCGGACGCTGTACATGGTCGAGAACGACGACGAGCTACTGGAGTAGACTACCGTCTACGTCCGCCCGTCGACGACCGTCTCCGGCTCTGCCCCGCGGACGGTCACGACCGCCCCGCGCTCGTCGACGTTGACGAGCATCCGGCCGGGCGCGGGACAGATCGACGTCGAGAACGACTCGTCGAGGCCGTCGTCGGTCCGGATGCGGAACCCGTACTCCCCGGCAGGGGGCACGTCGTTCGCGAACGCCCGCCGCCGCTCCGGGCCGAGGACGAGCGACCGCTCGACCGCGAGTTCGCCGTCGGCCTCGATACGGAGCCCGATCTCGCGTTCGCGCGCCGGACGGTTCACGACGACGAGGTCGCGGTGGGCGTTCGAACAGCGGAGCCGCGGCGGGCCGGAGACGTCGGCGTAGATCCGGTCGCCGTCCGCGGTCCGCCACTCGTGACGGACGGTTCGGTCTCCGTACGCGAGCCACACCGGGTAGTCGTCCGACCAGCGGGAGACCGGGAGCGAGAGCCGGCCGACGCCGGGCACCTGGTAGCGTCGGGCGACGTCGGGGTCGAACGACGGCCCGAGACGGACGTCGACCGTCACCGGGTCGTCCGCCGGGTTGTCGAGGACGAGGGCGCGGTCGGAGTCGGCGGGGCCACACTCCGGGCCACAGGTCGCGGTCTGACGGCTCGTCACGTCGCGGTCGAGCGTCACGAGGAGGTCGCCGGTCCACGGGGTCGGGGCCCACTCGCGGAGGTGCCGACCCCCGGCGTCCGTCTCGACGACGACGCGGTAGTCGTCGCGGCGGCGCACGAGCCCGTCGTATGCGACGAGCGTCGCCGGCGGCACCTCGCGGCTGTCGAGAAACACCTGGCGGTCGCCGTGGTCGAGCACGACGGTGACGAACCGTGACGCGCCGGCGGCGTTTCGCAGACGGAGCCCTCGGGGCGTGTTGAGGAGCGTCCGCGGCGACGGCCCCTCGTACGGGAGCGACGGCGCCGTCGTCGTCTCGTCGGTCCTGTCGGTCCCGGCTGTCTCCGCCGCCGGATCGGGACCGCCGCCGAGGGCGCCACAGCCGGCGAGCGCGCCCGTGCCGGCGGTCGAGAGCGCGGCGAGGAGTCGTCGACGCTTCACACGCGACGTAGTCACACGAGCGGCAAAACCCACACGACTACGTCACTCCACGCCGGTCGGCGCGTTCGATAGACGTACAGATCAGTATATATCTCGATAGACGGCAGATACGAACGCTTTAGCCGTCGTGTCGACAGCAACAGACGTGAGCAACGGCGTGTCAGACGCGGAGAGCAGCGCGGCTCCCTGCCGTGACGAGGTGACGGTGACCGACGGCGACCTGCACGAGACCGTCGCAGCACACCACCGTCGAGTCGACATCTCGGCGTGGGAGGACGTCTACGTCGTCGGCGACGTCCACGGCTGTCTGCGAGAGCTCCGAGACCTGCTCGCGACGCTTGACCCCGGCTCCCGAGATCTGGTGCTGTTCGTCGGCGATCTCGTCCGCAAGGGTCCCGACAGCGCCGGGGTCGTCGACCTCGTCCGCTCGCGGGAGAACCTCGTGTCGATCCGGGGGAACAACGAGGACAAGCTGATCCACGACCGCAAGACGCTGGCGACCCTCGACCGTGACGACCTCGCGTACCTCCGGTCGCTCCCGGTGGCGGTCTCCTGGGACGACGAGATCGCCGTCCACGGCGGCGTCGACCCACGCCGTCCGCTGGCCGACCAGCCTGTCGCGGAGCTGTTGACCCGTCGCGCCGTGCCACAGGAGAACGGCTACGACGGCCCGTTCTGGTTCGAGACGTACCGTAGGTCGCCACGGGTGTTCTTCGGGCACACCGTGCTCGACGAACCCGTCGTCACCGACCACGCCGTTGGCCTCGACACCGGCTGTGTGTACGGCGGCAGCCTGACTGCCTACGACTACCGCGCCGACGAACTGGTGAGCGTCCCGGCCCGCGAGACGTACCGGGAGCGGCCAGCCCGGAAGGTCGTCGAGACGTAGCTCCGTCCGGCGACGCCGGCTGCCGGCCCTGGCTCCGGCTACCCGGTGTCGTCGGGGTCGACGGTGTCGACGAGCAGCCGCCCGTCTACGCCGTCGTCGACGACCATCCCCCGAGCGTGGTCGCCCCTGACGGCTCCCGTGGTCGCGTCCATCAGCGTCTCCTGTGTGTCCAGAGCCGGCGTCCCGTCGGTCGGGGTCACCTGCTCGTAGTCCCCGTCGGCGTCCATCACCCAGCGCCGGCGGGTGTCCCGGAGCGCCGTCTCGAGGACGAACCGGAGCTGTTCGCGTATCGCTCCCGACTCGACCGGCATGACCGCCTCGACCCGGTGGTCGAGGTTGCGGGTCATCCAGTCCGCCGACCCGACGAACCACTCGGGGTCGCCGGCGTTCTCGAAGTAGAAGACCCGCGAGTGCTCCAGGAACCGGCCGACGACCGAGTGGACCGTCACCGTCTCGCTCACGCCCTCGAGCCCGGGGCGGAGCCGGCAGATGTCGCGGACGATCAGGTCGATCTCGACGCCGGCGATCGACGCCCTGTACAGCTCCTCGACGATCTCGGGGTCTTCCAGTCCGTTGACCTTCACGACGATACGGGCACGCCTGCCGGCGCGGGCGTGACGCGCCTCCCGACGGACGAGTTCGTGGAACCGCTCGCGCATCGTCACCGGCGCGATCAGCAGCTTCCGGAACTGCTCGTTGAGCGTCGGACCGGTAAAGAAGTTGAACAGCCGCGCCAGGTCCTGTCCGGTGTCGCGGTCGGCGGTGAGGATTCCGAGGTCGACGTAGCCCTTCGCGGTCTCGGAGTGGTAGTTGCCCGTCCCGACGTGCGAGTAGAGGTTCACGCCGTCTGCCTCCTCGCGGACGACGAGCGCCGTCTTCGTGTGTGTCTTCAGCCCGACCGTGCCGTACGCGACGTGGATCCCCTCCTCCTCGAGCCGGCGAACCCACTCGAGGTTGTTCTGCTCGTCGAACCGTGCCTTGAGTTCGACCATCACGGCGACCTGTTTCCCGTTGTCCGCGGCGTCGATGAGGCTCTGGATCACCTTCGAGTCGCTGGCCGTCCGGTAGATCGCCGCCTTCACCGCGAGGACGTCCGGGTCCGACGCCGCGGCCTCGAGGAACCGCTGGACGGTGTCCTCGAAGGAGTGGTACGGATGGTGGACGAGGATGTCGCCGTTCTGGATCTCCGCGAAGATGTCCGTGGTCTGCTCCGGACGCTCGAAGCCGTCGTCTCCGGAGCCGAGCCGCGGGTGTGGCTGTGGCGTCCAGTCGGCCAGCTTCAGGTCGGGGCGGTCCAGCTCGGTCAGCTCGAAGAAGTCGCGGAAGTCGATCGGCCCCGCACGCCGGAACACCTCGCAGTCGTCGACGCCGAGTTCCTCGGTGAGTACCGCGAGCGAGCGGTCCGGGATGTCGTCTGACACCTCCAGGCGGACGATCGTCGCGAACCGGCGCTGTTCGATTATCTCCTCGATCACCTCGATCAGGTCCTCTGCGACCTCCTCGTTGCGTCGCACCTCGGCGTTGCGCGTCACCCGGAACCGCGAGACGTCGACGATCTCGAGGTCGGGCAACAGCAGGTCGAGGTTCGCCTCGATCACCGCCTCGAGGAGCACGTACGTCCGTGGGTCGTCGTCGACCTCGACCAGCCGCGACTGGTTCGGCGGCACCTTGATCCGGGTGAACGTCACCTCGCTGCCCGCGTCGGAGCGCGACAGTACGGCGAGCGACAGCGAGAGGTTCGAGATGAACGGAAACGGGTGTGCCGGGTCGAACGACAGCGGCGTGAGTGTCGGGAGAATCGACTCCTCGAACCGGTCTCTGAGGCGCTGTCGCTGCTCGGCGGTCAGGTCGTCGTAGTCGGACACGTCGACGCCGGCGTCTGCGAGCGCGGGACGGAGCTGGGTCTCCCAGGCCTCCGTCTGGCGGTCGAACAGCTGTCCTGCGGCGTCGAGCACCGCGCGCCACTGCTCTTCCGGCGTCCGACCGTCGGGCGACCGGTCCGTGACGCCGGCCTCGATCTGCTGTTTCAGCCCCCCGACGCGCTTCATGAAGAACTCGTCCGTGTTCTTCGTGAAGTACGCGAGGAATCGCAGCCGCTCTAACGGCGGGTTTCGGTCGTCGAGCCCCTCCTCGAGCACCCGCTCCTGGTACGCCAGCTCGGAGAGTTCGCGGTTCAGGTAGTACCTGCTGTCGGTGAGGTCGACGTCTGGATCGGGGTCGTGCCCCGGCTCACCCGCCTCCCGGCTCCCCTCGCTCATCGCTCCGCGTCGACGCCGGGTGGTCTGGCCGCGTGGCCGCACGGTGCCGTGTTCGACATCGGCTCTTCGTCATCGTCTGTCGAGCCGGATTTAACACTGGTGGTCGCAGCGAGACGGGCAGGACACGCCGACACGGACCGGCTGCTACTGGAAGCCGATCCGACCGCTGCCGGTGATCTGGTCGCGGGCACCGCCTTTGAACTCCTCTTCGACCTGTTCGTAGTAGCTCATCAGGTCGTCGGTTATCGTCGGGCGGACGGCCTCCATCGCGCGCCGGAAGTGACGCATCTCGACCTCGTCTGCCTCGTCGTCCTCGCGCAGGGCCTCCATCGCGGCCTCGCGACCGATCGACTCGAGGTCGCTCCCGACGTAGCCGTCCGTTATTTCGGCCACCTCGCGCAGACTCACGTCCGGCGCGAGCGGGGTGTCGTGGGTGTGGATCTTCAGGATCTGTTCGCGACCGCCGACACTGGGCTCGCCGACCATCACGAGGCGGTCGAACCGGCCCGACCGGAGGAGAGCGGGGTCGATCATGTCCGGCCGGTTGGTCGCACCGATGACCATCACGTTGCCCATCTCCTCCAGCCCGTCGAGCTCGGTCAGGAGCTGGTTGACCATCCGCTCGGAGACGTTGTTGCCCATCTCCTGCCCGCGCGAGGGGGCGAGCGAGTCGAGTTCGTCGAAGAAGATGACGGTCGGCGACACCTGCCGGGCCTTGCGGAACGTCTCGCGGATCGCCTTCTCGGACTCGCCGACCCACTTCGACAGGAGCTGTGGCCCCTTCACCGAGATGAAGTTGGCGTTCGTCTCGTTCGCGACGGCCTTCGCCATGAGTGTCTTGCCGGTGCCGGGCGGGCCGTACAGCAGGACGCCTTTCGGCGGCTCGATCCCCATCCGCCCGAACCGCCCCGGCTGGGAGAGCGGCCACTCGACTGCCTCCTCGACCTGCTGTTGGGCCGACTCCAGCCCGCCGACGTCGTCCCACGTGATCTTCGGGAGTTCGACGAGGACCTCCCGCATCGCGCTCGGCTCGACCTCGCCCAGCGCAGCCCGGAAGTCGTCGCGCTTGACTATCATCCGGTCGATGAGGCTCGGCGGGATATCCTCCTCGTCTAAGTCGATCTCGGGGAGGTAGCGCCGGAGCGCCTTCATCGCGGCCTCCTTCGTCAGGCTCTCGATGTCGGCGCCGACGAAGCCGTGGGTCTCGTCGGCCAGCGTGTCCAGGGCGACGTCGTCGGAGAGCGGCATCCCGCGGGTGTGGATCTGGAGGATCTCCTTGCGGCCGACCTCGTCTGGAACGCCGATCTCGATCTCGCGGTCGAACCGGCCGGGGCGCCGCAGGGCGGGGTCGACCGAGTCGACACGGTTCGTCGCGCCGATGACGATCACCTGACCGCGGGTCTCGAGGCCGTCCATCATCGTCAGCAGCTGGGCGACCACACGGCGCTCCACCTCGCCGGTGACGTCCTCGCGTTTCGGCGCGATCGAGTCGAGCTCGTCGATGA
>CAZEJR010000017.1:0-50372 GCA_964512675.1 uncultured Haloferacaceae archaeon | reverse complement strand
GCGCCGGGACGAGGTCGTAGACGTGGAGCAGCTCGAGGAAGTTCGGCGCGAACCCCAGCGCGTACAGCGCGCCGGCGATCATGTACGCGAACCAGAGCATCCAGCCCATCAGGAACGACTCGCGGTCCGGGAACACCTCGCGGACGAACGCGTAGCCGCCGCCGCTCTTCGGAATCGAGGCCGCGAGTTCGGCGTACGAGAGCCCGGTGAACGCCGTCACGACCCCGTTGAGCGCGAACACGAGAATCGCCGCCGGTCCGGCGATCTCCGCCGCGAGCCCGGTCAAGACGAAGATACCTGCGCCGATCATCGCCCCCATGCCGATCATGGTGGCGTCGAGTAGTCCGAGTTCCGCCTCCGGTTCGCGCTCGCCGTGTCCGCTCACACACGCTGGACGAACTGGAATGGTAAATTACTACCGTGACGCGGCCGGCCAGATCCGGAGTCCGTCCGGCGTGCCGGCGCCGACGACGACCCCGTCCGGACCCGGCGAGACGGCGAGGTTCGTCGTGAACGTCCCGCCGACGTCCAGCCGCCACGGCTCGACGAGCCCGTCCGCGGTGCGCCGGAGCGCGGCGAGAACGCCCGTCTCCGGCGTCGGCACGAGCAGCTCCGGGCGACCGTCGCCGTCGAAGTCCGCCGCAGCCGCGCGGTCGAGGTTCCGGCTCCCGAACCCGTGCGAGGGGTACGACCCCGTCGACGCGACGCGCTCCAGACGGCTGCCGTCGAGGCGGTGGAACTCCGCCTCCGCGGAGCGGTGGGGCGTCCGGACCGACGCGACCTCGAGTTCGCCGTCGGGGCCGAACGGCGCGACGGCGATCTGGTGGCGCCAGCCGAACCCGATGCCGACGGGGTCACTCGTCGCGACCACGGTCCCGCCCTCGCTCCCGTCGTCCCGCAGGAGCGCCAGCGACGCGCCGCGGTCGCCGTCGCTCGCGGTGACCAGGACCGACAGGTCGCCGCCGAGTTCGGTCAACATCGGCGAGAGCCCCTCGACTACCCCGTACGGCGGGACGAGGGGCCGGACCGACCTGGTCTCCGGGTCGACGACTATCACCGCGCCGCCCTCGACCTCGTCGCCGACGGCGCCGTGTCGGTAGGTCGTCGCGTCCCCGAGCAGGTAGACCAGCCGCCCGTCCGTGACGATCCGGGCGTCGGCGATCGGGTCGAGGTCGAGTTCGCCGCCCGGCAGCGCGAGCCCGCCGTCCGTCCGGATCGCCGCCGACCCGCCAGGGATCGGCGTCGGGTGGGTGAACGCCGTTCCGCTGCGGATGAGCCGGACCTGACCCCGGTTGATCACGAGCAGCGGCGGTCCCTCGCCGTGCGAGGAGAGCGGCTCGACGGGGTCGACCTCGCAGCCGTCGAGACGGTGGACACGCACCCGGCCGTCGGCCAGCACCGTCGCAAACACGACCGTCCCGGTCCCGCGGTCGGGCGCCGCGGCGACCCACGTCGCCCCCGACGGGAGGTCGACGTCGACCGGGTCGACCTCCGGAACACGCCCCTGGCCGGGCAGGTAGCGGTTCCCGCTGGGCCGGACGAATGTGAACCCGTACGTGCCGTCGACGTCGGGGGCGCTCGCCGTCGTGTCCGGGGTCGACGTCGTCGCAGACCCACGGTCGTTACAGCCCGCGAGCGCTCCGGCGGCAACCGCTGCGAGGAGTCGGCGTCGTCGCACCCCGAACGGTACGCAGACGGGTGGGTTAAGCGCGGCTCTTAACAGCCGCGGCGGCGTCTTCGTCGTATGCGCGTCGCCGACCTCCCGCTCCCGGCGGCGGTCCGTGACCACCTCGCCGACCGCGGCATCGAGACGCTGTACCCACCTCAGGCCGCCGCGGTCGAGGCCGGCGTCTGCGAGGGTGCCCGTCTCGTCGTCGCCGTCCCGACCGCGAGCGGCAAGACCCTCGTCGCCCAGCTCGCGCTCCTCACCGCGGACGGACCGGGGCTGTACATCGTCCCGCTCCGCGCGCTGGCCCGCGAGAAGTACGAGGCGTTCGCCGCGCTTCCGGGCGTGACCGTCGGAATCGCGACGGGCGACCTGGCAGACCCGGAGGCCGAACTCGCCGGCAACGACGTCGTCGTGGCGACGAGCGAGAAGGTGGACTCGGCGATCCGCAACGGCGCGCCGTGGGTGGAGGACCCGGCCTGTGTCGTCGTCGACGAGATCCACCTGCTCGGCTCGGAGGGCCGCGGGCCGACGCTCGAGGTGACGCTGGCGACGCTCCGCCGGCGGACCCCGGACGTCCAGATCGTCGGCCTGTCCGCGACGGTGGCGAACCCGGACGCCGTCGCCGACTGGCTGGACGCCGGGCTCGTCGCCGACGACTGGCGTCCCGTCGAGCTCAAGGTGGGCGTCCACGCCGACGACGAGGTGGTCTTCGACGACGGGACGACCCGCGCGGTCCCGGTGCCGGACGCCGGTGCGAGCGCGGACGACCCGACGGAGGCGACGGCGGCGCTCGTGCGGGACGTCACGGGGCCGGGCGACGGGACGACCGGCGGCGGGGCGCTCGCGTTCGTCCGCTCGCGCCGCGAGGCCGAGACGCTGGCCGACCGGCTCCGGTCCGAGGGACTACCGGGCGACGACGGGGTCGCGGACGACGTGCTCGCGGCGGGCGCGACGGCGACCGGCGAGCGGCTGGCCGACTGCCTGCGTGACGGCGTCGGATTCCACCACGCCGGCCTGCGCTCGGCCCACCGCCGGACTGTCGAGGCGGCGTTTCGCGACCGCCGGATCGGCACGGTCTGTGCCACGCCGACGCTCGCGGCGGGAGTCAACGTCCCCGCGCGGCGGGTGGTCGTTCGCGACCAGCGCCGGTTCGACGGCGACCGGATGGCGTCGCTCCCCGTGCTGGAGGTGCACCAGATGTGTGGGCGAGCGGGTCGCCCCGGCCTCGACCCCTACGGCGAGGCGGTGCTGGTGGCCGGCGACGACGACCCCGACGACCTGCGCCGCCAGTACGTCGACGCGGCGCCGGAGGCCGTCGAGTCGCAGCTCGCCGACGTCTCGGCGCTCGGCACACACGTCCTGTCGGCGCTCGCGTCCGGGGTCGCGGCCTCGCGTGCCGACCTCCGCGACCTGCTCGACGCCACGTTCTACGCACACGGCGCGTCCGTCGACGACCTCGCGGCGACGCTCGACGGTGCGCTCGACGACCTCGCGGCGACGGGGATGGTCAGCCGAGACGACGGGCTGGCGGCCACGCCCGTCGGCGCGCAGGTGTCGCGCCAGTATCTCAGCCCCGCAGGCGGCGCACGGGTCGTCGACGGCCTGCGGGCGATGGCGGCGATGACCGAGCCGACACGGCTGACCGCGCTCGAACTCGTCTGTCACACCCCGGACCTGCGGACGGGGTGGCTCCGCGGCGACGAGCGCGCCGACGCCTACCGGTTCGCGCGGGACCACGCCGACGAGTTCGTCCGGGAGATGGGGGCCGTCGACGACTTCGAGGCGTGGCTCACCGCGGTGCGGACGGCCCGGGCGCTCGACGCCCTCGCCGACGGACTCACACAGGAGCGGGTCGTCGAGCGGTTCGGGGTCGGACCGGGTGACCTCGAGTCGCGCGTCGAGCGCGCACGGTGGCTCCTCGGCGCGGCGGCCTCGCTCGCGGAGCGGCTGGACCTCGACCTGCCGGCGCTCGTGGAGACGCGCGAGCAGGTGTGACGCGCGAGCCGGCTACGCCGTATCGGCTGCGACGCCGGACGAGAGGCGTGAGCGACCCGACCGGCGACGACGCGGCCCGGGCCGTCGGACCGGAGGTGACCGGCGAGCGGTACCGTCGGCTACGCGAGTCGGTCGACGGCTCTGGTGACCGCGTCGACCCCGGGGGGGTCGCTCGGTGGCGGCGTTCGCCGACCTCAGACGACGGCTGACCGCCACATCGAACCGGGCACGGGTCGGCGACTGCGCCGCCGTCGCGACGATGGCCGACGCAGACCGGGCGATCCGCGCCCTCCGTGAGGCCCGCGCCGACGACTGCGCGGCGCCGGCCGGGGTCGTCGAGGAGCGTCCGGAGCGCGGCGGCGGGCGAGCCGCGGGCCGGACGGAAGACGACGCGGAGGCGCCGGACCGGGCCGCCGACGAGACGGACGACGGGGCCGACGGAGAGACAGACGCGACCGCGGCTGGGGACGGCCCCGGCGGGGCAGCCGAGACGGGTGGACGCGAGGCACGAGGCGACGGAACGAGACGAGTCCACCGTCGTCGGGTCGCGCTTCGACGTCGACGCGAGCGAGAGCGTCCGGGGCGGCGCGGGGAGACGGGACAGCGGTCGAGGCCGACCGGGAGGCGGGAGACGACGAGAGCGGGATACCAACCGACGGGGAGCCGGAGGCAGACGACGCCGGAGGACGACGAGCGGGGCTGATCGCGCCGCTACTCGTCGCCCGACCGTTCGTACGCGCCCCGCTTTCGCAGTTCGCCCGCGCGCCGGAGCACGTCCGGAGAGCGACAGACCCCCGGCTCGCCGGCGGCCTGTGGGACGGCACAGTTGTTACACGACTCGCAGACGGCGCGCGCGTCGGCGGCGTCGAGCAGCCGCGCGGGGAGGCGCGGCTCGGCGTAGAACGGTCGCCCCATGCCCACGGCGTCACAGGCGTCACCCAGGAGCGCGTCGATACGCTCGCGATCCCGCACTCCGCCCTCGCAGAGGACCGGGACGTCGACGACGTCCCGAACCGTCCGGCAGAGGTCGGCGTTCCACGCCGGCTCGAAGCTGTACGCCAGCGACTCCAGTCGGTTGCCGAGCGCGACGAGCTTCGCGCGCAGCGGCGAGCCGAACGCCTCGGCGTAGCCGTCGGCGAACCGCTCGTCGGCCCACGCCTCGGCAGGGTACGACCCGCGGACGACGCTCATGTCCCAGAACACCGAGGCCGAGACGGGGACCAGCGCGTCGTACGCGCCGTCGGCGAGGCGGGCGCAGATGTCGACGGCCCGGTCGCGGGTGATCCGGTCGCGGACGACCAGCGGCGGCGCGCTCGTCTCCGCGGGGACCTTCGCCATCAGCGGCACGCCGCCGGCGCGAGCGCGCACCTCCTCGGCGACACGCTCTAAGAACCGGACCCCGTCGCCGAAGCGGTCGTCGCGGCTGTTGTAGAACGGCGAGAGGAACTGGTGGACGATGCCCATGTTCGCGCCCGCGACGTGGACGACGTCGTAGCCGGCGTCCACGGCCCGGCGCGCGGCGCGTCCGAAGTCCGCGGCAAGGGCTTCGACCTCCGCCGTAGACAGCACGTGGGCGTCGTAGTGGAGGACACCGAGACGGTCGAGGAGCCGGAGCGGTGCGGGCGGCTGCGAGACCGCGAGCTGCTCGAGGTCGGGGTGTTCGCGCCGGTAGCCGGCGTGCCACGTCTCCATCGCGCGCAGACCGCCGTGTTCGAGTTGGACCGCGACCCGAGCGCCGTGGTCGTGACAGGCCGCGGGGACTCGCGCCAGCCCGGCGACGAACGCGTCGTCGTGGACGCGGGTCATCCCCGGGGCCGCACAGCCGCCCTCGCCGCGGACGATGGTGGCGCCCTGACACACCAGTCCCGCACCCGCCGCGGCGGCGGGTTCGAGGTCGTCCGCCAGCCGCTCGGCGGCGTCGGGACCGTTGCCCGCACACTCTAACAGCGGCGCGCGGTAGAGCCGGTTGCGGAGCGTCAGTCCGCCGATATCGAGGGGTGCTTCGAGCCGCGGCGCGGTCGACACGCTCGTGATTTTGCGCGAGCGTGAAAGAATCCGTCGGCGCCGACGCCCGCCGCTCGCTGATCTCCGCCGCGACCCGCTCGCCCGGCCGGCGGAGTTCGCCCGACTCCACCTCGTAGACGTAGCCGCTGACGGTCACGCCGTCGGAGATGAGTTCGGACTCGCGGAGGCACTCGACCTGCGCGGCACAGGCCGCGTCGACGTCGTCAGAACGCGACTGCGTTCTGACTGCTAACCGGAACTCGCGGAGTTCCGGTGACGTCGTCGGTCGTTCTCACCCAGTCCAGCAGGTCCGTGTCGAAGAAGTCGGTCGTGAGCGCCGCCGACCGGATCACGTCGTCTGTCGGCTTCCCGTCGGCGTTGCGGTAGATCTGTGCGTCACCGAGTTCCAGCCCCAGTACGTCCTCGACGGGGATCTGCCCGTCCGTGCACGCGACGACGAGGAGGTTCTCGTCCGTCGGAACCTCCTTGCGCCGGCGGCGCGCCCGGTCGTCCCTGTCGTCGACGTCCGTGTCGACCTGTTCGTGGTAACTGTCGTGGCCGTGGTCGGAAGTCATCATCTCGACGTACGGGCCCCGGAGTCCGGGTCGTGTCGGCTGCGACGAGCCGTGCCCCGACTCCGGGGTAGCGGGTGGTGTTGCCGGTTAGTCGTCCGGGGTGTCCGCGAGAGGGGCGTCGACGCTCCCGGCGCGGCGGCCCTCCCGTACCTGAGCGTGGGTGTGGTGGTAGAACTCGAGGGTCGCCCGCCCACCGGCGTCGCGCGGCCCGAGACAGACCCGACGATAGCGCTCGTTTTCACGCATGTTCACCATCACGCCCGTCTCGTGGACGGAGACGGAGTCGTACGGCGCGTCACAGACCGGACAGCGCTCGGGGGGATCGTCTGGCACCTCCATCGACGGCAGAACGGCGGCGGTGGTCCTAAACGCTGTGACGGTGGGGGACGCCCGTGTTGAGGGTATGGTGGCGGCACACGGGAGCAACACGACGTGTCGTACGTCCCCGATACTGGCTCTTCGATACCGATATATGTACTTTGTGCCGCGACGGCCGGGAGCTAAGTGGTCGCCGTCCCCGGACCGCACGTGGACGACCTGCTGACGATGTCGTGGCGGGACGCGCTGTTCGCCCACTGGCGGGTCGACCGGGACCCGCTGGAGGCTCTCCTCCCGGCTGGGCTCGCGCCGGCGACGCACGACGGCGCGGCGTGGGCCGGAGTCGTCTGCTTCGAGATGGCGGACCTCCGCCCACGCGGGTCGCCGGTCGGCCTCGGGTTCGGCGAGGTGAATCTCCGGACGTACGTCGAGGGAGCAGACGGAGGCCGCGGCGTCTACTTCCTCAGCCTCGACGCGGACGACGAACTCGGCGTGGGCGTCGCCCGCGCGGCGTACGACCTGCCGTACTACCGCGCACGGATCGACGTCTCGCGTGACGGCGACGCGGTGACGGTGCGGAGCCGCCGGGTTCACGCCGGCGAACCGCCGGCGAGTCTCGACGTCACCTACCGTCCGACCGACGGGTCGGCAGCGCCGGCGTCGTCCGGGACGCTCGCCGCCTTCCTCGTCGAGAACTACCGGTTCTACCTGCCGGACGACCGTCTCGGTCGGATCGCCCACGAGCCGTGGCGCCTGCGGGACGCCGCCGTCGACCTCCGCGGCGAGTCGCTGTTCGCCGCCGCGGGGCTGCCCCGGCCGGACGACGACCCGGTCGTCCACTACTCGCCGGGGTCGTCCGTGACCGCAGGCGGCGTCGAGCGCGTGACACCCGCGGCGGGGCCAGACGGCGGCTCGGCGGCGACCGACGGAGGTCGACGGTGACGCCGGAGGACCTGCGCGCGGACATCCCCGCCGTCGACGACGGCGTCTACCTCAACACCGGCGCGTCCGGTCCGGCGCCGCGCCGCGTCGTCGAGGCGGCGACGGGAGCGGTCGAGCACCACGAGTACGCCACGCCGGTCGGCGAGGGCGCGTACCCGTACGCGTTCGAGGTCTTCGAGGACGCACGGGCGACGTTCGCCGACTTTCTCGGCGCAGACGCGGGCGAGATAGCGCTGACACAGAGCACCGCGGACGGGATCGCTCGCGTGGCCGCGGGACTCGACTGGCAGCCCGGCGACGTCGTCGTCCACACGGACCTCGACCACTCCGCCGGGCGCCTGCCGTGGTGGTATCTCGAGCGCGAGGGAGTCGAGCGCAGGGTCGTCGAGACGAGCGAGGGACGACTCGGGGCCGACCGCCTCGCGGAGGCAGTCACGGACGCCGACCTGTTCTGTCTCAACTCGATCACCTGGAGCCACGGCACGCGCCTGCCCGTCGAGGAGGTCGTCGACGTCGCCCACGACGCGGGCTGTCGCGTCCTGGTCGACGCCGTACAGTCGCCCGGCCAGACTGCCGTCGACTGCGCGGCGTGGGGCGCGGACTTCGCGGTCGGCGCGAGTCACAAGTGGCTCCTCGGACCGTGGGGCGCGGGCTGGCTCTACCTCGACGCCGACCTGACGGCGGGCGTCGAGCCGCCGACCGCGAGCTACCGGAGCGTCGAGAGCCCGAGCGCCGACCCGCCGCGGCTGAAACAGACCGCGGCGCGGTTCGAGGTCGGCACGACGTCGCCGGCACCGTACGTCGGTGCGATAGAGGCGATCGAGACGATGCGCGCGGTCGGTATCTCGACGGTCGAGACACGGGTCGAGCGCCTGACCGACCGGCTGAAGGCAGGGCTCGGCGGCCTGTGTCGGTCGCCCGCGGCGTACGAGTCGGGGCTGGTGACCTTCGACCCGCCCGGCGACGAGGCGCCGGCGGCGTTCGTCGACCGGGCGCGTGAGGCGGGCGTCGTCGTCAGGTCGCTCCCCGTGCCCGACGCCTGCCGGGCGTCGGTCCACGTGTTCAACGACGCCGACGACGTCGACGCGCTCCTCGCCCTCTGCGACCGGTAGTCCGTGGGTATATCCGCCGCCGTGAACAACCGCGGTGTGTGTCCGACAGCGCGCCGGACGACCGTGACCTCCAGCGCCTCGACCCACGAGTCCGATCCCTCTGGGTCGCCCAGTCGGCCCTCGCCGCCGCTCTCGTCGGCGGAGGGATGTTCGCCCTGAATCGCGTCCTCGACGTGCTCCCGGCGCCTGTCCCGGCTGGCGTCGGCGTCGCCGTCCTTCTGGTCGGCGGAGCGCTCGCGGTCCTGCGCTACCGGGCGTGGGGCTACGAGGTCCGCGACGACGGCATCTACCTCGAGCGGGGCGTGATCAGGCAGGTCCGAACGGTCGTCCCATTCGTCCGCATCCAGCACGTCGACTCCTCGCGCGGACCGGTCGAGCGGGTCGTCGGTCTCGCGACGACGGTGGTGTACACCGCCGGGTCGCGTGGCGCCGACGTCACCGTCCCCGGCCTGACGCCCGTCCGCGCCGGCGACCTACGCGAGCGGCTAAAGCGGCTTGCCATCCGCTCCGAGGGCGAGGACGCCGTATGAGCAGCGGGGACGAGCCGGTCGGCGAGGGCGGCGAGACGGACGTAGGGCTAGGGCCGGCAGAGCGGCCAGAGCCGGACGACCCCGCCCGGCCTGTCGACGAGCAGCCGCGCGCGCTCTCGCCGCTCTCGGTGCCCTACCGCGCGGTCAGCCGCGGGGCGAGTGTCACCTTCACCCTCCTCTTTCTCGTCGTCTCCGGGTCGTCGCTGCTCGGCGGCACCGTCGGTCAGCTGGCGGGGGTGGCGCTCGTTGGCTTAGCGGTCGTCGCCATCGTCGCCTACGAGGTGGTCTACTGGCGCCGCTACGAGTACGCCCTGACGGCGGACACGTTCGACATCCGCTCCGGGGTGTTCCGCCGCCGCAGTCGCGAGATACCCGTCGACCGGATACAGAACGTCGATATCACCCGGAACGTGGTCCAGCGGATGCTCGGGGTGGCGGCGGTGGACGTAGAGACCGCGGGCGGCGGCGCGACGGAGGCCGCGGTGCGCTACGTCAGCGCCGACGAGGCAAAGCGGCTCCAGCGCGTTCTGGCGGCCCGGAAGCGCGGCGCGACGCCGACGCCGGAGCCGGAGGCAGACGGGTCTCGTGGCGAGGTGCTGTTCGAGCTCGCGCCGCGCGAACTCGGGCTCGTCGGGCTGCTCTCGTTCGACCTGCGGACGCCGGGCGTCGTCGTGTTCCTCCTCTACGGGCTGGTGACGACCCGTGGCGGAGGGATGGTGCCCGTGCCACCGACAGACGGCCTCGCGCTCGTCGGAGTGGCCGTCGCCGCCGCGATTCTCGTCGTCGTCGTCTCGTGGGCGGCGGGCGCCGCCGCCGCGGCCCTGAACTACTACGGGTTCCGGCTGACGCGAGTCGACGACGAACTCCAGTACGAGCGGGGACTGCTCCGGCGCTACGACGGCTCCATCCCGCTCGACAAGGTCCAGACCCTGACGGTGCTCGACGGTCCGCTGAAGCGCCGGTTCGGCTACGCGACGCTGTACGTCGAGACGGCGGGATACGCGCCGGGCGGCGACCGCGGCTCGCAGGCCGCGGTGCCAATCGCCGACCGCGAACGGGTGCTCGCGCTCGTCGGGGAGCTCGAGGGCGCACGGGTCGCGGGGCTCGAGCGCCCACCAAAGCGGGTCCGTCGGCGCTACGGCGCGCGGTATCTCGTCGCGCTCGGGCTTGTCGTTGGGGTCCTCGCCGCCGTCGAGCGGGTCCTGTTCCCGGGAGTTCTATGGTACGCGCCGCTCGCACTCCTGCCGGCTGTGCCCGTCGTCGCCCACCTCAAGTGGCGTCACCGCGGGTACGCGCTCGCCCCCGACCACGTCGTCACCCGGAACGGGGTCCTCCGGCGCCGGACGAAGGTGGTGCCGTACTACCGCGTCCAGACCGTCATCGACAGCCGCTCGCTCTTCCAGCGCCGCTGGTCACTCGCGACGGTGACAGCCGACACCGCCGGGTCGCTGTCGCTCGTCGGGTCGGACGCCGCCGCCGTCGACATCGACGACGGGACCGCGGCCCGTCTGCGCGAGACGCTGGTCGACCGGCTCTACGAGACGCTCGACGAACGAAGCCACGAGCGCCGTATCGCGCCGCCGGGAGCAGACGGCTGGCAGCCGGAGCAGCCGGAGCGCGTCGGGGACACCCCGGAGGAATAGCGCGACGGCTCCGGCGAGTCAGCGCGCGTCGGCGACGGCTCCGACGAGGTCGCGGGCACGGGCCTCGACGGCGTCCCAGTCGCCCGCCGCGACCGCCGCGTCGTCGACGAGGGCGCCGCCCGCACCCACCGCCGTCGCGCCCGCGGCGACGAACTCGCCGGCGTTGTCTGTGTCGACGCCGCCGGTCGGCACCAGCGGGATCTGCGGGAGCGGTCCACGGAGACGGCGGAGGTGTGCCGGCCCCACGGTCGCGGCGGGGAACAGCTTCACCGCGTCGGCGCCCGCCTCGACGGCGCGTACGGCCTCCGTCGGCGTCATCGCGCCCGGCATCGCGGCGACGCCGTAGCGGTTCGCCGTCTCGACGACGTCGGTGTCGACGTGGGGGGCGACGACGAACGCCGCGCCCGCCTCGACGGCGCGGCTCGCGGCTGCGGCGTCCATCACCGTTCCCGCGCCGACGAGCGTCTCGTCGTCGAGCGCCGTCCGGACCGCCGCGAGCGTCTCTGTCGCCCCGCTCGCGTCCAGCGTCACCTCGACGGCACCGACGCCGCCGCGGGCCAGCGCACGTGCCGTCTCGACGGCCCGGTCGGCGTCGACGCCGCGGAGGACGGCGACGACCCCGCTCTCGGCGATTCTGTCGAGTGTCGCTCGTGGCACAGCCGACCGTGGACGACCGGGGGCGATAAATCCTCAGTCCGTCCGCGGCACCGCGGCGGCCCCGGTGGCGACGGCGACGACGGCGAGCGCCGCGACGACGGCGAGGTTCGTCAGCGCGAGGCCGACGGCTGGGTCCGGTGCGACGAGCGCCCGGGCGCCGCGCGCGAAGTACGTGAGCGGAGAGAGCGCGACGACCGGGCGGAACCACGCGGGGAGCTGACCGGCTGCGACGAACGTCTCCGAGAGAAAGAGCAGCGGGAGCGCGAGGGCGTTCGAGGCGGCGACGACGCCGTCCTGCGAGTCCGCGACCCGGCCGACGACGCAGCCGACGCCACAGAACAGCACCGTCGCGAGCACCGTCAGCGGAACGAGGAGGAGCAGCGCCGGCGAGCGCGCCACGGCGACGCCGGTGAGCAGTACGGTGAGGACGAACAGAAGAAGTGCCGCGAGCCCGATGACGGCGGCGTTGACGCCGGCGTGTGCGAGCAGCCACTCCCACCGCCGAAGCGGCGTGACCGCGAGCCGCTCGAACCGTGCGCCTTCGCGGTGGCGGGCGACCGTCGACCCGACCCGCGAGAGCGGGGTGAACAGCACGACGACGGCGAGGTAGCCCGGCACGTAGAACGCCGGTGGACGGGCGAACAGGCCGACGCCGGCACCGTCCGTCTGGACGAGGACACCGAAGACGACGACGACGAGCAGCGGGAAGACGAAGGTGAAGAACACGGCGGTCC
Organism: uncultured Haloferacaceae archaeon; assembly: GCA_964512675.1. Taxonomy (GTDB): domain Archaea; phylum Halobacteriota; class Halobacteria; order Halobacteriales; family Haloferacaceae; genus A07HB70. Next base: position 38,193 of record CAZEJR010000017.1, on the reverse strand, counting down.
GCCGGCGGAGAAACGACCGACGCTCGGCGGTGAACTCCGCTCGGAGGCGGCGCCGGCGGCTCACCGCCGCTCGTCCTCCCGGTCCGCGAACGCCTCGCCCGTCAGCCGGAAGTACGCCTCCTCCAGTCCCGGCCTGGCCCACGTCACCGCGTCGAGCGACAGCCCCGCACCGACGACGCGATCGACGACCGCCGGGAGGTCGGCGGCGTCGACGTTCGCGACGACGAACCCCTCCGGCGTCTGCTCGACGTCGAACGCGCCGAGACCGAGCGTCGCGACGTCGACGGCGGCGTCGCCAGCCGTCTCGACTGTCACGCGCGCGCTGCCGCCGTGTGCGTCGACGAGGCCGTCCGGCGGGCCGACGGCGACGAGCGACCCGTCGCGGACGAGTCCGACCCGGTCGGCCAGCCGTTCGACTTCGTCCATCGAGTGCGACGTGAGCAAGACGGTGGTGCCCTCGTCGGTGAGGCGCGCGACCAGAGCGTGCAGCGACCGCCGGCCGGCGGGGTCGATACCGGCGGTCGGCTCGTCCAGAAAGAGTAGGTCTGGGTCGTTGACGAGCGCCGTCGCGACGCAGGCCCGCCGCTGCTGGCCGCCGGAGAGGTTCTCGTACCGGACCGCGGCGTCGTCGGCGAGGCCCACCTCGGCGAGAACCGCGTCGACGTCGCGGGCGCGGCCCGCGGCGTAGAGACCGGCGTAGTAGCCGACGAGCTCGTGGGCGGTGAGTCGGCTGGCGGGCGAGAACGACTGGGGGAGCAGTCCGAGCCGCGCTCGCTCGACGGCAGGGAGCGGGTCGCCGAACAGGCGGACCTCGCCCGTCGCGTCGGTGGTGCCAGTGAGCGCCCGGACGAGCGTCGTCTTGCCCGCGCCGTTCGGCCCCACGAGACCGAACACCTCCCCCGGCGCGACGGTGAGCGAGACGTCGTCCAGCGCGACGACGTCGCCGTAGCGCCGCGAGACGTCGACGGCCTCGACAGCAGGGGCGTCTACGGCGTCCATAGACGGTGCTCAGACGGCTCCGGCCTAAGTCGTTCGTTCCCGGCCCGGCTCTCGCGGACAGTGTGCTGTCGCCACGGTCGCGGTCCGGACAGACGGTCAGCCGACGGGCGGCGCCGTCGACTAGCGGACGGACGGAGCCAGGCGGAGCAAGCCGACGGTGAAGAGAAAGACGAGCGTCGAGAGGTCGTACGAGAGACTCGCCGTCGTCGCCGCGAGCGCGCTCCCGGCGCCGAAGACGAGCGAGACGGCGCCGAGGAGAACGGGGAGCGCACAGGAGACACAGGAGAACAGCGCCAGCAGGCCGGGGGCACCGCCGCGGAGAAGACTGTCGCCTGCCGCGGCAGCGTCAAGGACGGTCCCACGGACCAGCGCCACGAGCGCGAGGTAGCCGACGACGCGGGCCGGCATCAGGACGAGCGCCACGTCGCGACTCCCGTAGACGAGCGCCGGCCCCCATCCCGGCGGGAGCGGGCGGACGAACCAGCCGGCGTCGAGCGCACCCGGCACGCCGCCGGGGACGACGACACCGCCGGCGAGCGCGAGGGCAACGAGGTAGCCGGTCGCGACGGCGAGGGCGGCGCGGCGAGCGCGACAGCCGACGGTCCGCGAGCGCCGCCCCTCCTCGTAGAGCACCACGCCACCGACGCCGACCCACAGCATGCCGTAGAGGCTGTACCGCGCCGGGGCCAGGTCGGCGGGCGTGAGGAGGACGTAGACCAGCGCCGCGGCCAGCAGGGTGTTGGCGACGAGCGCACCGTAGAGGAGCGTGTTCGTGTCGAGCCCGGAGAGCCTCGCGGTGCTCATACGAGGGCGGCGTCGACGAGGACGGCGAGGAGCAGCCCGCCGAGGAAGGCGTTCGAGGCGTGGAAGGCTCGCATCGCCGCGCCGTCGGAGCGCTCGTAGTGGAGGCGGACGACGGCGGCGAGGAAGACGGCGCCGAGGACAGCCGTCGTCAGCGCGTAGAGCAGACCGAGCGGCCCGGCGAGCGCGAGCGCACCGGCGGCGACGAGCGTCGCGCCGAGGTAGTAGACGACGTGTTTCCGCGCCGCCGTCTCGCCGCGGACGACGGGGAGCATCGGAAAGCCGCCGCGGGCGTAGTCCTCGCGGTACGCCATCGCGAGGTTGTAGAAGTGTGCGGGCGTCCAGCAGAACACCACGAGCGCGAGTGCGGCGCCGCCGCCGCCGAGCGACCCCGTCGCCGCCGCCCAGCCGATCAGCGCCGGGAGTGCCCCGGCTGCGCCGCCGAAGACGGTGTTCTGGACGGTGTTGGGCTTCAGGACGAGCGTATAGACGACGGAGTAGAACACGACCGCGAGCAGGCCCAGCGCCGCGGCGAGGAGGTTCACCGACGCGAATAGCGCGAGCGAGGCGAGACCGAGGACGACGCCGAAGGCGACGGCCCGGCGGACCGACACCCGGTCGACGGCAAGCGGGCGGTCCGAGGTCCGGTTCATCTGTCGGTCGACGTCGCGCTCGAGGACGTGGTTGAACGTGCCCGCCGAGCCGATCGCGAGGACGCCGCCGCCGAGGGTGGCGACGACGACACGGAGCGAGAGCGACCCGGGCGCGAGCGCCATCGCCGCGCCGGCGACGAGACAGAGCAGCCACATCAGCCGGGGCTTGGTCAGGGCGACGTACGCCCGGAGCGTGTCGAGCGGCCCCACGTCGTCGGGGTCTGCGGTCGGAGCCGGGTCGGCGGCGGGCGTCGGCGCCGGGGTCGGGTCGGTCGACGGTCCGTCGCTCGGATCGCCGGTTCGGGCCTCCAGCGTCCACGCGAGGGCAGCGACGGCAGGAGCGAGGATCGCCGCGCCGACGGCGAGGTGGGCCGCAGAGAGCCGGGCGTCGGTCGACGACGTGGCGACGACGGCGCCGAGCGCCGCCTGAACCGGGTAGAGGAGCGCGGCGACGAGGAGTGCCGCCGTCGCCCGTCGCGGGACGCCGGCGCGCAGTGCGGCGACGAGCGTCGCGGCGAGGGCGAGGCCGACGACGACGGCGGCGACACGGTGTGCGAGCGCGAGCGCTCCCGCCGCCGTCGTCGGGAGCGCGCGCCCGTCGCCGCAGGCCGGCCACGCGGCACAGGCGCTCGCGGCGTCGGTCACCGCCGTCGTGGCTCCGACGGCGAGGAGGAGGTAGACGCCAACCGCCGTCGCCGCGAGAAGCGCGACGACGTGGTCGGGCGAGCGAGAGCGCGAGCGGGACACGCGCGGCGGTCGGTGGTGTCACCACTTATGCCCCGCGGTCGGGAGAGCGTCAGGTATTTGACGGGGTGTTTCCAACCGCGAATCTATGAGCACGTGGACGCGGGCAGCCGGGGTGGGAGGAGCGGCGTTTGCTCTCGTCGCGCTCGGGAGCGCGCCCGCCGCGGCGCAGTCGTCGACCTCGATCGGCCTGATCGACGACCTCAACCTGAAGCTCCTGTATATCGCGGTGCCGCTGACGCTCCTCGTCGAGATCGTCCTGCTGTACACGGTCGTGCGGTTCAAAGACGCCGACGAGGCAGTGCCGACCCGCGAGAACCGTCGACTCGAGATAACGTGGACGGTCGCGACGGCGGTGATCCTGCTGTTCGTCGGCGTCGCCTCCTACGGCGTGCTGGCGAGTCCGGACGTCACCCACCAGCAGTCCACCGAGGTGGCCCCGGACGAGGGCGACGTCCACGTCTACGCCGAGGCGTACCAGTGGGGCTGGGACATGAGCTACCCCGACGAGGGCGTCCAGGCGAGTGGCTTCCCGCCAAACATCGTCGTGCCCGCCGGACAGGACCTCTACGTCACGATCTCGTCGCGAGACGTGATACACGGCTTCGCGGTGCCCGAGCTGGGCCTGAAACAGGACGCGATCCCCGAACAGAACAACACGATCAAGACCACGCCGCTCGAGGAGGGGACCTATCAGGGCTACTGCACGGAGTACTGTGGCGTCTCGCACTCGCAGATGTACTTCACGGTCGAGGTGGTCTCGGAGGGCGAGTACCAGACCTACCTCTCCGAACAGCAGCGCGACGCCGGGAACGACTCGAGCGTGACCGCACCGGCGGCACCGAACGCCGCGTAGCCGTCGTCACTCCGTCCTGCCACGTGTCTCGACGATCCGGTCGACGATTGCGCCCGTCGACAGCAGCTCCTCCGGGTAGCGCGAGTCGAGCGCCGAGGCCCGCGTGACCTCGCAGTCGATACCCCGTTCCGTGAGGCGTTCCCGGACGGCGTCGGCGTCGTGGTGCTGGTCGTGTCCGAGGACGATCACGTCCGGCGCGATCTCCTCGATCGGGACGAAGAAGTCCCGCGGGTGGCCGACGCGGGCGTGGTCGACGACCGCGAGCGCCGACACCACGTCACGGCGCTGACGATCCGGGAGTACCGGGGGGGCCTTGTGCGAGACGTTCTCGCGGCGCGCGACGATGACGTGGAGCTCGTCGCCACGGGCGGCGGCCTCCCGAAGGTAGTGGACGTGACCGGGGTGGAGGACGTCGAAGGTCCCCTGCGCGACGACGCGCCGGTCGGTCATAGCTCGGCGTCGATGTCTGCCTGTGTGAAGTCGAAGAACTCCTCCGGGTCGGGCAGGTCGACGGAGAGCACGGGGAGCTCGCGCGGGTCGCCCTGCCGGTCGAAGGCCCGCCAGTCGTCGTGGCCGTAGGGAGCGCCGACGATGACGTGGACCGGTCCGTTGCCGAACGTCGCGAGGTCGGCGTCGCTCGGCCGGAGGACGCCGTTCGGGTGCGAGTGGACCGACCCGACCGTCCGGTTGTCGTTCGGGACGAGGTTCTCGCGGACGGTCGCGCTGACCGGGTTCGAGGTCGTGGCGGGGATGACGAGAACGTCGACGGCGACGAGGTCCGAGCTCCGGGCGTCGAGGTCGGCGTCGAGACGGTCGACCCGCTCGGCGCGGAGAAACCCCATGTACTCGTCTGGGTGGGTCTCGGCGGAGGCCTCGAGGACGAACGAGAGCGCGTCGTCCGCGATACCGATCACCTCGCGCGACCGGAACAGTCCCATGGCCGCGGTCGGGTCGGTCCGACACTAAGGGTTCCGGTCGCGACGCCGGGAGTCTGAAAGGCTTATGCCGGGGCGACCACCTGTCTACTGTATGACCGACCGAGCCGCAGAGCCGGACGTCGGGGTGGTCTACGACCTCGACGACGGCTGCACCGTCGACGACCTGACGCTCGACGGGCGCTACCACGCGACCGTCGACGGGGTCGTCGAGTACGGGGTGTTCGTCGAGCTGGCCGACGGCGTGTCCGGACTCGTTCACGAGTCCGAACTGGACGCCACCGACTACGAGACCGGCGACGATATCGTCGTCCGTCTGCTCGAGGTGCGCGAGAACGGCGACCTCGCGTTCGCCGCCGCGGAGGCCGGCGACCGCACGACCGAACGGGTACGCCACGAGCCGACCGTGACCGCCGTCGCCGACCTGAGCGCGGGCGACGAGGCGACCGTCGAGGGCGAGGTGGTGCAGATCAAACAGACCGGCGGTCCGACCGTCATCCGGGTTCGCGACGAGACCGGGATCGTCGCCTGCGCGGCGTTCGAGGAGGCAGGGGTCCGTGCATACCCCGACATCCGGCTTGACGACGTGGTGCGGGTGAGCGGCACCGTCGGCGACCACGACAGTGGTCGACAGGTCGAGGTCGAGTCGGCTACGGCGCTGTCGGACGACGACGCGAGCGGAGTGCGCGACCGGATCGAGGACGCGGTCGCGGAGCGCGCCGAACCGGCGGACGTCGACCCTCTCGTCGACTGGCCGGCGTTCGAGCCGGTTCGCGAGGACCTCCGCGAGGTGGCGCGGCTCCTCCGCCGGACGGTGCTCGAGGGGCGACCGATCCGGGTCCGGCACCACGCCGACGGCGACGGGATGTGTGCGGCGCTGCCGGTCCAGCTCGCGCTCGAGAACTTCGTCCGCGAGGTGAACGCCGACAGCGGCTCGGTTCGACACCTGCTGAAGCGCCTGCCGTCGAAGGCGCCGTTCTACGAGATGGAGGACGTCACCCGGGACCTGAACTTCGCGCTGGAGGGGCGCTCCCGGCACGGCCAGAAGCTCCCCTTCCTCCTGATGCTCGACAACGGCTCGACAGCGGAGGACGTGCCGGCCTACCGCAACCTCGCGCACTACGACGTCCCGATCGCCGTCGTCGACCACCACCACCCCGACCCGGAGGCAGTCGGCCCGCTCTTGGACGCTCACGTCAACCCGTACCTCCACGACGAGGACTACCGCATCACGACCGGGATGATGTGTGTCGAGCTCGCACGGATGATCGACCCGTCGATCACCGACGAACTCCGACACGTGCCCGCCGTGGCCGGCATCGCCGACCGGTCCGGCGCCGAGGCGATGGACGACTACCTCGCGCTCGCCGCGGCGGCGGGCTACGAGCGCGCAGACGCCGAGGCCGTCGGCGAGGCGCTCGACTACGCGGCCCACTGGCTCCGGTACAGCGAGGGCCACGAGCTCGTTACCGACGTGCTGAACGTCGACTGCGACGACCGAGAGCGCCACGAGGAGCTGGTCGAGTTCCTCTCGACGCGTGCCGAGCGCGACGTGGCTCGACAGGTCGAGGCGGTCGAGCCACACGTCGACCACGAGCGGCTGGCGAGCGGCGCACACCTCTACCGAGTCGACCTCGACGAGTACGCCCACCGGTTCACCTACCCCGCGCCGGGCAAGACCACGGGCAGTCTCCACGATCGCCGGGTCGAAGCGCACGGCGAGCCGGTCGTGACCGTCGGCTACGGCCCCGACTTCGCGGTGCTGCGGAGCGACGGCGTGCGCCTCGATATCCCGCAGATGGTCGAGGAGCTGACGACGGAGCTGCCCGAAGCGGGCGTCTCCGGCGGCGGTCACCTGGTCGTCGGCTCGATCAAGTTCGTGCCCGGGCGACGCGAGGCGACGCTCGACGCGCTCGTGGAGAAGATGGGTGCCGCCGCCATCGACGAAGACCTCGGCACGACCGCGGGCGACTAGTCCCGGTCTCGCGGCGTCTCGCTGCCGTCCGGCTGGTCGTCGTGGCACTCGGCGACCGGCCACCGGTCTCCGGTTCCCGGCGTTCCGTCTCCGTCCCGGCTCCGCGACCACGACACTCGACGCCGGAGGACGACGAGTGCGAGTCCGGCGGCGAGAAGCGCTGCCACCACGAGGCCCGCCGGCACCTGTCGCCCGCCGCCGCGCCAGTCCGCGTCGAACACACGGCGGTAGTACGAGGCGGCACGCTCGTCGCGGAGCGCGAGCGCTACCTCGCGGTTCTCCGTCGCGGCGTGGTCGTTCCAGTTCAGACTCCCGACGACGGCGGTGTCGTCGACGACGAGTCCCTTCGCGTGGACCGAGCCGTAGCGACCGCGCGGCGCCGCGAGCCGCGCCGACAGCGGCAGGCCCTCGCGCTCGGCGACGGTGTTCAGACGCTCGACAGTCGCGCGGTTCTCATCGCTGGCGTACCAGGCGCTCCCGAGCAGAATCCGAACCCGGACGCCGCGGCGCGCGGCGCGGACGACCGCCTGGAGAACCCGGCTCTCGGGGTCGGCGGAGGGGCCGATCAGGTCGACACGTCGTTCGGCGCCGTCGACGAGCGAGACGACGGCGTCGCCCGCGTTTCCGGGAGCGGTGAGCACCGAGACGCGCTCTGCCCGGACCGAGCGCGGGTCGAACCGCGACGGGTACGAGCCCTCCGCCGCCGGTTTGACACGCGTCGACACCTCCGCCCGAACCGCGCGCCACGGGCGGGCGCCGGGGCCGCCCGCGTCGGCGGCGAAGAGCGACGCGAGATCGGCGGCGACGGCGGCGTCGCGGACACGGACACCCCACCCCCGGTTGTCTCGCCCGTCGACGCCGCCGGGAACCCAGTTCTCCGTGGCGACGACGGCGCGGTCGTCGGCAACGGCGTACTTCGGGTGGTGGTACGCGAACCGGGCGCGCGGCCCGTCGACGAGACGCACCGCGACCCCGGCACGGGTCAGCCGGTCGAGCGCCGCGGCCTCGCGCCGCGAGAGCCCGCCGACCGGACCGCCCTCTAGCAGCACCCGAACGGTCACGCCGCGTCGGCTGGCCGCGACGAGGGCGTCGACGACGCGGGCCGAGGAGAGCGTGTAGCCGGCGAGTAGGAGCCGTCTGTCCGCGCCGCGGAGCGTCTCGAGCGGGAGTCCCGGCGCGTCGGGCAGGACGAACGCGGTGGCGTTCGCAGGCCCGTAGTCGCGCACGGAGCGTGGGTCGAACCCGCGCGGGCGCCACGAACCGTTCGCGTACCGCTCGCCCTCTGGCGCCGAGTCGTACGTGAGCGTGTCGACAGTCCGGCTCTGACGGCGCAGACGGAGTCGCTCGCCGCCGTTCGCCAGCGCGAGTCCGGGCGCGGCGACGACGGGGTAGTCGGTCAGGTTCCGTGCGGCGACGGGACTGGCAGACATCGCGACCGGGCCCCCAGCCGGGACGGCGACGCGGGTCTCGCCGTCGTCGAGAGTCAGGTTCGACGCGCCGGCGGGGTGGACGACGACGTGTTCGCCGCGGTCGTCGGGCGTCGCCGGGTTCGGGAAGACGCTCGCGACCCGCGGACCGTCTGCGGCGGGCGCCGGCACCGACAGGAGCGCGACAGCGGCCAGCGCGGCGGCGGCGAGGACGACGACGCGGCGGACGGGCGGCGACACGACGGGGGTGGCCGCGCTCTCGTACTTGAGTGGCGGGTCGACGGCGGGCTGCTCACCGGCGTCGGGGCCACACAGCTGTCGTCGGGGCGCTCGGCTACGCCTCGACGGGATCGGCGGCGGCCAGCGCCTCGCGGGCGCGCTCGGCCTCGTGAGCGACGAGATACGAGCGGTCGTCTGTGTGTTCGGCGGCACGTTCGAGCGCCCGTCGGGTGCCGATCTGCCGGAGCGCCCACGCCGCAGCGGCCCGGACCGACTCGACGTCGTCGTCGGCGAGCGCCGTCGCCAGGGGTCGAACGGCACGGGTGTCGCCGATCATCCCGAGCGCCCGGGCCGCGTGCGACCGCACGACGTCGTTCTCCATCGCCAGCTTGTTCGCCAGCGGTCCGGTCGCCCGCTCGTCGCCGATCTCGCCGAGCGCGCGGAACGTCACCTTCTGGAGCTGCGGGTCGGAGTCGGCGTCGACGTACTCGACGAGGGTCTCGACGGCCTCGTCCGCGCTCATCTTCCCGACTGCTCTGATCCCCGGCTTGTCACGCTTGCTCGCACGGGCGTGCATCGCCTCGAACGCGTCGTCGTCGTTCATCCGGGTGAGCGTCTCCAGCGCGTGGCGCTCCATAAACTCCGAGTCGAGTGAGTCAAGCGCGAGAAGCACCGGCTCGACGTTCCCGCGAATCTCGTGTTCTTTCAGCGCCGCCCACTCCGGCGGGAAGTCCTTGTAGTGTCCGAGAACGTCGTAGAACTCTTCGGCCTCGAGCTGCGCGCGAACGGACAGGTCGGCCCACGTCTCCGCGTCGTCCAGCGCTGCGGTCAGCTCGTCGCTCGTCTCGACGAGCGCCGCGACGGCCGCGGCGTCGTCGTCCGGGTCCAGCCTCGCCGCCGCGACGGTCTCGGCGGCGGCGTCGAGCGTCTCGGCGGGGTCGTCCGCCGCAGGCGCGGCGTCGAGCGTCGCGTCGACCGCGTCGCAGACCGCCGCGACAGCCGCGGCAACGTCGTCCGCACCGGACTCGGTCCAGCGGGTGTCGCGGACGGTCCCGGCTGCCGACTCGAGGGTCTCGACGGCGTCCGCCGCGTAGGGACCGCGCCGGTCGGCGACACCGTCCCGGAGCTCTGAGAGTTGGTCCTCGAACTCGGCGGCAGGGTCCTCCGTGTCCTCGTCGTCTCCGTCTGACCGGTCGAGCGCCTCGACCGCCGACGCGACGTCGTCGAGCGTCGCGTCGACGGCGTCCAGGTCGGCCTCGGTCGTCGCCTCGTCCAGCGCGGCCCGGGCCTCGTCGAGTCGGCTGTCGAGCGACTCGGCTGGCACCGACCCGTCTTCCCCGTTCTCGTCGGTCATGCGTCCGGCTGGATCCCTCGGAAAAAAACCGTTTCCTTCCGTCGGTGTTCCGTCTGTACAAACTCTGCTTTTCGGAAGCCCAAAACTAGTTGACCGAGCCTAAAAGCTTAAGTTCGTATCGCACGTACGTACAGATGACGATGAGCACCCAGAAGTCCGTACTGAAGCAGTCCGGCGCCGTCGAGCGGAGCCCCGCGCTGCGTCTCGAACAGGAGAAGGTCGAACAGATCGTCGACGCGCTGAACACCGACCTCGCGGCGGCCTACGTGTTGTACCACCAGGTCAAGAAGCACCACTGGAACGTCGAGGGCGCGGAGTTCCGCGATATCCACCTGTTCCTCGGCGAGGCCGCAGAGGAGCTCGAGGAGGCCGCCGACGAGCTCGCGGAGCGTGTCCAGGCGCTCGGCGGCGTCCCGCTCGCACGTGGCGCCGAGCTCGAGGACCACGCTCCGATCGAGCCCGAGGACGACGACGTCTACGACATCCGTACGTCGCTGGCGAACGACATGGACGCCTACGGAGACATGATCGAGATGGTCCGCGAACACGTCGAGTTGACGCAGAACCTCGGCGACCACGCGTCGAGCGAGCTCCTGCGCCAGCAGCTCCTCCAGCTCGAAGAGGACGCACACCACATCGAGCACTATCTCGAGGAGGACACGCTGGTGCTGTCCGGCGCGACGCGGTAGCTACCGGCCGGGTTCGACGACGAGGTCGCTCGCTATCCACCCGTCGCAGTTCCCGTTCTCCGTCAGGACAGTTCGGTCCGGCGAGGTCCGGTGTGCCGACACGACCGGCCCCTGCTCCGCGCTGGGGTCGGCGTCTGCGTCCGTATCCATACTCATCCGTGACGTGGCGGCCCACATATGGGTTTTGGTCCACCTAAACGCTGCCGACGAAACCCCTTCCCGGTCGGCGCCCGTACGCCTCGTATGCCACGGCGCGACGACCGGGAGCTCCGGGCGCTCCTCGAGGATCTCGACGAGACACTCGACGAACTCCGGCGCGAACTCGGCGACGACCGGCAGCCGACGAGGGAGCCGCCGACCGCCGGAGAGCTGTTACAGTTCACCGAAGAGTACACCATTCCGACCGCCATCGCGGCGCTGGAGGCCGCCGTCGCCGCGCTCGAACTTCTCCAGGGGCTGCTCGGCCTCGCGGGCCGCGGTGACCGGGCCATAGACGACGTGGGCGACGCCGCGACGACCGGCGTCGAACGCACGCTGTCGGAGCTTCGCCGGGCGCTCAGCGAGTCGGACCTGCCGGACGACCCCGAGACGAGCGACGTCGTGCGAGAGGCACGCGACCTGACCACCGCGGTCGAACGGCGGATCGAAGAGAGCAGCCGACCGGACCAGCCCGACCGCGGGGTAGATATCGAGGTCAGCGAGGAGCGCGCGCAGGCGGACGACCCGGTGGAAGCAGAGCTCCAGTCGATTCGAGACGAGCTAGACGACCGGGACGCGACGTAGCGCGAGCCGTCGCGGTCGACCAGACAGTCGAGGACGGGGAGAGCCGAGAGCCGCGCGACGCCGAGGTGGTCGACGAGTTCGTCGACGGTCGCGCCGAGACAGACGCAGACCAGTTTCGCCGCCTGCGACTCGGTGGCGTCCGGGCCCGTGGTGACCGTGCCGGAGCACGGGTCGTCGTGACGGGGTCGTGTGCTCGTCTAGCACGGGCGAGTCCGCAGCGCGTAGCTGACTCCTCCCCGTACGTCACGGAACCTGACCGGTCGTCGTAACACGCCGTTAGCCGTCTCGCCGCCGTCCAGAGAGAGCGCCGCGTCGGGCGGGGAGCGTCGTCAGTCGTGGTCGGCAGCGGCGTCGACGATGTCGCGCAGGCGGCCCTCCGGAACGTCGACGGTCCCAGCGAGCTCGACGGGGTCGGCGGCAGCGAGGTCCGAGACCGACTCGACGCCGGCAGCCCGCAGGCGCTCGGCGTAGGCCGACCCGACGCCGGCGACGACGGTGAGGTCGACCGTGTCTGAGCGCTCCGCGTACCAGTCCGCGACCGCCGGCCAGAGGTCGGCGTGTGACGACGACGAGACCGAGAGGCCGATGTGGCCCGTCGCGAACTCCATCGTCGTCACGTCGTCGCTCGCCACCCGGTCGTTGAACGGCTTCGATGCCGCCGGCGGAACGAGGTGGTCGTACTCGCCGACGACCTGGAGGACGGGCATCTCGACGGCGTCCAGGTCGACGTGGTGGCCGTCGAGACGGAGCTCGTTCTCGTACAGTGCGTTCTCCTGGTAGATATCCTCGATGAACTCCCGGTAGGCGACACCGGCGACGTCGATACCGTCGTCGAGCCACTTCTCCATCCGGGCGAAGTTCTCGACGAACGCCTCGTCGTCGAGGTTCTCGTAGAGGTTCAGGTACTTCCGAACGTAGTTGTTCACCGGGTCCATCAGCTCGAAGCCGACGTCTAAGAACTCCGCCGGGACGTTCCCGAAGGCGTCCGTGACGGCGGTCGGGTCGTAGAACTCCTCGCTCCCCCACCGCTCGAGCACCCCGCCGGTGCCGGCGAAGCAGAGTCCGGCGGCCATCAGGCCGAGGGTCCGGACGTTCTCCGGGCGAAGCGCGGCGTACATCACGCTCATCGTCCCGCCCATACAGTAGCCGAGCACGTGGACGTCGTCCGCGTCGGCGTCGGTGCGGGCCTCGTCGACGCAGCCGTCGAGGTAGCGCAGCACGTAGTCCGAGAGCGACAGCGAGGTGTCGAGCTGGGACGGCTCGCCCCAGTCGATCATGTACACCTCGAAGCCGGCCTCCAGCAGCCGCCGGATCACGCTCCGGTCCGGCTGGAGGTCGAGGATGTACGGGCGGTTGATCAGCGCGTAGACGACGAGGATCGGCACGTCCTGTGTCGTCTCGACACCGATCGACTCCGGCGTGTAACGCCTGAGCGCCAGCTTGTTCTCCTCGTAGACGACCTCGTCTGGCGTCTCGCCGACCTCGACAGCCTCGACTCGCGCGCCGGCAGCCGGCGCGTCGGTCGTGCGCTCGGCCGTCTCGATTGCCGTCTCGACGAGCTGTCGCTGAGCGTCGAGCCCGGCGGTGAACGGGTTCATTCGTCGATCGCGTCGAGTACGCGGTCCAGCTTCTGCTCGACCGCGTGGAGCCGTCGTTCGGTCTCGACCAGCCGCTCGCCGACCTCGCGCACGTCACCGACGCTGGCGAAGCCGAGCGCGTGGAGGGTCTCCTCTGTGCCCTCGCGGAGGTCGAGCACGTCGTCGACGCTCTGGCCGGTCGCCGCGGCGAACGCCGTGGTGCTCATCGTCTCTTTGAACGCGTCGTTTGCGGCGCGGAGCCAGACGTCACGCAGCTCTTCGGGGTCGACCGCCTCGCCCTCGACTGTGTCGCCCATCCGGTCGAACGAACTCTCGGCTGCGTCCATCCACGCCTCGTAGGCACGGAGACGGCCCTCGTAGCCCTCCTCGACCCGAGACTCGGAGACCGACTGCTCGACGGCCTCGGTCCAGGTCTCGACGAACTCGGACTGTGCGTCGATACTCCGGTCGAGCGCGGTCACGTACGTCTCGGTGACCCGCTCGACGAACTCGTCGACCTCGCCTGACCCGGCGTCGCTCATGCCGCTCAGGTCCCGTCGACGTCGACGTCGATCTCGACCCCGTCCATCGTGTCGTCGACGACCGCCTCGACGTCGTCGCTGGCCGAGACGGCGGCGTCGACGGCCTCGAGGACGGCCTCGCGCTGGGACTCGGTCAGGTCCTCGACGGACCCCTCGTACTCGGCGAGGACGTCTTCGACAGCCGCCCACGCGCTGTCGTGGAGCTCGTCGACGGCGTCGTACTGCGCGTCGACGAGGTCGCGAACGTCCTCGGCGCCGGCCTCTGCGAACGCGTCGATCGTCGCGTGAGCCGCCCGGCGCGAGAACTCGACGCCGCGCTTCTGTGCGGACTTCGTCGTCTCGGTCGAGTCGACGAACGCCTGCGTGGCCGCACGGGTCACGGCCACGCTCGCCTCGGCGGCAGTCCGGCTGCTCTCGATCGTCGCGCGGTGCATCTGGAACGTCCGGGTGTACGGGTTGTCACTCATGATCAGTCGTCGGCCTGCGTGAGGGGGATGACGACGGTCTGGACGATGTCGCCCTCGTCGATGCCGAGCGCCTCTCGTTCGGCGTCGGGGATGGAGATGCGACCGCCGCTCTGGACCCGCGTCTTGAACACCGCGGTGCCCATCGACATCGAGCCGAGCCCGGAGAAGCCGTCGAAGCCGCTCCCGCCGCCGGCGAACTGCTGGAGCAGCTCCATCTGTCGCTCGACCGCGTCCTCGCCCGACTCCTGGAACTGCCGTGCGAAAGCAGCCGGCGTCCACGTCGTCGTGTCGTCCTCGTCCGTCATCCGTACACGGCGGTTCGGGGGCTGTACGAATAAGAGTTACTTCTCACCCCATCAGATGGTACTCGGTGGTGTCAGTCCCCGGGCACCGGCGTCTCTCGTGGTAGAGAGTCGCAAGGCATATGTCGAGACGTCGCCTGTGAGAGGCCATGGACCGAGACGGGGGCTACGATCCGTCGACGCCGATGTGCGAGTTCGCGTCGGCGTGGGCCCGGTCGAGCCGGGAGTTCTCTCGGGGTGTCGGCCAGATGTACCGTAGCATCGCGCGGGCGAACCGCGCCTTCGTCCCGGGGGCCGACGACCGGCTGGAGGACGAGACAGTCGACCGCGGTGCCGACACCGAGGAGGTGGTCGGCTGCTCCGACTGGGAGACGGAGCGCTCTGTCGACCGCCGGGAGGAGCTCGACATCGGCGACTACGTCCGGTTCAGCAAGGCGATCACCGACGAGGACGTGGTGACGTTCGCCGGCGTCTCCGGCGACACCAACCGACTCCACCTCGACGACGAGTTCGCCGCCCGGACACGCTTCGGCGACCGCATCGCACACGGGACGCTCGTCTCGGGGCTCGTCAGCGCCGCGCTCGCGCGTCTGCCCGGCCTCACGATCTACCTCTCGCAGGACCTCGAGTTTCTCCGGCCCGTCGACATCGGCGACCGTCTCACTGCCGTCGTCGAGATCGTCGAGGACATCGGCAACGGTCGGTACCGGCTCACCACCGTGGTCGAGGGCGAGTCGGGCGAACCGGTCGTCGACGGGGAAGCCGTCGTCGTGATCGACGAGCCGCCGGCGGACGACGGGTAGCCGCGCGGTCTGTCGGCCGGCTCCCGACACCAGGGTCGGGGGCGGTCCGACCTGTTCGGGCCCGTCAGACCGGCTCGAACCGGTAGCCGTCCCACGCCTGGCTCGACGGCTCCCGGATCCCCGCACCGGGATCGCGGAGCTCCTCGACGTGGACCGGCTGGACCGTGTCGCCGATCTCGACTGCCTCCGCTGCGCCCTCGACCAGGCCGCCTATCGCCCGGACCGGTTCGCCGTCGACGTCGAACTCGACGATAGCGAGGGCGTTCGGCGCCCGGACGCCCGGCGGTGTCGCCGTCGAGACGGTCCAGGTCACGACCGTCGCCTCGTACTCGCTCAGGTCGACCGTCTCAAGCGGGTCACCGCCCTCCGGTCCGACCGGGTGTGGCGGGTACGTCACCGTGCCGTCCGTGTACCGCATCGCGTCCATTGTCACGCTCCGGCTGCCTCCAGTACCGTCGTGACGACACAGTTCCCGAACCCGCCGACGTTACACGCCACTCCGACGCTCGGGTCGTCGAGCTGTCGCGGCCCGGCGCCGCCGGTCAGCTGTTCGTACACCTCGTGGACCTGTGCCACGCCGCTCGCGCCGAGTGGGTGGCCTTTCGACTTCAGCCCCCCAGAGGTGTTGACCGGCAGGTCGCCGTCCCGGTCGGTCCGGCCGGCCTCGACGGCCCGCCACCCCTCGCCTTTCTCGGCGAACCCGAGGTCCTCGAACTGGAGGAACTCGAGGATCGTGAACATGTCGTGGAGTTCGGCCACGTCGACGTCGTCGGGCCCGAGGCCGGCCATCTCGAACGCCGCCTCGCCCGACTCGACGACGCCACCCATCGTCGTCGGGTCCGGTCGCTCGTGGACGACGTGGGTGTCCGTCGCGCCCGCGACGCCCGAGACGACGACGTAGTCGTCGGCGTACTCCCGCGCGACCGACTCGGGACAGAAGACGAGCGCCGCCGACCCGTCGGTGACGGGACAGAAGTCGTACAGGCGGAGCGGGTCGGCGACGACGGGCGAGTCGAGCACCGTCTCGAGGTCGACCTCTCTCCGGAACTGGGCGTTCGGGTTGTCGACACCGTTCCGGTGGTTCTTCACCGCCACCTTCCCGAGGCTCTCGCGCGGCGCGTCGTACCGGCTCAGGTACTTCCGCGCGGTCAGCCCCGCGAACGACGGGAGCGTCACGCCGTGTTTGTACTCGACAGGGTGTGTGAGCGAGGCGATGACGTCGGTCGACTCGCCGGTCGTGCGGTGGGTCATCTTCTCGCCACCGACGAGGAGGGTCAGGTCGCTGGCGCCGCTCGCCACCGACTGCCACGCGCCGTAGACGCCCGCGCCGCCAGACGACGACGTCTGGTCGATCCGGGCGGTGTACGCCGGCACCGCGTTCAGGTCCTGCGCCAGCGCGTTCATCACGCCGGACTGTCCCTCGAACTCGCCGCTGGCCATGTTCGAGACGTAGAGGTGGTCGACGTCTCTCCCGTCGACTCCGGCGTCGGCTGTCGCCGCCCGACCCGCCTCGGCCAGCAGGTCGAGTATCCACCCGTCGCGCTGCCCGAACTGGGTCATCGACGCGCCGACGACCGCGACTCGGTCCATGCGACAGGGGCGCGTAGTCTACCGGTTTGTAGGTTGCCCTTGCGACCGCACTCCGGGCCACTCAAGTGCGCGCGCGGGTCCGGTCGGCGTATGGAGCGTCACCGCGTGGCGGCGAACACCGGCGTCCTCGCCTGTCTCGCGGCTCTCGCGGCGATCGGTGCGCCGTTCGTTCTGGTCTCCGAGCCCGGCACCGGCCTCCCGATCTACTACGGCGCGGGACCGCTCGGCGTCGGGGCCGTCGCCTTCCTCGCCGTCGTCCAGCCGATCGTCTTCCTCGCGGGGACGCGCGGACGTGCCGATCCCGCGACCGCGGCGGGTGTCGCCGCCGCTGTCGGCCTCGCGATGCTCGGTATCGGTGCGCTCTGGGCGCTCTCGGTGCCCGCCGAACTCGTCCTCTCGTTCCCGGCGTCGTGGATGGGGTGGCACCGCTGGGCGGTCGTCGTCGCCGTCGCCGTCGTCGCCGCCGCGTCGGGGCTCTACGCCCGCGAGGCGCTCCGGTGAGCGCCGCCGTGGAAGACTGACCGGCCGGCTGCCCTCCCCGTCGACAGATTCATTTTGTGTGCCGGTCGGCCGTAGAGCGTGACAGAGACAGACAGGTCGGCGACACCGGCGCGGAGCGAGACGTGACGCGGGTTGCGTTCGTCTGCGTGCGTAACGCCGGCCGCTCGCAGATGGCGACGGCGTTCGCCCAGCGCGAACGCGAGCGACGCGGGCTAGACGACGTCGCGATCGTCACCGGCGGCACCCGGCCCGCCGACGCCGTCCACGATGTCGTGCGCGAGGCGATGCGCGAGGTCGGGGCCGACCTCTCGGACCGGACGCCGCGCGCCGTCTCGACGGCGGAGCTGGAGGCCTGTGACCTCGTCGCGACGATGGGCTGTTCGACGCTCGAGCTCGACGCAGACGTCACCGTACACGACTGGGCGCTCGAGGACCCGGGCGAACAGTCGCTCGGGCGGGTGCGCGAGATCCGCGACAGGGTCGAGGAGCGCGTCGTCGCGCTGTTCGACGAGATAGAGCGAGAGGCCGAGGCGAGTCCCTGACCGTCGCCGACCGGCGAAGGGAAAGCTGTTTACGTCGACCCGGGTTAGGTCACGTCGGACTAGGCCGGGCGGGTAGGCCCCGCTCCGAAGACCACGGTACGGCCTCAAGTGGTGGCCGAACCCGGGGGCGTGCGGACGGACCGACGCGGGCCCCGGAAGCTGACGTGGAAGCCTCGTCCCACGGGGACAGCGGTCCGCGGGGCGCGTCCGCAGGGACGCGTCCCCGCGGTTCACCGGCGACAGCGGGTCAGGCACGGAAGTGAGCAGCCCACCGTCGGACGCCCGTCGCTCGTGGGGTCGCGGGGTGGAGGAGGCGACCGGGACTCCCCGTGGCGGAACGCCCGGGCAATCCCGCCGTCCGCTTCTACGGAGAGAGCCGCCGGCTCGCCGCTGCCGGACGCCACGCCCGTGTCGGGTCGGACTCGCGACCGGCGGACTTGAGTGACTCCAGTCCCCCGCCGACCCATGCGCGTCGCAATCGTCGGCTGTGGGGCGATCGCGTCGGAGTACGCCCCCGACCTCGCCGCTCACCCCGACCTCAGCCTCGTCGCCGTCGCCGACCGAGTTCACGAACGGGCCGACCGCCTCGCAGACACACACGACGCGACGGCTTACGGCTCCCTCGACAGCCTCCTCGACGCCTCGGACGCCCGCGTCGTCGTCAACCTCACCGGCCACGCCGCACACGCACCGGTGACGACGGCGGCCCTCGACGCCGGGCGGCACGTCTTCTCGGAGAAGCCGCTGGCGACGTCGCCCGACGAGGCGCGTGATCTCGTCGCTCGCACAGACACGGACCGGCGTCTCGCGTGCGCGCCGACCAGCCCGGCTGGCGACCCACAGCGGACCGCCCGGCGTCACGTCGCCGAGGGACGTCTCGGACGCGTCAGAGCGGCCCGCGTGGACTGCAACGTCGGCAGACCCGGCGAGTGGCACCCCCGGCCCGCGTCGTTCCGGGAGGCCGGTCCGCTCCTCGACGCCGCCGTCTACCCCCTGACCGTGTTGACCGCGCTGTTCGGCCCGGTCCGCCGCGTCCGGAGCGCCGACGCCGACCGGCTCGCGCCCGACGTCGGACCGGACGACGCCCCGGACCACTGGAGCGCGACGCTGTCGCTCGCCGACGGGCCGCGGGTCGACCTGCGCGCGAGCGGCTACGTCCCCTTCCGCGCCGGCGACCAGATGCGCCTCGACGTCGTCGGCGACGAGGGGACGATCCGGCTGCCCGACGCCGGAAGCCTCGGCGGCGGCGACCGCCCCCGGTACGCTCGCCTCGGCTCCGACCCGGTTCGCGTGCCGCCTCAGACCCCGCGGGGGCGGCTCGGCCGCGCGTTCGGGGTCGCCGAACTCGCCGCGGCGGCGCGGGCAGACCGGCCGCTCCGCGTCGGGTCACCGGCACAGGCCGCACACGTCGTGAGCGTCGTCGACGCCGTCGCGCGCGCCGCCGAGACGGAGACGCCGACGACACCGGTCGACGTCGGGTGGACACCGGACTGTCTACGTGTGCGTCGACCCGACCCCGACCCCGACCGCGGCGCGCCCGCGCTCCCGCCGGTCGGTGCCGGAACGGCATCGTACCGCGGCGGCGAGAGGTACGTCGACCTCTCTGCGGGCCTCCGGGCCGCGCTCGACGCCGGCTGTCGCCTACTCGACTGTGCCGAACTGTACGGCACGGAGTCGCTCGTCGGCGACCTGGTCGCGGCGCGCGGCGGTCCGCCACGGGGCGCGCTGACGCTCGTCTCGAAGGCCTGGCACACGAGCCACCGGCCCGACCACCTCCGGGCGGCGTGCCGGGCGAGCCGCGAGCGTCTCGGGGTCGACCGGCTCGACGTCTACCTCCTCCACGGCACCGAGGCGTGGGCACACCGAGGGGCGCTCGACGGCCTCGCCGAACTGAGCCACGCCGAGCGCGAGGCGCTGACCTTCCCGACGGACGGCGACGGCGACCCGGTCCGTGCGGACGTCTCGCTCGCGGAGACGTGGGCGGCGATGGAGGGTCTGGTCGACGACGGCCACGTCCGGCACCTCGGAGTGTGCAACGTCTCGGTCGACGAACTCGCTGCCCTGGCCGCAGACACACGGGTGCCCCCACGGGTCGTCCAGGTCGAACACCACCCGCTCGCGCCGCGAGACGACCTGCTCGCGTGGTGTCGCGACCACGGCGTCCGGGTGCTCGGCCACACGCCGCTGGGACCGGACGGCCTGCTCGACGACCCGGTCGTCCGCGACGTCGCCGCGAACGAGGACCTGACGCCCGCGGGGGTGGTCCTGCGCTGGGCCGTCGCACGCGGTGTCGTCCCGATCCCGTCGACGGCAGACCCGGACCACGCCGTCGCCAACCTCGACCTGTTCGAGCAGCCCCTCGCCGCCGAGAGCCGGCGGAGGGTCGACGGGCTGGCGTGATCCTGCGGATTAAGTTCGAGACGGCAGGAGTATCGACAGTGCCGACGACACCACGTGAGCACGCGCCGCGATGAGTGGGGCCGACGACCGCCCGTGGCGCGCCCTGTTCCCGTTCGACGAGCCGTACCCACAGCAGGTCGACGGGATCGACCGTCTGCTGTCGGTGCTCGCCGACGACGGCTGGCTGGCGATGGAGGGGGCCTGCGGGACGGGCAAGACGCTCGTTGCACTCGTCGCCGGCCTGTACGCCGTTCGAAACGACACCGTCTCGCTCCCGGACCGCGACGGCCCCGTCTCGCTTCCGACCTTCGACCGGGTCTTCGCCGTCACGCCGGTCAAACAGCAGCTCGCGCAGTTCGTCGCCGAGGTGCGGGCGATCAACCGGCGGACAGAGGTGCCACCCGTCGACGGACTGGTGCTCCGTGGCCTCGCGGACACCCTCGCGTACGCACAGGCTGACGGGTTCGACCTCGACCGGGCGTGGACGCGGGTCGAGGGACCGCGGGCCGGGACGTTCGCCGACCGCCACGGCGGCGTCGAGCGCGCACCGCCGCTGGGCGCGATGGTGGACGACCTGCGCGAGACCGCCGCCGACCTGGTGAAGCGAGGGTCGCCGGTCGCGCTCCGCTGGGACGGTCCGGCACCGCCCGAGTGCGCAGTCGACGACTGCCGGGGGCTGACCCGACCGGGCGACGCGACCGTCCGGTGTCCGTTCCACCTCGACGCCGACGACGACGCCGACGCGCCGTGGTACGACGAGGTGCGCGCCCGCCGGACCTGTACGCTCGTCGGGGCCGAGGCCGAGGCCGAGTCGGACCGGCTGGTCGTCCACGGCGCCGAGACGCCGTACCCCGCCCGGGTCGTCCGTGCGCTCGACGTCGCCGCGCCGGCCCAAGAGCTGCTCGCGCTCGACTGGTCGGCCCCGTTCGACCCGTTCTACGTCCGGTCGCTCGTCGACCCGGCGCCGGTCGGGTTCGCCGGCGGCACGGCGAACGTGCTCGACCGCGCCGACCTCGTGCCCGCCGCCGCGGCGGCGGGACACTGTCCGCACCGGACGATGGGTGACCTCCTCGCGGAGGCAGAGACCGTCGTCGGGAACTACATGCACCTCTACGACCCGGAGACGCGGGGACTGACGGCGGGCCGGGCCGGCGCGCTGGACGAGGACACCGTCGCGGTCGTCGACGAGGCCCACGTCGTCGAGGACCGGGTGCGCGAGGTCTGCTCCGACGACGCCTCGGTGTACACGCTCGCACGGTCACGAACCGACGTGGAGCGGGCGGGACAGGTCCTCCGCGGCGAGGGACTGGGGAGCGCGACCGGCGACGCCGCGCGGCGCGCGCAACAGGTCGCCGAGGCGCTCGTTCAGGACGCGACACAGGGCCGGCTGACGCCCGAGGACTTCGAGACGGCGGCGCGGGTCCACGGCTGGCTGCTCGACTGGATCGGCGACCGGGTCCGGGCGGCGCTGGACGACGGCGTCGACCCGCCCGCGGACGGCGAGACGACCGTCGCGCTCGCGCCGCCGGGCGAGGGCGCCGTCGACGACCTGACGCGGGCGATCCGCGACGGCGAGGCACCGGTCGCGGCAGACGAGGTCGACCGCGTCGCCGCCGTCTGTCGCGCCGCCGCCGCGGTGCACGAGGGCGTCGACGTCTCGGGCCGGACGCCCGTCGCCGACAGTGTAGGGGCGCTGCTCGACGCGTGGCAGGAGGCCGACCGGCTGGCGTACTTCCGGGAGCTCCGCGTTGGCGCCAGCGACGACGAGGCCCCACCGGAGACGCTGCCGGACTGGGCAGGCCGCGTCACGGCGAGTCTCGGGCTGTACAACTGTATCCCCGACGGGCCGTGTGCAGCCGTCTACGCCGAACTCGGCGGCGGGGTGACGATGTCGGCGACGCTCGAGCCGATCGACGTCTACCGCCGGGCTGCGGGGCTCGACAGGCTGGCCCGTGGCGTCCCGAACGACCCGATTCACCCCGACGACGGTCGGCGTGTCGACGACGTGCGCTACGGGCTCTCCTTTCCGGAGGAGCACCGCGCGACGTGGGGTGTCCCGCTGGAGCGGTTCACCAGCCGCAACCGCGGCGAGCCGACGACAGACCGCGAGGCGATGACCCGGACGCGGCGCGACTACGCACACGCGGTCGAGCGGATCGCGGCCTCGCACGGCAACGTCCTCTGCTGTCTGCCGAACTACCGCGAGGCAGCGTGGGCCGCAGACCTCCTCGCGGGGCTCGACAAGCCGGTCTACCTCGACCGGTCGTCGACGAGCGACGAGACGACGGCGCTGCTCGACCGCTTTTTCGACCCCGCCGACCACGCCGTTCTCGTCACCAGCGCGCTCGGCACCGTCACCGAGGGCGTCGACTACGACGGCGAGAAGCTACACACCGCCTGCGTCGTCGGGGTGCCGTACCGCAACACACAGACCGCACGCGCGAAGGCCGTCCGCGGCGCCTACGACGCCGCGCTGACCGGGGACGGCTCGTCGGGATTCGAGATGGCCGTCGCCGTCCCCGCGGTGCGGAAGGCGCGGCAGGCAGTCGGGCGGGTCATCCGCGGGCCCGAGGAGCGCGGAGTCCGGATCCTGCTGGACGAGCGGTATCTCCAGCGCGGGTCGCGTGGGGTAGCAGACCTGCTCTCGGCACAGGAACGTGCGGAGCTCCAGCGGGTGGGAGCAGAGATGCTCGACTACGGATTCGAGCGGTTCTGGGGCGAGCGCGACGGCTAAGACGGCTCGATCGAAGCCAATCCGAAGCTGGGTCGACCGTCTACACGCGGGCAGGGGCTCCGCCTGTCGGGGACGATACGAGAACCGAACCGGGGCAGACGCGGGGCTCGCCGCCGTCGCGCTGGTCGTCGGCGCGGTGGCCGGGGCGGGGGGTCGCGGCGCGGCGGAGAGCGGGGCTGCGGCGCCGACCGACTCGAAGGCAGACGTCGTCGCGGCACGGTTCAACCGGACCGAGCGACGACGCCGTCGTGTGCCGGGACGGTCGACGGTCGACACACCTGCGGGGTGTCGCGACGGGCCACGCCCTCCGGGACCGTCGACCCGCGCGTCGCGCCGGGAGAGATCAGAGTCTCGGCCGCAGACGCTCGCGCACGACCGGCACGTGGCTACTGCGTCGAGGAGTCGGACCGAGTCCGAGTCCGGGGCGATCCGGAGTCCACCTGCGGACGCGGGCGACACAGTCGGGGACACCGGCTCGCCCGTCTGTCGCCAGAGGCAGACCCGGGCCGCCCGGGTCCGGTCGTACCGTGACCGGGGTCGGCGGCCGGCAGCCGGGTCCGGCGTCACGGGTGTGTCGCGGCGCTCCGCGTCCGTCTCCGTATGCGCCGGCCGGGATTCGAACCCGGGCCATGAGCTTGGAAGGCTCAGGTCCTACCACTAGACCACCGGCGCTCGCCGGTCGCACCGGGTCTCCGCCCGTCGCGAAGACGCCGACCTCAGTCGACCGTGCCCGGTGTCGCGGACACCCCGACACGCATCCTTCGACGGCGGGGCGGTAAGGCAGTTACTATCGGCTAGTCGTCTGCGGGGGCCTCTGGCGTCGGGTCGTCGGCGCGGAACGACCGAGCGGTCTCGCGCAGGGCGGGGTCCATCGCCGGCGTCTCTGCCCGGTCGACGGCGCCGGACTCGCGTATCTCGTCGAGCGAGCGCGGGAACGCACGGAGGTCCATATGTATCTGGATGCCGGTCTTGGCGCCCTGACCCATCGCCACGGGAATCTGGTTGTGCCCGGGCACGACGTCGCCGACGGCGAACACGTCGTCGACGCTCGTCCGACCGTGGTCGTCGACGGCGACGGTTCCGTCGTCGTTCAGGTCACAGCCGAGCGACTCCGCGAGCGCGGTGTTGTACTCCGAGCCGTACATCGCGAAGCCGCCGCGGTACGCACGCCGGGTACCGTCCTCGAACTCCAGGGCCTCTAGCCAGCCGTCCTCGCGCTTCTCGATCCCGGTCACGTCCTCGTCGACGACGTCGACCGGGTGGGCGTCGACCAGTTCGGCCGTCTCGTCGCTCCAGGTCGGGTCGTCGCCCCGGGTGAGGAGGTCGACCTCGTCGGTGAAGTTCAGCATGATCATGGCGACGTGGGCCGCGCCCTCGCCGTGTCCCATCACGTACACCGACTCGTCGACGAACATGTACGCGTCGCAGTGCAGGCAGTAGTGCAGCCCCCGGCCCGTGCGCGGGAGCGGCGGGTCGGCGTGTCCGTCGCTGAACCCGGTGGCGAACACGACGCGGTCCGCGAGGAAGTCGCCCGCCGTCGACGACAGCCGAACCCGACCGTCGTCGGTCCGCGTCGCCTCCGTCACCATCCCGCGGTGGACGTCTGCGCCGTACTCCTGGACCTGTTCGTGGGCCGTCGAGAGGAACTCGTTCCCCGAGACGTCCTCCCTGACGCCGATGACGTTGTGGGTGTCGAGCATCATCGCGGCCCGGCCGCCGCCCCGGTCGACAAGCGCGGTCCGGTGACCGAGCCGCGTCGTGTACAGTGCCGCCGTCAGGCCCGCCGGCCCCCCGCCGACGACGACGGCCTCGTACTCGGCGACGTCGGACGCGTCTACGTCTGTCATCGTCCGAATTACGCGCGCGACGGGTATAAATCCCCAACGGGTGTGCGAGGTCGGTACCACCCGGATCAGGCGCCACGGACGACGGCGTAGCAGTTTCCGGAGGAGACGAACGCCTCGACCGGTCGGCAGCGCGACGCCCGCAGGTCTGCCCGGAACTCCGCCGGGTCGTAGACGTGGTAGTACCGCGGCACGCGCTCGCCGTCCGGGAGCGTCCAGTCGACGGTCGTGTCGAACCCCGACTCGGCGTCGAAACGGCTGTGTGTGACCGACCAGGCCGAGACGAGACCGACGCCGTCGGGGCCGAGCACCCGGGCGAGGTCGTCGAGGCTCGCGCGACGGCGCGCCCGCGGTCGGAGGTGGTGGAGCGTCGCCACGTACAGTCCAAGCCCCGCCACGCCGTCGGCTATCGGGAGCCGACCGGCGTCGGCGAGGGCTGGCACGAACCGCCGGCTGTACCCGTCGTCGGCAGCCGCGGCACGGGCGCGGGCGAGGAGCCCGGGGCTCGCGTCGACGCCGACGACCCGGTCGGCCCGGTCGGCGAGGAGCCCGGCGTGTCGTCCGTTGCCACAGCCCACGTCGACGGCGACGGAAACGGAGGCTCGATCGGCGAGGAACGACTCGACCTCCGGCCACGGAGTCGCACGCGTCTCGTCGAAGTGCGCGGCGATCCGGTCGTAGACGGCGGCGACCGGCGGCTGGTCGTCGGACATCAGACGAACAGGTAGACCACCCGGGTGACCGCGAGCAGGATCGCCGCGTGTTTCACGCCGTCGGTGACCTCTCCCTCCCCGAGCTGGCCGGCGACGAGCCCCGAGCAGACGGCCTGGATCGCGGCGAGGTGGAAGAACAGCCGCCGGTACGCGTCGAGGTCGACGTCGTCGAGGCCGCCCGTGATCGTCGTCCCGGCGCTCGAGGCGCTGTCGACCGTCGGCGCCGCCGCCGCGGCGGACTCGATGGCCGGAAAGAACGCGACGACGATGCCGACCGAGACGCCGAGGAAGACGAACGCGGAGATGTAGATGACCAGCAGGTAGGTGAACATCTCGCGACGGCGCTCGCGGCGCAGTCGCCGGGACTGCTGAGCCTCGTCTGCGGCGATCCGGAGCACGGGCGCGAGGTCGCCGCTCGCGCGCATCGCGTTCGTCACGAGCGCCGTCGCCTGCGACACCGCGACGCTCCCGACGCGCCGCTCGAGGCGTCGGAGCGCCGCCCCGGCGTCTGCACCCCACTCGATGTCCCGCCACGTGTGCGTCACCTCCTCACCGAGCGGTCCGAGGTCGCCGCGGGTCGCGCGCTTCAGGCTCTCCGTGACGGTCAGCCCGGCCTCGTCGAGACTGGCCATCCGCTCGAGCAGGTCCGGCACCGCCCGGTCGATACGCTTCGTCCGGCGGAGACCGACCCCGTGTGCGACGGCGAAGCCCGCGAGGACGGCGACCGTCGCCTCGACGATCGGGCCGTCGACGGCACCGAGGAGCGCAGACCCGCCGGGGAGTGGCCACGCACGGCCGAGCACCCACACGGCGCCGAGGGGGATCGTAAACAGGAAGCTGAGCCGGGGGTCCGCGACGAGCGTCGCGACCGGATTCCGGAGCCGTCGACGCATGCGCTCGATCGAGTCGTAGGCCGCGAGGCGCTTCGCGTTCGCGGCGTCGCGCGCCGACCACGCCGCCCCACCGTCGGTCCGCGCCCGGTCCGCGACACGCCTCGGGTCGAGGACCGAGCGGTCGTCGCCCGCGTCGCCCTTCGAGCGGTCCGGCAGCGAGGCGGTGACGCTGTCGACGTAGACGACGTACGCGAACGTCAGAAGCGGGAGGGCGACGTAACCGATGACCTGGAGCAGCCGCAGCGTGTCCTGGAGCACCAGCCCGACGATACCGAGGATTGTTATCAGGAAGATGGGCAGGGCGACGAACACCGTGACGTACACCTCGGCGAACGTCGACAGCAGGTCGAGATACTGCTCCTGCTGTGACCGCGCCTCCTCCTGGTAGCGGTCGTACTGCTCGCGGAGGAAGGGTGCGAGCGACTGGCCGGAGCCGAGGACGCTCGCGAGGTTGTCCGCGAACTCGTCCATCGTCTCGCTCGGGGTGTGTTCTGTCGTCCGCCCGATCGCGGTGACGGCGTCGGTGCCGAACACCTCCATCTCGCGGGCAGCGAGGCCGAGCTCCTCGGCGGCCTCACCGTACGCGTCGCGGTTGGCCGACACCGTCTCCAGCACCTTCGGGAACGCCGTCCCGGACCGACTGAGCGCGTAGACGAACGCCACGGTCCGCGGGAGTGTCGCCTCGATCGCCGAGGCACGGGCGACCGCGCGCTGGTTCAGCACCTCCCAGCGGGCGTAGTAGGCGGTGAGCGCCCCGCCAGGGCCGGCGACGGTGCTGCCGACGAGGGCGGACACGGTCCGCTCGTCGGGGACCAGAGGCGCGAGATTCCGGAGCGGCGCCGGGGCGTCGAGACCCGGGGAGACCGCGTCTCTGACCGTCGTGAGGTCGAGAACCGTCAGGAGCGCCGCGCCGCCGTACGCGCCGAGAACCCCGCCGGCCACGCCGACGACGGTGGCGATGAGCAGCGTTCGCGACGCGTAGAGCCGGTGGGACTGCCGGACTCGCGCGGCACGGAGGAGCGTCTGCTGGGCGGTCCGGCGCTGTGTCGGACGACTGACGTAGCTCCCGAAGGCGGCGAGTGCAGTCCGGGAGAGCAGGAGGTCGGCTGTCCGGCTGACCGGCGAGAGCAGGAGCGGGAGAGACAGGAGGACGGCAGCGGCCAGCGGGACGAACTCGGCGAGCGCCACGTCACGGCTCCTCGGCGATCGCGTCGTCGTACGCCGGCGTCTCGTCGAGATCTGCCGCGCGCTCAAGCCGGGCCATCACCCGCTCCGGGTCGGAGTAGTACTCGTTGACGAGCGCGGTGAACCGGCGGTAGTCGTTCACGCCCTGGTCGAGGAGCGCGCGCAGGAACCGTTCGCGGCGGTCGAACTCCCGCCGGAGGTCGACAGTCGACCACCCGCGCTGCTCCTGTATCTCGCTCAGGAGCGTCGAGTCGCCGCGCTCGAACTCGTCTGCCGCGGGGTTCCAGCTGAACGCCTGCGAGTAGTCGAGCTCGCCGGTTCGGCTGTCGATACCACCGACCTCGCCGATCGCCTTCGACCGGCGGACCCGCTCGCCCTCGAACCGGGTGAGCGTCTGGACGAGCATCATGTCGAGCGACTGGACCATCGCACGGGGGACGTCGATCGGCTCGTTCTCCAGCCGGTTGATCGCCGTCTCGATTGAGTCGGCGTGCATCGTCGAGAACGTCGTGTGTCCGGTGTTCATCGCCTGGAACAGCGTGATCGCCTCCTCGCCGCGCACCTCGCCGACGATGATGAACTCCGGCCGGTGGCGGAGCGCCGACCGCAGGAGATCGTACATGTCGATGTCGGCGCCCTCGTCGAGGCGTTCGCGGGTGACACTGGAGAGCCAGTTGTCGTGGTAGAGCGCGAGCTCGCGGGTGTCCTCGATCGACAGCACCTTCGCGCGCGGCGGAATGAACATCGACACCGCGTTCATCGAGGTGGTCTTGCCGGAGGCCGTCCCGCCAGCGAAGATGAGCGACTTGTTGTGCTCGATACAGAGCCAGAGGTAGGTCATCTGCTCGACGTCGAAGGTGCCGACCTCGACGAGGTCGACCGGCGTGAACGGGTCCTCGGCGTACAGACGGATCGTGAACGCCGACCCACGAGGCGTCACCTCCTCGCCGAGGGCGAGCTCCGCGCGCGAGCCGTTCGGGAGCGTCGTTCCGACCACGGGGTCGCCGACGCTGATGTGCCGGCCCGACCGCTGTGCGAGCTTGACCACGTAGCTGTCGAGCGCCTCGCGGTCGAACGAGACGTTCGTCTCGACGTCGGTGTAGTCGTCGTGGTAGACGAAGATAGGGAGATCGTAGCCGTCACACGAGATGTCCTCGACCTTCGGGTCCTGCATCAGCGGGTGAACCTTGCCGTACCCCCGGAAGTCGCGAAGCAGGTAGTACGCGAGCGTGTGGTACGTCGCGGCGTCGGCCGCGACGCCGTACTGTTCGAGGAGCCCGAGCAGCTCGTCCCGGATCACCGACTCGTCGGTCGGGTCCGACGAGCGGTAGAGCAGCGGGTCGCGGATATCCTCGACCACCCGGTCGAGCAGGTCGCTGCGGAACCCGTCGAGCGGCGGTTCGGCGACGTTGTAGCGGTGTTCCCCCTCGTCGTCGTCGTAGGTGACGACGGCGAAGGAGTACGGCGGGTCGAGCCAGTAGCGCTCGACCTCCTCGCCGGGCGCGCCGTCGAACCGCGCGAGCGGGCCGTCGTGCTCCGGCCGGTACGGCCTGGCCTCGACGTCGGCGCCGCGTAGAACCTCGATCACCCGCGCGACCCGGCTGCGAAGCCCGTCGCGCGCGCCTGTGTCGCTCGCCATGCGTCGTGTCGTCTACTGTACTCTGTGCCGACAGTTAAACCCTCAGCCGTCGGGCCGGTCCGCGACCAGGAGGACGACCGCGAGCGCGAGCGTCAGCGGGCCGCCGACCGGGAGGGTGAGACCGGGAAGTCCGTCGACGAGCGCGAGCGTCGCGGCACCGAGCACCAGCGAGCCCGCCAGCAGGAGCACGCCCATGAGCCGGACTGCGTCGACCGGCGCTGCCTCCACCCGCTCCTCGCGTGCGTAGTACGCAGCCGACAGGAGGAGGGCGACCAGAAACGCGACGGCGCCCGGAAGCCACGCCCGGTAGCCGACGCTCGCCGTCGTCCCGGCCTGTATCCGCGCCGCGGTGAGTGGGTCGACGACTCCGACCGCCCGCCCGACCGGAAGGCCGATCCGGTACTGAACCTCGAACAGCGGGAACCTGACGAAGAGGAGGTTTCCGCCGAGCACCCGCGAGAGGCTCACGCTCCACGGCAGGAGCACCGCGATCCACGCGGACAGCACGGCGAGTTCGCCGGCGTACTCGGACCGGACCCAGACGTCCATGGAACGGCGGCGGCCGGCGGCGACTAAAACACCCCGGGCGGCGGGCGTTACGTTCATACATAGCCGAACCGTAGTGCCAGTAACCGAATGCGGCGAGACTACTTCGAACTGGCGGTCGAACACGTCGACTGGGTCGAGACCGGCGACGACCCCGAACAGCCCACGGTCTACATCGACTTCCACGGCCCGGAGGGGATGCTCCACGACCGCCTGGCCGGGACGGCGGGCGACCTCCTCGGCGCGGACGAGACGGACGTCTCTTTCCGCCTCCGTGGAGACGACGAGGACGACGCGGGCGGTGTCGTGGCGGTGACCAACCGCGTCACGGGTGAGTTCGTCCTCGAGCTAAACGAGGTCGCGGACGACGTCCTCCGATTCATCCGGGCGGCGCGCGAGTACGGGCGACACGCGGACGACGGCGACGGCCGGTACCGTGTCCACGTCGCCGTCGAGGGCGAGTCACTCGTCGACTACGAGAAGCGTACCCTCCTCGTCTACGACGCCGACGGCAACCTCCTCCGCTCCGAGAGTCTGATCCCCTCCGGCGTCGAGCTCTAAGCCCCGGGAGCCGTCAGACCCTCACCCGAGCCGTGCGGAACGTCACCGACCGGACGAGGGACCCCTTCGACCTCGACCCACCCTGTGACCGGTCTGTCCCCGGCTACGGCGACGCGAACGCTCACTTCCACGTCGTCGGCGACCACCCCGGTCGGCACGGGGGGCTCGAGGCCGCCGTACCGTTCACCGGGGAGCCGGCAGCCGACCGGCTCCGGCGCGCGCTCCACGACGGTGGCCTCCTGACCGACGACGGCACCCCGCCGTCGGTCGACCGCACCTTCCTCTCGTATCTCCACATGTGCGTCCCGGAGCGGACGGAGCCGACGGCTGCGGAGTACGCCGACATGGCGCGCTTCTTCGACGCCGAACTCCGCGCCATCGCCGCCCACGTCCTGCTGCCGGTCGGCGAGCGACCCGTCCGGCACGTCCTCCGGGAGTACACGGCACGCGACCCTCGTCTGGCCGACGACCTCCGGTCGCTCCACGCGACGGAACTCCGCGGCGGCGGGTGGCTGGTCGTACCGGCGCTCGATCCCGACAGGTGGACCGACGACGACGAGACTCGGCTCGTCGCGGCGCTGGTCGACCTCCAGCGGACCGACTACCGGCGCGAGTCCGACCTCGGACGGTTTCTGCCGGGCGGAGAGTCGTACATGGTTCGGTAGGCACCGGGTCTCCAGCGACGGGGCGGGACGGAACGACCCACGGCGGGAGCGTCGATACGGACCTGGGCGCGGTGACCGGAGCCGTCGGGTGAGCCGGCAGCGCACGTGACGAAACGCTGAAACGGCGACACCGACACGTCTGCCCGTGGAACTCCTGGTCATCGACAAGACGGACGACGAACTCCGCCTGGAGATCGCGGGCGAGGACCACACGTTCATGAACGTCCTGAAGGGCGCGCTCCTAGAGACCGAGGGTGTCGCCGCCGCGACCTACGACCTCAATCCCGAGCAGTCCGGCGGCCAGACCGACCCCGTGCTCTCCGTCCGGACCGAGGGCGACGTCGACCCGCTCGACGCCGTCGAGGTGGCCGCCGAGCGGGTCGAACGGCTCACCGACGACTTCGTCGACGCGTTTCGCGCCGCCGAACACTAGTACGGGTACGTTCGTCACGTCCCGGGACGGCAGCCGGAGGCGCTCGTCGCCGCCCGGACGGCGGTACGCGGTCGGGCCGTACTCCGCGTCCTCGAGTCGAACCGGACCCGTCCGACCGCGAGGCACTCGCGCTCGCCGTCTGTCGTCGTCTCGACGGTGGTGCGCCGCGAGTCGGCTGTCTCGTGGAGCGAGAGCACGAACTGGTGGCCGGGGCCGGCGGGTAGTAGTCCAGCCCGGCGAACGGCGCGCGTTCGTCGGCCGGGAGCGGCGACCGCGGGTGGTCGGCGTCCTTCCGTTCGCGAGCCGCCTGGAGCGTCGCTCGCCAGTCGTCGGTGTCGGTCACGGGCGTGCTACGCGCCGCGGTCTCCGGGCCGGCGCGACAGATCACCGCCGGACCGGAACGCCCCGGTCCGAGAGATACGCCTTTAGCTCGCCGATAGAGTACTCACCGAAGTGAAAAATAGAGGCCGCGAGCGCCGCGTCCGCGCCGGCCTCGGTGAACACCTCGTAGGCGTCCTCGGGGCCGCCACAGCCAGAGGAGGCGATGACCGGGGTCCCGGTCGACTCGCAGACGGCGCGGGTCAGGGGCACGTCGTAGCCGTCTCTGGTCCCGTCGGCGTCGATAGAGTTGACGAACAGCTCGCCCGCCCCGCGGCGCTCGGCCTCGCGCGCCCACGCGACGGCGTCGACACCCGTCCCTTCGCGACCGCCTTTGACCGTACACTCGAACCAGCACGACTCGCCGTCGACCCGCTCGTAGTGTTCGCCGGCCTCGTCGTAGCGCCGGCGCGCGTCGAGACTGATGACGATACACTGCGAGCCGAACGACGCCGCGCCCTCGTCGACGAGCGCGGGGCGCTCCAGCGCGCCCGTGTTGATCGACACCTTGTCTGCGCCGGCCCGGAGCGTCTCGCGTACGTCCGCGACGGTTCGGACCCCACCGCCGACGGTGAGGGGGATGAACACCTCGTCTGCCACCCGCGAGACGACGTCGAGCATCGTCTCTCGGCCCTCCGCGGAGGCTGTGATGTCGAGGAACACGAACTCGTCGGCGCCGGCCTCGTTGTACCGGCGGGCCATCTCGACGGGGTTGCCCGTGTACTCGAGGTTCTCGAAGTTGACACCGGTGTAGACGGCTGGCTCGCCGTCCTCGTCGGTGTCGACGTCGATACAGGGGATGATTCGCTTCGTGAGCGGCATCTACGCGGCGGTAGCGGGCGCCGTGACAAAAGCCGTCCGGCACCGCCAGGGTGCGGCGGCGCACTCCCCGACCGCAGGGCGCACGAGCCACGGTCGTCGCGCCGCCGGCGCTCCGGACGAGCGGTCGGTCTCCGTGTCGGAGGGTCGGACCGCCGCCGTGACCGGCTCGACCGCCACGTCGGCGCGCACCGGCGGGCTTTAGCCGGACGGCGCGGACTGCGACCCGTGGACAGCGCGGACCACGCAGACGGAGACGAGACGGAGGGCCGTGTCACCTCGCCGATGCAGGAGTTCACGACCGGACAGGTCGGGGTCGGATTCGCCGTTCTGGCCGTCGGTCTCGCCGTCGTCGTCGTCCTCGCGCTCGTGTTCGTCTAGTCGAGCGAGCGGGCGACGACGTCGCGGCACTCGCGAACCGTCGCGGCGTCGAACCTCACGACCGTCCCGCCGACGTCGAGCGAGAGCGCCGCTTTCGCCGTCGTGACGCCGAGATCGGTCACGGGCGCGACGCCGTCGAAGGCGGCCCGCACCGCGTCCGGATCCGTCGTCTCCACGACCGCGCGGCCCGGCGCCTCACAGAACAGCGTCTCGCGGTCCGGGACACTCGCGCGGACGCCCGCGTCGCCGACCATCTCTGCGAGCGTCGCCGCGAGGCCGCCCCGCGAGACGTCGTGACAGGCCCGGGTCGCCGGGTCGCGCGCGACGGCGGCCAGCGCCACGACGACCGCACGCGGGTCGTCCGGCGCAGCCGGGAACCGGTCGCTCCCGCCCCGGTCGTCGAGGTAGACGGAGCCGCCGAGCGCGCCGTCCGAGGCGCCGACGAGGAGAAGGTCGCCGGCACCCGTCGCCTCGGGGCCGGGAGCCTCGCCGCGTTCGTCGCCCACCCGCTCGCCCAGCATCGCCAGTGTCGGCGTCGGCGGCACCGGGCCAGCCGCGGAGTCGTTGTACAGCGAGACGTTACCGCCGACGACCGGCACCGAGAGCGCCCGACAGGCGTCGGCCAGTCCGTCGACCGTCGCCGCGAACCCGCCGTACGTCTCCGGGTCTTCCGGGTTGCCGCCGTTGAGACAGTCGACAGCGGCCAGCGGCGTCGTGCCGAGCGTCGCGAGGTCCGTCGCGACCTCCAGCGCGACCGCTCGCGCGCCGTCGTACGGCGCCGTTGCAGTCCATCCCGGCACCGACCCGGCGGAGAGTGCGACGTCGGCGTCTGCCTCGTCGACGGCGAGAAGTGCCGCGTCCGCGCCCGGCCGAACCGCGGTTCGCAGGCCGACCTCGTGGTCGTACTGCCGGTAGACCCACGACTTACTGGCCGTCGAGGGGTCAGAGAGCACCGCCTCGACGGCGCCCGCGAGGTCGGGCTCGGCGGGCAGGTCACGGTCCGGGACGGTCGGCTTGACCCGGACGAGGTCGTTCGCCGGCGCGCCGTCCGCGAGGAACGCAGCGGGCGCACACACGACCGTCTCGCCCTCGAACTCGCAGACGTAGTCGTCTGCCGTCACCTCGCCGACGACGGAGACGCCGAGGTCGAACCGCTCCGCGACGGCCTCGACACGCGCGACGTCCTCCGGCGCGACCTCGTAGCACATCCGCTCTTGAGACTCGGAGAGCAGGATCTCGGTCGCGGTCATCCCGTCCTCGCGGAGGTGGACGGCTGTGAGGTCTACCCGCGCGCCGAGCCCCCCTTTCGCGACGAGTTCGCAGGACGCACCCCCGAGGCCGGCGGCGCCGAGATCCCGTGCCGAGACGACCACGTCCTCGTCGAGGAGCCGTTCGTTCGCCTCGACGAGGCGCTTCTCGGCGTACGGGTCGCCGACCTGTACGGCGGGTCGGTCCTCCGTCGCGGCGTCCTCGTCGAGATCCTCGCTCGCGAACGCGGCGCCGCCGAGACCGTCCCGGCCGGTCGCG
The DNA here is from genome assembly GCA_964512675.1 of uncultured Haloferacaceae archaeon. Lineage (GTDB taxonomy): Archaea > Halobacteriota > Halobacteria > Halobacteriales > Haloferacaceae > A07HB70. Next base: position 3,716 of record CAZEJR010000017.1, on the reverse strand, counting down.
TTGCCGACGAGGACGAGACGGTTTCCGACAGACTGCGCCTCGGCGGTGACGTAGCGGTCGGCACGCGTCAGGCCGACACAGGCGACGTTGACGAGCGGATTGCCCTCGTAGCCGCCGTGGAAGGCAACGGAGCCGGCGACGGTCGGGACGCCGATGGCGTTGCCGTAGTCCGCGATCCCCTCGACGACGCCCTCGAACAGGTAGCGCGGGTGGTCGTCGGCGAAGGGGCCGAAGTAGAGGACGTCCGCGAGGGCGATCGGGTACGCGCCCATCGAGAGCGTGTCGCGGACGATACCGCCGACGCCCGTCGCGGCGCCGTCGTAGGGGTCGACGTAGGACGGGTGGTTGTGGCTCTCCACCCCGAACGTGAGGTGGACGTCGGAGTCGTCGCCGCCGACGGCGACCACGGCGGCGTCGTCGCCGGGGCCGACGACGACGCGGTCGCTCTCCGTGTCGAACGCCGTCAGCAGGGGCGCCGAGGAGCGGTACGCGCAGTGTTCGCTCCAGAGGTTCTCGAACAGGGCCGCCTCCGTGTGGGTCGGCTCCCGACCGAGTTCGGCGACGACGCGGTCGCGGTCCGGCGGCGAGAGTGGCACGACCGGCCGCCCGCGACCGAGCGCGTTAACCCTTGCCCTCCGTGTGGCGCGGAGCCGGACGCGGCGTAGCAGAGAGCCACGGTAGCCGGCAGGTCTCCGGCGAGCCACGGAGACGGGACCGACCGGCGGGCTTTACTCCTCCGCCCGGCAACGGCACACAGTGCTGTCGGTCGAACTCCACGCGCACTCGGAGCACTCCCACGACGGACGCGACTCCGTCGAGGCCCTCTGTGAGCGTGCCGTCGCGGCCGGCCTCGACGCCCTCGCGGTGACTGACCACGACACCGTCACGGGGACGCGCCGCCTCCTCGAGGTCGCCCCGGAGTACGGCCTCGTCGGGATTCCGGGGCTGGAGGTGTCGAGCGCCGCCGGTCACGTCCTCGCGCTCGGCGTCGAAAAACAGGTCGCACCCGGTCTGCCGTACCACGAGACAATCGGTCGAATCCGCGGCCTGGGCGGCGTCGTCGTGCTCCCACATCCGTTCCAGAAGTCCCGCCACGGCGTCGTCAAACACGTCGACCGGGACGCTCTCGCCGCCGCCGACGCGGTCGAGACGTACAACTCCCGGCTCCTGACCGGCATCGCCAACCTCCGTGCCCGGCGGTTCGCCCGCTCGCGCGGCCTGTCCGAGACGGCAGGGAGCGACGCCCACATCGCCGAGATGGTGGGTCGGGCCGTCACCGCGGTGGACGCCGACGAACGGTCCGTCGCGGCGATTCTCGACGCCGTCCGGGCCGGCGACACGAGCGTCGTCGGGACGCGCACGCCATGGCGCGTCAGCGCCAGACAGGCGACCGGCAACGCCCGCCGGCGACTGATGCGTCGCCTCGGCGACCTGTTCTGACGTGCGCGGCGCGTCCGTCCGTCGCGTCCGTGCGGCCCACCGCGCCGGCGACGCTCTGCCCGGCGGGCGCGGCTTCGCCGGCAGCCTACCCGGTGTCGGACTCGTCCGGGACGTCCTCGGGCGCGAACCGCTGTTCTACGACGCCGGAGACGGGAGGTGGAGCCACGACCCCCGCGACCTGTCTACCCCGACGGCGCTCGCCGGCGGCAGCGTCCGACGGCCCGACGGGTCGACGGCGCGCGTCTGGTCGCTTCCGGACCCCGAGCCCGCCGACGCCGACACGGCGCTCGCGGCGGTCCGGCGGGCGCTCGACGCGGCCCTCGCCGACGCCGACGCCGACGCCGTCGCGCTGTCGGGCGGCGTCGACTCGGCGCTGGTCGCGCAGGCGCTCGACCGGCCCTGCTACGTCGTCGGATTCCAGGGGTGTCACGACGTCGCCACGGCACGAGCGGCTGCCGACCGACTCGGCCGGTCGCTGACCGTCGTGACACTCGACCACGACGACCTGCGCCGGCACGTTCGGCAGGTGGTCACGGCGACGGGGCGGACGAGCGCGATGGACGCCGCGGTGGGGGCGACACTCACTGCCGTCGGCACCGCCGCCGCGGCGGACGGACACGGCTCGCTGGCGCTTGGCCAAGGCGCCGACGAGCTGTTCGGCGGCTACGCGAAGGTCGCCGAGCTGGACAGCCGCGTCGCGGCAGCGTCGACGCGTGCAGCCGTCCGCGAGACGGTCCGCGACCTGCCGGAGGGACTCGCACGCGACGTCCCGGTCCTGCGGGCAGCCGGCGTCGACCCGGTCCTGCCGTACCTCGACGACCGGGTCGTCCGCGCCTCGCTGCGGCTGCCGGGAGCGCTCCTCGTCCGCGACGACGAGCGCAAGGTCACGCTCCGACGCGTCGCCGCCGACCGGCTCCCGGCTGACCTCGCGGCGACGCCGAAGAAGGCCGCACAGTACGGCTCGTACGTCTCGCGAGAGCTCGACCGGCTCGCCCGACGGGCGGGGTTCAAACGGCGACAGGACGACCACGTCCGGCAGTACGTCGAGTCGCTGTGCTAACCCGCTCCGAGCGTCTCTATCGCCTCCGTGCCGAGGTCGCGCACGTCCGGGTCGACGTCTGCCGACCGCAGATCCGCCGGGGTGTACCAGTCCCACGCCGACGCCGGCTGCTCGTCCGGTGCGGGATCGACGGTCCGCGAGTCGACGCGGGCGTAGTAGACGTGGTCGACGTGCTGGTGGCCCACGTCGCCGTCACGGACGTTTATATCCTCCAAGAGGAGGTGTCGCGGGCGCGGGACGGACCGCGCCGTCGGCGACGCGACGGTCGGACTGTCGTCGACGAGCACCGGATCGAGACCGGTCTCCTCGCGGGCCTCACGCAGCGCCGTCTCGTGCGGGAGTTCGGCACGCTCGACGTGGCCGCCGGGCGGGAGGCGGAGACCGAGTCTGTCGTGGCGGTGAAGCGCGGTCGCGCCGTCGTTGACGACGTAGACGGTCGCGACGAAGTGACGTGTCAGTTCCACGCCGAGCCCGTAGACGGGACAGGGGAAAACGGGCGTGGGTCAGGGAACCTGGACTTTCTCTTCTGCCTCTAAGAGCTCGTGGTACCGGTTGCGGATGGTGACTTCGCTGATGTTCGCCACCTCGCTGACCTCGCTCTGGGTCACCTTCTCGTTCGTGAGCAGCGAGGCCGCGTAGACCGCAGCCGCGGCGAGTCCCACCGGCGACTTGCCGGAGTGGACGCCCTGGTCCTTCGCGGTCTTGAGCAGATCGCGGGCGCGGCGTTCGGCCTCGTCGGAGAGGTCGAGGTCGCTGGCGAACCGCGGGACGTAGCTCTCGGGGTCTGCGGGCTGGATCTCCAGCGACAGCTCCCGCACCACGTACCGGTACGTACGGGCGATCTCGTCTTTCTCGACGCGGGAGACGGCGCTGATCTCGTCAAGGGAGCGCGGGGTACCGGCCTGTCGGGCGGCGGCGTACAGCGCCGCCGTCGAGACGCCCTCGATCGAACGGCCCGGCAGGAGGTCTTCGTCGAGCGCGCGCCGGTAGATCACCGAGGCGGTCTCGCGGACGTTCTCGGGCAGCCCCAGGGCCGAGGCCATCCGGTCGATCTCGCCGAGGGCCTGCTTCAGGTTCCGCTCTTTCGAGTCTCGCGTCCGGAACCGCTCGTTCCACGTCCGCAGCCGCTGCATCTTCTCGCGCTGGCGCGAGGACAGGGTCTTGCCGTACGCGTCCTTGTCCTGCCAGCCGATGTTCGTCGACAGCCCCTTGTCGT
>CAZEJR010000016.1:0-53484 GCA_964512675.1 uncultured Haloferacaceae archaeon | reverse complement strand
CGGTCTCCTCGTCGAGCACCGTCTCCCAGGTCGCGTGGCAGTCGCAGTCGACCTGGTCGAACACCGACGGCTCCTGCCGCAGGTCGAAGTCCCGTATCGCCGTCTCGACTCGCTCGTCGCACTCGCCGCAGTTGTGTGCGCCGCGCTCCTCGCCGGCGCCGACGGGGTCGGAGACGACGATGGCGTCGGCGTCGGCGGTCCGGTTGAGCGCCGCCGCGACGGACCAGAGCCACGGCGGACGGTAGCCGCCGCGAAAGTGGAGTTCGTCGACCATCGTGTACCGCTGGACGTTACACGGGTTCATCGAGACGGTGTGTGCGTGGTCGGCGGCGCGACGGATCGACGCGACCGCGTCCGCGAGCGCCTCGTGTTCGGTCAGGAACGGCGGCTTCATCAGCAGATAGGCCTTGATCCCCGCGCCGGCGGCCCGCGCCGTCTCGCTCGCCGCCACGAACTCCGCCCAGTCGAAGTACTTGTTCACGCAGTCGTGGCGCACGCGGTCGGTCGCCGTCTCCAGCCCGACAGCGACGTCGACGGCGAGTCCGCGGTCGAGGAAGTCGTCGAGCTTCGCAGCCGCGACGAAGTCGGGCAGGCTCTCGACGACGACCCGCTCGCGGTCGGCGAACGTCTCCGCGACCAGCCGCCGGCTCTCTGCTGGTACCTCGCGTTCGTCGAGGAAGGACCCGGAGGTGTAGATCTTCACCAGCGGGCAGGGGCCGTCGTGGTGGGTCCGCTCGTGGCCGAGGACGGCCTCGACCTGGTCTCGCAGCGCCTCGTGGGGGACGGTCCCGCCGTCGACAGACTCTGCGACGTAGCCACACATCGTACAGCCGCCGGCACGGGCCCACCGGCAGCCGCCGGTGTTGAGGACGACGGTGAGCGAGTCCCGCACCCCGTCCGGCGTGCGGTCCTCGTCGATCCACACCCGTGTCGGCTCGTGGGGGTCGTAGGAGGCGTCGTTCTCGGCCCGGATCGACCGCATCGCGGCGTTGTGGGCGTCCATCCCGCGTCCCTGCTCGCGGGTCTCCGGGGTCGGCTGGCTCATACAGACGGGTTCGGCTGGGCGGGCAAAGCGGTGTCGCCTCGACGCCGCGTGCCGGCGGCGAAACTAGTCGTGGTTACTGTCACGCCACAACATCCTTCTCGATACGGATGCTACTCATCAACGATCATTACATGACCGAACTCGGCGGCTTCCGCGACCGCGTGGCCCGCGTCGACCTCTCCGAGAGCGACGTGCGCTACGAGGGCGTGGACGACGACGACGCGAGGAAGTACATCGGCGCACGCGGCCTCGGGGTCAAGTACGTGTTCGACGCCGGTCCGGACGTCGACCCGCTCGGCCCGGACAACCCGCTGTGCTTCATGAACGGCCCCCTCACCGGGACGCAGGCGACCATGAGCGGCCGCATCGCCCTGACGACGAAGTCGCCGCTGACGGAGACGGTGACCGACTCCCACCACGGCGGCTGGTCGGGCGCGCGCCTGAAGTGGGCGGGCTTCGACGGCCTCGTGTTCGAGGGCCAGGCCGACGACCCGGTGTACGCCCTCGTCGAGGACGGCGAGGTCGAACTGCGTGACGCGAGCGGCCTCTGGGGCGCGGGCGTCCACGAGACGGTCGATACCCTCGGCGAGGAGGTCGAGGGAGAGATGGGCAAGAACCTCTCCGTGATGGCGATCGGTCCCGCGGGCGAGAACGAGGTGCGGTACGCCTGTATCGTCAACGAGGACGACCGCGCCTCGGGCCGCGGCGGCACCGGCTGTGTCATGGGCAACAAGCGGCTGAAGGCCGTCGTCGTGCGCTCGGGCACGAAGATGCCAAAGCCCGCCGACCCCGAGACGTTCCGGCAGGGCGCGAAACAGGCGATGGAGGTCATCCGCGAGTCCGACGTCACCGCGCCGAACGAGGGCGGCCTGTCGATGTACGGGACGAACGTCCTGATGAACGTCACGGAGGAGATGGACGGACTGCCGACCCGGAACGGGCAGTACACCTCCGGCGCCTCCGAGGCAGCGGGGTCGTCCGACGGGCCGACGATCGACCCGGAGGGCGTCTCCGGCGAGAACGTCCGCGAGAACATCCTCGTCGACGAGCCGACCTGTCACTCCTGTCCCGTGGCCTGCAAGAAGGAGGTCGAGGTTCAGGTCAACCACAAGGGACAGGAGATGAACGTCCGCATGGAGTCGTTCGAGTACGAGTCCGCGTGGGCGCTCGGCCCGAACTCGATGAACGACGACCGCGACAAGGTCGCGCTCATGATCGACCGCTGCAACGACGTGGGGGTCGACACGATCGAGGTCGGGAACATGATGGCGATGGGCATGGAGATGACCGAGGACGGCAAGCTCGACGATCTCGGCGACGCTGACGGGCAGGCCCCGTCTGCTCGGACGGAGCCCGTCGGCCTCGACTGGGGCGACGCCGACGCCATGATCGACATGATCGACCGGATCGCCCGCCGCGAAGACGACCTCGCGGACCTGCTTGCCGACGGCGCCACCCGCGCCGCCGAGCGGATGGACGCCCACGAGAACTCGCTCGCGGTGAAGGGACAGACCATCCCCGCCTACGACCCGCGCTGTATGAAGGGGATGGGTATCGGCTACGCCACCTCGAACCGCGGCGCCTGCCACCTGCGGGGCTACACGCCCGCCGCCGAGCTCCTCGGTATCCCGGAGAAGGTCGACCCGTACGCGTGGGAGGGCAAGGGTGAGCTCTGTGCCACCTTCCAGGACCTCCACGCCATCTCGGACTCGTTCGACATCTGCAAGTTCAACGCCTTCGCAGAGGGAATCGAAGAGTACGTCCTCCAGTACAACGGCATGACCGGCCTCGACGTCTCCGAGGAGGAGCTGATGGAGGCCGGCGAGCGCATCTACACCCTCGAGCGGTACTACAACAACGTCGCCGGGTTCGACGGCTCCGACGACAGCCTGCCGAACCGGTTCGTCGAGGGCGCCGAGGGTGCGGTTCCCGGTCAGGGCGGCTCCGAGGGCGAACTCTGCGAACTCGAGCCGATGAAACAGGAGTACTACGAGCACCGCGGCTGGGTCGACGGCGTCGTGCCCGAGGAGAGGCTCGCGGAGCTCGACATCGACGTCGGCCCCGGCACCGGCGTCAGCACCGGCGAGGGCCACGCGCCCGCCGACGACTGACCGCCGCCACCTTCCTCGTTCTTCTCGCGCACCGCCGAGCGACGGCCACACGCGGCACGTGCCGTACTCGCGTCACCACGCCGCGGTCGTCTGGTGGTCACCGGTGTGTGGCGGGCGGAGCGGCAGAGCGAGGAGACGGAGGACGACACCGGCGGCGTGGTCCGCAGCGGCAGCCGCCTCTGCTGTCGCTGCCGTCGGACACGGGTCGCCCCCACCGACGACGCCTGTCCGCCCGCGAGGCGGCGCCCTACGCCAGCCGGAGCAGCCACAGGGTGGCCATCCCGGCGGCGAGCGTCGCCGCCGCGTTCTCCGTTCGCCACGCGACGACGACGGCGACGACGCCCGCGACGGTACGGGCGGTGACGAGCGAGTCGGAGCCGGAGCCGAGGACAGCCGGCGCGACCAGGGCCGCGAGCACCGCCGCGGGGACGTACCGGAGCGGAGCACGGAGACGCGGCGGCACGCCGTCGGCCCGGTCGAACAGATAGACGAACGAGTGGCGGAACGCGAACGTGACGACGCCGACGACGGCGACGACGGTCCAGACGACAGCACTCACGGCTCTCCCCCCGGGCCGGCGTCAGGCGGTGTGCCGACCGCACGCTCTGCCGCCAGCCCCGCGCCGACCCCGGCGAGCGCACCGGCGACGAGCCCGAGGTTGAACGGGAGCGGGGCGCCGAGGACCGCGACGGCGCCGCCGACGAGCGCCGCGACGAGCCGCGGGCGGCTGGTGACGGCGGGGACGAGGAGTCCGATGAACACCAGCGGCACGGCGAAGGTGAGCTCCCACGCGGGCGGGACACCCCTGCCGAGCGCGATACCGGCGACCGTGGCGACCTGCCAGACGGCCCAGATCGTCCCGGCGAGACCGAGGTAGTACCACGCCGTCGCCTCCTCTTCGGCCATCGTCGCCGCGTACGCCATATCGGTGAGGAGGTACGAACACAGCGGACGCAGGCGCCGGGGGAACGCGCGCATCCGCGGCGCGATAGAGGCGGAGTACATCACCATCCGGACGTTGATGACCGCCGCCGTGAGGACGACGACGGCGGGCGCGGCACCCCGGCCGAGCAGGTCGATCGCGGCCAGCTGCGACGCGCCGGCGAAGATGACCACGGACGTGGCCACCGTCTGGAGCGGGGTCAGCCCCGCCTCGACGGCGGCGACACCGACGACGAGGCCGAACGGGACGATACCGACGAGTATCGGGAGTGACCGCGCGACGCCGCGGCGGCACTCCGCGCGCCGGCCCGCGCCGCTCACCAGACCACCCCGTCGCGCGGGTCGGCCCGTGTCGCCCCGTCGACCACGTGGGCTCCGGGACGACACCCCGCCCGAAGCACCGGGCTACCCGTCGAGGACGACAGTCTCGCGCACCTCCAGTGCCGTCTCGAACTCCGGTTCGCGCCCCTCCGCGCGACCGATACGGCGGAGCGTCTCGGCGTGGACCCGCCGGACCGCGTCGGTCTCGCGTCCCGACAGGTCGAGCGTCTCACCCACCTCGGCCCAGTGGCCGAGCGGTACGAGAAACGCCTCGACCGGCGCCTCGACTCCGGTCACCGACGCGTCGGCCCGGGCGACCCGCTCGTACGACCGCCGGTAGTCGTCGGTCGCGAGGTGGGCCGTAGCCCGGTCGACCAGCGCCGGCAGGTCGGCGAGCGAGACGCTCGCCTTCGCGCCGACGAGGAGGAGGACCTGACCGCCGAACGGGTGAGACACGGAGCGGTCAGCCGCCGGCGCGCATCGCCTTCCGCGAGAACCGCGCCACGAGTCCGTCGAGCCTGGCGGGATCGCCCTCGAACCGGACGTCCACCTGCGTGAGCGACAGTGTCGGGCCGACCGTGGCCTCCGACTCCTCCAGGTGGACGGTCCAGCCGTCGCCCTCGACGCGGTTCTCCGCGGCCTTCTCGCCGCCGAGCCCGGTCAGGTAGTGGATCGCGAGGCGCCGCGAGATGCCGCGGTACGACCGCTCGCGGACACGACCGGTCCCGGGGTCGGCGCCCGGCGGTGGGTCGGGGTCGTCGTCGTTCGCCCGCTCCGCCTCCGTCTCGCCCGTCTCGCCCGCACCGCCCGCCACCGGCGGGAAGACGGCCACCGTGTCGCCGTTCTCGACCGGCGTGTCGACGCCCTGCTGGTGGAGCACCTCGCGCCCGTTCCGCAGGACGTTGATCTGTGGCCGCAGGTCGCCGTCGACGAGGAGTTCGCCCGCCAGCCCCTCGTAGTCGCGCTCGAGGCCCGCGAGCAGGTCGCCGACGGTCGCGCCCGCCTCGACCTCGCGGTCGACGAACTTCGAGCCGGCCGCCTCCCGGAAGGTGGCGAAGAACTTCAGCTGGACATCCATACCTGCCGGACGACCCGGTCGGTCGAAAACCCTGCGGCCTACCCGCCGCCGAAGCGGATGCCGTCCTCCACCAGTCGGCGGTGACGCTCCCGGTCGACGTGGCCGGCGAGCCAGTCGTGGTCCTGCAACTGGAGCACGAGGTCGGCCTGGAGGTTCCGCCACGCGATCGCGTAGACCGGCGACTGCCCCCACGCCCGGAGCTCGGGGACGAACTCGTCGTACCGCTCGAGCTGGTCCTCTAAGCGCTCGACGGCGTCGACGACGACGCTCGCGGCTTCGGCCTCGTCCTCCGCCTCGGCGATCGCCTCGTTCAGCTGTGTCTCGAGCCCGCCGACCGCCTGTCGCATGTCCGTCGCCGCGGCCTCGTCGTCGTCGGGCAGGCTGTCGAGGATCGGTTCCGGGACGCCGATGGAGACGCGGTCGTCCATACCGGCGCCACGGGAGCGGTTCGAGTAAAACCTCGGGCCGCGGGGCCCGCTCAGTCCTCGTGCCCCGGACCGTCGGTCCGCGACGCGCCGTGCCGGACGTCGACCGCGACCCCGCGCGTCGAGTCCGCCATCTCCGGCCCGGACATCGCGGCCCGCCCGACGGCGAGCGCGCGCGGCCCCTCGACGACCACCTCGTCGCCGACACGCACCGCCTCGTCGGCGTCGACGACGCCCGGCGCGAGGACGCTCCCGTGTGGCACGAAGTCGTCGATCGCGACGCGGGCCGCGACGCCGCGGTCTCGTGCCCGCTCCGCGCCGCCGAGGGTGAACGCGAGCGACCCGTACTGCGGGACGACCGCCGCGACCTGGTCGCCGTCCTCGTGCGCGACGAGCGTGGGGTACCGCCCCTCGACGGCGAGCCCGTCGCCGAACAGGTCGCTGCCGGCGCCGTCGCCGAACTGGTAGTCCGCCAGCGCACGGAGCGTCCGGTGCTGTCGCTCTCGCTTCCGGTACCGGTCCTCGCCCGCGAGTGCCTCCGAGAGCGCCGCGAGCGAGTCGTCGTCTGTCGGGTGGCCGTCGACGGTCCACGCGACGGGGGTCTCGCGCCCCGTGAGGGCGTCCTCGACGACCGGCCGGTAGTCGTCTGGAACGTGCGCGACGACGCGCGGGTAGTCGGCACGGTCGAGGTACGCCCCGAGCACGTCGGCGACGAACTCGCGTTCGTCTGCGGTCCACCGCCCCGTCACCACCGCGTCGTAGTGCTGTGCCGGATAGACCAGCTCGAGCTCCTGTGGGACCGCGCCGATCGGCGACGTGACCGAGACGACGTGGCCCCGGTAGTCGATCGCCCGGTGGAACTCGGCGTGGCTCTGCGAGTCGCTGTACGGCTTCCGGGCCGAGCACGGCACGAGCACGAGCGGCTGGTCGTCGAACCGCGGTCGGTAGCGCGAGGTGACGCGGTCGGCGAAGCGGCGAATCTCGGCCCGGCGGCGGGTGTCTTCGGTCGCGGCGGTCATCGGCGACGACCGGTAGACGGGCGTGCGCCGCTCGACGTAGCCCCACTCGTCGTCGAGACGGCGCACGAGCGCGGTGAGCCAGTTCTCGTGGCGGGCCTGCCCTTCGACGTAGTCCCGGAGGCGCCCGGCGGCGACTCGCGCCCGAACGGTCGCGAGTTCGGACTCCAGGGCCGCGACGTTGTGCGCGACGGCGTCGTCGCGGTCGAAGTCGGCGCGTGGCGGGTCGGCGGGAAACGACCCGGGCAGGGCGCCGAGACAGCCGCGGTCGCCGAGCTCGTCGAGGTCGTACTCGCCCTCGGCGGTGAGGTACCGGCCCTGTCGCCCCCGGACCCGGGCCCGCTTCGCGTCGAACAGGTCGACGCCCGCGTAGGCGAGGACGGCGACGTTCCGCGGCGTCGCCACGCCGGGGAGGTAGAGCGCAGTGTCGGGCGGCGTCGCGCGGCGCACCGCCAGCACCGCGTCGAGCACCCGTTCGGCGTGGCCGACGACACCCGGTGCCGTCGAGAGGACGCTCGCGTCTGCGGGGTGTGTGGCTGCCGTCTCGGGCGTCACGACGGCGGCGCTCGGGGCGTCGATGTCGGGAACGTCGGCGGCGAACGTCGTCTGGACCTCTGTTCGCGTCCCGGCGGGAAACCCACGGTGGGGCAGGACGGTGAGGCTGGCGGAGTCGCCCTCGGGGACGGCGCGGTCGGCGTGCCACAGCGACCCGCCGTCGACGAGGACGTCGTCGACGAGCGCCGGGGTCGCGAGCGGGTCGGCGAGGCGGAGCTCGCCGCGCCGGGCCGGACCGTCGCGGGCGTGGACCTCGAAGTACTCCGTCACGCCCGGCCGGGGGCGACGCCGGGGGTTTACGCTGTCGGTCCGGCCCGGCCGTCGGCACCGAGCCGCTCGACCCGCACCTCGTCTGGGACGAGCGCGAGCGCCGAGTCGGGCCAGCCCTCGTGTGCGAGCGTCAGGCTGGCCTCCGTCGCCGCGGCGAGGCGCGCGACCCCGCGCGCGGCGGCCTCGCAGGCGGCGCGGTCGGCCCGGGTCGGCGTCTCCGCGGTGAGCGGGTACGTGGAGGCGAGCGCCCGCGGGTAGGGCCCGAACGGCGGCGTGACCCGCCAGACGGCGTCGAACCGGTCGGTCGACGGGACGCCGCCCTCGGTCAGCAGCAGGCTGGCGTCGTCGGGCGGCGCGACGCGCGCGAGCCGGTCGTGGTGTCGGCGGACCTCGGGCCGGCGTGCGCTCTCCGCGGAGAGCGCGAAGAAGGTGCCCTTCGATGCCGGGTCGAACCGCTCCAGCCACGCCGTCTCGTCTACGAGCGCGCGGTAGCCGTCGACGAGCGACGGGTGTCCGCGCGCACGACGCTCGACCAGTTCGAGGAGGTCTCCCGACTCGGTCGCCTCGCGGACGCGACGCACCTCGGCGAGCGTGACGTGGAGGTTGTGCTCGGCAAGCAGCCGCTCGCGCTCCTCGTCGGCGGCGTCGCGCAGGCTCGCCGGGTCGTGGTCGGTGCAGACGGGACAGGGACAGGGGAGGTGCGAGAGCTCGGCGAGACGTTCGGTACCGGCGGTCGTCAGGTACCGGCCGTCGCGGGCGTACAGCGCGTATGCGGCGGAGTCGAACAGGTCACAGCCGAGTGCCGCCGCGAGCGCGAAGACCATCGGGTGACCGGCGCCGAACAGGTGGACGGGCGCGGCAGGACCGAGGCCGCGCTTGGCGGCGGCGACGACGCGGACGACGTCGTCGTACCGGTACGACTCGAGCAGGGGCACCATCGCGCCGACGGGGCAGAGGTCGAGCGTTGAGGCGGCGGCGGCGCGACCGGCGGACTCGCGCAGGTCGAGGTGTGTCGATCCTTGGACCGGGGCGGAGACGAGCATCTCGCCCGTCTCGACGGCCTCTGTCTCGAGCGTCGCCCGCTCGGTCTCGCGCAGGTCCGCGAGCGCCCGCTCCCGGCTCGCGTCCGGCGGCGTCGGCACGTCGACGGGCGTACCGACGTCGGCGCCGACCTCGCGCTGGAACCGGACGATCTCGGGGGTATCGACGCCGATATCGCCGTACTCCGCGAGTTGGAACGAGCCGGAGTCGGTCATGATCGCGCCGGGAAACCCGAGCAGGTCGTGGAGTCCACGGTCGAGCGCCGCCTCGCGCAGCCCGTCGGTGGCGTGGACGATGTACGCGTTCGTGATCAGCATCTCGACGCCGAACTCACCGGCGAGACGGGCGGGGTCGACGGTCAGCACGTTCGGGTTGACGACCGGCAGGAGCGCCGGCGTCTCGACGGTCCGACCGGCGCGGGGGATCCGGAGCGCCCCGACCCGTCCGGCGCCGTCTGCCGCCTGCACCTCGAACACCTCGCGGTCACACACACCAGCCGCTCGTGGAGCGGCGAGGTAAGCGCCGCGGTCGGTCGGGCCCCCGCGAGTTATCGGGAGTGATAAACGAGCGGAAGGATATATACCGTCGAAGACCGAGACGCGTGTAATGTCAGAGAGAACGCCGCTCCGCGCCGACGCCGGCACGCCCGTCTCGCGCTACCCCGTCTCTCCGGACGAGTCCGTCTGTGAGGCGGTGCTGTCTGCCTTCGAGACGGTCGACGACCGACCCCACGAGTCGAGTGACACGGTGCTGTACGACCACGTCGACCCCGACGCTCTGAGCCGGTTGCTCGACGACGCGACGGAGATACGGGTCGAGACCCGGCTCTGGGGGTACCCGGTCGCGGTGACGCCGTCGCTCGTGACGGTGTACGAGCGGGCCTGAGTCAGACCCACGCGAGGAGCGCCGGGCCGGCGGCGTCGGGCCCGAACCGGAGCGCGAGGTAGAGCAGGCCGAACAGCGTCGCGTTGTAGGCGCCGTGTATCAGCGAGGGCACGACGAGGTTCTCCGTCAGTTCGTAGGTCGTCCCGAAGACGAGCGCCGGACCGACGAGCACGCCGACGGTGACCAGTCGTGCGCTCGGCGATCCCGAGAGCGCCACGTAGTGGACCGCCGCGAAGACGACACTCGCGAGGGCCACCGCGGCGGGCGCGCCGAACGTCCCGCGCAGGCGACTCTGGACGATACCGCGGAACAGCAGCTCCTCGCCGGGGCCGATGAGCAGGAACGACGCCGGGATCAGCAGGAGCAGGACGCTCGGGTCCCGCGCGGCGAGGTCCGCTGCCTGGTTCGACCCCGCCTCCAGCCCGACGGTCGACACCAGCACCGCGCCGCCGACACCCAGGCCGAGCGCGCCGACGTAGCCGAGACCGACGGCGGCGGCGTCGCGCAGGGTCGGGAGCCGGAGGCCGAGCCACCCGACGTCGTGCCGCGTCCCGTCGAGGCGCACCCCGAGCGTCCGCTCGACCGGCCCGCGGACGAGGTCGCGGACGCGGTCGCGCAGCGTGACGTAGCCGAGCGCGACGCCGCCGAAGGCGAGCCCCTGGACCAGCACGAGCGAGACGACCAGCACCACGAGCGGCGACGCCTCGACGCCGGCGGCGGCCAGTCCGCCGACCGCGCCGACGGCGAGGACGAAGCCGACCCCGAGTCCGACGAGGCCGACCGCAACAGACGAGACGAGCGTCCACGCGCCGAGGCCGACCGCCGCGACCGCCGAATCCGGCCCCGGTGGGTCGTCCGGCCCGTAGCCATCCCCCTCCGTACTCCCGGTCCCGAGGCCCGGTGTCTCGACCCCGCCCGGGCTGCCGTCCCCGTCGCTCATCGTTCGGTCAGCTCGTACCGGAGGAGCGCGAGCACCGCCCGACCGTCCCGCAGGTCGCCGTCGACGGCGGCGGCGAGGAGGTCGTCGTACGCCCGGCGCTCGACCCGGATCGACTCGTTCTCGTCGAGACGCTGTTCACCGGTCGGGGTACAGCCCCGTGCGACGACGTGGTGGTGGACCGCGTCGCTGAGGCCGTTCGTCGGCTCGACGCTCGCGACGACGCTCACCTCGTCGGCCTCGTGGCCGGTCTCCTCGCGGAGCTCTCGCCGGGCGGCGGCGGCGACGCTCTCGTCGTCCGGGTCGACCGACCCGGCGGGGAGGCCACGGTTCACACGGCCGACGGCCTGTCGCCACTCCGCGATCGTCACCACCTCGTCGTCGGGGGTAAACGGGAGGACGACGACCGCCGCCGGCTCGACGACGGTGTGGTAGGTCGTCTCGGTCCCGTCGGGGAGGCAGACCTCGTCCTCGCGGACAGAAAAGCCGGGACAGTCGAAGACGACCGTCTCGGACAGCCGCTCCCACCGGAGGGCGGACTCTGTCATACCGACAGCAGGGCCGCGGGGGTCAAGAGTCGCCCGGTCGGGTCAGCTCCGGCGGCGTGTCCGGACGGCGAGCGCCGCTCCGCCGACGACGGCGAGCACCGCCGCGAGCAGGTGTCCCTCGGCAACCCAGCGCGGCAGGCGCACGGCAGCCGAGAGCAGCCGGAGCGCCGGGGTCAACACCGGCACCGGTCGCGGCTCCACGGGCGTCGCCGCCTCGCCGCCGGACGCGCCCGCCCCGCCCGTCCCCGTCTCGCCGGCTGCGTCCGGCGAGACGCCGTAGCGTGGCCCACCGACCGGCTCGCCGGCCATCACGTCTGCCTCGTACGGGAGCGTCCGGTAGTCGAAGCGGTGACGCGCGACCAGTCGGCCCTCCTCGTCGACGACCACGACCCGCGCGTTCCGGGTGTCGGTCACGAGCGTCGTCCCGTCGGGGAGGCGGTCTGCGTCTCGCGGCCAGTCGAGGGCCGTACCGCCGGCGGCGGTCAGCGTCCACGCCGGCTCCCAGGTCCCCTCGTCGGTACGGTGGAGTTCGACCACGCGGTGGTTCTCCGAGTCGGCGACCAGTACCGCGCCGTCGCCGAGCCACTGCGGGTTGTGCTGGTGGTTCAACACGGCGGGGTCACCCCGGATCCTGTCGCCGCCGTCGGGGTCGCGGTTGATCACCTCGACGACGCCCGCACCACGCTGGAGCACCAGGAGCTGGTTTGCGTTCCGCACCGAGACGAGGTACCGTCCCTCGGCGATCCGGTCCACGTCGTTGATGTGGAGCCAGTCCGTCCGTGTCGGGTCGGCGGGCGGGTCGTAGCGCGTCGAGGCGTTCCACGACCACGTGACCGAGCCGTTCTCGACGATCAACACCCGCTCGCGGTCCATATCCGCGACGAGGACACCGCCACCGGGCAACGGTTCGACGTCGTGGACCTCGCTGTTCGTGTGGGTACGGACGGGGAACGTCCACTCCGAGACGACCCGCGGCCCGCCGGGGTCGACGACCCGGTAGCCGGTGCGAGCACACGGCGCGTCGTATGGGCCACAGTCCTCGACGTCGTCTGTCGCCACGGCGGCGAGCACCGTCCCGTCGGGCCGCGGGGTCACGTCGAAGTACGTGTCGGCGCTCGACTCGCGCCACGTCGGGTCGCCGTCGGCCACCGCGCCCGCGTAGCCGCCGGTCGAGTAGCTGCCGACACCCTGGACGCCGACGACGACGGGATCGCCGGCGAGGGGCCGTGAGCCGGGCGTGTCCGACTGCCCGGCGGCGAGCGCTGGACCGAGCGCAGCCCCGACGAGGACGACGAGGACGACGAGGACGACGGCGAGTGCGACTGCGATGCCGCGCGACCGGCGCATCGACCGATCGGCGGCGCGTCGCGCCGATAAGCGTTCCCGTCCCCCTGCCGTCTCCGCGCCGTCGTCCAAACTGTCTTCCGTGACACCCCCTACGATACTACCGATGCGCGTACTCGTCGCCGGCGCGACCGGCTTCGTCGGGGAGCGACTGGTCCGGGCGCTCGTCGACCGCGGCGACGAGGTGGTCGCGTTCTCGCGGAGCGCGTCCACGACCGACTTTCCGGCGGGCGTGATCCCGTTCGAGGGCGATCTCGGCGATCCCGCGTCGCTCGACGGCCTGTGTGAGGGGATAGACGTCGCCTACTACCTGATCCACTCGCTCACCTCCGAGAACTTCGCCGAGCGCGACCGGCGCTACGCGGAGCGGTTCCGCGAGCGCGCCTCGGCAGCCGGCGTCGACCGCGTCGTCTACCTGAGCGGTATCAGCGGCGACGAGGGCGACCTGTCGCCACACCTGGCCTCCCGCCGCGAGGTGGAGTCGGTGCTGGCGGAGGGCGCCTACGACCTGACCGTCCTGCGCGCCGCGGTCATCGTCGGGCCAGGGAGCGCCAGCTTCCGGATAATCGACGACCTGACCGACCGCCTGCCCGTGATGGCGGTGCCGAAGTGGGTCCGCACGCCCTGCCAGCCGATCGACGTGCGCGACGTCGTCGCGTACCTCGTCGGCCTCCCCGACGAACCCGCGACGCGCGGCCAGACCTACGACATCGGCGCGCCGGAGACGTGGACCTACGAGTCGCTCCTGCGCCTGACCGCCGACGTGAAAGACCGGCGTATCAGGATCGTCCCGGTTCCGGTGATGACGCCGTCGCTCTCGGCGTACTGGCTCCGGTTCACGACCGACGTCCAGTACGAGATCGCGCGTCCGCTCGCGCTCTCGATGCGCCACCCCGTCACCGTCCGCCCCGACCACGACCTCCAGTCGGTCGTCGCCGTCGACCGCACGCCGATCGCCGAGTCGGTGCGGTGGGCGCTCGCCGCTACCTGATCGGGACCGACACGCCGTCGCGCAGGCGGTCGGCGGGATCACGCGCCGCGTCACGCAGCGGCCGGGTGCCGTCGATGTCTGCCGGCTCCTGGCCGTGCACCAGCCGTCCGACCGGTCCCGAGAGCGGGCCGTACGCCCGTCGCGCCAGCGCCGCGATCGGACCGCCGAGGCCGCGCCGCTCCAGCACACGCTCGACCGTCGCCCCGCCGGCGTGGACCGACTCGTCTTCGACGAGAACGAACGCGAAGGGCCGCCCGTCGAACTGCGCGTCGAGGAACTGTCCGGCGGCGTCGGACGAGAGCGGGACGGCCCTGACGTCGGCACAGCGGGTCGCGGCGTCGGCGACGGCACGGAACGCGGGCCGGCTGCCGTCGTAGAGGAGCACGGCGGGAGGCACACCGACTCGACAGGCGCGAGGCTCATGAGGGTTCTGGACCGGGCTCTCCGCGCCGGCGGCGCCACGACCCCTAGCCAGACTTTTGAGGTAGCCTCGCGGCCGTCCTGGCGATGTCGACACCAGACGACCGGACACACCTCTACTGGGCGACCGGCTGTACGAGCTGTCTCCGCGCGAAGGAGTTCCTCGAGCGGAACGACGTCCCGTTCGTGTCGCACAACGTCGCGGAGGACATGTCGATCCTCGACAGGATGGAGTCCCGGGGTCTCCCGCGTCAGGTCCCGGTCGTCAGGCACGGCGACGACTGGGCGGACGCACAGGACCTCCAGGCCGTCGCGCGTATCGCCGGTGTCGACCACGAGACGGAGCTGCTCCCGGTCGACGAGCTCTACCGGCGTCTCGGGACCGTCCTTGACGCGGTCGAGCGGTACACCGAGCAGCTCCCCGCCGACGGGCTCGACGGACCGATAGCGAACCGCCCCCGGACCGTCGGCCAGCTCGTCTTTCACACCTACAGTATCCCGGAGTCGTTCCTCGAACACGAGGCCGGAACGCCGATGGAGAGCTACGAGCCCGAGCCCGAGTGGGCCAACCTGTCGACAGACGCGCTCGTCACCTACGGCCGACACGTCCGCGTCCGACTCCGCGACTGGTACGAGGGTCCTCGGCGGGACCGCGACTGGTCGGCGCAGGCAGACGTCTACTACGGCGACCCCACGGTCCACGAGTACTTCGAGCGGACGACGTGGCACGCCGGACAGCACGCACGACAGCTCCAGTGGCTCCTCGAGGAGCGGTTCGACCGCGACCCGGCGCCGCTCGACCCGGCGCTGTGGGAGGGGCTCCCGATGCCAGAGCAGGTCTGGAGCGACGACGGCAGCGCCGACAGCGAGGACGACCGGTCGAACATCATCGAGGCGATCCGCGAGTCCTGACCAACGGCACGCCGTCTAGTCGTCCGGCTGCGCCGGTCAGATCGCGTTCCTGAGCGTCTCTACGACCGCCTGCTTGTCCCTGGTGCGAGCGCCGCTGCTCGTGCTGATCCGGTCCAGCTGGTAGATCGCGTCGATGTCTCCGGCTTCTGCCCGGATCGCGAGCTCTTCGCGGGCTTTCGTACTCGTTCTGTCGCTCGTATCCGAGTTACACACGACATGAGCCAACTTTTCTGCCGATTTCTTCGACATACGACAGTATGCGTGTCCCCCGTGTATAACCCTTGTGCTCAGCTGACACGCCCTCGGTCTGCCGTTCCTGCTCTCTCTGTCCGTGTCTCTGTGCCGGCGGTCGCACGACCTGGACGACACCACGGGTGTGTGCGTGAGCCGCTGGATCGGCCAGTCCCGAGCGTGAACGCAACAGCGGCGAGACGGTCGCCGTCCGTGTCGTCCACACGTCGACGAACCCAGTCGTGATCGGGGGGTCCCCGACCGCGACGGGAGTGATCACGGGTCTGCTCTGTCTCTGACCCCTGGACACCGACTCGATGGCGCCGGATCCACCAGGCGACTCCGGGACCCCTCCGCGTTCGCGAGCCGGTGTTTCCGACACTCGAAGCCGACGGACGGCTCGCGGCGGCTGTCGACCGGGTCGCCACCCTCGGTCGGCAGTCCACCGCTCGCCCGTGCGCGGCACTCTCGCGGGTCGTCGCGGCCACGTCCTCCTCACGGGCGAGCGAGGGACGACGGACCCCGTCTCCGTCCCGGACCGGGGCGGAGCAAGATACAAGCCCGACGCGTCTCGGGATCTCGACGTGACAGAGACGAACGTCGGCGGTCGTGACCGGCTCGCCCGCGCAGTGCTCGCCGTCCTGCTGACTGTCGTCGCCGTCAGCACACTCCGCGACGGGACGCGAAAGACCGGCCTGCTGGCTGCCGTCGGGGCGCTCGCGTTCGGATTCAACGCAGTGACGTGTTTCTGCGGGGTAAACGAGGCGCTCGGGATCGACACAGCCGATACGTAGGCACACACCGGGGTGACAGCGGTCGGGCGAACCGACCCGACCGGACGCCTCTCCGCGGCTCGATACACCCGGGCGTGCGGTCGGATCAGCCGCGGTCACGGGTCGTCACGTCCGACGAGTGACTCCGGGTGGTGTTCGGGAACGGTGGGCCGACGGAGGTGTCGAACCACGGTCACTTCGCTCCCGTCGGTCGCTCCGTTCCCTGATTCGAATCTTCGCGTTCCCCACGCACCCGCACTCGGGGTGGACTCGCGCCGCTCACTTCGTTCGCGGCGCTCGTCTGTCGAGATGCGGGAGAAGTGGGCCGGCGCAGATTCGAACTGCGGTTACGGCCACCCGAAGGCCGAAGGATACCAAGCTACCCCACCGGCCCGCGGGCAGTCAGAGGTTCGAACGGCTGTTAACCCTTGTGATAGTCGGGCGCGACCCCGTCGGTGTCGAGCCAACTGTGTGCGACGGCGATCGCCTGGTCTGCGTGGAGCGCGACGGGCCCGAGCGACAGACGCGTGGGGCCGTGGTCGGCGACGACGGCGCGGTCGCTCGCGGTGAGGTCGCGGTGGTCCGAGCAGACGAACAGCGGGTTCGCCGGCGGGTCGACAGCCGCCACGGGGGCGCCGTCTTCGTCCAGGAGCACCACGCCGTCGGCGTCCGCTGCGGCGCGGTCGAGTGCCGACTCGAGCCCGCCGCGGTAGAGCGCCACGCCGGGGCTCGGCTCCGCCGGGAGCGCCCCGATCGCCTCGTCGCGTGCCTCCAGCGTCCCGCGGATCCGGGCGGCGGTCGAGCGCTCGTCCGGGTGGAGTCCACGGACCGTCGCGCCGTCGACGACCAGCGTGTAGCTGTCGTCGAGGACGAGGTGGACACGGGCGTCCTCGCGGACGCCGTGCGAGCGGAGGAGCCCGGCGACGAGACACCGCGCGAGGAGATCCACCCGGCCCGCGCCGGGCAGGTCGTCGAGCGAGAACGCCGGCGTCGTCGGCGCGTCGTGGCCGACGACGAGAAACGACCGGGTCACTCTGTCAGCCCGTAGCCGCGCCGAAACAGCGCGAGGTCGATCAAGAGGACGGCGACGGCTGCGCCGGACAGGACGGCGAGCGACGAGTTCGGGTCCAACTCCGTGACGCCTATCATCCCGTACCGCACGCCGTTGACCATGTACACCATCGGGTTCAGGAGCGACGCGGTCCGCCAGAGCGGCGGCAGGACGTCGAGCGAGTAGAACACCGCGCCGAAGAACACGAGCGGTCGGAGGATGAACTGGTTCAGGACGGTGAGGTTGTCGAAGTCGCCGGCCCACAGGCCGCCTGCGACGCCGAGCCCGGCGAACAGGACGGCGACGACCAGCAGGAACCCGACGAGGTAGAGCGGGTTCGGGACCGGCGCGGAGGTAAAGAGGAGGCCGACGCCGACGATGAGGGCGGCGGTGAGCAGCCCCCGGACGGCGCTGGCGGCGACGTACGACACGACCATCCCGCGGTGGGTCATCGGCGCTGTCGTCACCGCGTCGATGTAGCTCTCCCACCGGCCGTGGAACACCGAGAACGACGCGTTCTCGAACGCGTCCGAGATGGATCCGAGCACCACCAGTCCCGGCAGGACGAACTGGATGTAGCTCACCCCGGCGACGGTGCCGATGCGGCTCCCGAGGATGACGCCGAACACCGAGAAGTAGAGCGTGTTCGTGATGATCGGCGGGAGGAACGTGTTGTACGGTCGCCTGACGAACCGCAGGATCTCGCGGCGTACCAGCGTCGCCATCTGGACGCTCGACGTGCTCACGGCGTCCCTCCGTCGGCGGTCAGCGCGTCGGCCTCGCCGTCGGTCGACTCGTCCAGCCCGCCGTGGCCGGTTGCGGTCATGTCGACGAACACCTCCTCCAGCGACGTCCGCGAGACGTCGAGGTCGACCAGCTCGTAGCCCGCGCGGTCGAGCTCCCGAACGAGCTCCGGGGCGACGAGGCCGCCACCCCGCGCGGTGACGACGAGACGGTCGCCCTCCACGCGGACGTCCTCGACGCGGTCGCCGCCCGCCGCGACCTCCGGTGTCGTCGCCGGCGGGTCGCGCAGACGCACGGTGATGCGGTCGGTTCCGCGGTTCATCAGCGCCTCCGGCGTGGCCGTCTCGACGACGCGCCCGCGGCTCATGATCGCCACCTCGTCGCAGAGCCGCTCTGCCTCCTCGATGTAGTGGGTGGTGAGCAGCACCGTCGTCCCCGACTCGTTCAGGTCGGTCACCGTCTCCCAGAGGTCCCGGCGCAGCTGGACGTCGACGCCGGCGGTCGGCTCGTCGAGGATGAGCAGGTCGGGGTCGGTGACCAGCGCGCGTGCGAGCACGACTCGCCGCTTCATCCCGCCCGAGAGCTGGCTGAACTGCTGGTCGCGCTTCTCCTGGAGCCCGACGCGGTCGAGCGCCCGCGTCGCGCGCTCGCGGGCCTCGCTCCGGCCGTAGCCGTGGTAGCCGGCCTTGTGCTCCAGCACCTCGTGGATCGGGAAGAACCGGTCGACGTTGAACTCCTGTGGCGCGAGACCGATCGCGTCGCGCGCCGCGCGGTACTCGCGTTCGACGTCGTGGCCGAACACGGTCGCCTCGCCGCCGTCACCCCGGACGAGACCGACGAGCGTCTCGATGAACGTCGTCTTGCCGGCGCCGTTCGGCCCGAGGAGACCGAAGAAGCTCCCGGCGGGCACGGTCAGGTCGACGCCGTCGAGGGCGACGACGCCGCCGTAGGACTTCTGCAGGTTGCGAACCGCGATCGCGGGGACACTCACTGCCGGATATCGGGCGCGCGGCGGCTTAAGGAGCGCGGGATCGCCGCTCCCTCCGGGTCGACCACGGGCCGTCGGGCTTCGTCCTCTGTGGGGGTGATACGTCTACGATCACCCCCGTCCGCAGTCGGGCGCTCGGACGGGCCGGACAGCCCGCGCCCTCCACTCGCTCACCGCTCTCGCCGGACGACGCGCCGCGGAGCGAAAGAGCCACGGGCCGTGGCTGTCTGGTGTCGGCGTGGACGCACCGGCACTCGTCTCCGTCGCCCGCGACGCCGTCGCGACCGGGCCGGTCTGTGACGCCTGTCTCGGCCGTCCGGTCGCCGACCGGAGCCACGGACTGACCGACGCCGAGCGAGGCGCGGCGCTCCGGACGACGCTCGCGCTCGCTGCCGACGAGCCGTACGACCCGGTCGCGCCAGAGGCGTGCTGGGTGTGTGAGGGGATCGCCGGCCGGTTCGACGAGTTCGCCGAGCGGGCCGTCGCGGCCGTCGGCGACGCCGAGTTCGACACCTACCAGGTCGGGACGCGGATCCCGCCGCTGGTCGAGGAGAACGAGCGCCTGCTGCGCGAGGACGCCGGCCTCGACCCGGAGGCGGGCGAACCGCTCCGCGCCGAGGTCAACCGCGAGACCGGCAAGCGGGTCGGACGGCTGACCGGGACGACGGTGGACTTCGAGCGCCCGGACGTCCAGTTCCTCGTTGACGTCGACGCCGACACCGTCGAGGCGCAGGTCAACTCGGCGTTCGTCTACGGGCGCTACCGGAAGCTGGAGCGGGGCATCCCGCAGACGCGCTGGCCCTGTCGGACCTGTGACGGCACGGGCCGGAGCGGGCGCGGCGAGTGCGAGGACTGTGACGGCACCGGACTCACCTACCAGCGCAGCGTCGAGGGACTCGTCGCGCCCGTCGTCGAGGACGTGATGGACGGTGTCGGCGCCACCTTCCACGGCGCGGGCCGCGAGGACGTCGACGCCCGGATGCTCGGGACGGGCCGCCCGTTCGTCGTCGAGGTGGCCGACCCGCGCCGCCGGACCGTCGACCTGGAGCGACTCGCCGCCGACGTCGGCGCGTTCGCCGAGGCTGCCGTCGAGGTCGACGGACTCCGGCACGCGACCCACGAGATGGTCGAGCGGGTGAAGACCCTCGACGCCGCGAAGCGCTACCGCGCGACCGTCGCGTTCGACGCCGCCGTCGACGAGGCGGCGCTCGCCGACGCCGTCGACCGTCTCGACGGCGCGACCGTCGCGCAGTACACGCCGGCGCGGGTCGACCACCGGCGGGCCGGCAAGACCCGCGAGCGGACCGTCTACGGAATCGACGCGGCGCTCGACGAGCCGCGCGAGGCGACCGTCGAGGTCCACGGCGAGGGAGGCCTGTACGTCAAGGAGCTCGTCTCGGGCGACGACGGACGGACGGAGCCGAGTCTCGCCGGACTGCTCGGCGCCGACTGCACGGTGACGGCGCTCGACGTGCTGGCGGTCGAGGCCGAGGGCGACGAGCGGTTCGCCGACGAGACGGTCCTGCGGTGACCGACCCCGTCGTCGGCGCCGACGAGGCCGGGAAGGGACCGGTGCTCGGCCCGATGGTCTGTGCCGCGGTGCGGGCGCCGGCGGCGGCGCTCGACGGCGCCGACGACTCGAAGACGCTCTCCGGGGACCGGCGCGAGGCACTCGCCGCGCGGCTGCGCGACGACGACCGGGTCGCCGTCGCCGTCGACCGGGTGTCGGTCGAGCGTATCGACGACCCCGGGACGGACATGAACGGACTGACGCTCGCCGGACAGGCCGCGGCAGTCCGGGCGGTCGCACGGCCGGGCGACCCGGTGTACGCCGACGCCGCGGACGTCGACGCGGCGCGGTTCGGACGACGGCTCCGCGAGACCGTCGCCGACGGCGGGCCCGACGTCTCCGTCACCGCCGACCACGCCGCGGACGAGCGCGTCCCGGTCGTCGGCGCCGCGAGCGTCGTCGCGAAGGTCGAACGCGACCGGCGGGTCGCGGCGCTCCGCGACGAGTACGGCGCGGTCGGGAGCGGCTACCCCTCGGACCCGACGACGCGGGCGTTCCTCCGCGCGTTCGTCCGCGACCACGGACGGCTCCCGGGTTGTGCGCGCGCGTCGTGGGCGACGTGTGCCGACCTGCTCGCCGCTGCCGAGCAGTCCGCACTCGACGAGTTCTAAGGTTTATCTGGCGGGCGACGGAGCAGACCGCATGACGTCCGAGGCCGAGGCGGCGCTCGCGTGGCTCCGACGGTGGGGTGTCGAGGCCGTCCTCGCCGCCGTCGCGCTGGCGGGCCTCGCTGCGGGCGCGACAGGCGGGCGGCTGCTCGTTGTCCTCCTCGGCCTCGTGCTGGCCGCCGCGACAGCCGACCGGGTGCGTCTGCGGATGGACAACCGCAGCCTCGCCGTCGCCGTCGAGGAGGCCGGGGAGCGGCGGGTCTCCGCGGCGCGGCGGGAGACCCCCGCCGACACAGAGGCGCTAGAGACGGCGACCGGCGGCCCGGACGGGCGCACCGCGGACGACGAGGCGGCTGCCCGGACCGACGAGCCGACCGGGTCGGAGACGGCGAGCGACCCCTAACGGTCCGTCAGGAGCGCCCGGAGGATGTCGCCGTACGCCGGTCGAGTCAGCAGGACGCCGACGACGACGCCGAGAATAGTGAAGATGGCGAACCCCTTCAGGGCGCCGAGCGACGGCAGGACCGCGAGCGGCGTCATCGCGATGATCGTCGTTCCGGCGGCGACGCCGATGACCCAGAACGCCTTGCGGAACCGCGAGCGGAACACCCGCCGCGAGGACACCTCGCCCTCGTCCATCACCTCGTCGGCGATTATTATCAGGTCGTCCACCCCCGTCCCGATGACCGCGATGAAGCCGGCGATGACCGAGAGGTCGAGCGGGTAGCCGAGCGCCGCCGCGAACCCGAGGAGGACGAGCACCTCCGAGAGCGCGGTGACGACCATCGGTGCGGCCACCTTCGGCTCGCCGTAGCGCAGGAAGACGACGCCCGCGACGGCAAAGACCGCGACGATCCCGGTGATCAGCGAGTCGGTCTTGAACCGCGTCCCGGCGCTCGCCGACACCGAGTCGACGGTGCCGGCCTGCACGTCGAGGCGGGCCGGGAGCGCGCCGGCGCGCAGGTCGACGCCGATCTGCTGGGCGTCGGTGATGTTCGTCGTGGTCAGCCGGAAGGCCGGGTCGGTCGCCCAGTCGCCGGTCTGCATGCTCCGTTTGAGTCGACTGTCCATCCCGAACGAGTTGACCACCTCGCCGTCGACGACCAGGAGGAGACACGGCTCGGTGCTCTGTGGCTCGGACTCGTACGTACACCGGGTGTCGCCCGGACCGCTCGCGACGCCCGTATCGACCAGCACGCGCTGGACCTCGGGCGCGGTGTCCTGGCGCACCGTGACGGGGACGTACGGCTGGCTAGTCCGCTCGTCGCTCGCCGCCGCGCCGATGTTCTGGAAGTCGTCGCTCGCCAGCACCGTCGTGTTGCGGTAGACGGTGGTGCCGTCCGCCCGAACCGGGTGGTAGGCCTCGACGGTCACCTGTCCGCGGTCGCGGATGAGACTGATGACGTCCTGGCGGTCCTCGCCCGGCACCTCGACGAGGACGAACTCGCCCGTCGACGCGGTGACGGTCCGGACGGCGCCGCCGGACAGCCCCGCCTCGTTTATCTTCGACTGGAGCACCGTCGCTGTCGTCTCTCTGGTCTCCTCCGTGACTCCCTCTCGAACGGACTCGTACCTGTAGCCCGCCGCGTCGAGAGCGTCGCCGAGGCGGTCCGGGGACGACTCGGTCGTCAGCTCGACCGTCCTGGTCGCGTTGTCGGCGTCGGCGCCGCGGACGATCAGGTCGGTCTCGTCTGCCTGCGGGAGTTCGTCTGCGACCGCTCCGCGGACGGTCGCGGCGTCGTCGCCCTGGAACTCGACGTCTTCGGCGGTGACGCCAACCAGCGGCGCGAGGATGCGGGTGCCGCCGTCGAGGTCGATCCCGTAGCGCAGGTTCGTCGGGCCGTCCGACGAGCTCGCACTCGTCATCGTCGGCGAGAACAGCGCGAACGTGCTCCCGGCGAGGACGACCGCGAGGAGGAGTATCCGCCAGTTCTCGCGGGCCGTCTCGAGTGCGCTCACCGGGCGACTCCCTCGTACTTGTACCAGCGCAGGAGACTCAGGTTGAGCATGTAGGTGTTCATGAGGTCGGTCGCCAGCCCGAACGCGAGGACAGTGCCGATCGCGGCAAGCAGCCCGATACCGAAGACGGACGCGACGATCGTCATCACGATCATCGCCGACAGCGAGGTGAGCGTCATCGTGACACCGGTGCGCATCGCCCGGTGGACGGACTCGTAGAAGTCGCCGCCCCGCCGCAGGATGTGGTTGTTCAACAGGATGTCCGAGTCGACGCTGTACCCGATGAGCATCAGGAGCGCCGCGACCGTGCCGAGCGAGAGTTCGATCCCGAGCAGATTCATGACGGCGACGGGAACGACGATGTCGGAGAACGCCGAGACGACGACGGCGACCGACGGCACGAACGTCCGGAACATCACGAACACCAGCGCGCTCATACCGACGAAGGCGACGCCGACACCGCCGAGCGCGAGCAGCTGCGTCGAGCGGCCGAAGCTCGCCCCGACGGACGAGCTCGCCCGTACCTCGTAGCCCGCGTCGCGGGCCTGGTCGGCCAGCGTCGACGTCGACGGCCCCTCTGCGTCGAAGGTGACGATGTACGTGTTGCCCGACGCGCTCTGGATCGACTCGGGCGGCACGGAGAACGCGTCGCCGACCGTCGCGGCGTCCGTTCCGGGCGCGTCCACCCGGAGTTCGGTGCCGCCGGTGAACTCGAAGCCGAGCTCGACGGGCGCGCCGAACAGGACGACCCACGCCGCGATGACCCCGAGAGCGAGGGCCAGCGCCGCGAGCGGCAGCGCCGCGAGCTGTCGGTTCGAGTACCGGGTGTAGTCGACCTCCGGTATCTCGAATGCGACCATACGCCGCCCGCGCCCGCCCGCCGAATAAGCCTTCTCCGTTACGCCGGTAGCGAGCCGACAGTCAGGGGAGGTACCGAACGACCACGACACCGGGCGCAGACCGCACCTCGACGCGCCGGACGCCGAGCCGCGCCGCCCGCGTCCGCAGCCCCGTCTCGTCGTCGAGGACGTCCGCGACGGCGGCCTCCGTCCCGTCCTCGGGCACCGTGATGACGTGGAGTTCGCCCTCGCCGGCGCGCTCGACCCGGACGAGGTCGCCGACCGCCTCGCTCGCCGCCTCGCGGCTGTTCGCCGTCGGCGGCTCCGCGCTCTCCGCGACGCGCACGGTCCAGCGGTCGCTCGTCTCCGCGACGCGCCAGACGGTCCCGGTCGGGTCGTCGGCGACGAGTTCGCCGGTCAGCGCCTCGCCCGCGGTCAGCTCCGGCGCGTCGTCGACGGCGTGAACCCGGCCACGCTCGGCGTCCTGGAGCACCGCGCCCGACCCGTCGTCGTCGGCCTCGGCGACGAGGAAGCTGCCGGCCACGCGTTCCGTGTCCCCTGTCACGGCTGTTGTCAGCCGCCGACGAGGCTTTGTGGTTTCGGCTGCCGGCCCTCAGCGCGACAGCCGGTGGGCCGTGTAGATCGCCGCCACGCCGACGAGCGGCGGACCGACGGCGGCGACGGGCGGGAGCGCGTACAGCGCCGCGACGACGGGCGCGAACGGGCCAGACGGCGTCGTCTGCTGGGCCGGCGGGACGGTGACGACGAGCGCGGCGTACAGCGAGACGACGAACAGGTACCCCGCGAGCGCCAGCCCGGCGTCGTAGCGCGGCGTCGACCCCTCGCGTCGGTGCCGGCGGGCGACGAGGAGTGTCGGCGTCACGACGGGCAGCACGAGGAGGAGCCCGACGACGACGTAGAACGCGCGCGAGAGCGTGAGTGACCCCCCGGCGACCGCCGCAGTCTGTGCGATGAGGACGACGAGTCCGAGGACGAACAGGAGCGCCAGCCCGCCGCCGACGACCGCACTGACCAGCGCGTACGACCGGAAGAGCCACGACTCGCTCTGCCGGGCCGCGTACGGGAACGCGCCGAGGACGCCGCTGTACCCCACGTGCTCGCCACGCTGTCGGTGTGCTTGAACCGCTCGGACTTATGTCGCTCCCGTCCGCGCCCCCGGTATGCGTGTCGACATCGGCAACGCCCTCGCGGCGACGGCAACGCCCGGCGTCTCACGGGCGGCGCTCGACAGGCTGGACAGCCGCGTCGCGGACGCCCACGAGCGGATCGAGCGCGGGCGCGACGAGCGCGCCCACGGCTACGCGGCGCTCGCGCTCCCGGACGACGCCGACGCGTCCGCGGTGCGGGCCGCGACGGCGGGGTTTGAGCCGCGGGCGGTGCTCGTCGTCGGTATCGGCGGGAGCGCGCTCGGGGCGTCGACGCTCGCGGCGGCCCTGCCCGCGCCCGACGACGCGCCGTCGGTCCACGCGCTCGACAACGTCGACCCGGCACACACCGCGCGGCTGCTCGACGACCTGCCGCTCTCCGAGACGGTGGTGAACGTCGTCTCGCGGTCGGGGACGACGCCGGAGACGCTCGCGAACTTCCTCGTCGTCCGCGACGCGATGCGGTCGGCGGGTGTCGACTGGACGGCGCAGACGCTCGTCACCACCGGCGAGTCGGGGCCGCTCCGCCGGCTGGCCAGCCGGCACGACCTGCCGACGCTCCGGGTTCCGGACGGCGTGCCGGGGCGGTTCTCCCTCCTCTCGCCCGTCGGGACGGCGGCGGCGGCGCTCCGCGGCGCGGACGTCGAGGCGCTGCTCGACGGCGCCAGTAGCGCCGCCGCCGGCCTCTCCGGGTCGCTGTTCGAGACGCCGGGCTACGCGTACGGCGCCGTCGCACACGCCCTCGACCGGCGCGGTGCAGCCGCGAACGCGATGATGCCGTACGCCGAGGCGCTGGAGCCGTTCGCGGAGTGGTTCGCCCAGCTCTGGGCCGAGAGCCTCGGAAAGGACGGGCTGGGGCAGACGCCGCTCCGCGCCCTCGGGGCGACCGACCAGCACTCTCAGCTCCAGCTCTACCGCGCCGGCCGACGAGACAAGCTCGTCACCCTCGTCCGCCCGGCGGAGCGCACCGCCGCGGTGCCGGTGCCGGACGTCCCCGCGGACGTCCCGTTTCTCGACGGCACGAGCCTCGGTGACCTGCTCGACGCGGAGTTCCGCGCGACAGAGGCGAGCCTCGCCGCCGCCGGACGCCCGAGCGTCCGGGTCGAACTCGACCGGCTGGACGCGCGGTCGGTCGGAAAACTGCTGTACGGCTTCGAGGCCGCCTGCGTGCTGGCCGGCGAACTGGCGGGGGTGGAGACGTTCACCCAGCCCGCGGTGGAGTGGGGAAAGACCGCCGCCCGCGGACTGCTCGGCGCGGAGGGCGAGGCCGAGGACGAGGCCGCCGCCGCCGTCGCGGAGAAGACGCGGCTAGTCGTCGACGGCGACTGACCGGAGGGTCTATTCAGCCGGACACCGTACGTACGACAGCATGCCGGCAGTCTCCGACGCCTCGTCGCACTCCGCCGAGGAGCGTCTAGCCGCGCTCGGCAAGGGTGTGCTCGTCGTCTTTGTCGCCTTCCTCGGCGCGGTGGTGCTCGCGAGCCTCGCCGACGGGCTGCTCCGCGGGACCGGACTCGCGCGCGACACGCTCCCGTACCGTGTGTTCGTCAGCGGCGCGCAGTTTCTCGGGTTCGGCCTCGGGGTCGCGGGCTACCTCGCCGCGACCGACGACTGGGCGCTGGTACGCGACCGCCTGCGCCGCCCGACGGCCCGCGACGCCGGCTACCTCGTCGTCGGCGTCGTCGTCCTCCTCGTCGCCGCGAACGCCATCGGCGCCGCGCTCTCGCGTCTCGGCGTCGAGGTGGCACAGAATCAGGTCGTCGCGGCGGGCCGCGAGGACCCGACGTTCTTCCTGTGGATGATCCCCGTCTCACTCCTGCTGGTCGGTCCGTTCGAGGAACTGGTGTTCCGCGGCGGGCTCCAGGGCCTCCTCAGGCGGGCGTGGGGGCCGGCCCCCGCGGTGGTGCTCGCCAGCGCCGGCTTCGGCGCCGTCCACCTGTTCGCGCTCGGGGGCTCCGGGTCGCGGCTCACCTACCTCGCCGTCGCCGCGGCGCTCGGGCTGGTGCTCGGCGTGGCCTACGAGCGGACGGAGAACCTGCTGGTGCCGGCGGGCGTACACGGCCTCTACAACGCGACGCTGTTCGCGTTCCAGTACGCTGCCGCGACGGGGCTGGTGTAGATCAGCCGCGCCGTCCGCCTCGGCGCAGTCGACGAGACTCCGGCTGTCGCGCTCGGCGTCTATCCGGGTCGCGGCGCGGACGGACGCTGCTCGCCGTCGGCGCCGGACCGGGCCCCGTCGAGACGGCCCTCTGGCTCCCCGTGCTCGCTGTCACCGCCGTCGGATACCGCCGGACCTGGCTGGTCCGCGTCGCCGCGCCGACGACGTCTGCGTTCACGGTCGTGCCGTGAGCCGTCGGCTACGCCGGGTTCTTGCGCGTGAGGTCGGAGCCACAGACCGGGCAGCGGTTCCGGTCGTCGTCGAACTCGCGGCCACAGCCCCGACACTGGAAGCGCCACTCGCGGCGCTCGTCGATCCCGTCGCGTGCGACGACCTCCGTCTCGACGCTCAGCTGTGCGGCGACGTTCTGGACCGCGTAGTCGTCGGTGACGAGGACCGCGTCGAGCTCGAGGGCGGCGGCGACGAGCCGGCGGTCGGTCCGCGAGACCGTCCCGTCGTCGCCCGTCTCGCCCGCCGCACGACGGACTCGGGCGACCGTCTCGTCGGCGGGGACGTGGACGCGCATCCCGGCTCCCTCCTCTGCGTCGAACCGGTACGCCGTCTCCCCGGTGAGTTCTTCGGCCACCGCCGGGATCGACGCCGTCTCGTCGGCGGTCGTGTAGTCGTGGACGAACGCGGAGGCGTCCAGCACGCGCATCTACTCAGCGCTCGACGACGATGTAGTCCTTGACCGCCTGGACGCGCGAGACGGGCACGTGGAGGAGACCGCTCTCGTCCACGCCGAACCCGCTGGACCCGACGGAGAACTCCTCGTTCGGGTCGACGAGGAGGTCGCCGAGCGCGCCGGTCCGGAGGTCCATCGTGATGTTGTAGAGCGGTCCGATCTCGGTGCCGTCGGCCCCCACGACCGCCTTGTCAGAGAGGTTCTCCGCGAGTACGTCTGCCATGCCGGCAGGCGGGCGCGGCAGTCACATAAACGCCACGGGGACGTCAGACGTGTGCCGCTCTGCTCCCGACAGGTACGCCACGCGGGCACCGGAGACGGACGCGGAGCCGTCGGGCCACGGACGGCGCGCGACGGTGTCGGTCGACGCGGATACGAAAGACTCAATCGGGGCCGCCGGCAGTCTCCGACGAGTATCTCCGTCGATGTCCGGAACAGACGCCGCCGAGGAGGCCGAGACACGCCTGCGGACGCCGATCGTCGCCGTTCTCGGCCACGTCGACCACGGAAAGACGACGCTCCTGGACCGCATCCGTGGCTCCGCCGTTGGCGAAGACGAGGCGGGGGCGATCACCCAGCACATCGGAGCAACGGCGGTGCCGCTCGACACCGTCTCGTCGATGGCCGGCGAACTGGTCGACCCGACCGACTTCGACCTGCCCGGCCTGCTGTTCATCGACACGCCGGGCCACCACTCGTTCGCGACGCTGCGCGCCCGCGGCGGCGCCCTCGCGGACATCGCCGTCCTCGTCGTCGACGTCAACGACGGCTTCCAGCCACAGACCGAGGAGGCGGTCGACATCCTCCGGCGCACCGGCACGCCGTTCGTCGTCGCCGCGAACAAGATAGACGTCACGGCGGGGTGGAACCCACAGGAGGACACGCCGGTCCAGCAGTCGTTCGCGGTCCAGAGCTCGCGCGCCAGAGAGCTGCTGGACGAGAACGTCTACGAGCTGATCGGCGACCTCTCGGACGCCGGCTTCTCCGCCGACTTCTACTGGCGCGTCCAGAACTTCCAGCAGAACATCGGGGTCGTCCCGCTCTCCGCGCTCACGGGCGAGGGGATCTCCGACCTCCTCGCGGTGCTGATGGGGCTCTCTCAGCGCTACCTCCGCGACGAGATGGCCGTCGACCCGAGCGGTCCCGGCGCAGGGACGGTACTCGAGGTAAAGGACCAGAAGGGGTTCGGCGCGACCGTCGACGTCGTCCTCTACGACGGCACGGTGCGCGAGGACGACCGGATCGTCGTCGGCGGGGCCGAGGGCCCGATCGCGACGGAGGTGCGTGCGCTCCTCCAGCCCCGCCCGCTCGCGGAGATACGAACGGAGAAACGGTTCGAACGCGTCGAGAGCGTCGCCGCCGCGGCGGGCGCGAAGGTGGCCGCGCCGGATCTCGACGACGCGATGGCCGGCGCACCGCTCCGGGTGGTCCGCGACCGGGACGAGCCGGCGGTTGTCGAGGCGGTCCAGGCCGAACTCGCCGACCTCGCGGTCGAGACGGCGGACGAGGGCCTCGTGGTCAAGGCCGACACCCTCGGCTCGCTCGAGGCGATCGCGAACGCCCTCGCCGAGGCCGAGGTGCCGGTCCTCCGGGCCGAGGTGGGC
The DNA here is from genome assembly GCA_964512675.1 of uncultured Haloferacaceae archaeon. GTDB lineage: Archaea > Halobacteriota > Halobacteria > Halobacteriales > Haloferacaceae > A07HB70. The sequence continues at coordinate 24,267 of CAZEJR010000016.1, read as the reverse complement.
GACGTGGCGCCGCGGGACGTCGCCGTCGCCTCCACCGCGAACGAGCAGAAACACGCCGCGATCCTCGGATTCAACGTCGACGTGTTGGCGAACGCGGAGGCCGACCTAGAGGAGTCTGCGGTCCGCCTGTTCGCCGACGACGTCATCTACCAGCTCGTCGAGCGCTACGAGGCGTTCGTCGCGGAGCGCGAGCGCGCACAGCAGTCGACCGTGCTCGAACGGATCACCCGGCCCGCCCGGTTTGTCGTTCTCGACGACCACACGTTCCGGCAGTCCGACCCCGCCGTCGTCGGCGTCGAGGTGCGGGGCGGCCTCCTGCGGAACAACCAGTACGTCCTCCGCTGGCCGGAGGACGAGGACGAGCCGACCCGTGTCGGACAGCTCTCGGGGATCCAGAACCAGGGCGACGACGTCGACGAGGCCCGACAGGGCGAGCGGGTGAGCGTCGCCATCGACGGCCCGACGGTCGGCCGACAGATCAGGGAGGGCGACGAGCTCTGGGTCGACGTGCCGGAGAAGCACGCGAAGATCCTCGAGCAGGAGCTTGACGACGAGCTGAGCGCGACGGAGCTGGAGACGCTGAACGCGTACCTCGACCGGCACCGCAAGCGCGACCCGTTCTGGGGCAAGTAACACGGCGCCGTCTCGTCTCGCCGCTCACGGCTCCGCCGGCGCGTGACGAACCGCGTAGCCGCCGCCGACCGGTCGCACCGAGTCGGCCTCGTACAGGCGTATCCGGCGCTCCTGTTTCGTCCGCACCGACAGGTCGTAGTTGTCCATCTCGTAGTCGTGGTCGTCCCGCCCGGCGACGAACTCGGCGTGGTCGGCCAGCCGCCCGGCGGTCACCTCGCGCGAGAGCCGAGCCACCTCGCCGACGCGGTCGGCGAACCCGGCCACAAGATCCGGGTGTCGCTCCACGCCGACGGAGTCGCGGGCAGCGGTCATCGCCGCGAGTGTCGTCGTCCCCGTCCCCCAGAACGGGTCGAGCACCCGGTCGCCGTAGACGGAGTACATGTTCACGAGCCGGTACGGCACCGCGAACGGGTAGGCGGCGGTTCGCTCGCGGGGCCCCGCCGCGCCCCCCTGTGTGACCCCGCGCACGTCGGTCCAGACGTCGGAGAACCAGCGGTTGCGCTCCTCCCAGAAGTATGCGGCCTCGTACCGCCGCTCTGCGCCGGGGTCGAACAGCCGACGCGCGCCGTTGCGGAAGACCAGCACCGACTCGTGTTCCAGCGTGACGTAGGCGTTCGGCGGGAGCATCCCGCTGCCCATGAACTTCGCCGCGCTGTTCGCGGGCTTGCGCCAGACCACGTCGGGCAGCGGGTCGAACCCCAGCGCCTCGAACGCCGCACCGACCCGGTCGCGGTTGCGGTAGAGCCGGAACCGGTCGAGCGTCCGGGCCGCGTCGCCGACGACGACGCAGGCGACGCCGCCCGGGACGAGCACCCGGGCGACCTCGGCCCACGCATCGTCGAGCGCGTCGTGCATCGCCGCGAACGCCGCCGCCCCGTCGCCGTCGTCGAGGGCCGCCCGCGCGCCCGGCGCCGTCGCGCCGAACGCCTCGTCCCACATCTCGACCATCGGGTACGGCGGCGAGGTGACGACGAGCTCGACGGCGTCGTCCGGCAGCGGGAGCCGTCGGGCGTCTCCGGCGACGACGGCGTGGCGCGTCTCCATCGTCCGCCACTCCCGGGCGTGCCCCTAGTGCCTTTCGGTGGCGATCGATAAGTTATGAGATAGTTACCCGGACGCGTCTCGGCAGTTCGACAGAGACAACTCAGAACCACCGTCGTGGTTCCCTCTGTGTCTCGTCGAACTACCACCAACGTTTTGTAAGTGGCACTCGTACGACAGAACGGTGTGTACGGATGAGTGTCGGCAACGGACCTCCGTTCCGTCTCTCCGCGTCGGCGTACGACCTGCTCCTCGCTGCCGTCCCCGTCCCGGCTGCGGCGGGGCTACTGGTCGGTGACGCCGCGAGCTACGTCGGGGCGCTCGCCTCCCTGGTGTTGGTCTGTTACGGCCTGTTCGTCTCGCCGCCCACTACCGGGCGGTCGGGGTGAAGTCGTCGTCGACGGCGCCCATCACCTGGAGCGCGGCGCTGGCCGCGAGGCCGCGTGCGACCTCCTCGCGGTCCTCGCTGCCGATCCCCTCCGACAGCGCGGCCCGGTCCGGCGTGAATCCGGCGCTCACCGGGTCGCCGGCTGGTGGGTGGACCGCGACCGTCGCCTCGACGCCCCGGACGCCGGTGCTGAGGTCGGCACCGACGGTGTACTCGTCGGGCAGGTACGTGCGCGTCCGGTCGGCGATGCCGGCGAGGGCACGCCGGAGTCGACGGATCTCGTCGACCGAGAGCTCTGTGGACCCGTAGCCGGCGGTCCCCGAGCGGCCGGCGTAGGGGGTGTTGCCGTTCATCGAGAGGTAGTACGTCTACGCGACCGGGCCGCAAAAGCTCACCGCTCGCGGCGGGTCAGTACCGGTAGTCGGTGACGCCGGGCACCTCGTCGACGTCGTCGCCGCCGGCCTCCTCTAGCTTCTCGACGGCGTCCCGGAAGTCGCTCTCGGTGACGGTCGTGCGGTCGTCCCGGATCGCGAACATCCCCGCCTCCGTCGCCAGCGCGGCGATGTCGGCACCGGAGTAGTCGTCGAGGTCGGCGGCCAGCGCGTCGAAGTCCACGTCGTCGGCGACGTTCGTGTCGCGGGCGTGAATTCGAAGGATCTCCGCGCGGCCGGTCTCGTCGGGGTCGGGCACCTCGATGAGGCGGTCGAACCGACCGGGCCGGAGGATCGCCTCGTCGAGCATGTCGAACCGGTTCGTCGCGGCCATGATCCGCACCTCGCCGCGCTCGTCGAAGCCGTCCATCTCGGAGAGCAGCTGCATCATCGTGCGCTGGACCTCGGCGTCGCCGGAGGTCTTCGAGTCGGTGCGTTTCGAGGCGATCGCGTCGATCTCGTCGATGAAGATCACCGCCGGCTCGTTCTCGCGGGCCACCTCGAACAGGTCGCGCACGAGCTTCGCCCCCTCGCCGATGAACTTGTGGACGAGTTCGGAGCCGGCCATCTTGATGAAGCTGGCGTCGGTCTCGTTTGCGACGGCCTTCGCGAGCATCGTCTTGCCCGTCCCCGGCGGGCCGTGGAGCAGGACGCCGGAGGGCGGGTCCACTCCGACCTCCTCGAACCGCTCCGGGCTGTCGAGCGGGTCCTCGACGGCCTCGCGCACCTCGCGCACCTGCTCGGTGATCCCGCCGATGTCGGCGTAGGTGACCTCCGGGTCGGCCTCGACCTCCATCGCCTGCGCCCGGGCGTCCGTCTCGTCGTCCAGCAGCCGCTGGACCGAAAAGGAGTCGTCGACGGCCACCCGGTCGCCGGCCTCGACACGCTCTGCCAGCGTCTCGTCGAGCTCGGTCAGCACCTCTTGATTGTTGCCGTGCTGCCGGATGACGGCCTCGCCGTCGGTCAGCTCTTCGACCGTCGCGACGTACAGCGACGAGGTCTTCAGCGCCTCGTTGCGCCGCTTCAGTCGGTCGACGTTCTCTGTCAGCTCCTCGCGACGGCCGCGGGCGTCGCCGAGACGCTCGTCGAGTTCGCGGTTCACCTGGACGAGCCGCTCGAAGTGCTTGCGGATCGCATCGAGCCGCTCCGCGTCCGACATCTCCGGGTCGAGGTCGAGCCGGGGGCGATCGGGCAGCGACGGGCTCCGTGACATCTGGTATCCGTGATAGGACAGGCGGAGTATTGGGCCTTTTGGGTTCCCGTCGGGCTACGCCGCCACCGACCGCCGCTCGGCGACCAACTCGTCGTAGACGGCGACCGCCGACTCGACCGGCTCCGGCGTCGTCACGTCGACGCCCGCCCGCGCCAGCACGTCGACTGGGTACTCGCTTCCGCCGAGCTCCAGCGCCGCGCGGTAGTCCGCTGCCGCGGACTCGCCGTCCTCGCGGATCCGTTCGACGATCGCGGTCGCGGCGGCGATCCCCGTCGCGTACTGGTAGACGTAGTAGTTGTAGTAGAAGTGCGGGATCCGCATCCACTCGCGCTCGATGCGCTCGTCGGCGGCCATCGGCGCGTAGAACGCGGTCTTGCGCTCGCGGTAGAGCTCGTCGAACCGGTCCGGCGTCAGCGCGCCGCCCTCCTCGACGGCCTCGTGGATCGCCAGCTCGAAGTCGGCGAACATCGTCTGTCGGAAGAGCGTCGAGCGGAACCGCTCAAGGTACTCGTCGAGCACCGCCCGGCGCAGCCGCTCGTCGGAGAGCGTCTCCAGCAGGTGGTGGGTCAGGAGCGTCTCGTTCACCGTACTCGCCACCTCGGCGACGAAGATGTCGTAGTCCGCGTACTGCCACGGCTGGGCGTCGGCGGCGAGCTCGGAGTGCATCGAGTGGCCGAGCTCGTGTGCCAGCGTGTACATCGACGCCACGTCGTCCTGGTAGTTCATCAGCACGAACGGCTGGGTGTCGTACGTACCGGAGGAGAACGCCCCCGAGCGCTTCCCGCGGTTCTCGTAGACGTCGACCCACCGCGAGTCGAGCCCCTCGCGCATCCGCTCTTGATACGCCTCGCCGAGCGGCGCGACGGCGGCGACGACGTGGTCACACGCCTCCTCGTACTCGACGGTCGGCTCCTCGCCCGACAGCGAGGCGTAAAGATCCCACGGTCGGAGCTCGTCGACGCCGAGCAGGTCCCGCTTCAGCGCGGCGTGTCTGCCGAGGACGTCGAGGTTGTCCCGCACCGTGTCGAGGAGGCTGTCGTACACCGAGACGGGGACGTTCGGGCCGTCGAGCGCGGCCTCGCGTGCGGTTTCGTAGTTCCGGACGCGCGCGGTCTTGACGTCTGCCGTGACGCTCTTCTGGAGGGCCGTCCCGACCGCGTTCCGGACCTCCGCCCAGCGGTCGTAGAACGCCTCGTGGACCCGTTCCCGGAACGCACGGTCGGGGTGTTTCTGGAGCGTCGTGAAGCTGTTCTGTGTGATCTCGACCGCGTCGCCGTCCGGACGCTCGACGGTCGGGAAGGTCATGTCGGCGTCTGTCAGCATCGAGTACACCTCGCTCGCGCTCCCGGTTACCTCCGAGAGGTCGGCGAGGACGCTCTCGACCTCCGCCGAGCGGGTGTGTTCGCGGGTCCGGCGCGCGTCGTCGACGACGTGTTCGTACGCCGCGAGCGCAGGCTCTTGTTCGACGAACGCGTCGAACTGCGCCTCGTCGAGCTCCTGAAGTTCGACCTCGACGTAACTCGACGCCGACCGCGCCTCCGCGGCCAGCGACTTCGCCCGCGTCGCCATCGACTGGTACTCCGCGACCCGCTGGTCCTCCGCCGACCGGAGGTTCGCGTACGTCGCGACCCGCGACACCTCGCGCAGCACCGACTCCTGGGTCTCGAACGCCGCGAGCAGCGTCCCAGGGTCGTCGAGTAGCCGGCCCTCGTACTGCTCCAGCTCCGGCACGCGCTCGCGGGTCGCCTCGAACGCCGCCTCCCAGTCCTCGTCGCTCGTGTAGACGCTCTCTAGATCCCAGCGGTACTCGGTGTCGACCTCGGTCCGCTCGGGCACGGAACTCATACAGATAGATTCGCCGCTGGAGGCTAAGACCTGTCGTCGGCTGTCGACGCCGTGCCGCCGGCTGCCCCCCGGCTCACGGCAGGTCCCGGAGTGTCCGCACCTCGTGGTCGGGCGCGGCTCCGACGCGGTAGCCGTCGCGGTGGGGCCGGCGCACGAACGCCGCGTCCGCGCCGACCGCTCGCGCCGCCAGCACGTCTTTCGTCTTGTCGCCGACGTACAGCGTCCGCTCGGGCGCGACGCCGACGTCCGAGAGCGCCCGTCGCAGGTAGTACGGGCGGGGCTTCTTGCGGCGCAGCCCCGCGAGCGACGCCTCGCGCCCGTACGCGGCACCGAGGTCCAGCCCTTCGCGCGCGACGAACCGGTCGATCAGCGCCTGCTGGTTGTTGCTGACCACCGCGACGGCTCGCCCGTCAGCCGCGGCCGCTCCGAGCGCGTCGAGGTCGTCGTACGACGGCTTGCGCCCGTCGCGGAGCGCCTCGGCCTGCGCCACGGTGGTCCGGGCGTCGCGCGTCTCGACGAACCCGTCCGGGTCGAGGCCGTGGGCGGCACAGAGCCGCCGGATCCGCCCGAGGTCCGAACTCCGGGCGTGGCGCACCCACCGTGGCGTCCGGGCGACGCCGACCGCACGGAGCGCCCCGCGGGCCGCCTCGTCCAGCACCGCATCCGGCGTCGGCTGCGTCAACACCCCGTCGAAGTCGAAGACGACCGCGTCGTACACGGTCAGGCTCGGGCCGCCGCGGACATAAACGGCGCTACAGGCCGCCGAGCACCGTCCCGAGCGCCCGCGACGCGCTCCGGGCCGCCCGCCGCCGCGCGCCGAGAGCCTCGCGTGCGCTCGCCGCCGCGTCCTCGTCGACGGCGAACGACACCGACGGGTAGCGCACCCCGGCGAGGACGAGCGGCTCGGGCGGTGCCGGCGGGACGCCGTCCGCGCCGTCGACCGGCTCCGGTCCGAGCAGCCGGCCGAGCCACGCGGCGTCTGCCTCGCCGCGCCCGGCGGCGGCGAGGACGCTCGCCAGCCGACGGACGAGTTCGCGCGGGAACCCCCCGGCTGCGGCGGACAGACGGAGCCACGCGCCGTCGCGGTCGACCGCGAGCGAGAGGTCCCGCTCCGTCCCCGCCTCGTCCGGCGTCAGGCCGCGGAAGTCGTGTCGGCCCGACAGCCGCTCGGCCGTCGCGTGAACTGCCGCGTCCTCGGCGTCGGGCGCGTGATAGTGGTAGACGTACCGCCGTCGCACCGCGTCGTGGGTCGCGTGGAACCCGCCCGGCACCGCAGTAGCCGCCCACGCCCGTACCGTCGCGGGGAGCGCAGACGAGAGCGCCGCGGGCGTCAGCCAGTCGGGCGCGTCGAACGCGACGGTCTGTTCGCGCGCGGAGACGCCCGCGTCGGTCCGACCGGCGGCGGCGTAGCCGTCCGGCGGCTCCCGTCCGTCGGTCACGCCGAGTTCGACGAGTGCGTCGAACAGCGCGCCCTCGACGGTCGGGACCCGAGGCTGGCGCTGGAAGCCGTAGAACGGGCGACCGTCGTAGGCGAGCCGGTATGCGCGCACGACACACGTGGGGCGCGAGCGTCGAAAAGCGCCGCGGCTCACCGGGGCGTGCGGTCCCGTCACCGGCGCGGCACGCCGGCTCGCTCGCGCCCTGCGTCCGCTACGCGAAGTCGTCGTACCCCGGCCGGTCGCGGTCGCCCGGGAACTCGTCGACCGGCGCCGTCGTCTGGTCGCCGCTCGACATCTCCTTTACCGTCACCTGGTCGTTCGCGAGGTCCCGTTCGCCGACGACCACGACCGTCTCGGCGTTGATCGCGTCGGCGTACGAGAGCTGTGCCCCGAACCCGCGGTCCGCGAGGTCCGTCTCGACGACGTGGCCGCGGGCACGCAGGTCACGGACGATCCGTGCCGCGGTCGGACGAGTGTCGCCCACCTGGAGGACGTAGTAGTCGGTCGCGACGGCCTCCTCTGGGAAGACGCCCGCACGCTCGAGGAGCAGCGGGAGTGTCGAGTTCATGACACCCGGGGCGACGCCGACGGCGGGCGTCGGCGGCCCGCCGAACGACTCGATCAGGTCGTCGTAGCGCCCGCCGCCGAACACCGCCCGACCCACCTCGCCGGTCGCGTCGAAGCACTCGAAGACGACACCGGTGTAGTAGTCGAGCCCCCGCGCCGTCCGCAGGGAGACGTCGAGGTAGTCCCCGACGCCCATCTCGTCGGCGGCGGCGAGGACGGCCCGGAGGTTCTCGACGGCGCCGTGGACGTCCTCGCCGCCGAACGCGACCAGCTCGTCGAGGTCGTCGGTCGCGAGCAGGTCGTCGAACTGTTCGGCCTGCGCGAGCGACAGCCCGGCGTCTGCGAGCAGGGCGTGGTACTCTGCCGTCTCCACCTTCGCGGACTTGTCGACCGCGCGGATCGCCGCTCTACGGTCGACGTCGGCGTCGAACGCGTCGAGGAGCCCGCCGAGGATGTCGCGGTGTGAGACCCGAAACTCGAAGTCGTCGGCGGAGAGGCCGAGACCGACGAGAGCGTCCGCCGCGAACGCCAGCACCTCCGCGTCGGCAGCTGGTTCCGTCGACCCGAACACGTCGACGTTCGTCTGGTAGAACTCCCGGAACCGGCCCTGCTGGACCTGCTCGTACCGCCAGAACGGTCGGGTGGAGAACCACTTGATCGGCTTCGTGAACTCCTGGCCCCGCTCGACGACCATCCGCGCCACCGTCGGCGTCAGCTCCGGCGTCAGCGCCACGTCTCGCCCGCCGCGGTCGGCGAAGGCGTACAGTTCGTCGACGATCTCGTCGCCGCTCTTGTCGGTGTAGAGCCGCTGGCGCTCTATGGCGGGCGTGGCGATCTCGCGGAAGCCGTACCGTCGGGCGGTCGACTCGACGGCGTCGACCACCGCCCGACGGGCGGCCATCTCGGGGGGGTAGAAGTCGCGAAACCCCTTCAGACCCTCGTGTCGCACGGACGTCTCTCTGCGGAGCGCGCGCTTGAAACTGACCGTTTAGTCGGGGCCGCGCAGCCCCCGGACCGCAGTCTGGACGTGGTCCGGAAAGAGGGCACGGACCGCCCCCGCACCGACCGTCTCGCGCAGGAGCGCCCGGAGCTCCGACTCGTAGTCGGCCTTCGCGACCGTCTCGCTCGGCCCCTCGTCGACCTCGAGCCGTCGCTCGACGAGCCGGTCGACCGCACCCCGACCCAGCCCCGAGAGCGGCGCGAGATAGTCGACGCCGTGACGATCCTCGAGGCTCTGTGCCTGCGCGCGCGAGACGCTCGGCACCCGGTCGTCGCGGCGTGTCCCGTCGGCGACGGCGTCGACGTCACGGTCCGCGACCGTCTCCAAGGCGTGTTCGTGGACGTGCTGGATGCCGTTACGCGGATAGCCGTCCTCGCGGATCTGTTCGACCGCCGCCTCGGCGACCGAACGGTCGAGCTCGACGTGGGCGAACTCGTACGACAGCGCCGACGCAGCCGCCTGCGCGTGCTGCCAGTCGTCGGTCAGCCCGAAGCTGGCGGTGACCAGCGTCACGTCGTAGAACCGGTCGAGCAGCAGAGCAGCCAGTGTCGAGTCCTTGCCGCCGCTGTAACAGAGCGCGAGGTCCACCGCGCCTACCGGCGCCTGATGTTGAATCCGGTGTCGTCGGGCTTCAGCTCGCGCAGCAGGTCACGCATCTGGTCCTCGTCGATCCGGTCCTGGATGCGGCCGCTCTGTGCGAGCGCGACGAGCTGCTGTTCGACCTGCTCGGCGAACTGGGGCTTCGACATCTGAACCGCGTTCAGCCGCTTTCGCGCGCCGTCGGTCAGGTACTGCTTCAGAATCGCCTCCTTCTGGGCCTCCGCCTGCTCCGCCGCGGCCTCCTGTGCCGCCGCGTCGGTCTCGTCGCCGCCCTGGCTCTCGCGGAGCTCCTCTATCTTCTGCTTGCGGAGTTCCTCTAGCCGTTCGTCGTCGGGAGTCCCACTCATGCCCTCGTGTCGCCACGTGACACGCAAAACCATTTCGGAGCAGCACCCGCCACTGTCGTCGTGTCTCGGCCAGTCGGCGCGACCGGCACGCCGGAGGCGGTCGTCCGGCCGGCCACTCCGCCGTCCGCCGGCCCCGGTCTACGCCGACGGTAGACGAGAGACCTGGAGGGTACTCCTCACGACGCTCTCCGTGGGTCGCGCCGGCTACGCGTAACGCTCGAGTTCGGGACGGTCGAGGTCCGCGATCAGTTCGTCCGCGACGTCGTCGAGCAGACGCTGGCCGTCGGGAGCGACGCGCCGGCCCTCGCCCTCTGCGGTGTCGACGTAGCCGGCCTCCTCGAGCTGCTGGAGGCAGACGCGGATGATCTTCTTGCTGCCGGCGGTCGAGTGCTCGCTGGAGACGACGTAGCGCGTCGACCCCTGCTTGCGACCGCCGTAGTCGGTCGAGAGCCGGTCGACACCGACCGGCCCGTCGACGGCAACCTTGCGAAGCAGGCTCGCGGCGCGGGTCTGCCAGAAGTCTTCCTGCTGTGGCGGGAGCTCGCGGCTCTCGCCGGTCTTCACGAACTCGAGCCAGTCGGGCTCGTCGAGGTCGTCTGCGATCCGGTCGGCGACACGCTCGATGAGCGCGTCTGCCGGGACGTCGTAGAGGGTCGCCATGTCTCTCGCTACCCGCGACCGGCGGTTAAATCCGTCGTCATCCGGGCGCTCAGCGTCTCCGGAGCGCCCCGGCGCGCACGCCGACGACGGCGGTCACGCCGCCGCCGAGGACGACGGGCACCCAGTAGACGGCGGCGCGAAAGACGACGACGCCCGCGAGCGCGACAGACTGGCCGACCGCCGCGAGCGGCGCCGCGACGAGGAGGAGCACGAGGACGCTCTCGATCCCCCCCGCGCCGCCGGGCAGGGGTGTCACGCCCGCGATAGCGCCGATCGGGACGACGAACAGCGCCACCGACAGCGGAATCGGCGTGCCGACGGCGCGGAAGGCGAGCCACAGCCCGAGCATCTGACACCCCCACCCGACGGCAGACAGCCCGAGCGCCGCGGCCAGCGCCCACGGGTCGGCTGCGACCCGCTCGATCGAGCGGAAGAACCCGTCTACTCGCCGCTCGATGCCCGACGCCGTCGGCACCGGAACGCGCGGGACCCGGCCCGCGACCCGCCGGACGAGCGGGACCAGCAGCCCGACCGCGCGCTCCTCCAGCCGGTAGCGCTTGCGCCACACGGCGTAGACCAGCCCCGGTACCGCGACCGCCAGCGCCACCACGACGACGGCGGCGAGCGCGAGGTTTCGGTTCGTCCCGAGCGCCACCTCCGACGCGAAGTAGCCGACGCCGAACAGCGCCAGCGCGATCGAGGGGACGAAGTTCAGCGTGTCGACGCTGGCGATTGCGGCCAGCCCCGTCTCGTACTCCGTGTCTGCGACACGCGAGATGAGCAGCGCCGTCACCGGTTCGCCGCCGGCCTGTCCGAACGGCGTGACGTTGTTCGAGAACATCGCGCCCGCGAACACGAGAAACGACTGGAGCGGCGAGACGGAGACGCCGAGAACGCCGAGCACCACCCGGAGTGCGACGCCCCACGCCGCGAGCCACCCGAGCGTGACGAGCACCACGAGGCCGACGAGACGGCGGTCGGCGCCCGCGACGACCGAGAGCACGTCGTCGACGCCGACAGCCGAGAGGAGGACGGCGAACACCACGACGGCGGCGGCGAACGCGAGAACCGTCGCCCGCGTCTTCCCGCCGATCATACCACCGGCGACGGGAGAGGGCCGCTTGAACCCACCGAAGCCCCTCGGAACCGTTTTGTCCCGCCCGTCCCGCGGCGCCCCATGGACGAGCGCGCGGCGCTCGCACTCGTCGCCGAGCGCCTCCCGGCAGCGGGCGACGACGCCGCGGTCGTCGACGACCTCGTCGTCACGACCGACATGCTTCACGAGCGGACAGACTTTCCGGATGGCACGACCCCGTACACCGCCGGGTGGCGTGCCGTCGGCGCCTCGCTGTCGGACGTCGCCGCGATGGGTGCCGCCGCGCGCTGTGCTGTCGCCGCCTACGGCGCCCCGTCGTTCGACGCCGACGCGGTCGGCGCGTTCCTCGACGGCGCGACCGACGTCTGCGACCTCGTCGGCGCCGAGTACGTCGGCGGCGACTTAGACGGCCACGACGAGTGCACCGTCGCCTCGACCGTCGTGGGGCGAGCCGACGACCCCGTGTCGCGCTCTGGCGCCACGCCCGGCGACGCGGTCTGTGTCACGGGCGCGCTCGGCCGTACCGCGGCGGCGCTCCGGCGGTTCGCAGCCGGCGACGCCGAGCGTGGCAACGACCTCTTCCGGTTCACCCCTCGGGTCGCGGCGGGCGGTGCGCTCGCCCCCCACGCCTCGGCGATGATGGATATCTCGGACGGTCTGGCGCGCTCGTGTCACCAGCTCGCCGCCGCGAGCGGCGTCGGCGTCGCCGTCTCGTGGGCGGACGTCCCCGTCGACCCGAGCGTCGAGCGCGTAGCCCGCGACGCCGACGACCGGCGGGAGCTCGCCGGCTTCGTCGGCGAGGACTTCGAGCTTCTCTGTGCCGTCCCGGACGACCGGACGGACGACGCCCGGGCGGCGCTCGACGTCCCGCTCTCGGTCGTCGGCGAGGTCCAGCCGGCTGACGCGGCTGTCACCGCCGACGGCGACCCGCTCCCGGACCGGGGGTACACCCACGGCGGCTCAGCCGAGTAGCTCGACCGGCACCGCGACGAAACAGAGCGCGCCGAGCGCGAACGTCGTGGCCCCGAGCACCAGCCGCCCGGTCCCGAGCGACGTCTCGTCGACGGGGGTGGCCGGTCCGTTGTACGCGACGACCGCCGTGAGCAGTCCCCAGAAGACCCAGAGCCCGACCGACTCGTTCAGTCCGAACCCCTCCGCGACGTGGAGGTAGCCCGCCAGCGCGAACAGGACGCCCGGCACCAGCGCGGCGACCGTCTCCTGCCGGCGCCCGAGCATCGCCCTGAGGACGTGCCCGCCGTCCAGCTGCCCGACCGGCAGGAGATTGAGCAGCGTGAAGAACATCCCCACCCAGCCGCCGACGATGACCGGGTGGACGGTCAGCCGCGGGTCGGCGTAGGTCGTCGGCTGGCCGAGGGCCGACGCGATGAGGCGCAGGAGCGGTGGGTCGTTGAACACGATGACCTGTCCGCTCGACGCGACCACACGCGCCGGAATCCGCATCGGGTCGATCCAGAGTCCGACCGCCGTGACGACGACAGTGGCAGCCAGTCCCGCCAGCGGCCCGGCGACCCCGACGTCGAACAGCGCCCTCCGGTCGGGCATCCGTCCGCGCATCCGGATCACCGCACCGAGTGTTCCGAACGGGACGATGAACGGGATCAGGTACGGGAGCGACACGTCGACCCCGTGGTACCGCCCGACGACGTAGTGCCCCAGTTCGTGGGTCGCGAGGACGCCCAGCACGGCGGCGGTGAACGGCCAGGCCCGAAGCGCGACCAGCGGGTTCTCCGCGATCGTCGACGGCGGGACGTAGTACCACGCGACCGCGCCGACCAGGAGCGTCGAACAGACTGTTCCGACCGCGAGGACGACGTTCGCCCACGGCACGCCGTCGACGCCGGGGGTGACGGGTTCGGCCACGACGGTCACCTCGCCGGCGTCCCGGCCGTCGACCACCTGACACTCGTAGCCCGCCTCACGGAACGCCTCGTCCAGCTCCCGCGACAGCACCGCACGCGGCACTAGCGGGTCGCCGTGGTAGCGCCGCTCCTCGCCGTCGTGTTCGGTCGCGCGCAGACGAAGCAGCGACTGCAGCCGCGCCGTCGGCGGTCCGTCAGCCGACGGGTCCCGCGGGTCCATCGAGTCACACTAGCGGGTGTCGAAAAATAACAGTTGCGTGGCCGCTCGACCGGAGAGGTGTCGCGCAGGGACCAGCGACGCGAGCGCGAACCTGGTCCCCTACGCGGGTTCGACACGCCACGTGGTCGCACCCGTGTACGACCACTTCTCGACGGTCAGCTCCGTTGCCCCGTCCCGGAGCTTCACCATCAGCGCGCCGATCTCCTTCGGCGACAGGCCGACGTCGTCGGCGATGAACTTGCTCTTGAAGTAGAGCTCGCCGTCCTCGGCCTCCTCCAGCAGGTACTGCTTCAGTCGCTCGTCCTTCGTCGCCTCGTCGCCCGTCGTCGGGTGTGCGGTCGCGCTCATCGCGTCCGGCCTGTCGGGCGAGAGGGGCCTATAACTGGGTGAACGTTCGGTTCGATTCGGGCGTAAATCGGCGAAAACTGGACCGTTCACGACCGCCGCAGAGACTTTTAGACATTTTATCGACCTGTCTGCACGCTTCGACCCGATTCTGAAACGCTGTCGACACGTGTCCGACGAGCGTCTGTCACTCCCGCTCGTGGACCCAGAACTCGTCCTCGACGGTGACCTCCTTTTTGAACAGCGGCACCTCGTCTTTCAGCCGGTCGATGCCGTCCTCGACGGCGCGAAACGCCTCGCGGCGGTGGCCGGCGAGGACGACGACGTGGACGATGTCCTCGCCCGCCTCGACGACGCCGGTCCGGTGGTGGGTGCGGACGGCGAGGACGCCCTCGCGTGCTTCGAGTTCGCGTCCGATCGTCGCCATCCGCTCGTCGGCGACCCCCTCGTACTTCTCGAACTCCAGCCGCTCTGTCCGGGCGTCGTCCGTCGAGTCTCTCGCTCGAACCCGGCCGGTGAACGTCGCGACCGCGCCCGCCCGGTCGGCGTCCGGAGCGGTCTTGACGCCGGCGACGAGCGATCCGAGCGTCTCGCGTGGGTCGAGTCCGTCGACAGCCGCGACGACGGTGTCGACGTCGAGTGCCTCGACGGAGTCGGCGCGGACGAGAACGTCCCGTGCCTCGCCGTCGCCGACGACGACCGCCGGGAGACGCGCGTCGACGCCGGCGGCGAGGAGGTAGTCGTGGGCGGCGGCGGCGTCGAAGAGGTCCGCGAACCCCCGGCTGTCGCCCGCGCCGACCCACGACCCGTCCGGCGCGAGGCCGTAGGCGACGTCGGCTGCCGGCGGCGGCGTCCGTGGAACGTCCGGTTCGAGGCGCTCGACGGTCGCGACGGAGCCGTCGAGCGCCGGGGCGATGCGGGCGACGGCGGCGGGTGCGTCGGGCCCGACGACGCGTGCGGCGCGCATACCGGACAGGCGGGACGCGCCGGGTTGATTGTGTCGCTCGCCGCAGGTGACAACCCTTATCGGCGGCTCGGCCGGACGACGACACATGCGAGCAGTCGTCTCCGTCGGGGGGAGCGTCCTCGCCCCGGACCTAGACCCGGCCCGCGTCGAGGCGTACGCCGCGGCGCTCGACCGGGCAGTCGCCGCCGGCAACGAGGTCGGTGTCGTCGTCGGCGGCGGCCCGACGGCACGGTCGTACATCGACGCCGCGCGGGCGCTCGACGCGACCGAGGTCGAACTCGACCGTCTCGGTATCGCCGTCACGCACCTGAACGCCCGGCTCCTCCGGACCGCACTCGACGCGCCGAGCCGCACGCCGGCGGACTACGAGCGCGCCGTCGCGGCGATGGACGCCGGTTCCGTCCCGGTTATGGGCGGCGTCGCCCCCGGCCAGACAACAGACGCCGTCGCCGCCACGCTCGCGGAAGACGCCCGCGCCGACCTCCTCGTGTTCGCGACGAGTGTCGACGGCGTCTACGACGCCGACCCGGCGGCGGACGCGGGCGCCGAGCGGTTCGACGAGCTGACTCCGGCGGAGCTGGTAGAGGTTGTAGCTCCGATGAGCCGCTCGGCGGGCGCGAGCGCGCCCGTCGACCTCCTCGCCGCGAAGCTCGTCGAGCGCGCCGGCCTGCGGGCGCTGGTCGTCGACGGCACCGACCCCGAGGCGGTGGCGCGGGCCGTCGTCGACGGCGCGCGGGACGGGACCACGATCCGATGAGCGAGCCGTCCGACCACCGCGCGTTCTGGGCCGACGAGGCCGCGGACCGCGTCCTGGCGCGCGACCCCGACGAGCCGGTCGTAATAAAGGGCGGTGTCTCGCCGTCGGGCGTTCCGCACGTCGGCCACCTCAACGAACTCCTACGTGGCTGGTTCGTCGCCGAGGCTCTGCGTGACCGTGGCTACGAGGTTCGACAGGTGTTCACCAGCGACGACCGCGACGCGCTCAGGGCGGTGCCTCGGCGGCTCGCCACCGCCGACTTCGAGCTCGTCGGACTCGGCGACGACCGGGTGGACGCCGCCGCACTCGGGCGACACCTCGGTGTCCCGTACACCGACGTTCCGGACCCTATCGCCGGCTGTGATCACGACTCCTACGGCGCCCACTTCACCGACCTGCTCCGACAGTCCGCAGACCTGCTCGGAGTGGACGTCACGTTCGAGTCGAACACCGCGCTCTACGACGCCGGGACGTTCGAGCCGGCGACCCGGACGGCGCTCGCCCGCGCCGACGAGGTCCGGGCGGTTCTCGCGGAGTACCAGTCCGGCGTCGGCGACGACTACGTCCCGTTCATGGCTCAGTGTGCCGCCTGCGACCGGCTGACGACCGACGTCGGCCCCGTCGACGCGGCGGCTGGGACCGTCGACTACCGCTGTTCGGGCATGACCGCCGGCGGACAGGAGATCGAGGGCTGTGGCAACGAGGGGACCGCGACGCTCCGCGAGGGGAAGCTCCGGTGGCGCGTCGAGTGGCCGGCGCAGTGGACGACCCTCGGCGTCGACTTCGAGCCGTTCGGCAAGGACCACGCGGAGGGGTCGTGGCCGAGCGGGACCGCGCTCGTCGAGCGGGTGTTCGGGGACGACCCGCCGGTTCCGCTCACCTACGAGTGGTTCACGCTCGACGGCGAGGCCCTCTCGTCCTCCGAGGGGAACGTGCTGACCGCCCGGGAGCTGCTCGACCTGCTCGACCCCGAGGTGGTGCGCTACTTCTTCGCGCTCGACCCGCGGACGGCCCGTGACCTCGATATCGACCGGCTCGACCGCCTCGTCGACGACTTCGACCGACTCGAACGGGTGGCGCTCGGTCGCGAGGACGACGAGGCGCTCCGGCCGTTCGCGGAGCGGGTCTACCCGTTTCTCGTCGACGAGGTCCGGGACGACCGCCTGCGGGTGCCGTACGCCGTCGCCGCGGTACTCGGCATGACCGACGACCGTGACCTGCGCCTCCGTATCGCCCGCGACGAGGGTCACCTCCCGACGGACGCGCCGGAGGCCGAACTCGAGGCGGCGCTCGCGCGGGTCGACCGCGCCCGTCGGTGGGCCGCGCGGACGGGCAACCGCTACGACTACCGGATCCAGGCCGACCTGCCCGACGTCTCGTTCGACGACGAGACGGCGGCGGCGCTCGACGACCTCGCCGACACGGTCGCGGCGGGCGCCGACGGCGAGGCGATACAGTCGGCCATCTACGAGACGGCCCGGGACCACGGCATCGACGTCGGCGACTTCTTCGCCGCCGGCTACCGACTCTTCTTCGACGACACGGAGGGCCCGCGGCTCGGCGAGTTCCTCGGCGACCTCGACCGCGGGTTCGTCGTCGAACGGCTGCGCCGCGAGAGCTGACCCGTCCGCTCGGCTGGAGCGCCCGCGCAACTTCCCCACGACGCGGGTGGCGACGGGCTTTTGCCCGGCCCGGGCCTCCTACCGGTAATGGAGGTGGACCTGCTGGTCGTGCTGGCGGCGGTCGTGGTCGGCTACACCGTCGTTGCCTACCTGCTGCAGGCACGCGGTCTGCTCCCGTCGTCCGTTCGGCTGACGGGTCCGCTGACGACGATCCACACGCGGCGGGGACGAGCGCTGCTCGACCGCCTCGCCGAGCCGCGACGGTTCTGGCGCGCGTGGAGTAACGCCGGGGTGGGCATCGCCCTGGTGGTGATGGGCGGACTGTTCCTGCTCCTCCTCGTCCAGGCGGTCAGCATCCTCTCGAACCCGCCGGAGCCGACACAGGTCACCCAGCCGCGGAACTTCCTCGTCATCCCGGGTGTCAACGACTTTCTGCCGCTGTCGGTCGCGCCGGAGGTCGTCTTCGGCCTGCTCCTCGGCCTCGTCGTCCACGAGGGCGGCCACGGCCTGCTCTGCCGGGTCGAGAACATCGACATCGAGTCGATGGGGGTGGTGACACTCGCCGTCGTCCCCGTCGGGGCGTTCGTCGAGCCGAGCGAGGAGAGCCAGCGCAGCGCCGACCGCGGCGAGCGCACCCGAATGTTCGCCGCCGGGGTGACGAACAACTTCGCGGTCGCGGTGGTGGCGTTCGCGCTCCTGTTCGGTCCCGTCGTCGGCGCTATCACCGTCGCGCCCGGCGTCGCGGTCGCCGACGCGTTCTCGGGGACGCCCGCCGACGCCGCCGGTATCGACCAGGGCGACCGTGTCACCGCGGTCGAGGGCCGGTCGGTCGACACCGAGGCCGAACTCGAGGCGGCGCTCGCGGAGACCGACGCCGCCACCGTCGGCGTGGAGGTGGACGGCGAGCGGACGGTCGCCGTCGAGCGGTCGGTGGTCGTCGTCGGGAGCGTCGCGAACAACCCCGCCGGGCTCGACTTCGCCGACCGACGCGAGGCCGTCGCGGTGACGGCTGTCAACGGCACGCCGGTCGAGACCCGCGCCGAGTTCGACCGCGCCGTCGCTGACCGGCCGGTCGCGACGATCACGACGAGCGAGGGGGCCCGGACGATGCCCGTCGGCGCGTTCGTCCAGGTGACGGAGGACGGGCCGCTCGCGGGCGCCGGCGCACAGACGGGGAACGCGGTGGTGACGGGCGTCGACGGTGCGCGCGTGACGAACTCCGCGGACCTGTTCGACGCCCTGGCGGCGACCGAGGGCGGCGACCGCGTCTCGGTCACGCTCTTCGACGAGGGCGACCGGGCGACATACGACGTGACCCTCGGCACCGACGACGACGGGAGCGGCCTGCTCGGCGTCCGGGTGTTCCCCGGGACGAGCGGCCTCGCGCTCGACGGCTTCGGCGTCCAGACGTACCCCGCCGGCACGTACCTCGAGCTGCTCGGCGGCGACGGCGGGCCGGGCGCCGAGACGCCCGTCGGTGCCGGCGGGTCGATTCTCCTGCCCGTCTACGTCGCGCTGGTGCTCCCGCTCGCCTCGTTCGTCCTCGGTGTGCCGAACTTCCCGGGGTTCACCGGCTACTGGACCGCGTTCTACGACGTCCAGGGGCCGCTCGGGGCTGCGGGCGAACCCGCGGTCTTCCTGACGGCGAACCTCCTGTTCTGGACGGCGTGGATAAACCTCCAGCTCGGCGTCTTCAACTGCATTCCCGGCTACCCGCTCGACGGCGGGCGCATCCTCCGGGCGAGCGCAGAGGCCGTCGTCTCGCGGCTCCCCGTCGCCGACCGCGACCGAGTGGTGTCGACGGTCACGACCGGGGTGGGGCTGACGATGCTCGCGTCTCTCGCGCTCCTCCTCTTCGGCCCCGACCTACTGAACTAGTAAGGTCCATACGGTCACGGCCCCGACGCCGGGTATGGCCGAGATGCCGCCGACCGACGAGGGCTGGTACGTCCTCCACGACCTCCGCCGCGTCGACTGGGACGAGTGGCGCGCCGCGCCCGACCGTGCCCGCGAGCGGGCGGTCGAGGAGGGCGCGGCGTTCCTGGCCGACGCCGTCGCCGACACCGATACCGACGAGGGCTACTCGCTGGTCTCGAGCGTCCTCGGCGACGGCGCCGACCTCCTCGTCGTCCACATGCGCCCGACGCTCGACGACCTCTCCGCGCTGGAGCGCCGGTTTGAGGCGACGGCGTTCGCGGACTACACGACCCGTGCCGACTCGCACGTCTCCGTCACGGAGGTGAGCGGCTACGTAACCGACGACTACTTCGACGGCGAGGCGGACGAGGGGACCCGGCGATACATGGAGTCGAAGCTCCACCCCGACCCGCCCGAGGACGAGTACGTCTCGTACTACCCGATGAGCAAGCGCCGGTCCGGAGACGACAACTGGTACACGCTCTCGATGTCGGAGCGCGCCGACCTGATGGCCGAACACGGCGAGACGGGGAAAGGCTACGCCGGGCGCATCTCACAGGTGGTGGCCTCCTCCGCCGGCTTCGACGACCACGAGTGGAGCGTCACGCTGTTCGCCGGCGACGCTGTCGACATCAAGAACATCGTCTACGAGATGCGGTTCGACGAGGTCTCTGCACGCTACGGCGAGTTCGAGGAGTTCTACGTCGGTCGGCGGTTTCCGCCCGCCGACCTCGGGGCCTACCTCGACGGCGAGCGGGTGCCGACGGACGCGTTCGCGGACGACGAGGCGGGACAGTCACACGGCGAGGCCGAGGCCGAGGGCGAGTCCGGCCACGCACGCGGCGGCGACACTGCCGACGCGGACGACATCCGCGGCACGCTCGCCGACCTCGACGTCTACGCCGGCCAGCCCCGCGGCGAGGACGTCCACGCAGTCGTGCTCTACTCCGAGGCCGATCCGGA
The DNA here is from genome assembly GCA_964512675.1 of uncultured Haloferacaceae archaeon. Classification (GTDB taxonomy): domain Archaea; phylum Halobacteriota; class Halobacteria; order Halobacteriales; family Haloferacaceae; genus A07HB70. Next base: position 4,336 of record CAZEJR010000016.1, on the reverse strand, counting down.
CGCTCTCGCCGGAGCGGTCGACGGTCTACGGGGGAACTTCGAGCACTACGACACCCACGCCCGCACCGCCGTCTACGCGGCGCGTCGCCGCGACCGAACCGCCGTGGTGAGCGTCTGGGACACCGCGTCGGCGGCGGAGACGGCGGCGGGGTTTCTCTCCGACCTGCCAGACGTCGTCGCCCGCGCCGGCGAGGCGTCGGGCTTCGGGACGATGGGAATGTTCTACACCGTCGAGCCGGAGCACCGCGAGGCGTTCACCAGCCGGTTCGACGACGTCCTCGGTCTCCTCGCGGACACGGAGGGCCACCGCGAGACGGACCTGATGGTGAACGTCGACGACGAGAACGACATGTTCGTGGCGAGCGGGTGGCGGGCACAGGAGGACGCGATGGCGTTCTTCCGCTCCGAGGCGTTCCGCGACACGGTCGACTGGGGTCGCGAGGTGCTGGCCGACCGGCCACGACACGTCTTCCTGGCGTAACGGGCCGACAGGTCGGCCCGTGTGCCGGAGCGCCCCTCAGTCGTCCGCGCTCGCCGCCGACAGCACACCGGCGGCGCGCAGGTCGTCGCCCTCGACCGACGAGCGGTAGTCGTCCGGCCCCATCCCGTCGTCTCTGTCGACGCCGAAGTTCTCCGCCGCCAGCGCCGCGACGCGGCCGCGCTCCGCCTCGCTCAGCGGCGGCGTCTCGGGTGCGGCGGCCCACTCGTCGACGTCTCCGGGGGTGCGGAACGTCGGGGTGACCGAGGCCACCTCGTCGTGGGCGAGGAGCCACTGGATCGCGGCCTGTCCCATCGTGCGCTCGCCGTCTCGTTCGAGGAACCGGAGCGCCTCGACCTTCTCCCAGCCGGCCTCGTACCACGCCTGCGGGCGGTGCGAGCGGTGGTCGCCGGCCCCGAGCTCGGTGTCGGGCGTCACCTGCTCGTTCAGCAGACCAGAGGAGTGTGGCACTCGCGCGACGAGCGAGGTGTCGACACCGGTGCGGCGGATCTCCTCGACGAAGTGCTCGCCGGGCGTCCGCTCCAGGAGGTTGAAGACGGTCTGGACGACGTCGAACTCGGCCGCTATCGCCCGCTCGCCCTCGGCCAGCCAGCCGATCGAGGGGCCGAGCGCCAGGCCGACGGCGTCGACGAGCCCCTCCGACCGCAGGTCGTCGAGCGTCTCCAGCACCTCGGGGGTGATCTCGGCGGCGTCCGCGTTGTGTAGCTGGAGCAGATCGACGCGTTCCATCCCGAGCCGGTCGAGCGAGCGCTCCAGTGCCGTCCGTATCCACTCGCCGTCGATCCGCTTCGGGAGCTCGCCGTGGCCAGCCTGCGGGTTGTTGTAGAAGTCGTAGCCCACCTTCGTCGCGACGGTCACCTCGTCGCGGTACGGCGCGAGCGCCCGCCCGACGACCCGCTCGGAGTCGCCGTGGCCGTAGACGTCGCCGGTGTCGAAGAACGTAATCCCCCGGTCGACGGCGCCCTCGACCATCTCGACCGCCTCGTCCTCCGAGCGGTCGCCCCACCAGTCGGTGCCGACGACCCACGCGCCGAAGCCCACCTCGCTGACCTCGACGCCGGAGTCTCCGAGTTCGCGGTGACGCATAGACGCCGTTTGGACGGCGCGCACTTATCGGGCGCGGTCGGACGCGCGGCGCGTGCACACGCCGGCTGGGCCCGACAGAGCGTCCTCGGCGACGACGGGCACGGAACGGCGTCGTGACTGGCGGCGCTCGGTCCACTCCGGCGACGTCTCTCACGAGAGTCGAGACGTGCGCCGTCCGGGAATCGAACCCGGGCTATTAGCTTGGGAAGCTAATGTCCTACCACTGGACCAACGGCGCGCTGTTGCACCCGGACGAATCGGGGCGCCGGTATTCAAACCGTCGCTTCGGCCGAGCCGACACACTCGACGTACGTCCACTCTCGGCCCCGGGTGGGTGGGTTCATGTGTGTCCGGTTCGTAGCAGCGATCGATGAGTAGTCTGGAGCTGGCCGCCGACACAGACGTACCGCTCGACCTCGCGCTGTCCGAGGCGGAACTCGCCGACGTCCGCGAGACGACGACCTCGTTCGTCGAGCGCGTCGCCGACGACGCGGACGCGGACGGCGCGGTTATCGGTCTCTCCGGCGGCGTCGACAGCTCGACGGTGGCGTACCTCGCCGCCGAGGCCCTCGGGTCGGAACGGGTCTACGGCCTCGTGATGCCGAGCGACGTGACGAGCGCCGAGAGCACGAGCGACGGCGAGCGGGTTGCCGAGGAGCTGGGCATCGACTACGACGTCGTCGACGTGTCGGGAGTCGTCGACGCGGTGCTGGACGCCGCGCCCGACGACGGCTTGGGTGACGCAGCCGCCGATGGTGTCGAGCCGGCCCGGACCGCCGTGGGGAACGTCCGGGTGCGGGCCCGCGCGGTGATGAACTACCTCGTCGCAAACGCCGAGAACCGCGTCGTCCTCGGCACGGGTAACCGGAGCGAGGCGATGACCGGCTACTACACCAAGTACGGTGACCAGGCCGTCGACTGCAACCCGATCGGCCCGCTGTACAAGGGGCAGGTCAGACAGTTGGCGACAGCGCTCGGCGTCCCCGACCGGGTCGTCGAGAAGCCGCCGTCGGCGGAGATGTGGCTCGACCAGACCGACGAGGCGGAACTGGGTCTCGACTACGACACCCTCGACGCGGTGCTCGCGCTCCACGTCGACGGCCCGCTCTCGACGGCGGCGACCGTCCGGGCGCTCGACGACGTGACGGCAGCACAGGTCGACCGGGTCGACGACCTCGTCGCCGGAAGCGAGCACAAGCGCCACATGCCCCCGGCGCCGGCGCTCGAGCTCTAGTCACGGAGCCGCGCGAACGCCTCGCGCTCCGCCCGTTCACGCTCCGCGACGGGAGCGTCGTCGCGCAGCCGCTCGACGAGTACCCCTACTGTCTCGTGGTCGTTCGCCGCGATCTCGTCGGCGACGGCAGTGGGGTCGTCGACGACCCGCGAGACCAGCCCCATCTGTAGCGCCGTCCCGGCGTCGACAGTTCGGCCCGTGAGCGACAGGTCCGCGGCAGCACCCGGGCCGACTACCCGCGGGAGGCGGTGTGTGCCCCCCCACGCCCCGAACAGGCGGGCGGCGACGCCGGGCTCTGCGAACGTCGCGTCCGGCGTCGCGACCCGGACGTCGGCGGCGAGAGCGAGTTCGACGCCGCCGCCCCGGGCCGGCCCGTCGACGGCGGCCACCACCGCGGCGGGCGACTCCGCAACCGCACGCATCGTCCGCTGACCGCGCTCTGCGAACGCCGCCGCGGACGCGCCGTCGAGCGCCGACACCTCGTCTAAGTCCGCGCCGGCGCAGAACGCCGACCCCGCGCCCCGGAGGCAGACGACCGGTAGCTCCGTCTCGACCGCCGCCGCGAGGTCCGGGAGCGCCGCGCTCGTGAGGGCGTTGCGGCACTCGGGGCGGTCGAGTGTCACCGTCCGCACCCCGCGACCGGGGTCGTCGTCGACGCGGATCATCGCACGACGGAAGCGTGACCGGCCCTTTCCAAAGGTCTTTGCCTCTCCCCCGGCTACCGCTCTGCGATGGACGACGCCGTGCGGGCCCGCGAGGCCGCGCGGTCGGCGCTCGACGACGTCGAACCGGCCGACCTGCGTGCGGCCATCGACGAGTGGCTCGCCGACGCCTCGATGACGCCCGCCGCGCTGACGCTCGTCTGTGCCCGCGGCGTCGACGACGAGTTCGACGCGGCCACGCCTGGCGTCGTCGAGCGGGCCGCCGGAGTCCAGCTCGTCTACGAGGGCCTCCGGCTCACCCGTCGTCTCGTGGCCGACGAACCGTGGACCGGCTGCTCCGGCGGCGACATCGCCGCCGACCTCGACATTCTGGCCGCGGACGTCCTCGTCTCTCGCGGGTTCTACCTCCTCGCGACGACGGAGGCAGCAGACCGCGCCGTCGCCGTGATTCGGGCGTTCGGACGCGACCAGACGACCCGCGCCGACGGGTTCCAGGCCGAACTCGAAGGCGACGTCTGCGCGCTCGCGGCGTGGGCCGGCACCACCGCCGCCGCCGGGCCGCCGCGGGACGCGCTGGTGGACCACCTCGTCGCGTTCGGCCGGGGCTTCGACGGCGACTTCCCCGGCGCCGCGCGGGCGCTCGACGACGTGACGCGAGACCGTATCGCCGCGGTGGCAGCCGGAGAGCGCCCGGCAGACACGCCCGACGCCGACACGGTCGTGCGCTCTGCGGCTGACTCCCGAGCCCCGCCCTGCGAGGAACCGTAACGTACAAGCGCGACTCGGCGGTAGGTCGACCCGTGCCTGGGTAGCTTAGCGGTAAAGCGCGTCCTTGGTAAGGACGAGAGCCCGGGT
>CAZEJR010000015.1:0-54808 GCA_964512675.1 uncultured Haloferacaceae archaeon | reverse complement strand
GGATCTTCTCCGGCATCGCGTCCCGCATCATCGACTTGATCGTCTCCGGCTCGATACCGGTGATGGCGCAGGTACAGGCCACGCCGGCGGTGTTGCGCATCACCTCGCGGCCGTGTTCGCGGGCCATCGACCGGAGGTCGACCGGGAAGACGTGCCAGTCGTTCGCCTCGGCGCGCTCGTCGAGGTCGGCGACCGCGTCCTCGTCGAGGAGGCCAGAGTCGTAGACGATGACGCCGCCCTCCCGGAGGTCGTCGAGATTCTCGGCCAGCGGCTTCGCCTCCTCGTTGCCGTAGTAGGCGCCCTCGCGGGGGTTCCGTGCGAAGGAGTCGCCCAGCGCGAGGAGGAAGTTGTAGCCGTCGCCGCGCGAGCGTACCGGCGCCGACGACGCTCGTACCTCCGTGTACGTGTGCCCACCGCGGATGCGCGACGGGTAGTGGCGGTGCGTGAACACGTGGAGGCCGGAGCGCATCAGCGCCTTTGCGAAGTTCTGGCTCGTCGAGGCGATACCGTCGCCCGAGCCGCCGGCGACCCGCCAGATGAGTTCGTCGTCTGTCATAGATGAATCGGCCCGTGAAGGCCACCGCTAGATGGTTGCCGACCGCTACCTATATGAGTTGCTGTGCCATCTCGATGATAGATCGTGAGGATCGGCGCCCCGACGGCTCTGGACGCCGGTCGCGTGTGCCTGGAGCGGGGCGTCCGGTCAGTCGTCGGGGTCGACGGGCCGGGCCGACGACGCCGCCTCGTCGGGGTCGGTCCGCGGGCTCGACGGGTGGTAGTCGGTGTCGTACTCGCCGGAGCGCCCGTCGAGACGGTCGGGGTGGATCCGTCCGCCGAGGAGCATGAAGTCCAAGACGGTGACCCTGAGCATCGCCTCCACCACCGGTACCGCACGCGGCGGGAGCGACGGGTCGTGTCTGCCGACGACCTGTGCGGCCTTCTCCTCGCCCGTCTCCCAGTCGACCGTGCGCTGCTCCTTCGGGATCGAGGTCGGTGCGTGCCACGTCACCTCGCCGTAGATCGGCTCGCCGGTCGTGATGCCGCCCTGGAGGCCGCCGTGGTCGTTTCCGACCGGCACCGGGTCGCCCGGCTCGGCGACGACGTCCTCCGGGGCGTCCTCGCGCCCGGCGAGCGTCCAGTTCTCGTTGCGGTCGTGGCCGCGCCACTCGGCGGCATCGCGGCCGAGCCCGTACTCGAACGCCGTCGTCGCCGGGACAGCCATCATCGCCCGGCCCAGACGAGCGGGGACGGAGTCGAACCGTGGTGCGCCGAGACCGCGAGGGACACCCCGCACCTCGAACTCGACCGACCCGCCGATCGAGTCGCCCTCCTGCTGGTACCGGTCGATCGCGTCACGCATCCGCGCCGCGGTTTCGGGGTGAGCACACCGCACCTCGTTCTCCTCGGCGTGGTCGACCATCTCCTCGAAGCTCACCTCCGGCGCCTCGATGTCGCCGATGCGGTTGACGTGGGCCTTCACCTGGACGTCGTGGTCGGACTGGTCCAGCACCGCGCCCGCTATCGCCCCGGCGGCGACCCAGTTCACCGTCTCGCGGGCCGACGACCGCCCGCCGCCGCCCCAGTTGCGTGTGCCGAACTTCGCGGAGTAGGTGTAGTCGCCGTGGCTCGGCCGCGGCGCCGTGACGAACGGCTCGTACTTGCCCGAACGGGCGTCCTTGTTCTGGATCGTCATCCCGATCGGCGTCCCGGTCGTGTGGCCCTCCTGGAGCCCGGAGTTGATCGTCACCTCGTCGGGTTCGCCGCGCGAGGTGGTGATCATCGACTGGCCGGGCTTGCGCCGGTCGAGCTCGCGCTGGATCGTCTCCTCGTCGAGTTCGACCCCCGCGGGACAGCCGGAGACGACACAGCCCATCCCCGGACCGTGACTCTCGCCGTAGGTCGACAGGCGGAAGAGCCGCCCGAACTCGTTTCCGTTCATATCGACCAGTCCGCGCGCGCGGACTTAACTTGCGGCACTCGGGCGGGCGGTCGGCACCGCCGGGCGGCTGCCAGGGTCACCACATCTCGTCCAGCAGCGCCCGCAGCGCCTCGACCGTCGGGTCGAACCCCGGCGGTCCGTTCCCGACGATCTCGTCGTCCGCCGTCGCCGCCGCGACCGCGTCCAGTTCGGCCTCGCTCGGGCCGTCGACGTCGCGGAGCCGGCTCGGGAGCCCGAGCGTGTCGCGCAGCTCGCGGACCGCAGCGACGACGCTCGCGGGGTCGCTCGCGACGCCGAGCCCCTCGGCCAGCCTGTCGAGGCCAGAACGGTCCGCCGCGAGGACGGCGTCGACGACGTGAGGCGCCGCGATTGCGTGTGCCTCTCCCTGCTGGACCGCGTCGCCTCTGAGCGTGTGGCCGAAGGCGTGAATCGGGCCGAGCGTCGTCCCGTGTGGCCGCGAGATACCGTACTGGACGAGGACGACGCCGACCACCGCGCGCTCCATCGCCGCGCCGTCGTCCAGACAGTCCGGCAGGCCGTCGGCGAGGTACCGCAGGCCACGGACCGCCGTCGCGTGGACGACCGGGTTCGCGGCCAGACCGTAGCAGGACTCGACGCCCTTGTCGAACCCGTTCATCGCCGAGCCACGGAGCGCGTCCGGGGGTGTCGTCTCGAACAGGTCCGGGTCGTAGACGGCGTGGTCCGGCATCAGCCGCCGGTCACCCAGTCCGGCCCGCGGGCCGTCCGGGAACGAGACGGAGCCGCCGATCGAGAGGTCTGCGCCGGCGAACGTCGTCGGGACGACGGCTGCCGGAACCAGGTCGGCGTCCGCCGGCGCGCCGATAACGCCGGTGCGTTCGGCCTCGCGCTCCAGCGTGGCCGGGCGACGGTGCTCCGCCGCGAGGAGACGCGTCGCCTTCGCCACGTCGAGGCTAGAGCCGCCGCCGACGGCGACGAGCCCGTCCGCCTCCGTCCCGCGCAGGCGGTCCAGCGCCTCGTACGCGGCCATCACGTCCTTTTCCGGCGTCGTCCCGTCGAAGACGCCGGCCAGCCGGTCGCCGAGCCCCGCCCGAAGCGGGCCCATCAGGTCGTCGTTCGCGCCGACGTTCGAGCCACAGACCACGAGTGCTCGCTCGACGCCGTGACGCGCCAGCGCCTCGTCCAGTTCGTCGACCGCTCCCCGACCGACCGAGAGGTCCGCCGGCGTGTAGGCGTGCTCGAAGGACGGCACGCCGCTGGTGTCGATCACGACCCGACGAGCGGGCGGGGGTCGCTAAAGCGTGTGGGGACGGTCGGAGGAAGCCGCGGAAGACAGACGCCGATCCGTGAGCGACGACGCGCCGGACCGGGTCGACGTGCTGCGGTACCCGAACCGGAGCACGCGCCGTCGGCGCCTCTGTCGGGCCGCTCCTGCCGCTCGTCGGCGCGGCGGTACGGCTCCGGCACGGTCCCGGGGGTGGTCGGCCGGTACCTCGCGCTCGACCGGGCCGAGGGCCGGTACGACCTCGTCGTCGACCCGACCGAGGAGTAGCCGTCAGCCCGCGTCCTCTGTCACGTCGGCGCCGAGGCCGGCGAGCGCCCCGAAGAAGCCGGGGAAGGAGACGTCGACGTGCTCTGCGCCTGTGACCGTCGTCTCGCCGTCGGCGGCCAGTCCGGCCACCGCTAGCGCCATCACGAGCCGGTGGTCTCCCCGAGCGTCGACACGCGCGCCCCGGAGCGTCGTCTCGCCGCCGTGGACGGTCAGCGCGTCCTCACGTTCGGTGACGGCGGCGCCCATCGTCGTCAGCTCCTCGGCAATCGCGCTCACGCGGTCGGTCTCCTTGTACCGGACGTGTTCGGCGTCGACGACGTGGGTGTCGCCGTCCGCGACGGCGCCGAGTACCGCGACCGTCGGGAGGAGGTCGGGCGTGTCGGCGACACTCACCTCGACGCCGGAGAGCGGCGCGCGCTCGACCCGGAGTTCGCCCGCCGCACGGTCCCAGTCGACTGGCGCACCCATCCGTTCGACGATCTCGACGATTGCCGTGTCGCCCTGCGCGCTCTCGCGGGCGCCCTTGACGACGACGGCGTCGTCTGCCGCGACGGCCCCGGCGGCGAGGAGGTACGAGATAGAGGAGAAGTCACCGGGCACGTCGTACGTCGTCGCCGCGTAGCTCTGCCCACCGTCGACGGCGTAGCCGGCTGTCGTCTCGCGGGCGTCGACGCCGAACTCGTCGAGCAGTTCGAGCGTCACCTCGACGTACGGCGCCGACTTCAGGCGGGTCGTCAGGTCGACACGCACCCCCGTCTCGGTGACGGCACCGGCCATCAGCAGGGCGGTGACGAACTGTGAGGAGACGTCGCCGGGCATCTCGACTGTCCCCCCACCCATCCCGTCGCCGACGACCAGCGGCGCCTGGCCGTTCCCGCGCGTCGACGCCGCGCGCCCGCCGAGGTCCGCGACGGCGTCGAGCAGCGGACCGTGTGGGCGCGAGCGCAGCGACGCGTCGCCGGTGAGGACGGCGAGGCCGTCACAGAGTCCCCCGGCGCCCGTCACCAGCCGCGTCGTCGTCCCGCTGTTCCCGCAGCCGACGACGTCGTCTGGGGTCGCCGGCCGCCCGTCGAACCCGACGACACGGAGAGCGTCGGTCTCGGCTGCCGCGTCTGCGACCGTGCCGCCGAACGCCTCGACGGCAGCCGCGGTCCGCCGGGTGTCTGCGCTCCGCAGCGGCGACCGGACCAGCGTCTCGCCGGCGCCGTAGCCGGCTGCGAGAATCGCCCGGTGCGTGTAGCTCTTCGACGGCGGGGCGCGTGCGCGGCCGGCGACACGGGAGGGGGCGACGGTGACGTCCATAGCACCCGGCGCGGCGGCGCGGGTTATCAGGCTGTCGGCGAGCCCCGACAGGCATAGGTCGTGGCGGCCACGGAAGACGGTATGGACGACCGCGACCTCTCGGCGCTCGGCGACGCACTCGACGGCGCCGACGGCTACCTCGTCGCCGCCGACGGCGAGGACCCGAACCAGCGATACGTCTCCGGATTCGACGCACCCGACCCGTTTCACACCCTCTGGACACCCGACGGCGTCGCACTCCTGGTCTCGGACCTGGAGTACAGCCGGGCGCGGTCGGAGAGCCGCGCCGCGTCGGTCGCGCGCTACGCCGACTACGACTACCGCGACCGGGTCGCGGAGTCTGGTCGACGCGGCGCGCGGGCCGGTGTCGTCGCCGACTGGCTTGCCGACCGTGACGTCTCGACGGTTCGGACACCCGACCGCTTCCCGCTCGGAACCGCCGACCGCCTCCGCGACCGCGGAGTACGCGTCGAGACGGACCCGGGCGACGCCGTCGAGCGGGCGCGAGCGGTCAAGACCGACCGAGAGGTGGACCACGTCCGCGCGGCACAGCGGGCGAACGAGGCCGCCATCGAGCGCGCGGCGGCGCTGATCCGCGAGGCAGACGTCGTCGACGGCGTCCTCCACGACGGCGGCGAGGCGCTGACGAGCGAGCGGGTGAGAACGGCGATAGAGCGGAGGCTGCTGGACCACGGCTGCGGACTCGACGACACGATCGTCGCCTGCGGCGCGGACGCAGCGGACCCGCACGACCGCGGGAGTGGCCCGCTCCGGGCCGGCGAGCCGATAGTCGTCGACGTGTTCCCGCGGTCGAAGACGACGGGGTACCACGCCGACACCACCCGCACGTACGTCCGGGGCGAGCCCCCGGACACCCTCGTCGAGTGGCACCGGCTGACGGACGAGGCCCGCGAGGCGGCACTGGGCGAGGTCGAGGCCGGGACGACCGGCGCCGCCGTCCACGACGCCGCCTGCGACGTCTACGAGGACGCCGGCCTGCCGACGCTCCGCGCCGACCCCGCTACGGAGACGGGCTTCATCCACTCGACCGGCCACGGCGTCGGTCTCGCGGTCCACGAGCGCCCGCGCGTCTCGCCCGACGGCGGCGAGCTCGCGGCGGGGAACGTCGTCACGATAGAGCCGGGGCTGTACGACCCCGACGTGGGCGGCGTCCGCGTCGAGGACATCGTCGTCGTCCGTGAGGACGGGTACGAGAACCTGACGACGCTGCCGACGGGACTCGACCCCTAGCGCCGGGTTCATATCACCCCCGCCCCGGGCGTCCGTATGGACGTCGACGACGACCTCGCGGACGCGCTCGGCGTCGAGGGGGCTACGGGGGGCGAGACGCCGGCTGTCGTCCTCGTCGTCGACCACGACGCGGGCGTCCGACGGTTCGAGGCCGGCGTGACCGCGCCGGGTGGGCGAACGGTCGAACGGGTCGCGGCGGGCGACCTCGGCGTGACCTTCGACGTGACGGCGGGCGGGCCGGGCGCGGAGTCGGTCGAGGCCCGCGCCGTCGACTTCGTCGGCGCCGGACGACAGTCGCCGGTCGTGCTCTTCGGCGTCCGGTTCGACGCGCCGGTCGACCCCGGGACCGTGGGGTTCACCGCGCGACAGCTGATCGACCACGAGGAGACCGACGTCGACGGGTCGGCGGTCCGGGTCGACCCGGCGGAGCGCACCGAACCGCTTTAGCCCGACGCCGGGCGGTACCTGATATGGACCTGCTGGTCGTCGGCGCCGGCGCAGTCGGCCGGTGGTTCGCCGGCGTCGCGGGCGTCGACCGGGTGTCGTTCGCGGACGTCGACCCCGCAGCCGCGCGGGCCGCGGCGGAGCGGGCCGGCGGGCGAACCGCGGCGCTCGACGGCGACGGGTCGTTCGACGTTGTCTGTCTCGCCGTGCCGATTCCAGCCGCGCCCGACGCGGTCGCGCGCCACGCGCCGCGGGCAGAGCGGGCGCTCGTCGACGTCGTGGGGGCGATGGGCCCGGTCGTCTCGGCGGGACGAGAGCACGCCCCGGATCGCGAGCGGCTGTCACTTCACCCGCTGTTCGCCCCCGAGAACGCGCCGGGAAACGTCGCCGCGGTCCACGACGTCCCCGGCCCCGTCACCGACGACGTCCGGGCGGCGCTCGCAGCCGCCGGCAACGGCGTCTTCGACACCACGCCCGCGGAACACGACGAGGCGATGCGGACCGTCCAGGCCGCCGCCCACGCCGCCGTCCTCGCCTACGGTCTGGCGCGCGAGTCGGTGCGCGACGAGTTCGCCACGCCGGTCTCCCGCGGCCTCGACGACCTCGTCGCAGCCGTCACGGGCAACAGCCCGCGGGTGTACCGCGACGTCCAGCGGACGTTCGACGGCGCGTCGGCGGTCGCCGAGGCCGCGCGGCGGGTGGCGACCGCCGACGACGAGACGTTCGAGCGGCTCTACCGCTCGGCCCGGCGAGCCAGGCAGGCGGGGCGAGAGACCGAGCGCGGAGACGACGGGGCCGGCACCGACCGCGCCGACGGCGGGGGGCGATGACGGTCGACCGCGACGGCGTGCGCGACGCGGCGCGGTACCTCCGGTCCGTGCGGCCGGTCGACCCGGCGGAGATACACGAGTACGTCGAGGGCAGACCGCACCCGGCGCTGGTCCGACGCGTCCTCCGCGAGGAGGCGTACGACCTCGGTCTCGTCGAGCGGCCAGACGGCAGTTTCGTTCCCGTCGACGACGACCCGGTCCCGTCGACAGGGTGGGCGCCGAAGCGGGTCCCAGACCGACACGAGAACGCCCTGCGCGACCTGCTGGTCGACCGACTCGGCCCGGGGTGGGCGAGCGGCGACTCGGGCGACGCGCTCCGGGACCGTCTCGCCGAGGTGAAAGAGCGGTACTACCGTCGTACCCCCGTCGACTACGACGAGACGACCGTCCTCGCGTACGCGGTCTACCACCTGCCGGGGTACTGGGCTGCGACGGGCTACGTCCTCGACAGACTCGCCGAGGCGGACCTGCTCCCGCGCCGTCTGCGGGTTCTGGACGTCGGCGCGGGCGTCGGCGGACCGGCGCTCGCGCTGTTCGACCTCCTCCCGGACGACGCGGTCGTCGACTACCACGCCGTCGAGGCGAGCGCCGACGCAGCCGACGCGTTCGAGACGCTCGTCGACCCACCCCGCGGCGCGCGGACGACGGTCTACCGCGAACGGGTCGAGTCGTCCGCGGCTGCGGGGACGTACGACCTCGTCCTCTGTGCGAACGTGCTCTCGGAACTGGACGACCCTGTCGCCGTCGCGCGCGACCTGTTCGACCGTCTCGCGGACGACGGGACGTTCGTCGCACTCGCGCCCGCCGACCGAAACACCGCGACGGGGCTGCGGAGGGTCGAGCGCGCCCTCGTCGACGACGGGCGGGGGACCGTCTTCGACCCGACGCTGCGGCTCTGGCCAGACGCCGCGCCGGCGGACGACTGCTGGTCGTTCGACGTCGGACAGTCGCTCGACGCGCCGGGCGTCCAGCGCGACCTCGACGCACGGCGGGCGGGCGGGCCGGGCGACGGGACGGTGGTCAACCGAGAGGTGCGGTACGCCTACGCGCTGGTGCGCCGCGACGGGACGCGGCGCGCCGACGTCCGGGGAGACCCGTCTCGCCACGCCCGTCTCGGGGCGTCCGAGCGCCACGTCACGAAGCGTGTCGACGCGCTGGCGGTGAAGCTCTCGCACGACCTGAGCGGTGGTGACGACGCGAACCCGCTGTTTCTCGTCGGCGACGGGAGCCAGCGGACGGACCACTTCGCGGTGCTGGCCCGCGAGTCGGCGCTCAACCGCGCGCTCCGGGAGGCGCCGTACGCCGCGGTCCTCGCACTCGAGAACGTCCTCGTGCTGTGGAACGACGACGAGGCGGCGTACAACCTCGTCGTCGACGGCGAGGCGGTCGTCGACCGGGCCGCGTAGGGCCGAGCGCTTTTGTTCGACCCACGGCAGGTGACGATATGACAGAGGACCGGCGCCGGGTGCTCCTGACGAACGACGACGGTATCGACAGCGTCGGGTTCCGCGCGCTGTACGACAGGCTGACCGCCCTCGAGGGCGTCGAGGTGACTGCCGTCGCGCCCGCCGACGACCAGAGCGCGGTCGGTCGGCGGCTCTCGACCCGCGTCGAGGTGTGGGAACACGACCTGGGCTACGCAGTCGAGGGGACGCCCGCGGACTGTGTCGTCGCGGGCGTCGAGTCGCTCTGTCCCGATACGGACGTCGTGGTCGCGGGCTGTAACAAGGGCGCGAACCTCGGCGAGTACGTCCTGGGCCGGTCGGGGACCGTCAGCGCAGCGGTGGAGGCGACGTTCTTCGACGTGCCCGCGATCGCCGCCTCGCTGTTCGTTCCGCCGGACCCGGACCGCGACTGGCGCGAGGCCGCGACCGACCCGGCGGACTACGCGGACGCCACCGGCGCGGCGGCGTACCTCGTCGACCACGCCCTCGACGCCGGGGTGTTCGACCAGGCCGACTACCTGAACGTCAACGCGCCGCCCGCCGGCGGCGACCCGGCCCGGATGACGGTGACGTTCCCGTCCGAGACGTACGACATGCGCGCCAGCCGCGACGGCGAGCGGATCCACCTCGACGACATGGTGTGGGGTCGGCTCCACGACGGGTCACTCGACGAGCCGGCGAACAGCGACCGTGGCGCGGTGATGGCCGGTCGGGTGAGTGTCTCGCCGCTCACCGCCCCGCACACGACCGAGCACCACGAGGCGCTCGACGCACTCGCAGAGACGTACGGGGCCTGACGCGACAGGACACTCCTTTATCTGGATGGACGCCGAACTCGGGGTGTGAGCGAAATCGAGGACTCGACGCCGGGTGCGGAGGACGACATCCTCTACGAGGTGGTGGTCGACGGCGTGTTCGGCGCCGTCGCCGGCTTCGCCGGGACGGTCGTACTGACCGGCTTCCTGCTCGTGTCGTCGCTGTTCGGCGGGTTCGAGTTCGGGAACTTCGCCGCGACGACGGAGATTCTCCTCCTCGACCCGTTCGTCGGGAGCCTGAGCGCCGCCGTCGGCTACGTCGTCTTCGTCGTCGGCGGGAGCGTCGTCTGGCCGCTGATGCTCGCCTCTATCGGCACCTACCTCCCCGGCGAACGGTTCGCGGCGAAGGGGGCGGTGTTCGGTCTCGTCGTCTGGCCGGGGTTCGTCCTCGGCTTCGGCGGCGTCGTCGACGGCCCGACGGTCGGGTACGCGTCGTTCGTCGCCCTCTCGCTCGTCGGCCACGTCGCCTACGGCTACGTGATGGGCGACACGTTCGACCGGCTCTACGCCTCCTCACGGCCGGTCATCACCCGTGGAGTCTCGCCGTTCGACCTCGCGGAGCGGACGGTCGCGGACGCCGGCGGCACCGCGGCAGAGAGCCGGTCGGCGCGGACAGAGGCCGCGGCGCGAACCCGCGCCGCCGCCGACGACGAGCCCGGCGGCGCGGACAGCGTGGCCGACGTCGACGTCGAGGACCTACCGCCGCTGCTGCGATTCGACCAGGCGATCGGCCGCATCGACGCCGAACTCGACGACGACTACCCGCAGTTCGACGCGTTCAGACGGGAGTACGAGCAGATGAAGCGCTCGCCGACGAACCGGCAGACGCTCGTCAGCGACCTGCGCGCCGACCTCAACGGCCTCTACGAGCGGCTGCCAGACGAGGACGGCACGGTCGAGCGCTGGCTCGACTCGATGGAAGGGCGGATGGACACGTACCTCAAGGCCGGACGCACGCCGTCGCTGACGCTCAACCTCGTGAACGTCACGCTGGCACAGGACGGCGACCCGGCTGACGTCGCGAGCCTGCGCGAGTCACTCGCCACCGCCACCGTGACGGTGCTCAACCAGGGCGACCGCTCCGGCGCAGTCGTCCGGATCTCGTTCTACAACGAGGACGACATCCTCCTCCGGAGCGACGACCTCTCGATGGGCTACATGGACCCCGGCGAGCGGAAACAGCTCTCGACGAAGGTGTACGTCCCCTCGATCGCCGACCACTACGAGGCGACCGTGCTGAACCCGAGCGAGGACCAGCGGTTCATCGAGGGGCTCTAGCGCCACTCCCGCTGTTCGACCTTGTTCAACTCGATGAGCAGACGGAAGACGGCCTTCACGAGATGGGCGTCGAGGTCGAACTGCTCCGCGTTCGCCGCCGCACGCTCCATCACCGCCTCCTCCTGCTCTTCGTCGACGGTGTCCAGGCCGCGCTCGGCTTTCACCTGCGCGACCGAGGCGGCGACGTACGTCCGGCGGGCGGCGAGTTCGACTATCTCGCGGTCTATCGACTCGATCTCCGCCCGGAGTTCGTCAAGGGTGAGGTCCTCGAGTGTCGGTTCGGTCACGTCTTCGTCCGAGCGCCGTCCGTTCGTGTCGTCGTGAGCCATGTGGTTCCCTCGCGTTCGCCCCACGCGTCCCGCACGCGCACGAGCGCCTCGCGGTCGCCGACGGCGACGACGCTCGGGCCGGTGCCCGACAGCGAGACGCCCGTCGCCGCGCCCATCGCCTCGACGGCAGGGTCGGGAGAGAAGCCGAGCGCCGCCGAGAACGCCAGGCCGTTGACCGTCATCGCCTCGGCGAACCGGCTGTCGAGCGCCAGCTCCTCGACCAGCCGCGCGACCGGTGCGACCGCCGCGCACCGCTCGGTGTCGGCGTCGGCGCTGTAGGCCCGGTCCGGCGGCGTCCAGACGAGAACGTCCCAGTCGACCGTCTCGCGGGCGAGCAGCGCGTCCTCGTCGTTGTCGGTGACGGTGACGCCGCCGAGCATCGACGCGCTGGCGTCGTCGAACGCGCCCGTCACGGTCACGCCGACGTCGCGGGCGGCGGCGACGCCGAGACGGCAGGCCTCGACCCGGTCGACCGGCGCGGACTCGCCGTCGTCCCCGTCGTCCCGCCCAGGGTCGTCGGCCACCGGCACCCCGAGCGCGTCGAGCGTCGCGAGCACCGTCGCGTTCGCGGCGGCAGAGGAGGACTTCAGCCCAGCAGCGGTCGGCACCTCGCTCTCCGTGCGAACGTGACCGTCCTCGCCGGCGCCGTAGCGCTCGGTCGTCAGGCCGAGACAGCGCTCGATCAGCGTCGTGTCGAGGTCGGGGTCGCCGGCGACGGCGCCGGCTGTCTCCGACCCGCCCAGTTCGACCGTCGCCGTCGTCTCCGCGTCGACGGCGAACGCCGACCCGCGGCCCGTCGCGAGAGCGTTCAGAACCGTCCCGGCGCCGAGCGCGGTCGCGCGACCTGTCACGACCAGACGGCGGCGCGGGGGGGAGTTATGGCTACCGGATGGAGCGCGACGCTTTTTCACCTGCGGGACCACAGACGAATGTGAAGGCCCACGCCGAGGTCGCGCCCGCGACGCTCTCAGTCTCCCTGCTCGACCACGGTGTCGAGGTCGAGTACCTCGACGGGCGCTCGGTGCTGTACCGCGGCGTGCCCGAGGCGGTGACGGGACCACTCCGCGCCCGACCGGGACGCGAGGTCCACGTGCTCGTCACCGACGGGACAGACGGGGTGCTCGTCTACGTCGAGGACCGGACGACCGAGGACGAGATACTCGAGGCGACGGGTGTCGGTCGGCTCCTCCTGCCCGACGACGGCGAGCGCGAGGTGTTCCCCGGCGTCCGCGCGGCCCGCGCCGGCGACTTCCGGGTCGAGGTACGGGCGGAGCCGAGCGCGACCGACGAGCGGGTGTTCGTCTTCGCCGAGGACGAGTGGGGCGAGGAGTCGTACGAGTTCGTCGCCGAGGAGGAGCCGTGATCCCCGCCGCGTGGCGCGAGCGCACCCCCGAGACGGTGCGCGAGACGCCGGACGGCGTCGGCGTCTACGAGTTCGCCGACGACGACGGCTCCCGGGGTGTCGAGGCGAAGGTCGTTCGCGACGCCCTCGAGGAGGAGGTGAGCTACGGCGACGCCGACCAACTGCGGTGGCGGTCGGCGCCGACCCGCGAGGCCGCCGGGCGGATGGCAGCGGAGTACCGCTGAGATGCCGGGGGTCGAGGTGACGGTCCGGGCGGCAGAGAAACGCGACGCCGGACGTGGGATCGCCCGCCTGCCGGAGACGGTCCGGTCGGCGCTCGGCGTCCTCAGCGGCGACCCGGTCGTCGTCGAGGGCGAGCGTCCGACCGTGGTGAACTGCTGGCCGGCGCGTACGGACGTGTCGGACGGGACGATCCAGGTCGACGCCGACACGCGGGCGAACGCCGGCGTGAAGGTGGGCGAGACGGTCCGGGTGGCGACGACGGGGACACTCGCCGCCGCCGACCGTGTCGACCTCGTCCTCGTCGACGACGCCGATGCGGACGACGACACCGTGGTCGCCGCAGCGACGGCGGCCGTCCGCGACCGGCCCGTCAGCGCCGGACAGACCGTCCGGGTCGAGCGTGTCGACGCGACGGTGCGGGTCCGCTCGACCGACCCCACCGGCGACGTGCGGGTCGGCGACGAGACGACCGTGTCCGTCGGCCTCGACCCCGAGACGGCGACGGAGGCCGAGTCGGACGACCCGGAGCCGGCGGGCGGCGTCACCTACGAGGACATCGGCGGCCTCGACGACGAGCTCGACCTCGTCCGCGAGATGGTCGAACTCCCGCTCTCGGAGCCGGAGCTGTTCGCGCGCGTCGGCGTCGAACCGCCGCGGGGCGTCCTCCTCTACGGCCCGCCGGGCACGGGCAAGACGCTGATCGCGAGGGCCGTCGCGAACGAGGTGGACGCGTCGTTTTTCACCGTGAGCGGCCCGGAGATCGTCTCGAAGTACAAGGGCGACAGCGAGGAACGCCTGCGCGAGAGGTTCCGGGAGGCCCGCGAGGCCGCGCCGTCGGTCGTGTTCTTCGACGAGATCGACTCTATCGCCGGCGAACGCGACGGCGGCTCGGACGTCGAGAACCGCGTCGTCGCCCAGCTGCTCTCGCTGATGGACGGCCTCGACGACCGGGGGGACGTAGTCGTGGTCGGCGCCACCAACCGCCTCGACACCCTCGACCCGGCGCTCCGGCGCGGCGGGCGCTTCGACCGCGAGATCGAGATCGGCGCGCCGAACGAGGCCGGCCGGCGGGAGATCCTCGCGGTCCAGGCCCGCGGCGTGCCCCTCGGCGACGACGTCGACCTCGACGCCGTCGCTGCGCGCACCCACGGCTTCGTCGGCGCGGACCTCGAGACGCTCGTGAAGGAGGCGGGGATGACCGCGCTCCGGCGCGCCCGCGCCGAGGAGACGCCGACCGAAGAGATAGCGGTCGAACGGCGCGACGTCGAGCAGGCGCTCGCGAGCGTCGAGCCGAGCGCGATGCGGGAGTACGTCGCCGAACAGCCGACCGAGGGGTTCGAGGCGGTCGGCGGGCTGGACGACGCGAAGGGCGCGCTCTCGCGTGCCGTCGAGTGGCCGCTCCGGTACGAACCGCTGTTTACCGCCGCGGACGCGACGCCCCCGACCGGGGTTCTCCTCCACGGTCCGCCGGGCACGGGCAAGACCCTGCTCGCCCGCGCCGTCGCCGCCGAGGCGGGCGTGAATCTCGTCACTGTCGCCGGTCCGGAGCTGCTCGACCGCTACGTCGGCGAGTCCGAGAAGGCCGTCCGCGAGGTGTTCGAGCGCGCACGACAGGCCGCGCCGTCGGTGGTGCTCTTGGACGAGGTGGATGCGGTCGCCCGGGCGCGCGGCGGCACCGAGAGCGAGGTCGGCGAGCGCGTCGTCTCGCAGCTCCTGACAGAGCTCGACCGCGCCGCCGACACCCCGTCGCTCGCCGTCGTCGCGACAACGAACCGCCGGGACGCGCTCGACCCGGCGCTGCTCCGTCCCGGTCGACTCGAGACCCACGTCGAGGTACCGGCGCCGGACCGCGACGCCCGGCGAGCGGCGTTCGCCGTCCACGTCGCCGGGAAGCCGCTGGCCGACGACGTGCGTCTCGACGCGCTTGCGCGCGAGACGACGGACTACTCCGGCGCGGACGTCGAGGCCGTCGTCCGCGAGGCGGCGATGGCCGCCGTCGAGCGCGTGACCGAGCGCCACGGCGACGCGGCGAACGACCACGCGGACGAGGTCGTCCTGACAGAGGCGGACTTCGACGCCGCGCTCCGGGCGGTGTCGGGGTCGCTCGCTTAGTCCCAGAACGACCGGGTGCGGGCGTACTCGCGTTCGCGCTCCAGCAGGTCGCGGTAGAACGCGTCTTCGTCTCGCCGGAGGTTCCCGAGGATCCGCGCCGCAGTCTGTGGGCCGACGCCGCGGGCACGGAGCGCGATCACCGCTCGCTTGCCGTGGGCCTGGACGAGATTGGCGTTCCGGTGGGCGCGTTCGACCAGCGACCGCTGGTCGTCGTCGGGGTCGGTCGTGCTCGACTGCACCGCCGCGAGCGTCTCGTCGTCGTACGGCGACAGCGCGGCGACGCGGGTCGCGTCACAGTCGGGACACGCCGGGTCGTCGGGGACACGTCGCACCTTCGTCCGCCGGGTCCAGTCGGCGCAGTGGAGACAGACGAGCACCACGCCGCCGTCGAGAATGCGGTCGCGGACGGTGTCGACGACGCCCGCGTCGGCGTTCTCGGGGACGAGAAACTCGCGGCCGCCCGACCCGCCGCCGGCTCCGATCGGCGTCGACCCCCGCTCGACGACGACCTCGACGTCGCCGTCCTGGACACGGCGGAGGAGCGTCGTCGTCCCGGCGACGTCGAGGTCGTCGTGGAACACCTGTCGGACGGCCTCGTCGAAGACGGGCGTGTCCTCCAGGGCGGCCATCAGCCGGTCTGCGCCCATCCGGTCGCCCCGGTCCCGGTCGAGCCGGCCGAACGTCGTCGCGACGTCGACGAGCGCGAACTTCAGCGCGTCCGAGCGCTTCAGGGCGAGCTCGAGGAGGGCCGCGACGTGGTCCGGGTCGGTCTCGCGCAGCACCTCGACGACGGCCGGCGGACCGACGCCGCGTGGCACCTCGAGTTCGACACGGTACGGGTCGACCTCCATCCCGACCGACGACCCCGTGCGCTGGCCGAGGAGGGCGGCGACGAGCCGGCCGAGGGTCTCGTTCACTCGGTGGCCGTACGGCGCGTTCACCACGACCTCGCGGCCCCGCCCCTCGACGACGAGGCGGTCGGCGGTCGGAATCGCGTGGTCGGCCTCGACCTGTCGCTCGACGCGCTCCAGTCCGGCGGCGACGGTGTGGCCGTCTGCGGGGAGCGTCTCGGCACGCGTGGCGGCGACGGCGGAGCGGTCGGCCCCGGAGGTGCGCAGGCGGGCGGCGGCGCGGGCACGCATCCTGCCGACGTCGTTCGCGACCGCCGCGGGGACGGGGATCTCCCGGCCGACCCACGACGGCACCTCGCCGGCGGGGTCGCCGACCGGCGAGGCCTCGACGCGCTCCTCCTCCTCGTCGACGTTCGCGACCCGCCACATCCGCCCGCCGTGGACGAACGTCGACCCCGGCTCCGCGAAGTTGACGACGAACCGCTCGTCGAGGCTCCCGACGTGAGACTGCGAGGAGACGTCGTACACCCCGAACGTCGTCTCGTCGGGGATCATCGACAGGTTGGCGTAGAAGTACTGCCAGGTTCCGCCGGACGTCTCCAGCCGGTCGGTCTCCTCCTCCAGCCACAGCACCCGGTTGCCGGACAGTTCACGCACCACCTGCCGGAACGCCTCCGCGTCGAGGTCGCGGAACGGGTACGCCCGACACACCACCTCGTAGGCACGGCGGGCGCTCACCTCGCCCTCGTCCATCACCAGCCCCGCGACCTGGTTCGCGACGACGTCGAGGCTCCCCTCGTGGATTGCCGCGGGTTCGACCGCGCCGTCGAGCGCCCGTCGGGCGATCGCGAGCGCCTCCAGCGTGTCGTCGGCACCGCTCGTGACGACCGTCCCCTCCGAGACGCGGTCGCGGCGGTGGCCCGCACGACCGACGCGCTGGAGCAGTCGGGCCACCTCGCGGGGGCTGTTGTACTGGACGACGTGGTCGACCCGCCCGACGTCGATGCCGAGCTCCATCGACGAGGTGCAGACGAGCCCGTCGAGCTCGCCCGACTTGAACGCCGTCTCGGCCTCTAAGCGCGCGTCGCGCGAGAGCGACCCGTGGTGGACGCCGATCGGCTCGTCGAGCGCGGTGAACCGCGCGGCAAGCGCCTCCGCGGTCGAGCGGGTGTTGACGAATATCAGCGTCGACTCGTTCTCGCGCACGAGATCGCGGACGGTCCGAACGTGCGCCGCGAGCTCGGGGTCGGTCGCGAGCTCGCCCGCGAGCCGCTCGTCTGCGGCGGTCGGCTCGGGCGCGACGACGTCGACGGCGAGCCGCGAGCCGGCGTCGATTTCGACCACCACACAGCCCCGGTCGCCGGTGAGGAACTGTCCGACCTCGTCCGGGTCGCCGACCGTCGCGGAGAGGCCGACGCGCTGGAACGGCCCGGCGACCTCGCGGAGGCGCTCCAGCCCGACGGTCAGCTGTGCGCCGCGCTTCGACGCCGCGAGCTCGTGTACCTCGTCGACGACGACGTGCGCGACGTCCGCCAGCGCACGCCGGAGCTTCGAACCGGTGAGCATCGCCTGGAGTGTCTCCGGCGTCGTGACGAGGACGTCCGGCGGGTCGTCGGCCTGTTTCGACCGCTGGTAGTCCGACGTGTCGCCGTGGCGGACGTCGACCGCGAGGTCGAGTTCCTCGCCCCACCAGTCCAGCCGCTCGCGCATGTCGCGGTTGAGCGCGCGGAGCGGCGTGACGTACAGGACGCTCATCCCGAAGCGGTCCTCGGCCTCGTCGACGGCGGAGAGGACGGGCAGCATCGCCGTCTCGGTCTTACCCGTGCCCGTCGGCGCGACGACGAGAGCGTTCCGACCGCCGGCGATCGGCGGGATCGCCCGGCGCTGTGGCTCGGTCGGGGTCGAGAACCCACGGTCCGAGAGCGCCGCGCGGACACCCGGGTTCAGGTGCGTGAACGCGTCGGCACCCGCCGCTCGCTCGCCGTCTGCCATCGCTAGACGGTTCGGGACGACGGGTCTTGAGACGCACGCTCGGCGTGGTCCTCGCCTCGGTGCCGGAGGGTCGTCCCGGTCGGTCGCGGGACGGCTCGTCGCCGGAGAGCGGCCCTCCCCAGGTCGAGCGGGGGTCGTGCGGCGCCGACCGGTCGGGCGGGCGACGGCTTCTCTCCGGTTGTGGCGAGTCACGCCGGCAGATCGGGTGTTACCGCGGCTGTCGGTCGGCGATATCGAGTCGACACGACCGTCACTGTCTGTCAGGGCAGCATCGAGGACAGCACCGGTGAGGATGTCGCGTCCGGCAGTGCGAGCTGACCGACGGAACACAGGACGCCGCCGGCGACGGGTGTGAGCACGGGCTGTTTCGTGACGCGGCACGGACCGTTCACACCGCTCGCCTCGCGGGGCGTGACACACTCGCCACCGTCACCTCGGCGTGGGTCGGTCACCGGCTGTCGCGATCGCCGTGGTCGGTGCGGCGGAGCACGGTGACGACGAGGCGGCACGTCGGCGCGTCGGGTCGTCGCGACCGGGCGACCGGAGGCGACACGACGGGCGAACTCGTCGGCTTCGCACGGCGGCACGTCGAGGAGTTCGAGTCAGGCCGGCGACGACCCGACGGCACGAACGACCCGCGACGGCGACCGGACTCGTCGTGCCGGTCGGGCGCGGCACCGACCCCGCTGCCGGGCGCTCGTGCGAGCCCCCGCTCCCGCCGTACGACAGGGCACTCGGGACCTGCGCGTGCTGACGGGACCCGGTAGCGGGGACGGTCCGTCCGGCACCTGTCGAGGGCTCCCGACCGAGTCACCCGCGCGTGTCGTGCCCCACGTGTCCGCGGTCCGGACAGGTCTCAGACGGCTGCCGCCCGTACCGAGAGTTCGAACCGGACGGTCGTCCCGTCCTCGACGTCGAACTCTAAGCTACCGCCCAGCCGGCGGATACACCACGCCATCGCCCAGAGGCCGAGACCACTCCCGTGAGACAGTTCGGTCTCCTCGCGGCGTTCCACCACCGTCCGCTCGTGGGACGGCAGTCCGGGTCCGTCGTCTCGGACCGTGATCGTCACCGTGTCTCCGTCACGGTGTGCGGCCAGTCGAACCGTCGGCTCGTCGCCGTCGTTGTGTTCGACGCCGTTCTCGACCGCCTCCGTCAGCGCCTCCTCGAGCAGCGTCCGGTCTACCGTGATACGTCCCTCGGCCTCGTCGACGACGACACGGGCGTCCGGCCACTCCGCCCGGGCTTCCTCGACGACGCCGGTCAGACACTCCTCGAGGTCCACGACCTCCGGGGAGCGGGCGTCCCCGTCGAGGAGGCTGTCGAGCAGCCGAGCCCGGGTTCCGAGGCTGACCAGGTTCTCGGAGAGATCCTCGGCCCGCTCGAGGAGGTCGACGACGCTGTCGTCGTCGATACGTGACTGGGCCATCGCCAGAGCGCCGTTCACCACGTTCAGGTCGTTACGTAGATTGTGCCGGAGAACGCGGTTGAACACCGCCAGTCGCTGCTGGCGCTGCCGCTCGTCGGTCACGTCGTTTAGCGTGACGGTGTACCCCACCGTGCGCCCGACGGTGTCGTCGAGCGGCGTGGGGGTGATGTCGTACTCGCGCTGCGCCCCGCCGGTCCGGAGGATCGCGGTGTCACCGCCGTCCGGGGGGGCAAACGAGTCGCCGTCGACTGCCGCGTCGAGCGGCTCTCCGAGCACGCGCTCGGTGTCGAGGTCGAACCGCTCCGCCGCGGTGTCGTTGAGCGTGATGACACGTGCGTCGGTGTCGGTGACGAACACCGGGGTCCCGACCTCGTCGATAGCGGCGTTCTCGCCGATACGCCGCGTCGAAGGGTGGAAGACGAACATGTCGCCGTAGAACAGTGCGTACCCGTCGAGGAGTGCGTGCGGGAGCAGCGACAGTCCGACGAAGTTCAGCGACGGCGCCGGTCCGAGTCGAAAGAAGTAGACGGTTATCGCCGCCGACGTGACGACGGACGTCGCGGCGAGCGCACCCGCCTGAGTCCGGTAGAGCGGCCCGTAACTGAGGAGCGTCTCGACGAGGACGACAGTCGACCCGACCGTGACGACCAGCGCCGTCGGGTACGCTACGGCGAAGAGCGCCGGCCCTCTGGCGTAGGTAGCACCCGCCGCCCCGGCTGTGGTGACGACCTCGAACTCGCTCCAGAAGAGGCCGTGAAGCGGATTCGTGAGCAAGAGGAGCGCGACCACACCGACCGTCGCGACGTACCCCGCCTTCGCGCGCGGCCCGACGAGCCGGCTGCGCCCGGTGTAGACGAGCGCGAACGGCAACCAGAAGGCGCCGACCCCCAGTAGAGCGAGAAAGAAGGCTATCTCGAGTGCCTCTCGGGCGACGGCGGGGGCAGTGACGAGGAACCCCAGGCCGTTGAACAGGGTGGCGACGGCCATCGCGACGGCGGCGGCGACGAACAGGCGGCCGGCTGGCTCGCTCCGATACGGCCAGACGGCACGAGCAAGCGAGAGGGTCCCGGCAGTCGCGGCGAAGGTCAGGAGCGCGGGCCAGGACAGTTGCACCGCCATCGGCGTGGATCACACCACAACGACGGATATAAACCACACGCTGTGTGTCCGGCTCGGAGCAGCCGTGCCTACGCCCGGTGGCCGGGGACGCGGGCGCCCGTACCGGGGAGATATCTACCCGGCACGAGAGAGACGCCGTAGAGGGCGGAGATGGTCGAGATAGATCACACGCTGTTGATGTGGGGATCGCTCGCCGTGTTCGGGGCCGTCGCGACGGGCGAGGCGGTGTTCGTGATCCGTGTCGCGTCGGGGACACCGCCGGTCGAGGTAGCGACGGCGTTCGCCGGCTTTCTCGTCCTCGGAGCGTCGCTGATGGCGCTTCGCGACCCGGAGGCGTTCGAACCGCCGGCGTCGTGGCTCGGCTGGCTCGCCGCCGTGAGCGCCGCCGTCTACGTCGGCTCTGTCCTCGTCTAGACGCGCCGGTAGTCGCCGAGACGCGTTCCGTCGAGAAGGTAGACCTCGCCGTCTGCGAGAGCGTCGGGGAGAAACGGCGCGAGAAACGCCTCGCCGTCGACGTTCACCCACGTCCCGCCGGAGCGGCTGTTGAACGCCGGGACGACGACGAGGGACGGGTCTCGGTCGGGCCACCCGAGGGCGTCGTGGTGTGCGGCGAACGGCTCGCGGCGGAGACGCCCACGGAGCCACGCGCGCTCGGTGCGCGCGCCGCCGACGGCGTCTGCGAGACGGACCCGCGGGTGTTCGTGGCCGACGACCACCGACTCTGCGGCGAGGACGTCCGGCGCGGGCCAGGTGTGGCCGTGGACGAACCCGACCGGTCCGGCGCGCCAGCCGGTCGGGTCGTGCACGTCGACGGCGCGGTCCGAGAGCGCCTCGGCCACGCCCGCGTCGTGGTTCCCCGGTACGAGCGTCATCGCCGCGCGGTCGAGCACGGCGTCGGCGAGAGCACGGAGCTCCTCGGCCTCGACACCGGACGGGCCGCCGATCCGGTGTGCGAGGTCGCCGACGACGACGAGGCGGTCGGCACCGGTGCGGTCGAGGAGCCCACAGAGTCGGTCGCGGCGGGCGTCGGCGGCGGAGTCGAGCTCCACGCCGCGCTCGTAGCGCAGGCCAACCTCGATACCGGCGTGGACGTCCGCGACGACGAGCGCTCGCTCCCCGTCGAGCTCCGCCGTCGCCGCCGGTTCGTCCGGGACCGGGTCGATCAAATCGGCTTGAGCGTCGTCTCGTCCGGCTCGTAACACCGACCGCCCATCAGGGCGTCCTGGACGGCTGCCTCGACCTCGTCCGGGTCGGTGCCGTGGTCGTCGACGACGCGTGCGACGACGGCCTCGCGGTCCGCGCCGTCGCCGCTGTCGAGCGCCCGCATGGCGTCGACGACGGCGTCTTCGAGGTCGACGTCCGCGTCGTCGTCACCGCCGGAGACTGCCGCCGCCTCCGCCGTCCCGTCGTCGTCGGCGTCGTCGGCGTCGTCGGCGTCGTCCGCGTCCACAGACACCTCCGGATCCGGCACGTCGATGTCGGCCTCGCCGGCCGGGTCGACCTCCGTACCGGTCTCGAACTCCGTGCCGAGCTCCGCGGCTGCCGCGCGCTCCGTCTCGTCCATCTCGTAGAGGTCGCTGTCGGCGTCTGTATCGGGCTCGAAGTCGCCGAGGTCGTCTGCTCCCCCGGAGGCAGGGTCGTCCCGCGTCGTCCCGACCGGCTCCGCGCCCGACGACGCCGGCGCCGAAGGCGTGTCCCTCTCCGTCGCCGGCTGCGTATCGGCGTCGGAGGTCGGGTCGACCGCCGACGTGTCGGCAGCCGCTGTCACGTCTCCGCTCGGCCCGGCGTCGGTCGTCGCCCTGCCGGGCTCGCCGGTCACCTCACCGGTGTCGTCGGGGTCGGCCGCAGAAGCGGCCTCGTCACGCCCCCGCCCGTCAGCCGCCCCTGGCGCCTCTGCTGTCCGCGACGGAAGGGGCCCGAGCGTCGCCGCGCCGCCCTCGTCCGGAGCGAGCGAGAGTCCCGAGACCGCGTCGCGCTCGCCGGCGACGAGTTCCAGCGCCTCAACGGCCATTCGGCGAACGTCCGCCAGGTACGCTTCGGTCGTACCGTAGCGGTCGATCGCCAGCGACACCCCCGACGCGAGCGACGCCGGGACCCCTTCGTCGGCGAGGGCGACACGCAGGTCGTCGCCGCGAGCATCGCGGCCAAGCGCGTCGACTGTCACGGCGACGCGGCGCAGGGTCGCCCGCGCGGCGCCGACCACCCACCGGTCGCGGGTGTCGGCGTCGACGGCGTTGACCGACTCGGGACGGAGCGAGGAGAACACCCGGTCGCCGTCCTCCGGCTCGAACGTCCTGGCCTTGCCGGTGAGCGCGACGAACGCCGGCGGCTCCGTGCGCTCGAAGAACGCGAGCGCCTCCGGCTCGTACTGACCGGCGTACGAGACGAACGCGCCCGTCGGGTCGGCGACGCGGGCGCGCACTACCCCGTCGTTGACCGACTCG
Organism: uncultured Haloferacaceae archaeon; assembly: GCA_964512675.1. Lineage (GTDB taxonomy): Archaea > Halobacteriota > Halobacteria > Halobacteriales > Haloferacaceae > A07HB70. The sequence goes on along the minus strand of CAZEJR010000015.1, from coordinate 32,112 downwards.
ACCTCGGTCAGCACGCCGACGGCGAAGGCGCGGTTGACCCGTGCGCCCGTCGGCAGGACGACGTAGTTCGGCGCGCGCTCCTCGTCGCTCTCGCGGTACGAGACTGTCACGTCGTCGAACTCCGCGGCGAGGGCACGGACCGCGACCTCACGCCGGCCCGGACCGCCGTCGTCGTCACCCGAGCTCATTCCGCGGCCTCCAGGTCGGCCAGGGTCTCGGCTGCCAGCCGCGCCGGCGGGTCCGCGGCGGGGTCGAACTCCGTCGCGTCGAGATTCGCGCCGTACTCGTCGACCGAGAGGTTCCCCCGGACGCGGTACGCCCGCCCGACGAGCGACTCGGCGACTGTCTCTCTGACGACGCTCCGGTCCATCGCCTCCGTCGCGGCGGCGCGGGCGTCCTCGAGTCCACCGCCGTACACCTCGGCAGTCAGGTCGTCGTCGAGAATCGCGGTCACCGTCTCCGTCCCGTCGTCCAGGATGGCCTTCACCCGCAGATCGTCGACGGCGTCGACCTCGCCGTGAGACCGGCACTGGCCGTTCTGGACGACCCGCGAACAGCTCGGGCAGCGCTCGATGAGACCCGAGCCGTCGCGCACGCCGATGACGTTCGCGACGACCTCGACGTCGAACAGGCCGCCGGCGCCGACCGCCTCGGCGAGCGTGAGTCGCGGCGCGTCCTCGGGCACGTCGACGGTCCGGCCCAGCGGCTCGACGTCGGTGAACTCGGTGAGGTTTACCTGTGGGACGCCACGGAACTCCCGGACGTAGACGTCAGCGAGGCGGAGGTCAGCACCCTCGACGAGCCCGTCGCGACACTGCCAGTCGGTGAACGGCAGCCGCGCCGTCTCGTCGCCGACGACCCCCTCTCTGATGGTCGTCTCGCCGTCACGTCCGTCGATCGTTCGGTCGTCGGCCTCGAGGACCCGGACCCCGACGACCCGCCCACGGTCGCCGGGACGCAGGTCACACAGGTCGCGGTCGCCGCCGACCTCGTGCGGAACCTCGACCGGGTCGGCGGTCGTCACCGTCGACGACCCGCCGACGTTGAGCTCCGGCTCGCCCTCCCACTCGCGGACGCTCGCGCTGCCGACGGTGACCGAGTCGCCCGGCTCGACGCCGAAGTCCTCCCACATGGTGTAGGAGATGCGCCCGGTGGCGTCGGCGAGCTCCCCCTCGCGTATAGTCTGCTCCTCGCCCTGATAGCGGATCGAACGCGTCCCGACGGTCAGGACACGCGCCGTCACCGTCACCGGGCCGTCGTCGGCACCGATCGCACCGACGTCGACGGCAGAGGGCGTCGCACCACGTCCGCCGTCGTCGGCGGCGTGCTTCCGTCTGATGGAGCTTTTGGCCTCCTCGACGGGGACGCGATACTCCAGCAGGTTCGAGAGCTGCTCCGCGACCTCCTCCTTGTCTACGCCGAGGTCGGAGGCGAGCTCCTCGGCGTGGTCGTCGATATCCATCGCGGACAGACGTCGGCGCCCGGCGGGCAAAAAGGGGTCGGGCCGGTGGACTGAACTGCCGGGCACACCACGCTGTGGTATGGGTGTCGAGCCAGACGCGGCGGTGGAGACGACAGTCACCGCCGACCGGACGGTGGTGGAGTACCGTGGCACGGGCGACGTGGCGGTGGTGGTTCGCTCGGCGGCGGGCGAGCGGGTGTACCTGCCGCTCGTCGACGAGGCCGACGACGGCGAGAGAGACGCGGAGAGCCAGCCCAGCCCGTACGGCGGCGACGACCCCGGCGCGTCGCCGTACGGCGGCGACACCGCATCCGAGGGGGGCGGGGCGAGGGGTGTCTACGACGGGCTCGGCGACGACGCGACGCCCTACGGCGGGTCCGAGACGTCGCCGTACGGCGCCGGCGGCGGCCTGGAGCCGGGGATCCAGCCGACCGCGGACGGGGTCCGGGTCGTCCACCCCGAGCCGGCAACGGACGTGCGAGTCCTGCGCTAGGCCACTCTGTCGTAGAGAACCAGCGTCTCCTCGGCAACCGCCGACCACGGTCGGGCCTCGAACTGCGGGTCGCCCGGGAGCGCCAGCCCGCGGCTGACGCCCGCGGCGATAGAGCGCGAGTCCGGCTCCACCTCGATGAGCGCGTCGGTCGGGAGGATCTCCCCGACACCGGACTCCGTCGCGACGACACGCGTCCCCACCATCAGCGCCTCCGTTATGGTGATACCGAACGGCTCGGAGAGCGACGGCGAGACGAACAGGTCGGCGGCGGCGTAGTAGTCGCCCAGCTCCGCCTCTGGCACGTAGCCGGCGAACGCGAGCGAGTCGCGTACGCCGAGGAGTTCGGCGAACCGCTTCAGGCGCGGAGTCAGGTGACCGGTGCCGCCCAGGACGAGCGTCAGGTCCTCCTGTGGCAGGTGTTCGAGCGCACCCAGGAGGTGGTCGATGCCCTTCTGGTGGGTGTGCCGACCGACGAACAGGAGCATCGGGTCGTCGGGAGCGATATCGTGGCGCGCGCGGACGTCGACGCCGGTCTGTCGCGGCGTCGAGAAGCCGTTGTACACGACCGCCGGATCGGCGCCGTACTGGTCACGCACCCGGCCCGCGAGGAGCTTCGAGACGGCGACCGAGTGGTCCGCGCGCCGCGCCAGCCGGCGTTCGGTTTCGACCTCGCGCTCGGGCGGGTCGACGTTCCGGTCGCTCGACAGCGAGTGAAACGAGGTGAGCCACGGCACGTCGTGGGCCGCCGCGGCCTGCGATCCCGGGCCGTAGCCGAACCAGTCGTGCGTGTGGACGACGTCGGCGTCGGCGGCGGCGTCGACGAACGTGTCGGTCATGCGGTTGACACGCGTGAGGATGTCGCCCTGCCCCGTCTCCACCGGGACGATGCCCTCGCGGTCCGGGGCGTGCTCCGCCGGAAGCACCAGACGCACCGTCGTCCCCGCCGAGCGGAGCCCCTCGAACAGCTCGCCGACGTGCGTGTCGAGCCCGCCGGTGACGTCCGGGGGGAACCCCCAGCCCAGCATCGCCACGTCCATGCCCGCGCGTCGGCACGGCAGCACTTCACTCTCCGGGTGGTCACGGGACTTATCACTACCCGGCCTGTCGGGTCTGTCGTCAGATGGGGAGCAGTCCGCCCGCGAGCGACCACCGCCGGCTCGTCGTCACGGCAGCAGAGGGGTCGACAGGGAAGCGCGTCGGCGTCTCGCCCGAGACGTGTGCGACCCTCGGGGTCGCCGCCGACGACACGGTGACGGTAGACGGCGGCCGACAGACCGCCGCGCTCGTCGCGCCGGTCGACGCCGTCGACGACGACGAGGTCGCACTCGGCCCGACCGCGCGCCGCAACGCCGACGTCGACGTCGGCGAGCGCGTCGCAGTGGCGCCGGCGACACCCGTCACGGCAGAGCGCGTCGTCGTCGCCCCGGTCCAGTCGCTCTCGCTCCGCGGCGGCGAGCGCGCGATACGGACCGTCGTCGGCAGGTCCCCGCTCGTCGCCGGCGACCGCCTCCGGGTCGAACTGTTCGACGGCGCGCTGACGCTCCCGTTCGTCGTCGTCCGGACCGACCCGGAGGCCGTGGTCAGCATCGGCGACAGCACGGACCTCACGCTCCGCGAGTCGCCCGCCGACGACGCCGCCGCCCGCCGCGACGCCCGCCGGCGCGTCACCGTCGAGGACGTCGGCGGCCTCGACGACGCGGTCGAACGACTGCACGCACTCGTCGCCGACCCGCTCGCCGCGCCCGGCGAGTACGACCGCTACGGGCGCCCGCCGACCACGGGTGTCGTCGTCGCCGGTCCGAGCGGCGTCGGCAAGACCCAGCTCGTCCACGCGCTCGTCGGCGAGACGGGCGCGTCGTACGTCCCGCTCGACGGCGCCGCGCTCGCGGGCGGGTCGGCCGACGACGCGGTCGAACAGGTCGGCGACGCCGAGTCGCGCGCACGGCGGGAGGCACCTGCACTCGTCCACGTCACCGACCTCGACGTGCTGGCGCCGGCAGACGGAGGCGGGGCAGACCGTCGCCGGACCGCCGCGTTCGCCGGCCTCGTCGACGACCTCGGCGGCGAGACGGGGGTGGCGGTCGTCGGGGAGACGTCGAGCGTCGAGCGCGTCGCCGACGTCGTCCGGCGGGGCGGGCGCCTGGAGTCGACCGTCGAGCTCGACGTCCCCAGCCCAGCTGGTCGCGAAGCCGTGCTTCGCGTCCTGACCCGCGGCCTCCCCCTCGCGGACGACGTGGATCTCGGCGCCGTCGCGCGCCGGACACACGGGTTCGTCGGCGCCGACCTCGGGACGCTGTGTCGCGAGGCGGTCCGGTGTGCGGTCGCCCGCGACGCCGGTCCGGAGACCGTCACCGCCGCCGACCTCGCGGGCGCACGGGACGCGGTCGAGCCGAGCGCGATGCGCGGGTTCACCGTCGCCGTCCCCACGACGACGTACGACGACATCGGCGGGCTGACCGCGGTGAAGCGCGAACTCGCCCGCACCGTCGAGTGGCCGCTCAGCCATCCGGAGCTGTTCGAGGCGTTCGACACGACGCCAGCCCGAGGGCTCCTCCTCTACGGCCCGCCCGGCACCGGCAAGACGATGCTCGCGCGCGCCGTCGCAAACGCCACCGACGCCAACTTCATCTCCGTCGAGGGTCCGGAACTGCTCGACAAGTACGTCGGCGAGTCCGAGAAGGCCGTCCGCGAGGTGTTCGACGCCGCGGAGCGAAACGCCCCGGCGGTGGTGTTCTTCGACGAGATAGACGCGCTCACGACCGTCAGGGGAGAGGGCGACGACGGCGTCGGCTCTCGCGCGCCAGAGCGGGTCGTCTCGCAGTTCCTGACCGAACTCGACGGCGTGCGCGGCGCGGGCGACGTGACCGCCGTCGGCGCGACGAACCGTCCGGACCGGATCGACCCCGCGCTGCTCCGCCCCGGTCGGCTGGAGCGCGTCATCGAGGTGCCCATGCCGGACCGCGACGCGCGCCGCGAGATTCTCGCGATCCACGCCGCCGGCAAGCCGCTGGCGGACGACGTCGACCTCGACGCGCTCGCCGACCGCCTCGAGGGCTACACCGGAAGCGACGTCGAGGCGGTGGTGCGCGAGGCGGCGCTGCTCGGCATCGAGCGCCGGATGACAGACGACACGGGGCGCCGGACGCAGATCACCGCCGAGCAGTTCGACCGCGCGGTCGCGTCGGTCGACCGCTCGGTCGGTCCGGAGCGCCGCGAGTACTACGAGCGGGTCGGCGACCGGCTCTAGTCGGCGGTTACCCGGAAGACGAGGACGGCGATGCCGAGCGCGGCGACGAGCTGGACCGCCGCGATGGACCAGAACGCCACCTCGAAGCTGATTCCGATCGCACGCAGCGCCGGCAGGCCGAACAGCGCGACGCTCGCGGCGAGCGCTAAGACGACGATCGCCGCGAGCACCCGGCGGTCGACCTGGCCCCCCGCGTCTGGGTCGATCATTGTGTCCTCGCCGCACGGTCGGTGCGGCGGCGTCTCGGGTCGGACGGAGCGAGGCCTCGTGTCATTGTAGAGCAGCGGCTACGGAGCGCGTCGTCGAAAGAACGGAAGGCCGCACCGCGAACCGTGAAGTCGTCCGCGCTCAGTCCGCTGCCTCTGCCGAGGGCTCGGGCGTGCTCTCGGGCTCGCCGAGGATGGCGCGGCTCCGGAGCAGGATGAGGCCGAAGCCGACCTTGGCGAGCACGTCGAGCACCATGAAGCCGAGCGTCTCGACGTACAGGTTGACCACACCGGCGCCCTCTGTCCCGACGATCCACAGGATCGGGTAGAGGGTCCACAGCACCAGGGTGAGGTTCCGCAGCGTCGTGAACGTGGACTGGACGTCGTCACTCATCGACTGGACGCGCGCCGAGAGGACGCCGTACAGGAAGTACAGCACGAGGATCATCGCGACCGTGCTGATGAACCACCAGGTGTAGCGGGCCAGCATCGTCTTCGACAGCGCACCGACGAGCCCCGTCACGATCATGAACGCGTCGAGGATGATCAGCGCACCGGTCTCCCGCTGACTGGCGTTCGCCAGTAGTGCCAGGTCGAGCAGCAGCAGCGGCGTGGTGAACAGCCAGTCGGCGTAGCGCGCCCAGTAGATGTCGAGCGCGCCACGGCCGGCCACCTCGACTTCGGTCAGTCCGAAGCCGAAGAACATCGACAGGTACGCGGCGGACGCGATACCCGTGATCATGATCGTGATGATGTAGAACTCCTGCTGCTCAGGATCGGTGACGCCCCAGCCCTTCGAGACGAAGTACACCGTCCCGATGAGCATCAGGGCCGTCCCGAGCGCGAGCCAGATCGCCTCTGGTCGTTCGCTGATGATTCCGCCTGCCTGTAGTGCCACTTCGTGGGCCATACCCCCAAGCATGCAACTGGCATATTGGACGGATCATACTTAAAGATACTCCGATAGAACAGCCGGCCCCCCGTGATCCCGGTGTGCTTTTTATGCATGCTCCCGTTTGCCGCGGCATGGCAGACAAAGAGACGGCTGTCGAGGCAGAGGCAGAGGTCGAAACCGAAGCCGAAGCCGAGGCCGAAGAGACGGAGGCCGAAGACGAGGTCGTGCTCGACGTCGACGCAGCCGGCGAGGAGACGGCGCTAGCGGAGCGGGTCGAGCAACAGGCCGAACGCATCGACGAGCTCGAGGACCTCGTTCTCGACCTGTCGGTCCGGGTCGCCGACGACCGCGCGATGGGGGTCTGCCCGGACTGTCACGGCCCGGTGATGAAGGTCGGCCGCTGGATCCGGCCGGACACGATCGAGTGTCGCCGCTGTGACCAGGTCTTCCACACCTACTGAGACGCGAGCGCGTGCACGTCACAGTAAACGCGGCGACGAGCGTCGACGGAAAGCTGTCGACCCGCGACCGGCGGCAGGTCGCCATCAGCGGCCCCGAGGACTTCGACCGGGTCGACCGACTCCGTGCCGCCGCCGACGCCGTCCTCGTCGGCGTCGGGACGGTGCTGGCCGACGACCCCAGTCTCACCCTCGACGACGAGGACCGTCGGGTCGAGCGCCTGCGCAGCGGACGGTCCGGCGACCCGGCGCGTGCTGTACTCGACACGCGCGCGCGCACTCCGCCGGACGCACGAGTGCTCGACGACGACGCCGTCACCCACGTCCTCGTCGCCGAAGACGCTCCGGACGACCGGGTCGAGACGCTGACCGCAGCCGGGACGGACGTCGCGGTCCACCGCGTGTCCGCCGACGGCGGTCGGGTGGACGTCGCAGCCGGGCTCGACGCCCTCGAGACGGCGGGTGTCGACCGTCTGCTCGTCGAGGGCGGCGGGGAGGTGATATTCTCGCTGTTCGCGGCGGACCTCGTCGACGAGCTGAGCGTCTACGTCGGCTCGACGCTCCTCGGCGGTCGGGACGCGCCGACGCTCGCCGACGGCGAGGGGTTTCTCGACCCGCGAGACCTGACCCTGACCGGCGTCGACCGACTCGACGACGGAGTGGTGCTCTCCTACAGGCCGTAGTCCCGGAGGTGTTTTTATCTCCCGGGAGGTACGCCGTGGCATGATATCGCTCGACGACGCCGTAACCGCGCGGCTGGAGTCACACGGGGCGCGCTTCGAGGTGCTCGTCGACCCGGACGCCGCGCTCGCGATCCGGCGCGACGAGTTCGAGGGCGACCTCGAAGACGTCATCGCCGCCGAGGACGTGTTCGAGGACGCCTCGCGCGGCGACCGACCGGCAGAGAGCGACCTCGAAACCGTCTTCGACGCCACAGACCCGATGGCGATCATCCCCGAGGTCATCCGTCGCGGCGAGATACAGATCACCGCAGACCAGCGCCGCGAGATGCGAGAGCAGAAACACCGGCGGCTGGTGGACATCATCACGCGCAACGCGGTCAACCCACAGCAGGGCGACGCACCCCACCCGCCCGACCGCGTCGAGCGGGCACTGGAGGAGGCCGGGTTCACCGTCGACCCGATGGAGCCGGCGGAGACACAGGTGGACGACGCACTCGACGCCCTCCGGCCCGTGATTCCGATCAGCTTCGCCGAAGTGACCATGGCCGTCCGTCTGCCCGCCGAGCACGCGGGGAAGGCGCAGGCGCAGGTCCGGGAGTTCGGCGACCTAGAGCGCGAGGAGTGGCAGCCAGACGGCTCGTGGGTGGGCGTGGCGACGTTCCCCGCCGGGATGCAAAACGAGTTCTACGATCTAGTGAACGAACTGACGAGCGGCGAGGGCGAGACCCGCGTGGTCAAAGACGAGGACGACATCAGCGTTCGCTGACCCGGGCGTGTTCGCGGGTCTGCTCGTCCGCGGGCGTCTGTGTCTCGTCGACGACTTCGCGGGCGCCGATGCGGGGCACGCCGCGTTCGTCGGTCTCGACGACGTGTTCAACGACCGGTCGAGCCGTGGTACGTTCTCCCATACCAGGGGATCGGCGAGTCACCGTCATAAGCCTTTCCGCGTGTCTGACGCGCGTCAGCCCCTGCGGAAGCCGAGCAGGAACCCGCCGGTGAAGCCGGCAGAGATCGAGAGCATCGAGAGGATCGTCATCACCCACGACGGCGGTGTCCCGCTCGCCGCGGACTCGGCAGTTCCCGCCAGTCCCGCGGTGAGTCGGCCCCAGTCGACGGTCAGTATCTCGCGGGACTCGAGGAGCTTGAACAGCGCGAGCTGGAGGCCGACGAGTAGGGCCACCACCTTCGCGAGCTTCTTCGCGGCGAAGCCGACGAGACCGCCGACGACGACGCCCCCCCCGAACTCTAGCCCGAGCTGTTGTGGATCGATCGCGACCATCGCCGACAGTGGAGGGCCGGCGGGCAAGTCCTTTGTGGACGGTCAGACGCCCGAGCGCTCCGCGGAGCTCTCCCGGGCCGGCGGTCCCGAGCGAGACGGTCGAGCCGTGGGCCGCCGCCACCCTGCGGACGACGGCGAGTCCGATCCCGGTTCGACCGCGGTCGGTGCTGTGGCCGCTATCGAGAACACGGCCGCAGCCGACGGAGAGCGTGGTGTCGGCGGCGGGGGTGCCGGGAGACACGACTGGTTCCGCCCGTCGTGTCACAGACCGGTGCGTGCCCGTGTCCGTCAGTACAGCGCCTCGACGCGTTCGTCGAACCGCTCGGCGAGCGCCCGGACTGTCGGGCCGTCGCCGACGGCGGCGTCGTCGACGCGCGCGACGGGACGTACCTCCCACGTCGAGTTGGTCAGGAACGCCTCGTCCGCCGCGCGGACGTCTGCCGGAGTGAGTCGCTCCTCGACGGCGTCGTAGCCGGCCTCGGCGGCGATGTCGAGCACCACCGACCGCGTGACGCCCGGGAGAACGGGGCCGTCGAGCCCCGGGGTCAGGAGCCGTCCGCCGTCGACGATAAAGACGTTGCTCGTCGCGGCGCAGGCAACGGCGCCCGACGTGTCCCGCAGGAGCGCCTCGTCGGCGTCGGTGCCGCGCAGTTCGACCCGCGCCAGGACGGCGTGCAGGTAGTTGTGGGTCTTGCCGTCAGCCGGCAGAGCGTCGTCCGGCGGGCGACGCGTCTCGACGGTCTGCAGGCGTGCCGGCGCGTCCCAGACGGGGTCGCTTCCGACACCCCCGCGCGGAAGTGGCTTCGCGTAGACGACGACCGTCGGGTCCACCTCGGGCGCGGGCGAGAGCGTCCCCGGCTGGACGCCGCGGGTGACACAGATCTTGAGGTATGCGTCGTCGAAGTCGTTTGCCGCGAGCGTCGCCGCCACCCGTTCGCGGGCGTCGTCCGGGACAGCCGCCGGCATCCCGAGGCGCCTGCAGGTCCGGGCGAGGCGCTCACGGTGGGCAGACCACGCGAAGAGCGTCCCGCCGTAGGCACGGAGCGTCTCGAAGGCACCGTCGCCGTACTGGAATCCCCGGTCGTCGATCCGGACACGAGCCTCGTCAGCGGAGACGAGCGTCCCGTCGACGCTGTACACCGGGTCGGTCATCCGGCGAGGTCGGCGACGAACGTCTCGACCATCGACCGCCCGTCGTCGGTCAGGACGCTCTCGGGGTGGAACTGGACGCCGACGTGGGGCTTCGTTCGGTGGCGCACGCCCATCAGCACGGGCCGGTCGTCGTCCGCGTCGTCGACGGTGACCGCCGTCTCGACGAGCGACGTCGGCAGGTCGTCGCGCTCGACCGCGAGCGAGTGGTACCGGCCGACGTCGAACGGGTTCGGGAGGTCGGCGAACACCCCCGCGCCGTCGTGGCGGACGCGCGAGGCCTTTCCGTGGACCACCGTCGGCGCGTGACCGACGGGCGCGCCGTTGGCCGCACAGAGCGCCTGGTGGCCGAGACAGACGCCGAGCGTCGGGTACGACAGCTCGGCGAACAGCGGGACCGAGACGCCGGCCTCTGCCGGTGTTCCCGGGCCGGGTGAGACGACGATACCGTCCGGGTCCAGATCACGGACGCTCTGGACGTCGACGGCGTCGTTGCGCCGCACCTCGACGTCGGCGGCCCGACCGACGTACTGGACGAGGTTGTAGACGAACGAGTCGTAGTTGTCGACAACCAGCACCGTCGGACGGCTGCTCACGGCGCTCTCCTCCGCGAGCCGTTCGCGAGGGATCGGGCGAGCGTGTCTACTGGCTCGTGAGGTTCGCGAGCGGGACGGGGTCCGGCTGCGCTCACGACGACCCCTCCCGGGTGCGGCGCCCCTCGGACGCGCCGGCCACCGCGAGGTCGGCTTGGTCGCCGAACGCCTCGTCAATCGCCTCGACGAGAGCCCGGGCCTTCGCCAGCGTCTCGTCGTACTCCTGATCCGGCACGGAGTCGTGGACGACGCCGCCGCCGACCCGGAGGTCGTAGTGGTCCCCCGTCCGCACGAGGGTTCGGATCAGGATGTTCAGCGTCGCCCGGCCGTCGAAGCCGACGGCGAGCATCGACCCGGTGTACGGGCCGCGGCGGGTCGCCTCCAGACGGTCGATTATCGCCATCGTCTCCGGCTTCGGCGCGCCGGTGATGGTCCCTCCCGGGAACACCGCGGCGACGACGTCGGCGAGGTCGGCGTCCGGGCGTCGCGTACCCCGCACGACGGAGACGAGATGCATCACCGCGGCGTAGCGGTCGACCCGGCGGTAGTCGTCGACGACCACGGAGCCGTGTTCACAGACCTTTCCGAGGTCGTTTCGCTCCAGGTCGACCAGCATCGCGTGTTCGGCGCGCTCCTTCGGGTCGTCGAGCAGGTCACGTTCGAGAGCACGGTCGTCCGCCGGCGTGTCGCTTCGCGGCCGCGTACCGGCGATTGGCTCGGTGGTCAGGCGGTCGCCCTCCGCCTCGACGAGGAGTTCCGGGCTGGCCGAGACCAGGTCGACGCCCGGGAACTCGACGAGCCCGGAGTACGGCGCGGGGTTCACCCGTCGCACCGCGCCGAACGCCGTGACCGGGTGGACGGCAGCGGGCGCGCGCAGACGGTGTGAGACGTTCGTCTGGAACGTGTCGCCGTCGTGTACCGCCGCCTGAACCTCGCGCACCCGGTCGGCGTAGGCCGCGCGGTCGCAGGTAGACGCGAACGACACCGACGTGGCGTCGACGCGCGGCGACCCGACGTCGGGGTCGCCGTCGAGACAGGCCGCGGCGAGTCCACGGGCGCGTTCGACCCCCAGGTCGTACGCCGTGTCCGGGTTCTCGTCGACCCGTGGCGCGGAGAACACCCGGAGCGTCGTCTCGTCGGGCAGCGTGTCGGCGGCGTCTGCCGGGTCGGCGTCGGGGACGCCGTCGACGTGCCACGCCGCGACCGTCGGGTAGCAGCCGGCCTGGAGGCGCGGGAGGCGTCGGTCGTCGACGGCGCTGTCCGGCAGGTCCTCGATCTCACGGACGGTGTCGTACGAGAGCCAGCCGAAGACGCCACCGGGGTAGGGGACGTCACAGTCGCCCCGGACGATCGACTCGTCGTCGAGGAGGCCGGTCAGGCGGTCGAGTGTCCCCGTCTCCGGATCCGACGGGCCGTCTGGGCCGACGGAGACGAACGTCGTCGGGTCGACGCCGAAGTAGCCCCAGCCCGCCCGACCGCCGGACGTCTCGAAGTAGAACCCCGGGTCCGACCCGCGTGCCCGGCGGTAGGCGTCGAACGGGTCGGCACGGAGGCGGACCTCGACCGGCACGCGTGCGCCGGTCGGCGCGTCTGCGGCGAGGGCGCGAAACTCCGCACGCGCCGTCGCGGTCGTCGGTCGGTCCATGACAACTGGTGCCGTCGCGGGGACTTGTGGATTGTGCCTGCCGCCCGAGAACGCCACAGGGCGGCGCTCGCGCCGACGGTGACGACACGACCAGTCTGTCGAGTGATAGGACGTGGAGCGCAACCCTCATGTTCCAGTCGTGCGTTATGTCGAACCGTACCACGGGCCACCGGCGGCCCGGGTGACCAGCGAAATGTCGGTCACGGCGACGGTTCACCTCAGGCACGACCGCCTCGCGTTCGCCCCCACGCTCGGGGCCCTCGACGAGGTAGAGCTGAGTGTCATCACGCAGGGAACGACGGCCCCGGAGCGCGCCGTCTTCCCGTTCTACGTCGAGTACGACGACCGGACCGAGCTAGAGCGGTCGTTCGACGCGGACGAGACGATCGCCGGCCACGAACTCGTCGACTGGACGGACGGGACAGGCATCTACAACGTCGAGTACGCACCCGAGACGAAGCTCATCAGCACCGTCGTCACCGACGTCAACGGCGTGCTGGCACACACCGAGTCGGCGGGGGACGGCTGGCTCGCCCGGCTCCTCCTCCCGGACCGCGCGGCGCTCGGCACCGTCTGGGAGTACGCGAGCGAGAACGAGATCGAGTTCGAGGTGGTCGAGGTGTACGGAAACGACGACGTGACCGGCGAGACGTCGTACGGCCTGACCGACGAGCAGCGGGCCACGCTCCTCCTGGCCTACGACCGGGGCTACTTCAGCGAGCCGCGCGAGGTGGCGCTCGGCGGCATCGCGGACGAACTCGGGGTCTCGTCGACGGCGACGAGCGGTCGGCTCCGGCGCGGTATCCGGAACCTCGTCGCCGCGACACTTGGCGGCGGCAGCCGGGACGGGTAGGCGAGGCTACCGGGTTTCGGTCACCGGCTGCAGGGACTCGACCCCCCTGTCGTAGCCGAGCCACCGGCTGAGGGCGGCGGCGACGACGACGAGGTAGACCGGAAACAGCAGGAAGAGCGCGTAGCCGGCCATCGCCGCGCCGAGCGACCCGACCCAGTAGAGGAGACCGATGACGGCGAGACCGACGAACGCGCCGAGGTACATGCCCAGCCGGAAGGCCTGGGCAGCGACGGGACCGGGCTGCTTACGAGCGGCGTTCACAACGGTGGTACGGGACAGAGCAGCATAAACCGTGCGCGACGCGGGGGTGTGTCACCGGCGTGCGCTGCGCGCGTAGCCGGGCTTTTGTCCATGCCGCTCGACTACGGGTTTATGCGTGTCGTCCTCGTCGCCGCTGTCGCCGCGAACGGTGTCATCGGCGCCGACGGCGAGATTCCCTGGCACCTGCCGGCCGATCTCGAGCACTTCCGCGCGCTGACCGTCGGTCACCCCGTCGTCGTCGGGCGGTGCACGCACGACGCGATCCGCACGCGTCTCGACGGTCCCCTGCCGGACCGGACGAACGTGGTGCTGACGAACAGTCCCGGGACGCTCCCGGACGACGTCGTCGCCGTCGACTCCGTCGCGGCTGCACTCGACGCCGTTGGAGACGCCGCGACGGCGTACGTGGCCGGAGGCGCGTCCGTCTACGAGCAGTTTCTGCCGCGTGCCGACGCCATGGTCCTGAGCGAACTCGACGAGGCGTTCACGGGCGACACGCAGTTTCCAGACGTCGACCCGGACCGGTGGCACGAGGCCAGCCGCGAGCGGTACGACCGGTTCGACGTCGTCACCTACGTCCGAGACGGTGAGACGGACTGAGCCGGCCGGTGACGCGAAGGATATAAATCCCGGCCGTAGCCAACGTCGGATTTTATTTCCGGGTGTAACGAAGCCGGAGCAGAATGCACGAGAATCCCGAGCATCCGAACTACCCGAGCGTCGACCAGTCGGACCGGACGGTGCCCCGGAACCTGCGCCAGACGGGCGACCCCGACATCGAGATGCTGGTGTCGACGCGCGTCCGGAAGTCTCCGTTCTTCCACAAGTCGTTCAACGAGGAGGGCGCGTGGCGGTGTACGGTCTACAACCGGCTCTACCACCCGCGCGGACTCGTCGAACCCGAAGACGGCGGCGCGATGCGGGAGTACGAGGCGCTGACCGAGAGCGTCACCCTGTGGGACGTCGCCGTCGAGCGTCAGGTCCGGGTGAAAGGCCCCGACGCCGAGGCGCTGACGAACTACGTCGTCACCCGCGACGTCACGTCGATGGACCCGATGGACGGCAAGTACGTGATCCTGTGCAACGAGGACGGCGGCGTGCTGAACGACCCCGTCCTGCTCCGGCCAGAGGAGGACGAGTTCTGGTTCTCCATCTCGGACTCGACGCTGATGCTCTGGCTCCAGGGCGTCGCGGTCGACTCGGAGTTCGACGTCGAGATCGACGAGATCGACGTCGCGCCGATGCAGATTCAGGGACCGCTCGCGGAGGACGTGATGGTCGACGTCGTCGGCGACGAGGTCAGCGACGTACCGTACTACGGGCTGATGAACGCCGCGATCGACGGCTGTGAGGTGCTGATCAGCCAGACCGGCTTCTCCGGCGAGAAGGGCTACGAGATCTACGTCCGGAGCGCCCACGAGAACGCAGAGCGCGTCTGGGACCCGGTGATGGCGTCGGTGAAAGACCACGGCGGGATGCAGATCGCGCCGGGCCACCACCGCCGTATCGCGGCGGGAATCATGTCGTGGGGACAGGACCTCGACCACGAGACGTCGCCGTTCCAGGTCAACCTCGGCTACCAGGTGCCCGACGACAAGGAGGCCGACTACATCGGCAAGGAGGCCCTCGAGGAGCAACAGGAGCAGATCGACGACGGCGAGTACCCGTTTACCCACAAGCTGGTCGGGCTGAAGATGGCCGGCGAGCCGATCCGCGACTACGCGCCGGACTTCTGGCTCATCTCCGACCCCGAGACCGGCGAGGAGTGTGGCTACCTCACCTCGCCGTGGTGGAATCCGGACCTCGAGACGAACATCGGTATGGGGTTCGTTCCCGCCGAGACGATCCAGGCGGTCACCGACACGGCGCTCGACGACCGCATCTACGACGAGGACCTCGACCTGGAGTTTCGGGTCCACCTCCCGGACGAGTACGCCGAGGAGCCGGGTGAGCCGGTGTTCGCAACGGTTGCGACGGTGCCGTTCAAGGAGTCGGTCAACCCGAGCGCCCGCGAGCAGGCGAAGCTCAACGCCCGCAAGGAAGCCGAGCAGAGCGACTGACCGCGGACGACCTCGCTGCGGCGACCGACGGGCCGGCGCGGTCGGCGAGACGGGTCCGGACCCGTGACACGCAGAGGTGTTCGCCAGCCGGGCAGCCGGCTGCAGGCGACGACGCGTCACACCGGCGAGGAGTTCGGCCGTTCAGCCGTTCAGCCGTCCGAGACGCCACGACTCGGTGTCTGGCGTCTGGTTGAACGTGTAGACGTGGACGCCGCGGATGTCGTAGCTGTCGTCGCCGACGTACGGCGCGAGACCGTCGATCAGCTCGTCCGGCTCGTACTTCCCGCGCGAGGAGATTGCCTGGCGGACGAAATCGAGGATGCCCGTGGTCTTCTGGAGGAACCGGACCGAGTCGCCGACGCCGACCTTCCGCGAGATCTTGATCAGCTTCGCGTAGTTCATCACGCCGGGGATGCCGACCTCGACCGGCAGGTCGACGCCGCGCTCGCGGATCGACTCGATCCACGAGACGACCGCCTCGGGGTCGTAACACAGCTGCGTCACGATGTAGGTGGCGTACGGCAGCTTCTGTTCCATCGACGCCACGAGTGCCTCGTCGGAGAGGAAGTCGTGACCCTCGGGGTAGCCGGTGATCCCCACGTCGTCGAACTCGTGGCCCAACTCGTCGAGGGCGACGAGGAGTTCACAGGCGGAGGTGAACTCGCCCGCCGGCTCCTCGCGGTCGCCGCCCGGCACGAAGATATCTGTGACGCCCGCAGCCGTCAGGCGGCGCGCGATCTCGTCTGCGTGCTCGCGGTCCTCGACGTAGCGGGCGGCGACGTGTGGGACCACGTCGTACCCCCACGCGGCTGCCTGTTCGGTTCGCTCGACGGTGGTGTCGATACCGAGCTGCGGCGAGGTGGTGACCGCGACGGTGGCGCCGTCTGGCAGGTGTCCGATCTCTTCCTCGAAGCTGTCGAACGGCATCAGCTCGAACCGCGCGCTCGAGAGCAGTGTCTCGACGCCGGTCGAGGTGCCGGTGGTCCGCGACGTGAGTGACATGTGTATCGTGTGTCGGCGTGGCTATTTTGCTCTGTGGGTGGCGCGGAGGACGCCGGGGGCCGTCCTGTGGCCCGTCACGCGTCTCCCCGCACACGTCCTCTGATTCGCGCCGCGACCTCCTCGTGCGAGGTCCGGTCGGGGGCGGCGTCGATACGGTGGACGACCAGGTCGAGGAGGTCGAGCCGGTCGAGCAGCTCGCGCGTGCGCTCCCGGCGGATCCCCAGCTGGCGGCGGACCTCGTACACCGTCCGGGCGTCGACGACGGCCTCTGCAACGTCGGCGACGGTCAGGTCGCCGGGGGGGTCGACACCCTCGGCGGGGAGTGCCGGCGTGTCGTCCCCGTCGACGGCTGTGTCGTCCGCCCGTTCGGGGCTGTCGGTGTCGTACGAGTCGGGGTCGTGGACACCCGCCTCGATCATGTACCGTCGGACGGTCTCCGCCGAGACGTCAATCTCGAACAGCCGCGTCATCGCCGCGAAGGTGTCACAGCGGTCGTACAGCCGGCGGAGGTAGTCGACGTCGTCGAACGGCGGGAGCGACTCGTCGCGAGCCGCCGCGAGGTCCGCCGGAGTGTCGTCGGTCGCCCCGGGACAGCCGGCGGGGGCCTCGGGCCCGGTATCGACCGTCTCTCGCCCGTCCGACCGGGCCGACGCTCCCGGCGGATCGACGGCGACTT
Organism: uncultured Haloferacaceae archaeon; assembly: GCA_964512675.1. GTDB lineage: Archaea > Halobacteriota > Halobacteria > Halobacteriales > Haloferacaceae > A07HB70. The sequence goes on along the minus strand of CAZEJR010000015.1, from coordinate 15,150 downwards.
CGACCGTCACAACCGCTCCGTCGTCGACGAGTCCGGCGTCGGCGACACGCGCCGCGGCGACTCCCGCCGTCGTCTCTGGCACCGACAGGAGCGTCTGCGCGGAGCAGTCGAAGCGCAGACCGCCGTCGGTCGCGGCGACGTCGTCGGGGCACACTGCGCTCAGGTCGACGGCGAGGTCCACCGTCGCGCTGACACCGCCGGACGCGTCCGTCGTCGCGTCGACGCTCTCGACGACCAGTCCACGGGACTCGTAGCCGTCGACCACCGTCGAGAGCACGTCGAACGAGGCTCCGATCTCCATGACGCTACCCGTCTATGATACGTTGAAGATCATAAGGGATCGTGAGGAGCTGTCAAGGTGTATAAATAACCCCGGCTCTGCGGGGCGGGGTCAGACGCGACGAGCGACCGCCGCCAGCCGCTCGCCGGCCATCACGGCCGACTCGCGGGCGAGCGAGTACGCCACGCCGCCGTCGACGGCGGTCACGGTCTGTCGGCGCTCGTAGGTCGTCGGGTCGTACACCGCGCCGAGGCGCTCCCCGGCGTCGACGGTGTCGCCGACCGCGACGTCGGACCGGAGTTCGAACAGCCCCGACTCGTCGGCCCGGGTCGGAGCCGGGCCGCCGCGAAGCTGGACGGACCGGGTGTCAGGGGGCGACGGCTCGAGAACGTCGAGTTCGCGGAGGACGTTCCGCACGCCGGCGGCGCCGTTCGACGCCGTCGCGCGGTCGACACGCCGGCTGTTCGCCAGCTCCGCGGTGAGCGCGGGGGTCCCGGCGTCGGCGGCGGCGGCACGCAGGGTACGCCCGCCGTCGGTGTCTGCGTCCCGGTCGGTGTCGGCCAGGACGTGTGCCGACCCGAACGCCTCCGCCAGCGCCCGCGCCGGGCCGTCGCCGTCGAGGTGTCGGACGTGTTCGAGCATGTCGGCGGTCCCCGTGTGGAGGTCGACGACGGCGTCGGCGTCGGCGACGAGGGGCCACAGCCGCGCGGCGATGCGGCGCCCGAGGCTCTCGTCCGGGTCGCCGGGCCACGCCCTGTTGAGGTTCGGCGCCCGCGCGTCGTACGCTCGTGGCGTCAGGTACGACCGGCTGTCGAACGCGAGGGGGTTCGCGACCGGGACGGCCACCACCGTTCCGGCGAGTGAGGCCGACCGCAGGTCGTCGTGGAGGCGACGCAGCGCCGCAGGACCGTTTAGTTCGATGCCGTGCTGTGCGGCCTGTACGTAGACCGTCGGACCCTGGCCCCCCTCGTAGCGGTGGACGGTCACCGTCACCGGGCCAGCGGGCAGGCAGCCGACGCGACGAGCGGTCGTCGTGTGCGTCGCCGTCTCGTACACGGTCGTACCGGGACGGCAGCGGGCAAAACCGTGGTCATCCCGGACAGAACACAACCTGACGAGACGGCGAGAGGACGTGCCGAGCGGAGGGCTGGCGATAGGTATTTTTCGGCACGATGTGAGGTGTCTGTACAGTATGGAGCCCACCGGGAGTCAGCCGTCGGAGGCCGGAACCGTCGTCGTCGGGGCCGGCATCGTCGGCTGCAACGTCGCGTACCAGTTGACCGCACTCGGTCGGGACGACGTCGTCGTCGTCGACCAGGGCCCGATGCCGACCACCGGCGGCTCCTCCACGCACGCCCCCGGCATCATGTTCCAGACAGCCGAGTCGAAGGTGCTCAGCAAGTTCGCCGACTACAGCCGCCGGCTCTACTCCGAGCTCGAGGGCGCGGACGGCGAACAGGCGTACAACGAGGTGGGCGGAATCGAGGTCGCCCGCAGCGAGGAGCGGATGGAGTTCCTCCAGCGCCGCGTCGAACACGCGACGGCGTGGGGCATCGAGGACCCACAGCTCCTCTCGCCGGAGGCGGTCCAGGAGAGGCTGCCGCTCGTCGACCCGGACCAGATCCGCGGCGGCTACTACTCGCCCACCGACGGGCAGGTGTCCGGCGTGGTCGCCTGTGACGCGCTCGCGCGCGAGGCGATGGACCGCGGCGCGCAGTTCGTCCCCCACACCCGGACGGAGGACGTCGAGACGTCCGGCGACGCCGTCGAGGCCGTCGTCACCGAACACGGTCGGATCGAGTGCGACGAGGTGGTCGTTGCGACGAACATCTGGGCGCGTCAGCTCGGCGAGCGACTCGGCGTCGACCTGCCGGTCGCGCCGGTCGAGCACCAGTACACGATGACGGAGTCGCTCGACGAACTGGCCGACGCGGCGGTCGACGTCACCGACCACCCGCTGTTCGAGAACTACGAGAACGTCTCCGGCGAGAAGGCGACGCGTCTGTTGATCGGTCCGGACCGCCCGATCCTGCGCGACCAGGACAACGCGATGTACTACCGGACCCACGGCGACTCCTACGGCATCGGCTCGTACAACCACGAGCCGATCGTGCCGGACCCACAGGAGCTCGGCGGCAACGACCCGGACGGCGAGCAGGGGTCGATCCACGAGTTCACCGACTACCACATGAACACGCCGACACACCCGGACCGCCCGGAGAAGGCGGCTCGACAGGCCAGCGACGAACTGATCCCGGCGACGGCGGGAAGGGAGCTCGAGCACAAGTACAACGGGATGTTCGCGGAGTCGCCGAACGGCCTGCCCGTGATGGGCCCGGTCCAGGAGTACGACGGCCTCTGGACCGCCGCCGCGATCTGGGTCACCCACGCCGGCGGCGCGGGAAAGGCGCTCGCGGAGTGGATGGAGAACGGCACACCCCGGCTCCCGGACGGACCGATCGACCTCGCGCACTGTGACGTCAACCGGTTCGACGAACACGAGGGCAGCTGGGCGTTCACCCGCGACATCGGCGCCGAGGAGTACCGCATCGTCTACAACGTCACCCACCCGAAGTGGGTGTGGACCGACACGCAGCGCGACATCCGGCGGACGCCGATGCACCACAGCCACCTCGAGGCGGGCGGCGAGATGTGGGCCGAGGCCGGCTGGGAGGCGCCACAGTGGTTCGAGACGAACGCCGACCTCCTCGCGAGGTACGGCGACCGGATCCCCGAGCGCGACGACTGGACCGGGACGTACTGGTCGCCGATCGAGGGCGCCGAGGCGCTCCACGTGCGCAACGCCGTCGGTCTCCACGACATGACGCCGTTCAACAAGATAGAGGTCGTCGGCGAGGAGGCCGGCGCGTTCGTCCGGCGGCTCTGTACGAACGACATGGACCTCGACGTCGACGATGTCACGTACACCCTGATGTGTAACGAGGCCGGCGGCGTCCGGGCCGACATCACCGTCACCCGGACGGACGAGGACCGCTATCTCCTGCTGACGACGGGTCGCGAGGTCGGCAACAACCACGTCGCGTGGGTTCGGGACCAGTCACCGGCGGGCGTCGTCGTCAACGACGTCACCTCGAATCTCGCGGCGATGGTCTGTACCGGCCCCGACGCCCGGAAGACGCTCTCGAAGGTGGTCGACACCGACCTCTCCGACGACGCGTTCCCGTTTTTCACGAGCCAGGAGACGTTCGTCGAGAACGTCCCGGTGCGGGCGCTCCGGGTCTCCTACGCCGGCGAGCTCGGCTGGGAACTGTACACCCCCTCGGAGTACGGCGAGCGCCTCTGGGAACACGTCATGGACGCCGGCGAGGAGTACGACATCCGCCCGTACGGCAACGGCGCGCTCGACGCCCTCCGCATCGAGAAGGGGTTCCGGCTGTGGGGGGTCGACCTCCACACCGAGCACACGCCGTTCGAGGCGGGCCTCGGCTGGGCCGTCGACATGGAGACCGACTTCGTCGGGAAGGAGGCGCTGACCGCGCAGGCCGACGGCGGCGAACTCGGCCACCAGGTTGCGTGTCTCACCCTCGACGACGAGACGGAGACGATCCTCCCGAACCGGCCCGTGCTGAAGGGCGACGAGACCCTCGGCTACGTCCACAGCGCCGAGTACGGCTACGGCGTCGGCGCCTGCGTCGCCTACACCTACCTCCCGCCGGAACACGCCGAGCCGGGCACCGACGTCGAGGTGCTGTACGAGGGCGAGCGCTACGACGCGACGGTGCGCGAGGAGCCGCTCCTCTAAGCTCGCACGACCTGTCGGAGCGCTGGCAGGCTGTGTCGGAATCGCCCGACGACGACGGCCCAGATCCGCGACACCGGAGTTTTTAACACCGTGACACGGCTCTTCTGACGGGATCACATGAGCGACACGAACCCCCCGTCACGGGCGGGCACGGTCGTCGTCGGCGCCGGAGCCGTCGGCTGTAGCGTCGCCTACCACCTGACCGAGCTCGGGGCCGAGGACGTCGTCGTCGTCGACCAGGGACCGCTGCCGGTGACCGGCGGGTCGTCGGTCCACGCGCCGGGGATCGTGTTCCAGACGTCGCCGTCGAAGGTACAGACGAAGGCCGCCCACTACACGAGCCGCCTGCTCTCGGACGCGGGCGTCTACGACGAGGTGGGCGGTATCGAGGTCGCCCGCAGCGAGGAGCGGATGGACTTTCTCCGGCGCCGCGTCGAGTGGGCCACGTCGTACGGGCTGCCCGACCCGCAGCTGCTCTCGCCGGCGGAGGTGACAGAGCACCTGCCGCTGGTGAACGAGGACGAGATACTCGGCGGCTACTACTCGCCGACCGACGGCCGGGTGGACGGTATCGGCGCCCTGCAGTGGTACATGGAGCAGTCCGACGCCGCGTTCTACGGCGGCGTCGAGGTGACGGACATCGACACGACCGGCGGGGAGGCCCGGGCGGTCGAGACGGACCGGGGCCGGATCGACTGCGACCGCTGTGTCGTGGCGACGAACAACTGGGGCTACCAGACCGGCCAGCTCGCCGGTATCGACCTGCCGATCGCGCCGGTCGAACACCAGTACGTCGTCACCGAGCCGCTCGACGAACTCGCAGACGCGGGGTCGGGCGTCGGCACCCACACCGAGGGGATGGCGGTGCCGGGGGACCGAGACATCCAGGAGTACATGAGCGAGGGGCCACACCGACCGGTCGGTCGGGACCAGGACAACTCGCTGTACTTCCGCACCCACGGGACGGCGTTGGGGATGGGGTCGTACAACCACGAGACGCTCTCGGTCGACCCGACGGCGATCGGGACGAACTCTGCCGACCGGCAGGCGTCGGTCCGCGGGTTCACCGACCGCCACTGGACCACCCCGACCCACCGCGACCGCGAGAAGTCCGCGAAGCAGGCGTTCGACGAGCTGCTCCCGACGACGGCGGACGTCGACTACGCGGCCACGGAGAACGGCATCTTCGTGTTCACGCCGGACGGGATGCCCGCCGTCGGCGAGACGGCTGGCGTCGACGACCTGTGGTCTGCGCTCGCCATCTGGTGGACCCACTCCGGCGGCTACGGACGGATCGTCGCGGAGTGGATGGAGAACGGCGTCCCGCGGCTGCCCTCCGGGACGGTCGACACCGGTGGCGTCCACGTCCGGCGGTTCGAACCGCACGCCGGCGAGCCGGACTACTTCGTCGACCGGGGGGCAAAGCGGTACGAGCAGGTGTACAGCATCGTCGAGCCGCGCTGGCAGCCGGACGACCACCGCGGGCTCCGCACGAGCCCGTTCTACGACCGGCAGGCCGACCTCGGCGCCGAGTTCTACCAGAGCGGCGGCTGGGAGGTGCCACAGTGGTACGAGTCGAACGCCGACCTCGTCGACCGATACGAGGACCAGATCCCGGCGCAGGACGGCTGGCAGGCGATCAACCGCTCGCCGATCGAGGCCGCCGAACACCTCCACACCCGCGAGAAGGTGTCGATGTTCGACATGACCGCCTTCACCTCGGTCGAGGTGTCCGGCGAGGGGGCAACGGCGTTTCTCCAAGAGACCTGTACGAACGACGTCGACGTCGAGCCGGGTCGGGTCCGGTACTCCCTGCTGTGTAACGAGGGTGGCGGCATCGTCGCGGACGTGACGGTCGTTCGCCTCGGACCGGAGGAGTACGTGGTCACCACCGGCGGCGGCAGTTCGCCGGGCGTCCACGGCGGGTGGCTCGCCGAGCGTGCGCCTCCGACCGTCTCCGTCGACGTCCAGGAGGGCGCACGCTCCACGATCGGGCTGTGGGGACCGAACGCCCGGCTCCTCCTCCAGCGGGTCACCGACGCGGACGTGACCAACGGCGGGTTCCCGTACTTTCGCGCGAAGCAGATGTACGTCGGCGAGGTGCCGGTCCTCGCGCTCCGGGTCTCCTACGTCGGCGAGCTCGGCTGGGAGCTGTGGGCACCGGTCGAGTACGGTCGGCGGCTCTGGGACACGCTCTGGGCGGCCGGCCAGGACCTCGACGTCCGACCGATGGGCGGCGGCGCGCTGGAGTCGATGCGCCTGGAGAAGGGGTACCGGCTCTGGGGAACCGACATCGACACCGGGGCCGACCCGTACTCCGCGGGGCTCGGCTTCGCCGTCGACACCGACACGGACTTCGTCGGGCGTGAGGCGGTCGAGACCGTCCGCGCCGACGGCCCGGAACACCGAATCACCCCGATCACGCTCGACGACTCGACCGACGTCCTGCTGAGCGGTCGACCGGTGCTGAAGAACGGCGAGGCGCTCGGCTACGTCCAGGCGGCGGACTTCGGCTACACGGTCGAGGAGTCGATCGCCTACACCTACGTCCCGAGCGAGTACACTGAGGCCGGTACCGACGTGGAGGTGCTGTGCGAGGGCGAACGCTACGCCGCGACGGTGCGCGACGAGCCGCTGTTCGACCCGGGACGCGAGAAGATCGTCCGATGATCCACACGCCGCCGGGAGGACCGGAACGCAGCCAGTCGGGTGGAGAGGCGTGAGTGTCGACGGCCTCCCGGTCGGCTACGCGGACGTCGAGCGGGCGCGGGAACGCCTCGACGAGGCCGTCGTGAAGCAGACGCCGGTCGAGCGCAGCACGTCGCTCCGCAGCCGCGCCGACGCGGCGGCGGTCCACCTGAAGCTCGAGCATCTCCAGTGGACGGGGTCGTTCAAGCCCCGCGGGGCGTACAACAAGATATCGCAGGACGTCGCGGACGGCGCCGACGAGTTCGTCGCCGCGAGCGCCGGCAACCACGCGCAGGGCGTCGCGTTCGCGGCGGCGCAGTGTGACGCCTCGTCGACGGTCGTCATGCCGGAGACCGCGCCGCAGGCGAAGGTGGACGCGACCCGCGAGTACGGCGCGTCGGTCGAACTCGTCGGCCAGGACTTCCAAGAGGCGATGTGTCACGCACAGGCACTCTGCGAGGAGCGCGGTGCCGAGTTCGTCCACGCCTACGACGACCTCGACATAATCGCGGGCCAGGGGACACTCGGCATCGAGATGTACCACGACCGCCCGGACGTTGACACGGTGGTCGTCCCCGTCGGCGGCGGCGGGCTGATAAGCGGCGTCTCGACGGCGATCAAACATCTCTCGCCGGAGACACGGGTCGTGGGGGTCCAGGCAACCGGTGCCGAGACGGTCCACCAGAGCCTCGACAAGGGGTTCCCGGTGACGCTGGACGACGTCGACACAATCGCCGACGGCATCGCGACGGGCGGCATCTCCGAGACGACGCTCCGGGCGATCCGGCACAACGTCGACAGGGTGGTGACCGTCTCGGACAGCGAGATAGCAAGCGCCATCCTGTTTCTGATGCAGCGCGCGAAACAGGTCGTCGAGGGCGCCGGTGCCGCGAGTGTCGCCGCCGTGCTCGGCGACGACCTGGACGTCTCGGGCGAGACGGTGATGCCGCTGCTCTGTGGCGGCAACCTCGACATGACACAGCTCCAGACGGTACTGGTCCACGCCCTGACCAGACGACAGAAGATCCTCCGGCTCCGGGTGCGCATCGACGACCGACCCGGGAAGATGGAGCACATCTCCGGCATCATCGCCGACAAGGGCGCGAACATCCACGACGTCCGTCACGACCGCTCGGTAAACGACCTCGAGGTGGGCGAGGCCGACCTCGTCTTCCGGGTGGAGGCCGGCGGCGTCGAACACGCCCGGTCGATAATCGACGCAGTCCAGGCGGCGGGCTACCCGGTCGAGAATCTCGCCGCGAGCCGCTGAACCCCCTGTTCGGGGAACGGTTTATGTCGGACCTGTGAGAACCGGCGCATACGTATGTACGACACGATCCTGATCCCGTACGACGGGAGCGACGAGGGCGAGATGGGGGCGCGACACGGCATCGAACTCGCCGCGGCGCTCGGATCAGAGGTGCGTGCGCTGTACGTCATCGACCTGCCGGGCGTGCCGCGGGCGCTGTCGATTCGCGACGACGAGGAGCAGATGCGCGCGGAGTACGAGTCCTACGGCGAACGGATTCTCGGTGACATCTGCGAGGTGGCCGCCGACAACGGCGTCGACTGCACCAGCACGACGCGCACCGGCAGCGTCACCGACGAGATCGTCGACTACGCGGAGGAGAGCGACGTCGACGCGGTCGTCATGGGGTCGGGCTACCGCGGAAAGGTCGGCGTGTTGCTCGGCGGCACCGCAGACAAGGTCGTCCGGGCGTCGACGGTGCCGGTGATCACGAAGCGGATGAGCGTCGAGGACATCCCGACCCGCTAGTCGAGGAGAAACCGCTCGCGCACGTAGATGACGAGCGACGCGCTCAGAAAACAGAAGCCGGCGACCCGGAACGCTCGACCGGCCATCGCGACGAGTGCGACGCCGAACAGAGCCACGGCGCCGACGACGGCGGCTGTCGCCGGGACGTTCACCATACGTCGTTCTCTCTGGTCTCGCGGATAAACACTGGCAGTGTGTCGCGACGCCGCGGCGGCAAACACGTCATATACGAGATCGTACACGTCGTGGTACGGCCCGGCCACGAGGTGCGCGTAGGCCGGCGTCTCACGTCTCGTGTGGAACCGAACCTTGCGGTAGGACGGAGCTGAGGGCAAAAGTACCGAATATTTATGTCGAAGTAGCGACTGCTGTGAGTTGGGCTACCACATCGCTAGCGACGAAAGCGGTGATACCGCCTGCTGCGGGCAAGCACTGGACGGACCCAACAGCATGTGCGAGCAAACACCACGACGGCTGACGGAGGTACAGCATGGCAGCTGACGAGGAGAAGACCGGCGAGATGTCAGACGGACTCCAGGTAGAGCTGTTCCACCCGGACTCCGACCGCGAACCTGGCGACACCAACATTCAGAAGTTCGGCTTCGACATCCACCCGGTCGTCTTTCCGGTCGCACTCCTGATTATCGGCGCGTTTATCGCGCTGACGATCCTCGGCCCGCGCTTCGGGCTGGACGTCGCCGGTGCGTACACCTGGCTGTTCAACACTATCGGCGACACGTTCGGCTGGTTCTACCTGCTTGCGGTAAACGCGTTCATCGTCGTCCTGCTCTTTTTCGCGTTCAGCAGGTACGGGAACATCAAGATAGGCGGCGTCGAGGCGGAAAAGGAGTTCAGCGACTTCTCGTGGATGGCGATGCTGTTCAGCGCCGGCATGGGGATCGGCCTCATGTTCTTCTCCGTCTCCGAGCCGCTGTACTACCTCCAGACGCCGCCGAGCTTCTTCGGCGCGGAGGCGGGAACGGGCGCGGCTGCCGCGGGGGCGATGGCACAGACGTTCTTCCACTGGGGGCTGCATCCGTGGGCGGTCTACGGACTCGTCGGCCTCGGACTCGCCTTCTTCTCGTTCAACCGTGGCCTGCCGCTGACGTTCCGCTCTATCTTCTGGCCGCTGCTCGGTGACCGTATCTACGGGTGGCCCGGCCACGTCATCGACCTCGTGACCGTCTTCGCGACGCTGTTCGGCCTCTCGACCTCGCTCGGACTCGGTGTCGCGCAGGTGAACACCGGGCTCTCGTACGTCCTGGGCGGCGAGATGCTCGGCGTCGCGAGCATCCCGAACGGCGTGATCCCGCAGGTGGCGCTCATCGCCGGCATCACGGGTATCGCGACACTCTCCGTCGCAGCCGGCCTCGACGGCGGTGTCAAGCGCCTCAGTACGGTGAACCTCTACCTGATGTTCGCCCTGCTCGGGTTCCTGCTGGTCGTCGGGCCGACGGTGTACATCTTCAGCGCGTGGGTGGAGGGAATCGGTGCCTACCTCCAGAACATCGTCGCCCTCGGCTTCTTTACCGGGACGCTCGGCGCCGCCGAGAACGCCACCCCGACGGCGTGGACCGTCTTCTACTGGGGCTGGTGGATCGCGTGGTCGCCGTTCGTCGGGATGTTCATCGCGCGTATCTCGAAGGGTCGCACCGTCCGGCAGTTCATCATGGGCGTGCTGTTCCTGCCGGCGCTGTTCTCGACGCTGTGGCTGTCGGCGTTCGGCGGAAGCGCGCTCCACAACAGCCTCGTCGGGAGCGGCGCCGCGATGGCGACGTACAACGACGTCGGCCAGACCGTCGCCATGTTCGCGATGCTCCAGCAGTACCCGCTCGGCGCGGTGTCGGGGCTGATCGCGACGCTGCTGGTCATCACCTTCTTCGTCACGTCGTCGGACTCGGGGTCGCTGGTCATCGACCACCTGACGTCGGGCGGCAAGCACGACGTGCCGAAGGTCCAGCGCATCTTCTGGGCGGTCACGGAGGGCGCCGTCGCGTCGGTGCTCCTGGCCGGCGGCGGTCTGACCGCACTCCAGACGGCGTCGATCACCACCGGACTCCCGTTCGCGGTGGTCCTCTGCCTGATGTGTTACACGGTCTATCTCGGACTCGACAACGAGTACGAGATCCTCGAGAGCGAGGCGTTCGCGGACCGCGTCGAGGACATGACCACCGAGGAGGACGTCGACGTGGTCACCACCGGCGACGAGATGGTGACCGACATCGCGAGCGGCGACGAGTCGACGAGCAGCGACTGACGCGGCCTCGCGGTCCGCTCTCTTCACGCGCACCGGACCCGATCAGTAGTACTCCCACTCGTCGCCGGAGTCGCTGCGCGTGACGTCGTCGCCCTCGTCCTCGTCGGGCCACTCGACGCCGTCGCCGACCAGCTCCCGGTAGGCGAAGACGCCGAGCGCGACCACGGCGAGCACGAGCAGGAGGGTGCCGGCGATCACCGCGACCTGTGCGAGCGAGCCGAGGAGTCCCCCGCCGACCGACTGTAGCATGCCCGGTAGAGCCGGGGCCGTACCACAAGAGACTTCGGCCCGCTCAGCGCGTCTCTGTCTGGAGACTCCGGTCGTCGTGGATGTAGTGGCGGGTCGGACCGCCGAGGCCGGCGGCAGCGACGAGTGTCCAGACGACGAGAGCGGGGAGCGTCGGGAGCGCGAGCCACGGGACGGCGCTGACGACGGCACCGACGACGGCGCCGACCCACGGGCGGCGCGGCCCGTTCGCCTCGGTGAGGTACGCGCCGACGACGAGGTAGCCGAACGACCCGAGCGCCGTCAGCGCCGTCCCGAGGACGAGTACGCCGAGCCAGCGGACCGTCGTTCCGTCGAGGCCGGCGCGCGCGGCCTGGGAGAGCACGTAGCCCCCGACGAGCGCGACGAGCACGAACGCGACGACGCCGTAACCGGCTGCGAGCGGCGACTCGTCGGCGGTCCGGTCGACGGCGCGGTCGACCGCTGCCGGGCGCCAGGCGAGCAGACCGACGCCGGAGGTCAAGACGAGGGCGAAGGAGGCGACAGCGAGACCCGTCCCAGGGGTGTCCGCGGGTCCGGGCAACGCGACGACGGGCGACACGGGAGACACGACGGGGGCTACACGGCCCGGGTTCAAAGTCCGTCGGCCCGGCGCCGGCGGGCCACTTATGACGGTCGCACGTCTAGTGAACGTACGTGTCAGACACTCTGCGGGCGTTAGTTCGGCTGAGCGTGGCAGCCGGTCGGCGGGTTGTCGAGCCACTCCGGCGCGGCGACGGCCCGAACAAGTTCCGTCTCTCCGCCGTCGACACCGCGACGACCACCCACGACGGAGACAGCGGGTGGGGGAGTCGACCGCCCGCAGTCCTGGAGTGTCCGCGCTGCGAGAGCGAGGTGCTCCAGCACCACGCGTTCGACGACATCGACTGTCCGCGCTGTGTCGCCGAACTCGACTACGACCAGTTCCCCGACCTCACGCTCCTCCGGCTCACCTGTCCGGTCTGCCGGAGCGAGATGACCCACGGCCAGCGCCACCCGGAGACGTTCGATATCGTCGAGTGGGCGACCTGCGACGGCTGTCGCTACCACTGGGAGTTCAGACACTCCTACGCCGGCGTCGAGCCAGACGCCGGCGTCCCGACCGGTCTTCCCGACCCCGACGGAACGGGTGAGGGCACAGACTAGCGCGTCTCGCGGGCCGCCGCGACGGTCCGGACCGCCGCCGCGTTCTCCGCGACGTCGTGGACCCGGACCACGTCGGCCCCGCGCTCGGCGGCCATCGCTGTCGCCGCCACGGTCGGCGAGAGACGCTCGCCGCTCTCTGCGTCCGCGGCTCCGAACATCGACTTCCGGGAGTGGCCGACCATCACCGAACAGCCGAGCGCGCGAAACTCGCCGAGACGGTCGAGAAGTTCGAGCGACTCGACGGCGCTCTTGCCGAACCCACAGCCCGGGTCGACGACGATCTGCTCGCGGTCGACTCCCGCCCGCTCCGCGTGGCGCACCTGTTCGGACAGCTCGGCGAGGACGTCCTCGACGACGTCGTCGTAGGTAACCGAGCGGTCGGGGTCGACCGGCGCCGAGAGGCTGTGCATCAACACGAGCGCGGCGTCGTGGTCGGCGACGACGAACCGCATCTCGGGGTCGGAGAGCCCGGAGACGTCGTTGACGATGTCGGCCCCGGCTGCGAGGGCGGCCTCGGCGACGGGCGCCTTCCGGGTGTCGACCGAGACGGGGACGTCGAGGTCCGAGACGGCCTCTATCACCGGTTCGACTCTGGCTATCTCCTCGTCGACCGGAACCGGGTCGGCGCCCGGTCGGGTGCTCTCGCCCCCGACGTCGACGATGTCGGCGCCGTTCGCGACCATCTCCGCCGCGCGGTCGACCGCCGCCTCCAGCCGGTTGTACTCGCCGCCGTCGTAGAAGCTGTCCGGCGTGACGTTGAGGATGCCCATCACCGCCGTCCCCGCGTCTGCACCGAACGGGGCCCGAGACTGGTCTTCGACCGCCGACGCCACCTGTCGGGCGGCGTACGAGCCTTCGTCTGCGACGGCGCGGAACTGCGGGACGGTGCCGGAAAACACGGTCGCGACGAGCGACCCCGGTGCGCCGGTCGTCGACCGGAGACAGGTGCCGCCGGCTGCCTCGAACCGGTCTGCGATCCGGTCGGCCTGCGCGGGGCGGAGCGTCGTCGCGAGCGTCCGCCGGTCGACCGCGTCACCGGCGGAGGCCGAAAACGCCGCGCCGGAGAGCGCCGCCGGGCCGGGGTCGGGGTCGCTGCTTCGGCGCTTCGGGACGACTAGCCGTGCCCAGCGGTCACGGGCCTCCGCGACGGCGTACAGCGATCCGACGACGAGGACGACGTCGTCGGGGCCGGCGGCGGCGAGGGCACGGTCGGTCGCGTCGGGCACCGCCTCGACGCGGCGCACGTCGTCGGCGTGGCCGGCGAAAGCGTCGGCGAGTGTCGCGGGAGACGCGGCCCGGTCGGCGTCGGCGCGGGTGACGAACGCCGTCGCGACCGGCGGGAGTTCGGCGACCATCCCCCGGTGGTCCTTGTCCCGCATCGCGCCGAAGACGACGTGGAGGTCGTCGTAGTCGTAGCGCGCGAGCAGGTCGCCGACCGCGGCCATCGCGCCGGGGTTGTGCGAGCCGTCGAGGACGACGGTCGGCTCCCGTTCGACGAGTTCGAACCGCCCCGGCCAGGTCGCCTGCCGGAGGCCCGTCGCCAGCGCCGCCTCGTCGACGACGGCGACCTGCCGGGCTAGCGTCGCCGCGACGCCGGCGTTCACCGCCTGGTGTCGCCCGAGGAGGGGGAGCCGCGTCTCGACCCTCCAGTCGGCGGCGTCGAGTGACACCTCGCACTCGACGAGGTCGACCAGTCCGTGCTCGCCCACGACGACGTCCGGGCTCGACGCCGGCCCGTCGACGGTCACGACGTCGGCGACCGACCGGACCGCGTCGAGCGCTGCCCCCGTCGCGCCGGTGACGAGTGGACCGTCTGCCGGCGCGACCTGCGCCTTGTCGCGGGCGATCTCCTCGACGGTGTCGCCGAGGAGGTCGGTGTGTTCGAGCGACACGCTCGTCACCGCGCTCGCGACCGGGTCGACGGCGCTCGTCGCGTCGTACCGGCCGCCGATCCCGACCTCCAGCACCGCCACGTCGACGTCCGCAGCGGCGAAGACGTCGAGCGCCGTGGCGGTCAACGCCTCGAACTGTGTCGGGTCGTCGTCGTCGGCCCGGAGGCGGTCGAGACAGGGGTCGAGGCGCTCGACGGCCTCTACCAGCGCCGCCTTCGAGACGCGCCGACCGTCGACCCGGATCTGCTCGCGAACGTCGTTCAGCTTCGGTGAGGTGAACAGGCCGACGCTGACGCCGGCTGTCCGGAGCACGCTCTCGAGCATCCGTGCGGTGCTTCCCTTCCCGTTCGAGCCGGCGATCTGGACGCAGTCGACGCCGTCCTGGGGGTCGTCGAGATGTGTGAGCATCCGCGCCGTCGTCTCGACCCCCAGCTTCGGCCGCCGACGCTGGAGCGACCGCAGGCGGTCGACCGACTCGCTGTAGTTCACGTCTGTATCCGCGCCGGGGAGAGCATGAAATTGTCGTCGGGTCGGGCCCGGGAGCCGAACCTCGTCGTGTCGGTGTCGGTACACGACGTGGCGAGACGGCACAACGCCTCTACCCGACGTCAGGTACGCAAACCTTCTTGCGCCGGCTATCGGGACGTACAGGTATGTCACCGCCGGACGAGACGAGAGAGCCGATCCCGACCGACTACGACATCGCACAGGAGACGGAGATAGAGTCCATCTGGGAGCTGGTCGAACCGTGGGGGCTCGGCCTCGACGATCTCCAGTACTTCGGGTCGTACACCGCGAAGGTCAAACACCACGCAGTCGAGCGGCTGCGCGAGCAGGCGACAGAGCGCGAGAACAACCTCGTGCTGGTGACGGGGATGACCCCGACGCCGAAGGGCGAGGGCAAAACCGTCACGACCGTCGGCCTCGGTCAGACGCTCAACAGCCTCGGCGAGGAGGCGATGGTCGCCATCCGCGAGCCGTCGCTCGGCCCGGTGTTCGGCGTCAAGGGCGGCGCGGCGGGCGGCGGTCGGTCGCAGGTCCTGCCGATGGAGGACATCAACCTCCACTTCACCGGCGACCTCC
>CAZEJR010000014.1:0-59068 GCA_964512675.1 uncultured Haloferacaceae archaeon | reverse complement strand
GACGCGGAGGCCGCCGCGGCCCGCCTGCTGGCCGCGTGGCGCGACGCCGGTCGGCCGGTGGTCCACGTCCGCCACGACTCGACCGAGCCGGACTCGCCGCTCCGTCGCGACCGGTCGGGGTTCGCCTGGAAGCCGGAGACGGCCCCGCGCCCGGGCGAACCCGCCGTCACGAAGCGGGCGAACGGCGCGTTCGTCGACACCGACCTCGAGTCGCTGCTCCGCGCCCGCGACGTCGACCGGGTCGTCGTCACCGGCCTCACCACCGACCACTGTGTCTCGACGACCGCGCGCCACGCGGAGAATCTCGGCTTCGCCGTCGCAGTCGTCCGCGACGCGACGGCGACGTTCGACCGCACGTTCGACGGCGAGCGGTTCGACGCCGAGACGGTCCACCGGACGGCGCTCGCCCACCTCGCCGGCGAGTTCGCCGCGGTGACCACCGTCGACGAACTCGCCGTGGACCCGTGACCGCCGACCCGGCACACGCCTCTGTCACTCGCCGCGACGGGCGTGGCCGACGCTCGGCTGTCGGCCCGCCGCGCGGACAAGCCCCCGTCCGGGGGTGTCTCCACGGACGTGCGACACGTCGCCCGACGCGACGACGGCCCCGTCGGGTCGGCGGCGAACAGCCCGCGTGCGCCGTCGCGCCGTCGAGCAGTCAGACCGCTCGCGGCTCGAACCGCGGGGTGCGGGCGGCACGGCGCGCCCCACGACCACCCGCCGGGGACGTCCCGGGAGAGCGACCGGTCGACGTCCGGCGGGGCAGATCACCGTTCGAAACCCGACGATCCGCTACACGCGAGTCGACCACACGCCGCCGGTACCTCCGCAGTCACCGCCCCGGTCGAGTGAACAGACCTACGGCACGGTCTGGCCGACTGCTCTACGACGCACAGCCGAGCGGGCAGGTACACCTACACGCTGTACGTGCTAACCCTCGCGTTCCTGCTACCGCACGGCCGACACGTACGACTTCCCCGAGCCGTACCGAACACAGATGGAACTCAGTAGGGTTGTCGATACCGAAACAGGGGAACTGTTCGACCGATCGTCTCTCTGTCGTCTGGCCGAACTCCCGCCGCTTCAACTTCGAGTCGATACGAACAGATTAGTGCCCGGCCACGTAACGATGTGGCTACATGAGTTCGTCGTCGCGAGCCGTCTCATCTGCTGTCGCGACTACTCTGATGGTCGCTGTCGTGGTGATACTCGCCGCGACTGTCTCGGTGTTCGCGTTCGGATTTACTGACGATGTAGAGCAGCCCGGCCCTAATGTCGGTCAATCGAGTGGTGAACTCGTGACACAAGATGGGCTCGATGGGGGAATTGTCCGAATAACGCATATTGCTGGTGACCCGATTAGTGTGGAGAACATCGAAATCGCTGTCGACGCTCGGGACGCTTGTGGCAAAACAGCTCGGATTCTTAATCTTCCGTCCGACAGCTCTAATTTTGGATTTAACGGCTTCGGAGACGAAAATCTTCAGAATGGGGGTAGTAGCATCATAAGTGAAGGAACTTTCTCTTCAGAGTGGGACATAGGCGTGCTACACGAGGCGAATAATAATACATTCACAGCAGGCACTTCGTTTGAGTTCCGTCTAACAGGTGGCACCGACCCCGATGATTGCACAATTAATTCCGGAGACAAGGTGATAGTCCGCGTCGTCCACACGCCGACGAACTCGGTCGTAATCAAAGAGACGCTGACCGCGACGTAGGCGACTACAGACCCGCTCTATCCGTCTCACAACTGCCGAGTCGTCCCCGACCAGGACCGCGAGACCGCTCCGAGGGAGTAGTGTGCGATACAGAGAGTGCCACGGCCTCGCTCTCGGCCTCGCTCTCAGCGTTCGAGAGTATTCCACAGGATCGCAATCCTCTCGCGAACCTCGGCGGTTAGGTAACGGGCGCTTGCACGCGGTCGTCACGCGTCTCGCGTAGTTTGCTGTGGTGAGCGCTTTGTCTCAAATCTCGAAATCAGCACGCCGGAGGGTTCTACACTCCGTAATCTTCTCGAAGTAGTGGACGGACTGAGGGGGCTACGGGCCGTACGCTTTCACGGAACCCAGAGAGGGCGCGGCGACAAACATCGACGATGTGGATGACAGCGGTCAGGAGACTGGTGGTTTATCTAAGCGCCACCGCTACGTCTCCCGTATGCAGACCCACATCGTCCCCGTGGGCTTCGACTACGACCGGCTGATCGCGCCGCTGATCCGCGACCAGTTGGACGTCGACCGGGTCATTCTCCTCGAGGGCGCGGTGGGGAGCGAGGCGAACGTCGAGTACTCGCGGGACCTCTCGGGCAAGCTGGAGCAGGACTTTCAGAACCTCCTCGGCGCCGAGACCGAGCGTGTCGTCATCGACGACGTCTACGACTACGACGCGGCGTTCGAGCAGGCGTTCGACCTCATCAACGGCGTGCTCGACGGCGCAGCGGACGCCGAGATGTGGGTGAACGTGAGCGCGATGCCCCGGCCCGTCTCGTTCGCGTTCGCCACCGCCGCCCACTCGATCATGGTCGAGCGACAGGAGGACCGCGACCGGATCCACACCTACTACACCGCCCCGGAGAAGTACCTCGAGACCGAACTCGCCGAGGAGCTCCGGGCGACGGCGGACCTCCTCGAGGACCTGCGTGACGGCGGCCCGGAGCGCCGCCCAGACGACGGCGGCCCGGAGCGCCGCCCCGACGACGACGGCCCGGAGCGCCGCCCCGACGACGACCGGATCGCCGACCGTCTGCGGTCGACGCGCGCGCTCCTCTCCGAGTTCGACGAGCGCGGCACCACCATCGGCGCGAAGGAGGTCGACGGTCGGCATATCCTCGAGCTTCCCGTGGCGTCGTTCTCGAACGTCAAGCCGTTCGAGGAGGTGATCCTGTTCGCGCTCGGCGAGCACGGCGAGTTCGCCTCCGTCTCGGAGCTGGCCGAGGCGCTGGCCGCCGAACTCGGCGAGGAGTACACCGACAGCTTCCGGTCGAAGGTCATCTACAACGTCGACCGCCTCGGGCCGGGCGGGAAGGGCTACATCGAACGCGAGGAGCAGGGCAAGTCCCACCGGACCCGGCTCTCGCGTATCGGCGACCTGTGGGTGCGGGCCCACGCCGACGACTGACTGCTCGGAACCCGACCCCTGCGGGTCGTCGCTCGGGGCGAGCGGCGGGCGCGAGACGCGGGCGACGAACCGGACCGGACCGGGTCGCGCCCGACGCCGAGCGCCGCGCTCTCGTACGCCAACCGGCGGTAGTGGCGCGCGGACTCGCGCTCGACGGCGACCGGGAGGTCGGCCAGCCGCTCGTGGTAGCCCGGCGGGCGCCGACGAACAGAAGCTCAGCCGGCCCGCGCGCGGAGCTTCGCGACCCGCGCTCCGAGGAGCAGCACCGCCGCCGAGAGCGTCAGGACGACGGCGCCCGCGGCAGCGATCGAGTGTGTCGGCTCCGGGTGGGTGAACCCGCCGAGTCCGCCGATCCGGGTCTGCCCGGGCAGGAGCGTGTGGTGGGGCGTCCCGAACGGCGTCACGAAGTAGTCGACGACGTCGTTGAATCCGTACCACGCCAGCGCGGCGACGACGGGCCGGAGCCGGAACGACGAGATCCGGTGGAGGACGAACGCCTGGAGCACCATCGCGAGGTGGCTCCCGACCAGAAAGACGTACAGCGGCACGGCGGTGTCGACGAGGAAGGCGTCGGCGAAGACGACGAGGACGAATGGTGTCCACAGCCCGAGCTTCCAGCAGCCGACGAACGCGAACGCCGCCGCGTAGTCGCTCGGCCGGTCGAGATACCAGAGGCCGAACGCGAGCGCCGCGAACAGCGTCGCGGCGGGGCTGTCGGGCAGGAGCGGCCACGCGGCGACCTCCGTGCCGGCGAACTGGAAGCGGTAGTACCAGACGCCAAAGGCGGTTCCCACGAGGTTCGTCAGGACGACGAGCGGCGCGAGCACGAGGCCGACGTCCTCGACGGCCCGGGGAAGCGGCGCGACCCACGGCGGGAGCGACTCGCGCCTCGGCAGGTCGGCTCGATCGCGTAGACGGGAGAGTGCGCCGTCGACAGCCGTCACACTCACGCCTGCGCGGCCCACCGCATAGCGGTTGCGCTCGCTGACCTCGGCCCCGTCGGCCCTCGCTCGCCGGAACGGCCAGTAGTCGTACCACCGGTCGTCGTAGGCCTCGATCCGGAGTTCGACGTGCTGGCGCACGTCGCCTGGCCGTGTCGCCGTCTCGGCGAGGCCGACTGTCGTCGTCCCGCGGACGCTCTCGACGGTCGTGCCGCCCTCGGCCCGTACCGTCGCGCCCGCGAGGACGAGGGCGTATCCCTCGGCCCCCGCCGGCGCGTCGAACGGTCCGACCGTCCACTCCACGCCCGGTGTCGGGGTGCGGGTCACCGTCTCGTCCGGTGACACTCGCCGGACGGCGGCGGAATCGGCGTGGGTGTCGGTTCGTACGGTCTCCGGAGGGCGCCGGGGGAGCACGGCCCGAGGTCGTCGACGTCCTCGGCGAACACGACCCGAAGTCGAACAGTCGCCGACGCCACCACGTCGGGGGACGACCCAGCGCGGACGGCGTACGTGACGTTCCCCGCCGGCTGTGCCGACGTCGTGGGCTCCGTCGAGGCCGTCGACGGCGTGTTCGCAGTGCCCGACCAACCGGTCCCGCCGGCGCACCCGGCGAGGAGGAGGACCGCGACCGCCAGCAGCGCACCGGCTCGCGCCGCTGGGGTCGCCCGTCGGGCCAGGAACTCCTGCGCCGGCACGGCCTGTCGACCGACGAGTTCGACTCCGTGGTCCTCGTCGCGGACGGCACGGCGCACACCCGATCGACAGCCGCGCCCGGAGTCTGCCGCCGTCCGGGGCTCCCGTGGTCGCTGCTCGGCCCCCTGCTCGCCGTGCCGACACCGCTCCGTGACCCGTTCTACGACCTCGTGGCACGGACGCGCTGCCGGCTGTTCGGCTGGACCGACGTGCGTCAGGTGCGACCGCCGGCGGTGCGCGAGCGGTTCGCCGAGCGGGCGCCCGATCAGTCCCCGTAGACTGTCGCGCCGCGACCGATTCGTGTCTGGTACGCCCGCGCCTCGACGCCGGCGGCGGCGAACGCGTCCACCATCGCGCCGGCGACGGCCTGTCGGTCCGAGTCGGGACAGGCCGCGAGCACCGCCGGACCGGCGCCGCTGACGGTGACGCCGGTCGCGCCGGCGTCGAGGGCCGCTCCGCGGACGTCGTCGTAGCCGCCGATCAGTTCCGTGCGACGGGGCGTCACCACCCGCTCTTCCATTCCGGCGCCGACGAGCGCCGGCTCCGACCGGCACATGCCGACCGCGAGCGTCGCCGCCCGACCGACGGTGTGGACGAGATCGTCTATCGACGCCGTCTCCGGGACGACCCGGCGCGCATCGCGCGTCGAGACGGCGACCTCGGGCAGACACGCGACGAGCGGGACGTCGGCGTCGACACTCGTCACCCGGTCGCTCGCGACCGTGAACCCGCCGAGCAGCGCCGGCGTGACGTTGTCGGCGTGGGGCTCGCCGGACACGACCGCCTCGCCCTCGGCGGCGACGGGGATCAGGTCGCGGCGGGTCCGGTCGCGGCCGTACAGCCGCGCGAGGGCGAGGGCGGCGCCGGCGGCGCTGGCCGCAGAGGAGCCGAGCCCGGAGGAGGGGCGGACGCCCTTGTCGATCTGGATGTGCGCGGGGGCGTCGAGCGCCTCCGCGACCGCGCCGACGGTGTTTTTCGCCGGGTCCTCCGGGATGTACTCGCTCCCGACGCCGGTCACCTCGATCGTGGTACGCTCGGCGCGCTCGACGCGGAGAACGTCGGCGGGGCGCGAGAGCGCCACCCCGAACACGTCGAAGCCACTGCCGAGGTTGGCGCTCGTCGCCGGCGCCCGCACCGTGACCATGACGAGCGTGTGTCTGGTGTTCGGAAAAAGATGCTGACCCCGGTACCGGCCCCGTCTCCGGGCGCTCGCCGGCGTCGTACCCTACAGCGGGTCCTCGCCGCGCGCCAGCGCCAGCACGTCGTCGAAGAAGTCGAGCGAGTCGTGTGGCCCCGGGTTTGCCTCGGGGTGGTACTGGCGGGCGAGCACGCCGAGCTCCGCCGACGCCAGCCCCTCGGCGGTGTCGTCGTTGACGTTTACCTGCGTCACGTCGAGGGGGCCGGGGTCGTCGACGGTGTAGCCGTGGTTCTGCGTGGTCATAACGACCCGACCGGAGTCGAGATCACGCACCGGCTGGTTTACGCCCCGGTGGCCGAACTCCATCTTCGAGGTCGACCCGCCGAGCGCGTTCGCCACCACCTGCTGGCCGAGACAGATGCCGGCGACCGGGCGCTCGCCGGCGTACGACTCGACGAGCGACTCGGCGTTCACGAACGTCTCCGGGTCGCCGGGTCCGTTCGAGATGAACACGACGTCGGGGTCGAGCGACTCGACCGTCGCCTCCTCGACGTCGTGCGGCAGGAGGTGGACGGTGGCCGACCGCTCCAGCAGCGACGACCGGATCGACCCTTTCGCGCCACAGTCGACGAGCGCGACGTCGGCGACGGACTCGCCTTCCGGTTCGACCGTCTCGGCCTCCGCGACGCTCACCCGCGCGCCGATGTCCGCGTGGCCCGACATCGGGAGACAGGCCTCTAGTTCGGCCCGGGCGTCGTCGGCTGTCACGTCCTCGCCGGCCGCGACGCCACACCGCATCGCACCCCCCTCGCGAATAGACGTGACGAGTTCGCGCGTGTCCAAGTGGTCGACCGCGGGGACCTCCTCGGCGGCGAGCCACTCGACTATCTCCTCGGTGAACTCGTGGGCGACGGCGGCACGGGGGTGGACGCGGTCGGACTCGAACCGCTCGCTTCGGACGCCGTAGTTGCCGATGAGCGGGTACGAGAACGTCAGGACCTGCTCCTCGTAGGAGGGGTCGGTCAGACTCTCCTCGTAGCCCGTGTACGCGGTCGTGAACACCAGTTCCCCCCTCGTGCGGCCGGGGACGCGGGTCCGCGCCTCGACGACGCGGCCGTCCTCCAGCGCGAGGTAGGCGGACGACATCTGGTGTGAGACGACGCTCTACGGGTATGAATCCTCCTGTTCGGGACGCTCCTCGCCGAACCGAAGAGTCCTTGTCGGCCCTCGCCGAGTTGCGTGCCGTGAGCAAGCGCCCGGACGACCACGAGAACGCCCGCCAGTCGGTCGTCCTCGTCGACGAACACGGCGAGCCACGGGGCACCGCGAACCGCCTCGACGCCCACACCGGCGCGGGGCTACGCCACCGCGCGTTCACCTGTCTGGTCTTCGACGACGACGGCCGTGTCCTCCTCGCACAGCGCGCCCCCGACAAGCGTCTCTGGGACACCCACTGGGACGGTACCGTCGCCTCCCATCCCGTCGAGGGCCAGTCCCAGGTCGACGCCTGTCGCCAGCGGCTGGAGGACGAACTCGGCGTCACGCCGGACCAGTACGACGACCTCCGGGTGACCGACCGCTTCGAGTACAAGCGCCACTACGAGAACGCCGGCCTGGAGTGGGAGGTCTGTGCGGTGCTGCAGGTCACGCTCGGCGACACGGATCTCGCTCCCGACGAGTCCGAGATCGGCGGTCTGCTCTGGGCCGACTACGACCATCTCGGCGACAACCCGCGGTACTACCGGCAGCTCCGGCTCTGTCCCTGGTTCGAGATCGCGATGCGGCGCGACCGGCAGTAGTCGCGCCACGCCGGTCGCGCCGGCGATCAGTCCCTCGCCGCGGGCGACCCTGGCGGCGCGGCGAACCGTCCGGCGACGAGAACGCTCGCGGCACCGAGGCCGACGGCGAGCAGCGCCATCGCGGCCAGCGCGCCCCGCACCGCGCCGCCGTCGCCGAGCGCCGGCTGCCCGAGGCCGACGAACGCGCCGGCTAGCACCGGCCCGACGGTCGACCCGACCCGACCGACCGACTCGCCGACACTCACGAGCCCGCCGCGCCGCGCGGCGGGGGCCAGCCGCGTCATCTCCGAGCGGTAGAGTGAGAGGCTGACGCCGAACCCCGCCCCGGTGACGACGGCGGCGCCGACGGCGACGGGAACGGAGGGTGCGACACCGACGCCGACGAGCCCCGCGCCCGACCCGGCGATAGAGCCGACCAGCGGTCGTGCCCGCCCGTCGCCGGTCATACGGCCCACCTGCGTCGCGGCGACGGCAGAGCCGAGGCTCGCCGCCGCGACCACCGCACCGGCTGCCGCCGCCGACCCGCCCAGCAGCCGGGTGACGACTACAGAGGCGTAGGTGAGAAAGGCGAACCAGACCAGCCGCGGCGTCGTCAGGCCGACGAGCGTCGCCAGCACCCGCGGGCGCCGTGCGAGCGCCCGGAGCGACTCCGTCTCGGCCAGGCTCGCCGCGGACCGCCGCTCTCGCGGCTCGCCGAGAAACAGGACGACCGCGAGCGCCGCCGGGAGCGCCAGCAGGTAGACGAGAAACGGTGCCTGCCACGCCGCTGCGACGAGCAGTCCCGCGGCGAGTGGCGCGAGTGTCAGGGCGACGCCGACGATCGTAAACCGGACGCCCTGCGCGGCGGCCTCGCGCTCGCCGGCGTACATGTCGCCGACGCTCGTGATGAGCACCGGCGCGACCCCGCAGTAGCCGACGCCTTGGAGCGCCCGGAGCGCCAGCGCGGCCCGGAACTCGCCAGTCAGGGCGACGGCACTCCCCGACAGGCCGAACAGCGCGAGGCCGCCCGCGAGCACCGGCCGGCGGCCGACCCGGTCCGACAGGGCGCCGACGACGGGGATGAGCAGGATCGACGGCGCGGTGAAGCCGGCGAGGAGGAGGCCGGCGCGCGCCTCCGTCACGCCGAACGGGCCGGTGAGGCTCGCGAGCACCGGCGAGACGACGGCGGTGCCGAGCGGCGAGACGAGCGAGGCGACGAGGAGGACGCGAAACGGCCGGTCTGCGAGCACCGCCGCGTCCACGCCGACGACGCCAGTGAGGAGCCGGACGAGCCGCGAGGCCACGACAGAGCGGCGGGGGCGTCCGGCTTGAACGGTTCGACTCGCGCCTACTCGAACTGCTCGCGGAGCAGGCGACAGAGCCACTCGGGGTGCTCGTGGTGGATCCAGTGCGTGGCGTCCTCGAGCGTCTCCAGCCGTCCGTCGTGGCACCGCTCGACCGACCGCGGCGCGGTCGACCGCGCGAGAAACTCGTCGCGCGCGCCCCAGACCACGAGCGTCGGCGGCTCGACCGTCTCCCGGGCCGGCGTCGGCCGCTCCCGGACAGCCGCGCGGTACCAGTTCAGCATCGCCCCGAACGCACCGGGGCGGCGCCACGCCGCGCGGTAGCGGGCGAAGTCGGCCTCGCCGAACGTCCCGGGGCGGCTGGACTGCTGCATCGACCGGGTGAGGAGCCGCCAGTCGGCGGCCCGCGCGACCCGCTCCGGCACCGCCGGCACCTGGAACGCTAGGACGTACCACGACCGGAGCCGCTGACGCCACGACCGGCGGAGCTCCGCCCTCATCACCGACGGGTGGGGGACGTTTACCGTCGTCAGGGTCCGCACTCGCTCGGGGTGGTGGAGCGCGGTCCACCACCCTACTGCGGCACCCCAGTCGTGGCCGACGACGTGGGCCGACTCGCGGTCGTGGGCGTCTATCAGCGCCGTGACGTCCCGCGCCAGCGCGCCGACACGGTACGCGCCGACGTCCGCCGGCTTCTCGCTGACGTTGTACCCCCGCTGGTCCGGGACGACGACGCGGTAGCCCGCCTCGGCGAGCGGCCGAATCTGCTCGTGCCAGCAGTACCAGAACTCCGGGAAGCCGTGGAGCATGAGGACGAGAGGCCCGTCCGGGGGCCCGGCGCGGACGGCGTGGAGGCGGACGTCGTCACCGTCGAGGACGACGGACTCGCCCTCCTCGGGTCGAGGGGCGGACGGCCCCGCCGGCGTGGTAGCCACAGCCGGGCGAGTGCGCCGAGGCGCTAAACGGCTCCGCTCTGACCCACCCGGTCGGCCCGCCGCGCTCCGCTCACACCGCCGCGACCCAGAGCCGGTAGTCCTTCGGCGCGTCGTACACTCGCAGGAACGCGTCGTCGACGAACGCCGCGAGCCGACCGGCGTCGGACTTTGCCGTGATACGCACGTTCGTCCCCTCGGCCGTCTCCGGCGACTCGCGCGCCTCGACCCGGAACTCCGGATAGTCGTTCAGCAGGGCCTCAAGCCGCGCCAGCTCCTCGTCGGTCACGTCGAGGTTGAACGTGCGGTCGCCGAACTGTACCCAGGGGTCCGGCTCCTCGTCGCCGCCGTCGCCGTCGTCGCCGTCGTCGCCGAGGTCGGCGAGCGTCTCCTCCCCGCCGTTCCACGCCCCCTGAACGGTCAGGAACTCGCTTCCACGCTCGCGGTGCGCCTGGACCGCGTCGGCGACGAGCTTCCGGCGGTCGGCGGGGTCGGCTGCGTCGAATCGGGTCACGCGCCCCGGTCGGGCGCGCGCACGGTTAAACGGGGGCGGGAGCCTCACGGACGGCGGCCCGACGCCGGGAGATGAGGAGATACAAATGCGCGTAGACGGTCTGTCACGGCGTGAGTCAGCCACGAATCCTCCTGCTCGGCCCCCCCGGCGCGGGAAAGGGCACGCAGAGTACGCGACTCGCGGACGAGTACGGCGTCGACCACGTCACGACGGGCGACGCGCTCCGCGCGAACCGGGACGTCGAGACCGACCACGGGACGCCGCGCGAGTACATGGAGGCGGGCGAACTCGTGCCCGACCCGGTGGTAAACGAGATCGTCGTCGAGGCGCTCGCCGACGCCGACGGGTTCGTCCTCGACGGCTATCCGCGGACCCTCAACCAGGCGGAGTTCCTCGCGGACATGGTCGATCTCGACGTCGTCGCCTTCCTCTCGGTGCCAGAGGCGGAGCTCGTCCGGCGGCTGACGGGTCGGCGAGTCTGCCCGGACTGCGACGCGACGTACCACGTCGAGTTCGCGCCCCCCGCCGAGGACGGGATCTGCGACGACTGTGGCGCCGACCTAGTCCAGCGCGACGACGACACCGACGACACCGTGCGCGAGCGTCTCCGGGTGTACGAGGAGAACACCGCGCCGGTGGTCGAGCACTACCGCGAGGCCGGCCAGCTGGTCGAGGTGGACGGCGACGGGACGCCCGACGAGGTGTTCGCGGCGCTGCGCGAGACGGTCGAGCCGTAGGACGGCGAGAGCGGACCCTTCTTATTCTACGACGACCTACGTCGTCTCGATGGCTCGGACCGAACGGACCGTCCGCGACCTCGTGGGGGACGACCCCGAGATGCGCGACGCCGTCGAGACGGTGCTCTCGCGCGCCGAGAACGGCACGGTGCGCTGGGCCGACGTCCGCGACGACGTCTCCAGCGGGCACTGGGGGCGACTGATCGAACAGGGTGTGCTCGTCGACGGCGACGACGGCTTCGAACTCGCCGACTCGGAGGCGATCCGCGCGGTGGTCGGCGACGGCGACGCCGCCGTCGACGGCGATACCGTCGCCGACGGCGACGTCGAGGAGACGACGTGGTCGACCTACGACAAGGGTGCCGCCGGGGTGACGATGGCGTTTTTCGTCGCCTACGCGTGGCAGCCGCTCCGCGACGTCATCGGCGGCGTCATGGACGTGGCGCTCGGTCCGCTCGAGCAGGCGCTCCCGTTCTACGTCGTCGTGATGGTGCTCGCCATGGCGACGGGACTGTACTCGACGCTGCTCCAGGCGAACCTGATGAACACGGAGAAGATGGGGCAGTACCAGGCACAGATGCAGGACCTCCAGGAGCGCCGCGAGGCAGCAAAGGAGCGCGACGACCAGGAGGCGCTCGACCGCCTCCAGGACGAGCAGATGGAGATGATGGGCGACCAGCTCGGGATGTTCAAAGAGCAGTTCCGCCCGATGGTCTGGATCATGTTCTTTACGATCCCCGTGTTCCTCTGGATGTACTGGGCGCTCGGTATCGGCGGCGGCACCCAGCATATCGATCCGGGGACGATCACCATCCCGCTCCGGGGCGCGCTCGAGTGGCGTGACCCCGCGGTCGGTCCGGTCCAGGTGTGGATCCTCTGGTACTTCGTCTGCTCGATGGGGTTCACCCAGATCATCCGCAAGGGGCTGAACATCGACATCAGCCCGAGCCCGTCGTAGCGCGTCCATAGCAACTTCTTTGACCGGTCGGTGCCGACCCGTGGTATGCTGATAACCGTCTCGGGGCCCGCCGGCGGCGGGAAGTCGACGCTCGCGGCGGCGCTCGCCGAGGCGCTCGGCTACGAGCACGTAAGCGGCGGCGATATCTTCCGGGCCGTTGCCGACGAGCGCGGGCTCTCGCCGGTCGAGTTGAACGAACTCGCGGAGGACGAGCCAGACATCGACTACGACCTCGACCGGCGGCAGTACGACCTCGCGCGGCGCCGCGACGACCTCGTGCTGGAGTCGCGTCTCGCCGGCTGGCTCGCGGGCGACGCCGCCGACATCCGGGTATGGCTGACCGCACCGCTGGCCGTCCGGGTCGAACGCATCGCCGCGCGCGAGGACAAACCCGCCGCCGCCGTCCGCGAGGAGACGCGCCGGCGGACCGAGAGCGAGGCAAAGCGCTACCGGACGTACTACGACATCGACATCGACGACCTCTCGATCTACGACATCGTCGTCAACACGGCGCGGTGGGGGCCGGACGCCGCGACCGAGGTCGTCCACACCGCCGTCGAGTCGTACACAGACGGGAGCGACGAGGGCGCGATGCCAGTCGAGGGTGTCTGTCACGAGTTCCGGCGCGCCGACGCCGAGTAGCGTGATCGAGCGCGGTCCGCCCGCCGAGCGCTCGCCCGCTTCGCTCCTGCGGTTCGGCGTCGTCAACCTCGACAAGCCGCCCGGTCCGTCCGCCCACCAGGTCGCCGCGTGGGTCCGGCAGATGGTCACCGACGCGCTGACCGCACTCGACGGCGGGCCGGGAGTCGACGACGCCGCCCACGCCGGCACGCTTGACCCGAAGGTGACGGGGTCGCTCCCGACGATGCTGGGCGCCGCAACCCGCCTCGTCGAGCGGTTCCGGACCGCGCCGAAGGAGTACGTCGCGGTTCTGGAACTCCACGGTCCGGCGCCGGCGGACCTCGACGCGACGCTCGCGGCGTTCGAGGGACGGCTCTACCAGAAGCCGCCACGCCGGAGCGCCGTCGCGCGCCGCCTTCGCGTCCGCGAGGTGTACGCTCTCGACGCCCTCGAGGTCGAGACGCGCCGCGCCCTGCTCCGGGTCGCGTGCGAGTCCGGCACCTACGTTCGGAAGCTCTGTCACGACCTCGGGCTGGCGCTCGGCACCGGCGCGCACATGGGCCACCTCCGCCGGACCGGCACCGGTCCGTTCGACGAGACCGACCTCGTGAACCTCCACGCGTTCGCCGACGCCCTCGCGTTCGCCCGCGATGGCGACCCCGACCCCCTCCGCGAGGCCGTCGCGCCCGCCGAACGGCTACTCGATGGTCTGCCGGGCCTGACCGTCGCGCCCTCCGCCGCCCGCGAGGTAGCCGAGGGCGCGCCGGTCTACGCGCCCGGTGTCATCGACGTCGAGGGCGACCCGGAGCAGCGCGACCGGGTGGCCGTCTACACGCCCGACGGCGCCGCCGTCTGTCTCGGGACGCTCGTCGGCGACCCCGGCGCAGACCGTGGCGAGGTCGTCGACCTGGGCCGCGTGCTGGTCTGACCGGCGGGGCGGAGACGAAGCGATTAAGAGTCGGACAGACGATCTGAGCGGTGAGGGACCGTGGGGTAGTGGTATCCTCTGCGCATGGGGTGCGTTGGACCCGTGTTCGAATCACGGCGGTCCCATACAGTAACACGCGTCGGCACGCCCGGTCCACAACAGGTATGCTGTCACGCCGAGAAGGGCCGCTGTGAACAGGCGGCTCTTTCTCGCCGCGGGCGTTGCGCTCCTCGCCGGGTGTGGCTCGTCGGCGGACGACGACACCACGCCGCCGGACACGGCGACGCCCGGAGACGTCCAAGTCGTCGGCGCCGACACGTCCGACGCGACTACGACGCCGACGGCGAGTCCGACTCCCTCGCCGACGCCGACCCCCTCACCGACGCCGACCCCCTCACCGACGCCGACCCCCTCGCCGACGCCGGTCCCCTCGGAGGTGCGGGTCTCCCTCGGGGAGTGGACGACAGTCCCGTCGCCAGGCACGCGCCTGGAGGCCCGGGTCAGCAAGTTCGACCGGACCGACGAGATTCCGGCGCGGGACCTGCGCGTCGAGTACCGCGACGACGCGCCGCTCGAACCGCCGGACGGCGAGACGTGGGTCGAGGCGTCCGTCGAGTACCGGAACCGCGGCGACGACCCGGCGACCGTCTCGGCGGACGCGTGGACGCTCGTCGACCTGCGCGACGAGACGTCGGCCCCGGACCGGACGGCGATGGAGCGGGTTCGCGGAACGCTCCCCGACGAAGACCGGGTCGGAACGTTCGACGGCCTCGACGGACGTCTGGTGTTCACGACGGCGTTTCCGACCGACCTCTCCTTCCGCCGGGCGCCGGACGGGGCGGGGCCGACGGTCCGCTGGGTCGCGTAGCCAGCCGGTCAGTCCCGCGTGAGACCGGGGTTCGTCACCGCGCCGTTCGCCGCGGAGCCGAAGGCGGCGCCGTACTTCGCGAGGACGCCGCTCTCGTAGTTCGGCTCGGGCTCCCAGTCGGCCAGCCGCTCGTCGATCTCCGCGTCGGTCAGGTCGACCGACAGCTCGAGTTCGTCGACGTCGATCGTCACCCGGTCGCCGTCGCGGAGCGCGGCGATGGGGCCGCCGACGAACGCCTCCGGGGCGACGTGACCGATCGAGAACCCGCGGGTCGCGCCGGAGAACCGCCCGTCGGTGAACAGCGCGACGTCCTCGGCGTGGCCCTGTCCCGCGACCGCCGAGGTGACACCGAGCATCTCGCGCATCCCCGGGCCGCCCTGTGGACCCTCGTTCCGGATACAGATCACGTCGCCGGACTCGACGTCGCCCTCCTGAACGTACGACATCGCGGGCTCCTCGCTCTCGAACACCCGGACCGGCCCCTCGTGGCGGAGGTGGTCGCTCCCGGTGATCTTGATGACCGCGCCGTCGGGCGCGAGGTTGCCGGTCAGCACCCGGATCGCCCCGCGGCTGTGGATCGGGTCGTCGACGGGGTAGAGGAAGTCGACGTCGAGGTCGGCGACCGCCGGCGGGTCGTACGCCGCAAGCTCCTCGGCCAGTGTCCGGCCCGTCACGGTCAGGGCGTCGCCGTGGAGCAGGCCGGCCTCGGAGAGCTCGTTCAACACGACCGGGACGCCGCCGACCTCGTGGAGGTCGTTCATCACCCGCTCGCCGCCGGGCTGGAGGTCGGCGATCTTCGGCGTCCGGCGGCTGATACGGTTAAAGTCCTCGATACCGAGGTCGACGCCCGCCTCCGCCGCCATCGCGAGGAGGTGGAGGACGGCGTTCGTCGACCCGCCGACCGCGACCTGGAGGGCGATCGCGTTCT
Organism: uncultured Haloferacaceae archaeon; assembly: GCA_964512675.1. GTDB lineage: Archaea > Halobacteriota > Halobacteria > Halobacteriales > Haloferacaceae > A07HB70. The sequence continues at coordinate 43,608 of CAZEJR010000014.1, read as the reverse complement.
CGAAGGACTCCTTCGAGAGGAAATCGGAGGGACGCCGGCGCTCCTCGACGGCCTCGACGGCGAGGTCGCCGGCTGTCCGCGCGACGTCGTAGCGGGCGTCGTTCTCCGCCGGCGGGCTGGCGCTCCCGAGCGGCGCGAATCCGACCGCCTCCGAGACCGACGCCATCGTGTTCGCGGTGAACATCCCGCCACACGAGCCGGCGCCGGGACAGGCGTGGCGCTCGATCTCGTCGAGTTCGCGCCCCGATATGTCGCCCTGTGCGAAGGCACCGACGCCCTCGAAGACGTTCTGGATCGTGATCTCGCGGCCGTCGTGTTCGCCGGGCATGATCGACCCGCCGTAGAGAAAGACGCTCGGCAGGTCCGTCCGAATCGCGGCCATCATCATCCCCGGCATGTTCTTGTCACAGCCGCCGACGACGACGAGACCGTCGACCCGTTCGCCGAACGCGACCAGTTCGACCGAGTCGGCGATCATCTCGCGGGAGACCAGCGAGGCCTTCATCCCCTCGGTCCCCATCGAGATGGCGTCCGAGATGGTGATCGTCCCGAACTCGATCGGCATCCCCGCCGACTCGTCGATCGCCTCGTGGGCGGCGTCGGCGACGTCGTCGAGGTGGACGTTGCACGGCGTTATCTCCGCCGCCGGGTTCGCGATCGCGACCATCGGCGAGGAGAGGTCGGCGTCGTCGTAGCCCATCGCCCGGAACATCGAGCGGTGGGGGGCGCGCTCGGCCCCGGCGGTCACCTCGCTGCTCGGCAGGTCCTCCGGCTTGTCGCCGGCGAACGCGGCGTCCTCGTCCCGCCCCGACCGCTCCTGTGGCGCCTGCTCGCTCATACACCCAACTCCTCGTCCGCGGTTAAGAACGTGCCGTCGACGGCGCGCCGCGCGCTGCCCGGCTGCCGTTCTCGACCCGCCGGCGACCCGCGGACCCCACGTCACGACCGCCGTGTCGACGTCGTCTTACCGCCTCGCCAGTCCCGCGAGGTGTGGCGCCTCGGCGACCACGAGGTCGGCCCCGAGCCGCGCCGCGTTCTCGCTCCCCGGCAGGCAGAACACCGGGACGCCGTCGGCGACGCCCGCCGTCGCGCGCGTCCCGACGACGCGCGTCCCGACCTCGTCGTACGACCGGCGGCGGAACAGTTCGCCGAAGCCGGGCAGGCGCTTGTCGAACAGCCCCTCGACGGCCTCGACGGTCACGTCGTCCGGCGTCACGCCCGTTCCGCCCGTCGTGACGACCGTCCCGACCTCGTCGCCGTCGACGAGGCCGCCGACCCGCGTCTGGATCGTGTCGTCGTCGTCAGCGACGGTCTCGCGTGTGACGACGTCGTGGCCGGCGTCCTCGACGAGTCCGGCGACCGCGTCGCCGGCGGGGTCGTCGTCGAGCGAGCGCGTGGAGGTGACGGTGAGGACGGCGACGCCGAGCGCGTCGACGTCGTGATGGTGGTGGTCGTGGTCGTGGTCGCTCACGCCCCGTACGGAGACTCCCTATGCACTTAGTCGGTGTCGGTGCGCCAAGCCGATATGTCAATTCTCCCGCAGAGATCGATCTATGACGAGCAGAACCCCATCACAGCGTAGACCTTTCCATTATCTGTGATCGCAACTCCAACGCCGCCGGATTTCCATGCCGGGCGATAAATACCATCCTCGCGGTGCGGTTCAGAGTTCATCCAACCGTCTACGACTCCTTGAGCAAGCCCCGCAGCCGTGGTGTGATACTCCGTTCCCTGCTCGACATCGACGCGACGGTAGACCCATGTCTGATAGACATTTTCCCCACCATCACAGAACGCGTACCGCTCTCGTTGGGTTTCCCCGTTCGGTTCGGTGTGAGAGAAGTAGTCGTTCTCTGCCATATCACGAGCGTGTTCACGAGCAGCTTGAGCCGCGCGTTCGTTGTATTCCAGCCGCTGGTGTCGGGTCAACCGGATTTTGTTTATTTTCTCAAAGATCTGCCGTTCAACCGTCGCCGTCGAGATACCTGAAGTAGTGTCGGTGTCAACAGCGGTTGCGGTCTCTGGGTTCTGAGTCGAGTGGTTATCGGCTGTCACCGCTTCTATCCCGCCGGAAGCGCCACCGGTACTCCCCATCATCACGACGAGTCCTGCAACGCCGAGGAGCGCGACGCGTTGCCACTCAATAGACCGCCACAACTGTCGCACCGGAACCGACCGCGTCAGCCATCGAACGCCTGGTAGCCCCGGCTGCCACCCGCACCGTTTACAGGTGAGAATCCAGTCGCCTGAGAGGCGCCAGATCCGGTTTCCACAGTTCCCGCAGGTTGTTCTACCTCGTCCTGGACTTGCACCACTCCGTACGTAGTGTCGCGTCCGGCCCAAGGTTGCGAGTGCGACGCGGACCACGACGTAGATGAGAATACCAACGGCGACGGCGACTTCGACTGGAATGTTGGCCATTCGCTGGACCGCCCAGCCGACGGCGAGCGCAGTAGCGAGCGCGAGCGCAACCTGTCGCCAGCGCACGTTATGTGCTCTGGGTCCGTCGTACTCAGCAGGCGTCGACCGCGAGCGTTACCATGTTATCGACCAGCGGAGCGACGCACAGATCGCGTCGGGTACCGGCGTACTGGCTGAAGACGACCCGGGCGCGTGGACTAAACACGAACCTATGAGCTTAGCGCCGACGCCACCGGACGAAGGGTTTTGTTTCCGGCCCAAGAGAGCCGGGTCGTGAAAGCCGTCCAGTTCGCGGCCCACGGCGACCGCGACGTGATCGAGTACGGCGAGTTTCCCGACCCCGACCCGGCGGACGACGAGGTCGTGGTAGAGGTCAAGGCCGGTGCGCTAAACCACCTCGACGTCTGGACCCGGCGTGGCCTGCCCGGTATCGACCTCGAGATGCCCCACGTCCCGGGCTCCGACGCCGCGGGCGTCGTCGAGTCGGTCGGTAGCCGCGTCGACCGGTTCGACGCCGGCGACCGCGTCGCCGTCTCTGCGGGCGTCGCCTGTGGGTCCTGCGAGTTCTGCCGCGCGGGCGACGAGACGCGGTGTGTCCGCTTTCAGATCATCGGCGAACACGTCCCCGGTGTCCACGCCGAACGGGCCGCGGTGCCGGCAGACAACCTCGTGTCCGTTCCCGACGGCGTCCCGTGGTCGGTCGCGGGGTCGGCTGCGCTCGTCTTCCAGACGGCGTGGCGGATGCTCCACACCCGCGCACAACTCCGGCAGGGCGAGTCGATTCTCGTCCTCGGCGCGTCGGGCGGTGTCGGCCACGCGGCGGTCCAGATCGCCGACCACGCCGGCGCCGAGGTGTACGCGACGGCCTCCTCGGAGGCGAAGCTGGCCCACGCCGAGGACTGCGGCGCCGACCACGTCCTCGACTACACCGCGGCGTCGGTGACCGACTGGATACAGACGGAGACGGGCAAGCGTGGCGTCGACGTCGTCGTCGACCACGTCGGCGCCGAGACGTGGACCGACTCGCTGCGGTCGCTCGCGAAGGGCGGGCGGCTGGTCACCTGCGGCGCGACCACCGGCGGCCGTCCGGAGACGGATATCGACCGCATCTTCTGGAACCAGCTGGAGGTGCTCGGCTCGACGATGGGCACCCCCGGCGAGGTAGACGACGTGCTCTCGCTGGTCTGGGACGGCACCTTCGAGCCGCGGATCCGGGAGACGCTGCCGATGAGTGAGGCCGCCAGCGCCCACGAACTGATCGAAGCGCGAGAGGGCTTCGGCAAGGTCGTGGTCGTCCCCGACTCGGAGTACTGACCGAACCGGCTTTACCGCCGCCGGCAGACGATCGACCGTGCCAGACGCGGACGAGCGCGCCGACGGCGGTGTCGTCCACCCCGAACCGGACCCAAACGGCTTCGGTCGGCAGGGGTGGGTGCTCGTCGCCGTCGTCGTCCTGTGTGTGCTGGTGGTGCCCGGCGCTATCTACCTGTTTCCCGCCGCTCCTGCCGGCGCCGGCCTCCCGTTTCTCGCCGCGATGCTCGTCCTCCCGATGCTCCCCGCCGTCGCCCTCGGGCTCGTCGCCGTCTGGTCGATGACCGCCGCGACCGGCGGGCTCGACGGGGACTGACCGGACAAGACTTATACTGGGTGGTGTGTGTGATCGTATCGCACGGATGTTCGAACGCTTCTCGTCGAGCTACTACCTCGGGCGGCTGTACGTCCAGCCGGGCGACTGCGACCGGCCGGTCATCCACGCCGAGGACCACGAACGCGTGAACGAGCGGCTGTACGCCAGCGGCGACGGCGTCGAGCGTCTCGACGCGCCGCTGGTGATGAAGTTCGACGGCGAGGGCGCACACTTTCCGGTCCACGGCGACGACGCCGTGCCCTCGGGGACGCTCGCCGTCCCCGAGCCGATGGCCGCGGACACGCGGCTGCCCGACCGCCGCGAGGTGCTGCTCGCGACGCCGGAGCGCGCGGGCGAACTCCTGCGCTACGCCGGCTACGCGCCCGACGAGGGCGCGCACACCTGACCCGGGTCGCCGGGCATTTTAGACGCCGGGCGACCCGACGTCCGAGCCGTGCTAGACGAACTCCTCGGTCGAGCGGAGCTGAAAACGCGGGTCGCGGACCTGCGCGAGGAGCGCGACGCGCTCGACGCCCAGCTCGAGGCCGAGCAGGAGCGCCGCGCCGACGCCGCGAGCGCCCGTCAGAACGCCGAAGAGCGGGTCAACCGGCTGGAGGACCGCGTCACCGAGCTGGAAGACCGGGTCGAACGTGCCGAACGCGACGAGCCCGGCGCGTCTCCGGGTCGGCGGGTCCAGACGCTCGCGCCCGGCGAGTGTGACGCCGTCCGCGCACGTCTGACGAGCGTCGAGAGCGGTCCCGAGACGCTCCTGACCGCGTGGGTGACGGACCCGGACGACCGCGTCCGTGCGGCCTTCGGCGACGCGACGCCGCGCCTCGCGAGCGCCGCCCCCTGTCTCGCCCTGACCGACGACCACGGCGTCGTGCGGGCGGCGCTCGACCCACCGTTCCCGCCGGACCCGTTCGTCGAGTGGGCCGACCGGTTCCGTCTGGACGAGGCGTGGTTCGACCCGCCGGCTCGGCACGCCGTCGCGCTGGTCCGTGCCGACCTGTTCGCGCTCGGAACCTACGAGGACGGCGAGCGTGTCGACCTCACCACCCGATCTGTCGACGTCGAGGAGAACCACTCGAAGGGCGGGTTCTCGCAGGCGCGCTACGAACGCCGGCGCGACGAACAGATCGCGGAGCACCACGACGCCGTCCGCGACGCGCTCGCCGACGCCGACGCGCCGCTCGTGCTGACCGGCGACCGCGCGAGCCTCGACACGCTCTCCGACGTGTCGGCGCTGGCTCGCACCGCCGTCGACGCCTCCGGCGACCCGGAGGCGGCGCTCGCGGCGGCCCGTCGGGACGCCCTCGCGACGACGCTGTACGGGCTCTGACCCCGGGGTTCTTGTCTCCGTCCGGTCAGCGACCGGTATGCTCGACGACGGCGACCGGGTCGCGGTCCTCGCCCACGAGACGTTTCCCGAGCGCGCGAAGACGGCGGTCGGGATCCTTCGCTACGCAGACTACGAGGCAGCGGCGGTGCTCGACCGGACGGGAGCGGGCACCCGGGTCGCAGACCACGTCCCGGACGTCCCGGACGCGCCGGTCGTCGCGTCGATGGCCGACGCGCCGACCGTCGACGCCCTCGTGGTCGGTGTCGCGCCGATCGGCGGTGGGTTCGACGAGTCGTGGCGTCCGGACGTCCGAGTGGCGCTCGAGCGCGGCTGTGACGTCGCGAGCGGGCTCCACCACTTCCTCCGCGACGACGACGAGTTCGCGGCGCTCGCCGACGAACACGGCGCCGACATCTGGGACGTTCGCCGCCCGCCTGCCGACCTCACCGTCTCAGAGGGTGTCGCCCGCGACGTCGACGCCGACGTCGTCCTGACCGTCGGCACCGACTGCTCGACGGGGAAGATGACGACGTCGATGGAGCTCGTCGGCGCGGCACGAGACCGGGGTATCGACGCCGCGATGGTGCCGACCGGACAGACCGGCATCATGATCGAGGGGTGGGGAACGCCGATCGACCGCGTGGTGAGCGACTTCGTCGCCGGCGCCGCGGAGGACCTGGTCGTCCGCGGCGCCGCGGACCACGACCTCCTCGTCGTCGAGGGGCAGGGGAGTATCGTCCACCCGGCCTACTCGGCGGTCACCTGTGGCCTCCTCCACGGGACGATGCCCGACCGCCTGGTGCTGTGTCACGTCGCCGGACGCGAGGCGGTCCACGGGTACGAGGAGTACGCCCTCCCGCCGGTCGAGTCGTGCGTCGACCGCTACGAGTCGCTCGCGGCGCCGGTCAACGAGACCCGGGTGGTCGCCGGGTCGCTGAACACCGCGGCACTCGACGGCGACGTGGCGGCGCGCGAGGCCGTCGACGCCTACGCCGACGCGGTCGGCGCCCCGGCGACCGACCCGATCCGATTCGACGCCGCCGAGGTGGTCGGTTCGCTGTGCTGACGGCGACGTTCGAGCGCCACGACCTCGACCTCGCAGAGGCGTTCACCATCTCGCGGGGCACCCGCGAGTCCGTCGAGGTCGTCGCCGTCCGGGTAGCCGACGACGACGGCAACGCCGGCGTCGGCTGTGCCACGCCCTCGACGCGCTACGGCGAGACCGCCGACACCGTCGCGGCGGTCCTGCCGGACCTCCTCGCAGCAGTCGAACGGGTCGACGACCCGCACGCCCTCGGTCGAGTCGAGCGCGAACTGCGTGAGGTCGTACGGGCGAACCCCGCCGCCCGCGCCGGTGTCTCTGTCGCTCTCTACGACCTCGCCGCGACGCGTCTCGGACTGCCTTGCTACCGGCTCTGGGGGCTGGATCCCGAGCGTGCGCCCCGCACCTCGTTCACCGTGGGGATCGACGACCCGGACCGGATGGCAACCCGCGCCGCCGCAGCCGTCGAGCGCGGCCACCGGGTGCTGAAGCTCAAGCTCGGCACCGACCGCGACCGCGAGCGGGTCGGGGCGGTGCGCGAGGCCGTACCGGACGCGCGGATCCGGGTCGACGCAAACGAGGCGTGGACGCCCCGGGAGGCCGTCACGAAGGCGGCGTGGCTCGCCGACCACGGCGTCGAGTTCGTCGAACAGCCGGTGTCCGCCGACGACCCGGCGGGACTGGCGTTCGTCTACGACCGCGCTCCCCTCCCGATCGCCGCCGACGAGTCCTGCCGGACGCTCGCAGACGTCCCGGCGCTCGCCGACCGCGCCGACGTCCTGAACCTGAAACTGACGAAGTGTGGCGGCGTGCGCGAGGCGCGGCGGATGGTCGCCGCGGCCCGGGCACAGGGACTGGAGGTGATGCTCGGCTGTATGGTGACGTCGGCGGCGAGCATCGCCGCCGCCTGTCACCTCGCGCCGCTCGTCGACTACGTCGACCTGGACGGCGCGCTCCTCCTCGCCGACGACGCCGACCCGTACGAGGGGCTCGACCTCTCGAACGGCCGGATCGACCTCCGGGAGAGCGGTCCGGGGACGGGCGTCGTCCGGCGCTAGTCCCAGTCTACGAACGCCGTCCCCGTCGCGGCACGCTCGACGTACGCGCGCTGGGCGGACCGGACCGCGGCGCCGAGACGCTCGCGGTCATCGAGTGCCGTCCGAACCCGGTCGAGCTTCCACGCGCTCGGCGGCCCCGTCTCCCGGCGGCGCTCGACCGGGCGGAGTCGTTCGTCTATCGTCTCGTCGTCGACGCCGGCGGCCCGCAGGCCCGCCCGCGCCGTCGCGAACAGGTCGTCGTACACCCGCTCGGGGTCGCTCGTCCGCTCGCCGTCGGCGGTCACCCACGCGAGCGTCGCGTCCGGCCCGCGCTCGGCGGCGTCGTAGAAGCAGTCCCGTGCCGCGTCCCAGGACAGGTCGGTCAGCGGGTGGTCTCGTTCGACCAGCCCGCGGAGCAGACCGACGACGAGCCACTGGACCGCGACGTTGTCCGCGACGGTGGGCTGTGTCGGGAGCGGCCGGTACTCCACCCGAACCGAGGCGCCGCCGTCGTTCGCGACCGCCTGTCCGCCGAACACCGGCCGGACCCAGCGCCAGTAGACGCCTCGCTTGCGGTCGAACTCCGGTATCTCGTCGGCGTACCGTTCGACCGGCTGGTCTTCGACGAGCGCCGGCGCGTACGTGTGGTCCGTGACGATGCGGTCGACGGCCTCGGCGGTCGTGTCGAGGTCGCGTGGCAGGCGGACGTTCCCCTCGCCCGCCGGCGCACCGGCGTTTATAGACTGCTCGAACACTGCGATCCGGAGCTCGTGGTGGGTCTCGTCGAGCAGTCGTGTCGGCTCGACGTCGTCGTACAGGTCGGCGGGCAGGAGCGGCGAGTTCGACGTCAGCGCGAGGAGCGGTCCGGTCGTCCGCAGCGCGGCGTTGAAGTATGCCGGGAGCACCCCGGGGTCGGGGAGCTGGAGGTGGGGCTGGATCGACGTGGCGAGTGACTCGACGAGGACACTCGGAGCCGCCAGGTCGAGCCCGGGCAGGTCGAGCGGGATCGCTCCGCCGGCACGCGCCAGCACGTCGTTGTCGAGCGCACAGTACCGCCCGTTCGGGCGCATCTCCTCGGCGACGACGATTCCGTCGCGCTCCGCGACTGCCGTGAGGTACGCCTCGCTCCCGCCCGCCGGCGGGACGGTCCACATCGCGTCGAGGACGAGCCGGCTGTCGAGCGCCGCCCGCGTCGCCGCGACGCGCGCTTCGAGCTGTCTGGCCTGGTCTGTCAGCCCGCCGGCGTCCATCGTCGTCGCGTCGGTGTTCAGCTCGACGTTGTGTCGGCCGAGCTCCTTCGCACACGGCGCGCGCTCGAACAGGTCGGCGGAGACACGCGAGAGACGCCCCTCGTCGTCGACGGCGTAGGTCTCCAGCTCGATACCGACCGCGTGGTCGTGTGCGTCGAGACGCCCCTCGCGGAGGTCCGCGCGCAGGCGCTTGCCCTGTCGGACGACACGGCGGTCGAACTCCTGCCGCGTCTCCGCGGTCAGCGACTCGCGTGCGGTGTCGGCGAGGCCGGCTGCGTCCGGCGTCACGTCAGGACTCCTCGTCTCTCAGCTCCTCGAGTTCCGCGTCGACGGCCTCCCCTGAGACGTCGGCGTCGGCGCCGTCGGCGCTCGTATCGCCGTCGCTCGCCGACTCGGTGCCCGTCTCCGTCTTCAGCGTCTCGAGCTCCGCTTCGACCTCGCGGTCGCTCCGGCCCTGCTCCAGCTCGCGGTCGATCGGGTCCTGGTCTGAGAGCGCGTCGTCGAACGCGCCGGTGTCGCGTAGCTCGTCCATCGCCTCGGAGCGGGCCTCCATCTCCTCGGTCTGCTCCTCCGCGCGTTCGATCGCGCGGGTGGTCTGGCCCATCTCGTCGCCGACGCCGCTGATGGCCTCCGAGACACGCGTCGACGCCTCCGCGGCCTCGTACCGGGCCTTCATCGTCTCCTTTTTCGTCCGGAACTCCTCGATCCGACCCTGGAGCTCGTCTTTCTTCTCGACGAGCCCGTCCTGGGTCTGCTGGAGGTCGGCGATCTGGGTCTCCAGCTCGTCGATCTGGCTCATCTTCGCCTTCTTTTTCTCCAGCGCCTGTCGGGCGAGGTCGTCGCGGCCCTGTTCGACCGCCTCGCGGGCCTGTTCGTTGTGCTTCTCGACGTTCTCCTCCAGTCGGCGCTTCTGGATCTCGAGGCGCTTCTTCTGGGTCGTCAGGTCGGCGATCCCCTGCTTTACGTCCTGCAGCTCGTCGCGCATCTGCTCGTAGGAGTAGTCGAGCGTCTCCGACGGGTCCTCCGTCCGGTTCAACAGCGCGTTGATCTTCGACTTGACGACGTACGAAGCACGCGAGAGGACTCCCATGTGCGCCACTGGGGGCGCGGAGCCTAAAAACGTGAGCCGGTCGACGGCGTGGCTACCGTGGACGTGCGACGACGCAGGCGACCGGCCAGACGCCCGCCCGAACCGCCCGCTCGCGGCGCACGACGGCAAACCCCGTCTCCGCGAGTGCCCTCCCGACGTCGACGGGTCGACAGCCGACACGACCCGCGCCCGGCACCGTCCGGTACAGCCGCTCGTACGCCCGGAGGACCCGCGACTCGGGCACGTCTGCGGTCGTCATCGCGACGGCACAGAGCAGGCCGCCGGGCCGGAGCACCCGCCGGGCCTCGCGCAGGACCCGCCGGAGGTCGGCGGTCGAGAACAGCTCGAGGACGTCCAGCGCACAGACGGCGTCGACGCTTCCGGTCGCGAGCGGGAGTCGACGACCGTCGCCGAGGACGACCCGTCCCCCACGGCCCCGCGCTCGCCGGGTCATCGCCGGCGCGGCGTCGAGGCCGACGACCGTCCCGTCCTGTCCGACACGCCGGCGGAGGTCGGCGAGCCGTGCGCCCGGTCCACACCCGACCTCGAGGACCTGTGCGCCCGCGAGGTCCGGGTCTGCCTCGGCGGCGAGGAGCGCGACAGCCCGGCGCTGGCTCGGCGCCTCGACCGGACCGAGCAGGCGTTCGTAGGCGCCGGCGACGCGGTCGTACGTCGCACGGACCCGCTCGTTCGAGACGCGGACCGGCAGCTGCTCGTCGGCCACGTCCGACCGGCGGGCGGCGGTCGGTTGAACGTTCTGCTCGACCGACAGACGCTTTTTTAACAGCCGCGTGATACGAGAGCCCATGTCACGATCGACAGACTCCCCGGCGCCGTGGCTCCCCGGTGGCGCGTCGCCGCCCGACGCAGACGCCGGGGTGCCGGTGTCGCCCCACGCCGGGAGCGTCGTTCCCGACGCGGCGACGGCCAACTCGCTCGTCGCCGACCTCTCGCCCGAGGGCGCGACACCGCTCCGCCTGACCGCAAGCGTCTGTCCGGACTGTCTCGCCGCCGGCGACCACGACCAGATGACCGTCGCGGCGCTCGTCTACGAGCGCGAGGGCGAGGTGCGCCTCGGGCGGTGCTGCTCCGACCACGGTCGAACAGCTGCCGTCTGCTGGACGGACGCCGCGATGTACCGCCGCGCGAAGGCGTGGGACGAGCGCTCCCGGAGCGGCGCGCTCGGCACCGACCGGACGGACGGCTGTGGCACGACCGACGGCTGTTGCGGGAGCGTGCCGGGCGCGACGCCCGGCATCGGCAACCTGGTCGTGACGAACCGGTGTGACCGCTCGTGTCACTACTGCTTCTTCTACGCGGAGGCCGGCGAGCCGCTGTACGAGCCGACCCGCGACGAGGTTGCCGAGATGGCCGCGTCGCTCGCCGACGCCGGCGCGGAGGCGATCCAGCTGACCGGCGGCGAGCCGCTCGTCCGCGAGGACGTCGTCGACCTGACCGCAGCGGTCGCGCCCCACGCCGAGCAGGTGCTGATAAACACACACGGCGGCCGGTTCGCCGACGACCCCGGGCTGGCGCGGGCGCTTGCCGACGCCGGTGCGCGCGGCATCTACACCAGCCTCGACGGCGTCGACCCCGAGACGAACCCCAAGAGCTACTGGGAGTTTCCCGACGCCCTCGTCGCCTGCCGCGACGCCGGGCTGTGCGCGATGGTGGTTCCGACCGTGATCGGCGGATGGAACGACGACCAGGTCGGCGACGTGGTGCGGTTCGGTGCCGCAAACGCCGACGTGGTCTGTGGCGTCAACCTCCAGCCGGTCTCGTTCGTCGGACGGATGACCGACGGCGAGCGCGAGCGCCAGCGGGTGACGATCCCCGACGTCGTCGCCGCCGTCGAGGACGGCACCGACGGCCTGATCCCGGCAGAGGCGTGGTTCCCGCTGCCCGCGCTCCGGACACTCGCCGAGGCGCTCCGGCCGCTCACCGGCGGCGGTCTCTACGGCGTCACCTCGTCGTTCGCGTCGTGGATGGTCACGTTCGTCCTCGTCGACGGCGACGACCTCGTGCCGGTGACGGACGTGGTGGACGTGCCGGCGCTCCTCGCGGACCTGCGCGCGCTCCTCGGCGACGACCCGTCGGAGATGGGCCGGGTCGACCGCCTGCGCCTCGGGAGGCGGCTCGTCGGCCACATGGACGGCCTGCTCGCCGGCGACCCGAGCGCTGCCGTCGCCTCGGCGTTCACCAGCTTCGACGGCCTCGCGGACCGGTTCGACCGTGTCCTCCCCGTCGGCGTCCGACATTTTCAGGACCCGTACACGTACGACCTCGACCACGTCGCGGAGTCGAACGTCCACTACGCCCTGCCCGACGGCGAGGTGGTGCCGTTCAGCGCGTACAACGGCTTCCCCGCGCTCTACCGCGACCGGGCGAAGGCCGACCACGCGATCTCGGTCGACGAGTGGCTGGCCCGGGACTACACCGCGCTCTCCTCGACCGACCACCCGACCGTGCGCCGGCGCGACGACGAGGTGATCGCCGGCGACACCGGCGAGGCCGACGCCGACCAGGGTGTCTTCGGCCTCGACGTCACGACGACGCGGGACCTCTCGACGGACGGTCGCGAACGGGTCCACGAGGCCTACCGCGCGAGCGTCGAGGAGCTGGTCCCGGTCTGGGAGACGCTCTAGTCCGGCGCCAGCGCGCCGAGACCGAACGGTCGGCGGTGCCCGATGCCGTGGCGTGAGCGCCCTGCCGGTCGTCACGCGGCTGTCGGAGCCTCCCGGCTGGCGCCCCGACCGCCACACACAGACGGAGCACCGGCGGACGTACGGCGTGCCCGACCCGCTCACCGACATCCGCGTGACGCGTTTCTCGCGGGCGGTACCTCACGCCAGCCCGGCTCCGCGACGCGCTCCGCACCGGGACCGGCCACGTCTGTCGCCGAACCACGACGGACTCGCCGACCCCGACACGTTCCTCCTTCGCGGGACGTTCGCCGACCGCTCGCTCGACGTCGTGTTCGTCGTCGAGCGCGACCGTACCGTCTGACACAGATGTCACAGCACGCAGACAGCGTGCGCGGTCGGTTCTACGAGACGACCGGGACGACCGCCCGCGACGCCGTCCGGTCGAGCGAGGCGGCACCGGAGTAGACTCCCGACCGTGGCCTCCGGTGTTCCCTCGCCTGTCCCCCGCGGAGGCTCACCACGAGCGGTGGAAACTCAGTTGTACTCTCTCCATCGATAGCCACACTCCTTGCACTTGAAAAACCGCGTCGGCGGCTCGTCCGCGGAGGCGGTCTGCTTGATCGTGTACCACGCCGCGCCGTGACCGCACTCGTCGCAGGTGACGTCCTCTGCCGTGGGCTTGCCCTCGAAGCCCGCGCCCTCCGCTGTCTCTATCACGTCGTCGTCGGTCTGCTCTTCGGTCGAGACGAACTGTGCGGCGCGCTCCTCGTCCCGGTCGGCGCGTGCGCCGCAGGACCGACAGACCATGACGCCGTCCTCGGCCCGCATCATCGAGCCGCAGTCGTCACAGAACTGCACGGTCGAGAGAGACAGCCGAGCTACTTGTATCCGTTCTGTCCGTCACTCCTCGGAGACCCCGCCGCGCTCGACCATCGGACAGTCCCGTACCCGGAACTGCTCGTCGTCCTCGACGGCGACGATCGTCGTCCCCTCGTGGTCGCAGGCGAGGTCGGGCGGCGCCGCGAGGTACGGACATCGTTCGCAGTAGGCGGCCTTCGGGACGAGGTGTTCGCCGTCGTCGACCGACTCTGCGGGCTCTCCGATAGCGACGTCCTCGCCGCCGACGTCGGGGGATTCGGTCGTCTCGCCGCCTTCGATCGCGTCCCACACCCGGTCGATGGACACGTCGTCGACGTCGACGGACTCGAAGGCCGTCTCGTCGGCGCCGTCGACCGTCTCGAGGTCGTCGAACGGGTCGCCGGGCCCGTTCCGGAGCGAGTCGTCGAGGCCGTCGAACGGGTCCTCGCCTTCGCCTTCGCCTTCGTCCTCGTCGTGCCCGCCGCTCATCGTTCGACCGCGTCCCCGAGTGCGTCGTCCGGGAGCGTCTCACCCTCCAGCGCCGGTCGATCGCCGGTGCGGAGCCGCGCCTTGCGGAGGAGCTTGGACGGCTCGACGTCGGTGATCCCCTCGTCGCAGTGCGGACACCGGGGCCGGGTGAGCAGACCGAGGTCGACGGTCTCGCCGCAGGACTCACACGACGCCGCTCGGTCGCCGTTACGGTTCGCCGTCCGCCGGAGCTCCTCCGCGGCGGCGCGTGCCTGCGCGTCGTTCTGGAGGCTTCGGACCCTGTCGCGGACACCGACGGTGGCGCGGGCGAGCGTATCCTGTCGGGTCGACAGCCGCTCGACCGTCTCCGCGACGTCGTCGACGCGCTCTGCGACCGTCGCGGCCTGCTCGGTCGTGTCGGCGGCTGCCGCCGCCTCGACTCGTTCGCGCAGGTCGGGGTGGTCGTGGTCGGCGGGCGCCTTCGCGTCCGTCTCCCGTTTGACCTGAACCACCCGCTCGCGGACGTCGGCCACCAGGTCCTCCGTCTCGTCGCTCAGGGTGTCGACGGCGTCGTCGACGCGATCGAGACGCGTCGCGATCGACTGAAGCTCCGACTCGAGGTCCTCGACGCGTTCGAGGCGCGCCGCGAGGTCGACCGCCTCGGGAGCCTCGCCCTCGGCGGCGATACGCTCCGCCTCGCGGTGGACGAGGACGGCCCGCGAGAGCACCTGCTCGGGGTCGACCCCGTGCTCCTCTGCACGGGACTCGACCCACTCTCGCAGCTCGTCCGGTAACCCCTCACCTGTCGCCATTCAATCGGCATTTGCCCCCGTCGTTGATAAGTGTGCGAGACGCTTTCGGCTGCGTTTCACCGGATCTTCCGCACGTCGCTGATGTCGAAGCCGGCCTCGCCCACCTCGGTCTCGAACTGGACGATGTTCTCCTCTTCCAGCCGCGAGAGCACGCCACGGAACTCCTTGACGACCATCGTCCGGTCGCGCTTCGACCCGCCGGACTCCCACTCGAACCGGAAGGTTCCGGTCGCGGCGTCCTCGAGACTGCCCAGTTCGGTCGCGGTGAGCGTCTCACGGTTGACCAGCGGGAGGATCAGCCCGCCCCAGCGGTTCGCGGCCTTCTCTAGTCCCTTCATCACCATCGCGACGTCGCTCCACCGCATCTCGTCGTCGGCGCCGGCGACGAGGTCCGTCACCGAGTCGATGAGGACGAGATTCCCCCTCGCGTTCGCGCTGAGGTAGCTCCCGAGCGCGCTCAGCACCCCCCCGCTCCGCTCGTCGCCGCCGAGCTCTGCGATCGCCCGGGTCTCGCCGGCGTACCACGAGCGCGGAACGGGACTGAGCGCGAAGTACTCCGGCGAGAGGTCCCGGACCGTCACCGCCGGGAGCGCGGCCTCGACGACCTCCTCGGCTATCGTGGTCGCCATCTCCCGCTCGATGTACTCCTCGCCGGTCGTGAACGAGACGTAGTGGACCTCGGGGACGATTCCGGACGGCACCTCGTCGCCGTAGTAGAGCTCGAACAGCTCCTCGTCGCGCCTGGCGAGACCGTTCATCGCCGCGCTGGTGTAGAGAAACTCGCGTGCGCCGGCGCCGCCCTCGCCGACGAGGAGGACGACCGACCCCGGCGGTGCCCCGCCCCCGACGATGCTGTCCAGCCGCTCGACCCCGAACGGAATCCGCGACATACCGGGTCGACGAGCTCCCGCGGGGTTAGCTCTTCGGCTGGTCGACGCGCTCGACCCGCCGGCCGTCGTTCCGTCCCGCGACGACCCGGACCCGCCCGTCGACCCCGGTGGCGGCGAGCGCCCGTTCGCCGGCTGCGCGCGCTGCCTCGGCGCGGCTGGCGTCGGTCACGCCGTACGCCGTCGGCCCCCACGACGACTGGCCGGCGCCCGAGAGCGCCGGGTCCTCGGACAGCGACGCCACCACTTCGCCGACCGGCGGACGGTAGAGCCCGCCCTGCTCGTCCGCGTACCACGAGCCGTTGAGCCGTCCGACCGCCGTGACGGCGGCGCCGAACCGCTCGACGGCCCCCTCCGCGAGCGCGGGGAGCAGGCGCCGGACGACGACGCCAGCGACGCGGTCGGCGTCTGCGCCGTCGCCACGCCGGACCGCGTCGCGCATGCTCCGGTCCTCGGCTGCGCCGCTCCGCCCCGGGTCGACGTCCGGGACGACAAGGACGAACCGCCAGTCGTCCGGCACCGGGTGGTGGCAGGCGACCGCCGGGACGGTCCACTCGCCGCGGGCGGGCCGGTCCCCGGTGAACAGCGCTGTCGGGTGGCCGGCGTCGACGACCGCGCCGCCGCGCTCGAACGCCGCGACGCCGACACCCGACCGCCCGCCGCGCCCGAGGTCGGGCGCGAGCGCCCGCGCGTCGACCGACTCGCCGTGAGCCCGCGCCGCCGCGACCAGCACCGCGAGCGCCGTCGCCGTCCCGCTCCCGAGGCCGGCGTGTGCGGGAAGCCGCTGCTCGAGGTCGACGGCGACACCCGGCAGGTCGAGCAGCTCGACCGCGCGCTCGGCGAACTCCCGGGCACGGTCGTCGTCGGCGTCGACACCGTCCGTCGGCCGGGCGACGACGGAGAGCCGCGGCTCGTCGAGCGCCAGTCCGAGCCCGCCGTAGAGGCGGTCGTGTGCGATACTGAGGCTGGTGAACCCGAAGTGGAGGCGTGCGCCGGTCGTCACACGGACGGCGGGCATCGGGTCAGGGCGGCGGCGCGAACGTCGCGGTCAGCACCGCGCGGCCCTCGCTCTCGTTGCGCGCGCCGTGCTCGGTCCCGGGGTCGACGGCGACCGTCCCGGGTGCCGCGACCCGTGTCTCTTCGCCGTCGACGACGACGGTCACCGTCCCCTCGGTCACGTGGAGGACGTTCGTCGAGCCGGGATGGTCGTGTGGCGGGATCGCGCCGTCGGGCCCGAGCGCGAACGCCTTCACGAGCGTCTCGTCGGTGACCACGAGTTCGGCGTCGAGCCGTTCGCCGTCGTCCGGGTCGAGGTCGGGGACGACCGCCGCGTACCGGTCCATACAGGGTCGAACGGCCCGGACGGCTTGAATTGCCGGGTCTACCCGCTCGTCGTCTCGGCTGCCCTCGACTCGGATCCGGCCGTCCGCACCGGCGTGGAGTCGGCAGTAGACGCCGGCTGTCCGTCGAGCCTGGCCGCGAGGGCCGTCTCGTGACCGCCCGGAGTGTACTCTGCGGGTCACGGTGACGCGGTCGGGGGCCGTCCGAGCCGCAGGGAGCCGAGCGACGCCGGCCTCGCGCCCGAACGCCGGTGACCGGTGGCACGGCTCACCCGCTCGCGCCGTCTGTCAGCTCGTCCGCGACCGTCTCCGGCCCGAGAAGCGCGGGGTCGAGGGCGATGTCGGCCTGTCCGCTCGCGAACGCCGGCAGCGAGCCGTCGTCGTACACGACCACGCGCACGCCGGGATTGCGCTCCTTGACGACGGCGATTGTCGTGGCCTCGGTGACGTCGGTGAGGACGAACAGGTCGGCGTCGTCCGCGCCCGCCGCCCGGAGCGCGTCGCTCGTCGGTACGCCCTCGACACGACACACCTCCTCGCCCGCCGCGTCGAGCGCCGCGCCGAGTCCGTCCTCGTCCGGGCCGACGACGACTGCCGTCACTGCCGTGCCTCCCCGCCGCCGGCCCGGCTGTTCGCGGTCCAAGACACACCTGATAGAACGCCGGCGCGGAGATAAGCGATCCGGAGTGTCCGTCGCGTCTCGTACCCAGTTCGCGAGGCGCGTTTCGCGGCTCACGCCGCTCGCCGGGCTACTCGTACTCGATCGTCGCCGGCGGCTTGTGGGTCACGTCGTACACCACCCGCGCCACGTCGTCGCTCTCCCCGGTGATCCGGCTCTGGATGCGCTGGAGGGTCTCCCACGGCAGGTTCTGTGCCCGCGCGGTCATCCCGTCGCGGGACTCGACGGAGCGGACGGCGACGACCCAGCCGTGGACCCGGTTGTCGCCCTTGACCCCCGTCGCGCGCCCGAGCACCGCCGCGAACGCCTGCCACGGGTCGTGTTCGGCGGTCTCCTCCTCGACGACGGCGCAGGCGTGTCGCGCCACCGCGAGCTTCTCGCGGGTCACCTCGCCGACGATCCGGACCGCGAGGCCGGGACCGGGGAACGGCATTCGCTCGGCGGTCACCTCCGCGAGACCGAGGTGGCGAGCGACCTCCCGGACCTCGTCCTTGTAGCGCTCGCGCATCGGCTCGACGATCGCCTCGAACTCGACCCGCTCGGGCAGGCCGCCGACGTTGTGGTGGGACTTGATGTTTCCCTCACTCTCGATACGGTCCGGGTAGATAGTCCCCTGGACGAGGTAGTCCGCGTCGGCGTCGCGCGCCTCGCGCTCGAACTCCCGGATGAACTGCTCGCCGACGACGCGGCGCTTCTCCTCCGGGTCGGTGACGCCCGCGAGGGCGTCGACGAAGCGGTCGCGCGCGTCGACGACCCGCAGCGACTCCATGAACGAGAACGTCTCTGTCACCTGTTCGGTCTCGCCCTGCCGCATCAGCCCCGTGTCGACGTAGACGGGCGTGAGCCGCTCGCCGATCGCCTCGTGGGCCAGCGCCGCCGCGACGCCGCTGTCGACGCCGCCCGAGAGCGCGATCACCGCCCGACCGTCGCCGACGGCCTCGTCCACCTCCGCGACCGCGCGCTCGACGAACGCCTCGACGTCGACCATCTCAGGCCTCGACCTCCCGGCCCTCGCGCGCGGCCTGGCGCTCCTGGACGGCCTCGACCAGCCCGACGAACGGCGGACTGGCGCGGTCCGGCCGCGAGCGGAACTCGGGGTGGAACTGCGTCCCGACGAAGTACGGGTGGTCGGTCCGCTCGACGATCTCCATCCGCGGTCCGGCCCGACCGGAGAAGCGCAGCCCCTCCGTCTCGAGGCGGTCGATGTACTCGGGGTTGACCTCGTAGCGGTGGCGGTGGCGCTCCGTACACTCTGTCGCCCCGTACACCTCGTGTGCGAGCGTCCCCGAGTCGATCTGCGTGGTGTGTGCGCCGAGCCGCATCGTCCCGCCCATCTCCTCTACCTCGTGCTGGTCGGGCAGGATGTCGATCACGGGGTGGGGCGTGTCGGCGTCGAGCTCGGTGGAGTGGGCGCCGGTCAGGCCGAGGAGCGTCCGGGCGTGTTCGACGACGGCCATCTGGAAGCCGAGACAGAGCCCGAGGTACGGCACCCGCTCCTCGCGGGCGTGGCGGACGGCCTCGACTTTCCCCTCTGTCCCTCGCGTGCCGAACCCGCCGGGAACGACGACGCCGTCGGCGACTGCCAGCGTCTCGCTGCTGTACACGTCCGCGTCGTCGGCGTCGACCCACGCGACGTTCACGTCGACGCCGACCTCCAGGCCGGCGTGTTTCAGCGCCTCGTGGACGGAGATGTACGCGTCCTCGAGGTCGTACTTCCCGACGAGGGCGACGGTCACCTCGCCGTCGCGCTCGCGGGTGACCGCCTCCCGCCACGTTCGGTCGCGCTCGTCTGCCGGACGCGCCTCGCCGCGCAGTCCGAGTTCGTCCATCACGTACTCGTCCAGCCCCTCGTCCTCGACGACGAGCGGGACGTGGTAGATGTCCTCGACGTCCGGATTCGAGAACACCGCGTCGGTCGGGACGTCACAGAACAGCGCGATCTTCTCGCGCACCTCCCGCTCCAGCGGGTCGGCACACCGCCCCACCAGGACGTCCGGCTGGAGGCCGATGGAGCGAAGCTCCTTCACCGAGTGCTGGGTCGGCTTCGTCTTCTGCTCGCCGTTCTTGGAGTACGGGACGAGCGTGACGTGAACGAACAGGAGGTCGTCGTCGTCCTCCTCGTTGGCGAACTGGCGCAGCGCCTCGAGGTACGGCATTCCCTCGATATCGCCGACGGTTCCGCCGACCTCGACGAGACAGACGTCGGTACCCTCCGCGGCCTCGCGCACCCGACGTTTGATATCGTCGGTGACGTGCGGGATGATCTGGACTGTGCGCCCGAGGTAGTCGCCCGCGCGCTCGGACTCGATCACGTCGCGGTAGACCTTCCCCGTCGTCACGTTGTGGTCGGAGGTCATGTCCGTCTCGAGGAACCGCTCGTAGTTCCCGAGGTCGAGGTCGACCTCCCCGCCGTCTTTCAGGACGTACACCTCGCCGTGCTGGTACGGATTCATGGTTCCGGCGTCGACGTTCAGGTACGGGTCGACCTTCACCGCGGTCACGTCGAACCCCGCGTTCGCGAGCAGTCGACCCGTCGACGCCGCCGTGATCCCCTTTCCGAGCCCCGACATCACGCCCCCGGTGACGAAGACGAACTTGTGCCCCTTCTCGGGGTCGTAGTCCGTCGAGTGCGTCGGCATACTGCCCGTGTACCAGCGCGCTCAAAGAACGTTTCGACAGGGGTACGAGACCATCAGACGGCTGTCGTCAGGCTTTTGCGTACCGACCTGAAGGTCGAGCTATGAGCGCGGACGACGGGAGCGACAAGTATCCCGACGACTCGGGGCGGCGACGGTTCGTGAAAGGCGTCGTCGGCGGCGCGACCCTCGTCGGCGTCGGTGGCACCGGCGTCGTCACGGTCAACTCCGCCACCAGCTCCAGCGGCGCCGGCGGTGGCACCACGCAGTCCTGGGCCATCGAGAACACCGGTGGTCCGGCCCCACGCGGGATGCCGATGATCCCGGTCGAGGTCACCGACGGCGGCGACATCCGCGGCGTCTGGCCCGAGGTCCAGACGGTCAACGAGGGCGGACTCCAGGTCCAGATCGCCCGCGACGAGGACTTCAAGGGCAGCGGGACGACGTACTCCCAGGAGTGGTTCCAGTACTGCGGCGTCGAGTCCTACCAGGGTCTCCGGCCGACCTACGAGAGCGACAACCTGTTTCGCGTCGGCTCGAACCCCGCCTACGACTGGCAGGGCGAAACCTACGAAGAGGGCGACCCGCTGAATCTCGACGACTTCGGCGACTACGAGACGTGGAACAACGACTTCGGCGACCCGCTCGGCAAGCCCGCCACCGCGACGTGGCGCTCGCGGGAGGCCGAGTCGACGATACCGGTTCAGGTCATCCGCAGCCCGCTCGTCGAACGCCTCGCCGGCGGCGAGGGCGACGTGACCGACGCCGCCCGGTCGTGGCTCCGGGCCGCGACCGACAGAGGGGTCGTCGCGTGGCTGAACAAGTGCACGCACTTTTGCTGTGTGCCGGGCTGGAAACAGACCGCCGACGCGGCGACGTTCGGCGACGCAAACGAGGTCTACTGCCAGTGTCACCAGTCGCTGTACGACCCGTTCTCGGTCGTCCAGACGCTGTTTACTGCGCGTCCGCGCCCGCAGTAACACCGCTCGCGGTCGGTCCGACCGTCGCGGCCCGTCGACGCCGGCTCTCCGTCCGCGGTGCGACCCGACCGTGTCCGCCGCGGTCTCCGTCTCCGGCTGTCGGCGCCGTCCGGCCCCGGCGCTGTGCCAGCCGACTACGCTGTCCCGCCGGTTACGGGCGGGAACACGGCGAGTTCGTCGCCCGCGAGCGACGCGGACGGGTCGACCGTCTCGCCGTCGAGCGCGACGGTGTAGCCCCGCCGTATCGTCCCGCCGTCGAACAGCCGTTCGCCGACCGCGGGGTGTGTGTCGACGAGCGCGTCGAGCGCCGCGCCGACGGTGGCGTCACCCGGCACCGCGACGGTCACGATGCGGTCGCCCGCCGCCTCCGCGAGGTCGGCGAACAGTCGCACCTCGACCTCGACGTCGCTCTCGGCCATGTCGCGGCAGACGGACCGGGGAAACAAGGATTACACGATCGGCTCCGGCGCCCGGTGCTGTGCCACTAGTCGACGGAGGGCGACGGCACCCGTCGCCCCGTCCGGGTCGAGCGCACACCGTGCCGGAGCCGGGCGTTTCATGCCCCCTGCCGCCGACAGCCGGGCGTGAGCCGCGTCGCCCGCCTCGGGGCCCGCGCGACGGTTTCCGTCGTCGCGCTCGTCGCCGTTCTGTCGGTCGTCACGGGGGTCGCGAACGTCGGAACGGGCGGAATCGGCGGACCGTTCGCTCGGCTGGTCCCGGGCGCCGTCCGGCAGGTGGCCGGATTCACCGGAACGCTGACGGGGTTTGTGCTGTTCGCCTCGGCGGCGTCGCTCGCTCGCGGCTACCGCCTCGGGTGGTACGTCTCGCTCGCCCTCCTGCCCGTCACCGCCGTGCAGGGGCTGATCCAGTCGAGTGTGCTCTCGGTCCCGCTCGTCGTCGTCTCCGTGGTCGCGGTGCCGACGCTCCTGTTCAGCCGCCGGCGGTTCGCCCGCGAGTTCGACCCGACGCCGACACAGCTCGCCGCGGGTGTGGCCATCGTCGGCGCGCAGGCGTACGGGACGGTCGGCACCTTCGCCCTCCGGGAGGAGTTCGGCGGCGTGGAGACGCTCACCGACGCGTTCTACTTCACCGTCGTCACCGGCTCGACGGTCGGGTACGGCGACGTCACGCCTCAGTCTGCGGTCGCGCGGCTGTTCGGCGTCTCGACGCTGCTCGTCAACGTCGCCGCGTTCGCCGTCGCCCTCGGGGTGCTTTTGACTCCGGCAATCGAAGCACGCCTGGCACACGCCCTCGGACGGATGAACGAAACTGATCTAGAGCGGCTCGACAGACACGTGGTCGTCCTCGGCTACGGTGACCTGACAGAGCCGGTACTCGACGAACTCGCCGACGAGCAGTACCTCGTCGTCACCCCCGAAGAGCACGCTCGGGGGCTGCGTGAGCGCGGCGTCTCCGTCCTCGCCGGCGACCCGAGCGACGAGGAGACGCTAGACCGCGCCGGCGTCGAGCGTGCCGGTGCCGCCGTCGCGGCGACGAACGACGACGCCACCGACGCGCTCGCCATCCTCACCGCCCGCCAGCTCAACCCCGACCTCCGTATCGTCGCCGCCGTGACCCACCGCGAGAACGTCCGCAAACTGGAGCGTGCCGGCGCAAACACCGTCATCAGCCCGGCGACGATCGGCGGACGCCTCCTCGTCCGGTCGGCGCTCGGTGACCCCGCCGACGCCTCCGCCGCCGAACGGACGGCCGAGGAGCTGATGGGCGAGCGGTGACCCCCGACGTCCGCGGTGTCGCTCACGGGCGACGACGACGTCCCCGCCCACGTCCGTGCGCCAGAGCCGTTCGAACGTCGGCAGAACGACCCGCCCGACGCCCGCGCTACGCGGGTCTCGACGCCCGCGCTCGCGGCGGCGAGGCTCGCCAGCCGCGTGTCTCGACGCCCTCTCTGCGCTCGACCCGGCGGATCCGACGGGCCACGGCGGCGGCCCGGCCCCGGATCCGGGGCGGGCGACGGTCTCGCGGTCGCGGGCCACTCAGGCCAGCGTCGTCGCGGCCTCGAGCGCGACGCCGATCATCCGCTCGACGTTGTTCCGCGCCTTCGCGGGCAGCTCCTCGCCGTCGGCGGCCTCGGTCTTCTGTGTCCCGGCGGCGAGGTTGCCGTCGACGGTGCAGAGCGCGCCGGCCCGCATCCCCTCCCGCCGCGCGACGGTGAACAGCGCCGCCGCCTCCATCTCGACGGCGAGCAGGCCCGCTGCGGTCCAGTCGGCGACACGCTCCTCGCTCTCGGCGTAGTACGCGTCGTCGGTGACGACCGGTCCCACGTGGACCGACTCCTCCCGGGCCTCGGCGGCGTCGACGAGCGCACCCGTCGTCTCGAAGTCCGGCACCGCGGGGTACGTCACCGACTCGTAGTGTCGGCTCGTCCCCTCCTCCTTTCCCGCGCCGGTGGCGACGACGATGTCGCCGACGTCCATCGACGGCTGGAGCGCGCCCGTCGTCCCGACGCGCACGAGCGTCTCGGCACCGACGGCGGCGAGCTCCTCGGCGGCGATCGCGGCGGAGGGCGAGCCGATCCCCGTCGAACAGACGGTGAGCGGACGCCCGTCGTACTCGGCGTCGACGACGAGGTACTCGCGGTTCCGTGCGATCTCGCTGCTCTCGTCACAGCGCGCGGCGATACGCTCGACGCGTCCCGGGTCGCCGGGAACGAGCACCAGGTCGTTCACGTCCCCGTCCTCGACGAGCAGGTGTGGCTGTGCCATACGTCGACCTCCGTCCGACGGGGAAAAACCCCGGCGCTCGCCGTCGGCAGAGGACGACCGCTGTGTCACAGAACTGGACGGCGCAGGACGCTCGCGACGACGAACGCCGGCCCCTCCCGGTGCCGGGCAACCGGGACGTCCGTGGTGACCGCGCCAACGAGCGGCGACGACGTCCGCGCCGACGACAGCGTGTCTACTCAGTTGCCGATCTGCTCCGACAGAGAACACGGTAGTCTGGCGGTTCGGCGAACGATGCGACCTCGGATGCCGACCGTGGTCGAACGAGTCGCCGCAGCTCGCACAGCAACGGGCGGCGTTTTCTGTCGTCCCACACGTCGTGGCACCCTGACAACAGTACCGTCTGTCACACCTCTGTGACGTGTGCGGACGGCTGTGGGGGGTACGCCGATAGCGGTGTCGACCCCGTGCCGTCGAGGAGTGCATCGGTGTGGCCGTCAGGATGCACCGCACCCGTCGGCGCGACAGCCACGCGCGGTGGCACGCCTCACGTCCGACCGTGGCCGTCTTCGCGTCGACACCGTAGGAGACCGTCGACGGCGCGGGCTGTCCGCCCGAAGAGTCGTGGACCGTCGGGGCGAACGTGTCCGTGTGGCCGCGTGGACAGCGTCACCCAGATACGGTAAACAGCACGAGGTTGTGGACCGCCGGCCCGAGACCGACGGCGACGACGAGCGCCGTCGTCGCGTACCCCTCTGTCGACCCGTCGCGGAGGACGTCCGCTAGGACGACGACGACGACCGTCGCCAGCGCCAGCTTCACCGCGACGAACGGCCACGCGGTCCCGAGAACGCCCGCACCGGGGAGCGCCGCGCCGGCGTCGAGGATGAGCCGCGAGAGCGGCGTCCGCTCGCCGAAGCCGAGGACGTCGACGCCGACGGCGGTGGAGACGCCGTCGAGCGCGTGTGCGAACACCACGAGCGGCCCGAGGCGGCCCGTCGCGGCCACGCCGGGCCGGAGTCGCCGGAGCGCGACCCACGTGCCCCCGGCGACGACGACGGCGGCAGCGACGGCGACGGCGGGCCAGCGCGGTGTCAGTCGCGCCGCGGCGGCGACGCTCGCGGCCAGCAGCGACAGGAGCGTCGCGGCACCGACGGCGGCCAGCAGCCGTGGCGGGTCGCGCCCGGCGGCGTCGATACCGACCCACGTCGCGCCGGCGACGCCCGCGACGGTCAGGTAGACGGCGGGCGTCCCGGCGAGCGGTCTGACGGCGCCGGGGAGGCCACCGACGACGTAGAGCACGTGCGCGACGCTCCCGGTGAGCATCCACGGGACCAGTGCAAGCACCGTTCGCTCGTCGACCGGGGGGCGTCGGGCTGTAAACGCCGCCCCGACGGCGGCGAGGAGGAGTACAAGTCCGAGCAGGTACGGGAGTGGCGGGACGACGGCTCCCTCCGGGACGATCATAGGCGTTTCCGCGCCGGTCGAGGTCGAAAGGGTTGCGCTCGACGGCGAGGATTTATCCCGTCCGTGCCGTGCTGGACGACGTGTCAGTCACCCGTGCGGCGCTCGCGCCGCGCATCGACCACACGGTCCTCGGGCCGACGACGACAGCCGAAGACGTCAGACGGTGTCTCGAGGAGGCCGTCGACCACGGGATGAACGCCTGCGTTCCGCCGCCGTACCTCGGCCTCGCCTCGTCGTACCCCGACGCCACGGTCGCCACCGTCGTCGGGTTCCCGCACGGGCAGCACGCGCCCGAGACGAAGCGCGAAGAGGCGCGGCTGGCGTGGAGCGCCGGCGCGGACGAACTCGACGTCGTGATCAACGTCGGGCGGCTGCGGAGCGGCGAGGCCGACGTCGTCCGGGCCGAACTCGCCGACGTCGTCGCGGCGGTGCCGGTGCCGGTGAAGGCGATCCTCGAGACGACGCTCCTGACCGACGAGGAGATCGACCGCGCCTGTGCTTGTGCCGCAGACGCCGACGCCGCGATGGTCAAGACGTCGACCGGATTCGCCGACGGCGGCGCGACGACAGACGCGGTCGAGCGGATGGCCGCCCACCTACCGGTGAAGGCAAGCGGCGGCGTCGGGAGCTACGACGAGGCGGTCGCGATGCTGGAGGCCGGCGCCGAGCGAATCGGCGCGTCGCGCGGCGTCGCGATACTCGACGGAGCGCCCGAGGCGTAGGACCGCGGGGCTTTTGCTCGCGGACCCGAACCCTCAGACGGGATGGCGAGCTACCACATCGAGACCTACGGCTGTACGGCCAATCGGGGGGAGAGTACGGCAATCGAGCGCCGCCTCCGTGACGCCGGCCACCACCCCGTCGACGGGCCGACTGCCGCCGACGTGGCCATCCTCAACACCTGTACGGTCGTCGAGAAGACGGAGCGCAACATGCGGCGCCGCGCGGAGGAGCTGGCAGACGAGACGGCAGATCTGGTCGTCACGGGCTGTATGGCGCTCGCACAGGGCGAGCAGTTCGCTGACCTCGACGCGCGGGTCTGTCACTGGGAGGAGGTGCCAGCCGCCGTCAGAAACGGCGAGTGCCCGACGACGACACCCGACGCCGAGCCGATACTCGACGGGGAGGTGGGCATCCTCCCGCTCGCCCGGGGCTGCATGAGCGACTGCTCGTACTGTATCACCAAGCGGGCGACGGGCCGTATCGAGTCGCCGCCGGTCGCGGAGAACGTCGACCGCGCCCGCGCACTCCTCCACGCCGGCGCGACCGAGCTCCGTCTGACCGGGCAGGACACCGGGGTGTACGGCTGGGACATCAACAGGGGCGAGAGCCTCCTGCCCGACCTCGTCGACCGGGTCTGTGCGCTCGACCCCGGCCACGAGTTCCGGGTGCGGGTGGGGATGGCGAACCCGAAGGGCGTCCACGGCGTCCGTCACGAGCTGGCCGACGTCTTCGCGCGCAACGACGAGGTGTACGACTTCCTCCACGCGCCGGTCCAGTCGGGGAGCGACGACGTCCTCGCGGACATGCGCCGCCAGCACACCGTCGACGAGTTCCGCGAGATGGTCGCCGCGTTCGACGACGCCCTCGACCGGTGGACGCTCGCGACGGACCTCATCGTCGGCTTCCCGACGGAGGACGACGACGACTTCGCGCGGACGGTCGACCTCGTGCGCGAGGTGCGCCCGGAGCGGATCAACGTCACCCGGTTCTCGAAGCGCCCCGGCACCGACGCCGCCGAGATGAAGGGCCTCGGCGGGACCCTCAAGAAGGAGCGGTCGAAGGCGCTCTCGGAGGTCAAGCGCGACGTCTGCGACGATGCGTACGACGCGATGGTCGGGACCGAACGCGAGGTTCAGGCCGTCGAGCCGGGCACCGGCGACTCGGTGAAGTGTCGCGACGACGCCTACCGGCAGGTGGTCGTGCAGAACGCCCCGGAGTGGGGCGTCACTCCCGGCGACCGCCTCTCGGTCGAGGTGACGGAGGCCCGGACGGTGTACGCGCTCGGCCAGCCGTGCTAGTCGACGGCCTCCTCGCCGCCGGCGCCGCCGGGTTCGGCTGGGTCGCGCTGCGCCGGGACGGCCTCGCGACGACGGAGCGGGCCGGCATCGTCCTGCTGTGTGCGGGACTGACGACGGCTGGCGGTGTCGGCCTCGCCGCACTCGGCGACGGGGCACGACTGGCCGGACAGACGCTCGCGACGCTCCTCGTGGCGGTGGGGTTCTACCTCCTCGTGGTCCGGGGCGACGGCGTGCCGCGCGAGGCAGCGGAGTCGGACCCCGTGGACGTCCCCGAGAGCGTCGACGAGGAGTTCGACGTGAGCGAGGAGCGAGCCCCGGACGACCGCTAGTCTCGCCCTCGCCCTCGCCCGTCGCCCGAGGCGGCGCGTCCCGGCGGCTCGGCGAGGCCCGGGTCAGACCCGGGCTTCCACTCGCCGAGCCCGCGCGGGTCCACGTGGACGAACACGTCGTCCACCCGGTCGACGTCCCGGACCGCCTCGACGACGGCGCTCTCTATCTCGTGGGCCTCGCCGAGCGTCAGGTCGCCCTCCACCTCGACGTGGAGACTCACGTCCACCTCCGGACCGACGTAGTGTGCGATCACGTCGTGGGCACCGTGGACCTGCGGGTGGTCGAGTGCCCGCGAGAGAATCGCCTCGCGCAGCTCCGCCGGGGGCGCGCCGCCGACGAGGTACTCGACGTTGTCACGGACGATGTCGACGCCGGCGTAGCAGATGCCGACGCCGACGACACCCGCCGCCAGCGGGTCGAGCACCGGCGCGCCGGCGGCGGCGCCGAGAACGCCGACGAGCGCGGCGCCGGCGGTCAGCACGTCCGCGCGGTTGTCCATCGCCGCGGCGACCATCGCCGGCGAGTCGTGGCGCTCGCCGACCGCGCGACAGTAGCGGTAGAGGCCGAGCTTCGCGACGCCCCCGACGACGAGCACCGCCGCCGGAAGCGGGCCGGTCACGGCACCGTACGAGCCGTCGAGCACGGTGACGGCTGCCGACCGGAGGACCAGCGCGCCGGCGGCGAACACGCCGAGTGCAACGACGAGCGAGACGAACGGCTCGATCCGCTCGTGGCCGTGCGGGTGGCGTTCGTCCGGCGGCTGGGTGGTGAGGTAGAGCCCGGCGACGAGCACGAGGCTGTACGCGAGGTCGGCGAGGCTGTTGACCGCCTCGCTCCCGACCGCGAGACTCCCCGTCCACGCCCAGACCGTACCCTTGCCGGCGACGAGGGCGAGGTTGACACCGAGAACGACGAGCCCCGCCCGGCGGACCGCGTCGTGGCGCGCCACGGCTGCCGGTTGGCCGCCGGAGCGCAAATGGGCTTCGGGCGAGCCGACTCAGCCCGACAGCCCGACCGCGCCCGACTCAGTCTCGGCGGCGCCGTCCTGTGCCGCGAACGCGTCGTGGAGCCGGTCGTACGACTCGTCTAGCGCCTGGACGATCACCTTCGTGTCGCCCACGACGGGCATGAACGACGTGTCGCCGGTCCATCGCGGCACGACGTGTTCGTGGACGTGGTCGTCGATCGACCCGCCCGCCGCCCCGCCGCCGAGGTTCGTCCCCGTGTTCAGCCCGTCGGGGTCGAACGCCGCACGGAGCGCCTCGAGCGTCCGGGTCCGGAGCCGCGCGTGCCCGGCCACCGCCGCGTCGTCGAGGGCGGCGTAGCGCTCGACGTGGCGGTGTGGGATCACCATGAGGTGGCCGGGGTTGTACGGCGCGTTGTTCAGCAGGACGAAGCCGTGGTCGCCGCGGGCGACGATCCGGTGCTCGCGGTCCGCGTCGCGGTCGGGCAGGACACAGAACGGACAGTCCTCGCTTCCGTCGTCGTCGCGTTCGACCCACTCGATACGCCACGGGGCGAAGATCTGGTCCACGCGTCGGAGTGGACGGGCGGCGGGTTAGCTCCGTCGGCGTGGGGTTTTAGCACGCAGCCGGTCGTCCGGTCGGCCGGATGGCGACGGACGCGGCGGTGCGAGAACCCTGCGAGCGGTGTGGCGCCGAGACCCCGCACGACGTCCGTCTCGAGATACGGACCGAGAGCGCGGCGAGCGAGAACGCGGCCTTCTCGCGGGAGCCGTACCGGGTCGCCGCCTGCCGCCGCTGTGGCGACGAGTCGTCGACGCGGATGAACGACGCCTGACGGCTACGCCGTCGTCACCTCGCACCCGTCTTCGGTGACGATCATCGTGTGTTCGGCCTGACTCACCAGCCCGCCGGTCGTCTCTTTCAACACCGGGTAGCCGTGGAGGACACCCTGCTGTTCCAGCCGCCGCACCGCCATCTCGGCGCGGCTCTGGTCGAACCACCGGGCCGCGAACGGCAGGGTACGGTACTGCTCTGTTACCTGTGTCATGACCTGTCGCGCGGTTCGGTCGCGAACCGACCGCTCCTGTTCGAGGCTGTAGATCTCGGTCAGCGACCCCTCGCCGACCTTCCCGCGACCGGTCGTGGCGAACGGCTCGATCGCGACCACGTCGCCGGCCTCCAGCCGCGCGCCGCGGTCGACCGCGCGGTTCGGAATGCCCGGGTCCGTGTGGGCGTCGTAGCGGTCGACACCGTGCCCCGAGAGGTTCAACACGGGCGTGTGTCCGTAGTCCTCGATCGTCTCCTCGATCGCCGCGCCGACATCGCCGGCGTCGACGCCGGCGGCTACCTCGTCGACGGCGGCGTCGAGCGCCGCCTCCGCCGCCTCGACGAGCCGGTCGTCCGGGCTCTCGCGGAGGTCGACCGTCGTCGCGGCGTCGGCGATGTAGCCGTCGACGTGGACGCCGACGTCGAGACAGACCAGGTCCGCGCCGAACTCGCGGTCCCCGTCCCGCCCCGGCGTGGCGTGAGAGGCCTCGTCGTCGACGCTGATGTTCACGGGGAACGCCGCGCCGTCCGCCAGCTCGTCGATCCGTCTCTCCGCGTGTTCGGCCACCTCGAGCTGTGTCACGCCCGGCTCGACCATCTCCGCCGCCTCGTCGAGGACGGTCCGGAGGGCATCGCCGGCTGCCCGGTAGCTCTCGAGCTCTGCCGCCGACAGCGACCCGACGCCCGTGCTCATACCCGCTGTTCGGCCCCGGAGGCAGAAGCGGCTTCCGGTCGTTGCGGGACCGTCGCCGCGTCGCCGCCCGGCGACCGTCGTCGAAGCGGCACGTCTATACCGGTGGTACAGAAACGCCCGCGCAGCCGTGAGCTACGACTTCGACCAGGTCTCCGTTCCCGACGAGGGCGAGGCCGTGACGCTCGTCGAGGACGGGAGCGACGAACTGAACGTGCCGGAGCATCCGGTCGTCCCCATCATCTACGGCGACGGGATCGGCGTCGACGTCGGCCCCGCCGCTCAGCAGGTGCTCGAGGCGGCGGCGAACGCGACCGGCCGCGACATCTCGTGGATGCGTGTCTACGCCGGCGAGCGGGCCCGAGCGCGGTACGACGAGAACCTGCCCGACGACACCGTCGAGGCGCTCCGCCGGTTCCGCGTCGGGATAAAGGGGCCGCTGACGACGCCCGTCGGGGCTGGCTTCCGGTCGCTAAACGTCGCGCTCCGGAAGAAGCTCGACCTGTACACGAACATGCGGCCCACCTACCACCTCGAGGGCGTCCCGTCGCCGGTCACGGATCCCGGCGCGATGGACATGGTGAACTTCCGGGAGAACACGGAGGACGTCTACGCCGGCATCGAGTGGGAGGCCGGCTCCGACGGCGCCGAGGAGGTCCGCGCGTTCGTCGAGGACGAGATGGGGTTCGACGACACGATCCACGACGGCCCGGTTGGTGTCGGGATCAAGCCCGTCTCGGAGTTCGGGACCAAGCGCCTCGTGCGGAAGGCGCTCGACTACGCCGTCGAGAACGGCCGCGACTCGGTGACGCTCGTCCACAAGGGCAACATCATGAAGTTCACCGAGGGGCAGTTCCGCGACTGGGGGTACGAGGTCGCAGAGGAGGAGTACGGCGACGACGTCATCACCGAGGACACGCTCTGGGAGGAGCGCGACGGCGAGGCGCCGGACGACGCCGTCGTGGTCAACGACCGGATCGCCGACAACATGCTCCAGCAGCTGCTCACCCGCACCGACCAGTACGACGTGCTGGCGATGCCGAATCTCAACGGCGACTACCTGAGCGACGCCGCCGGCGCACAGATCGGCGGCCTCGGGATCGCCCCCGGCGCGAACATCGGCGACGGACGGGTTCTCGCGGAGCCGGTCCACGGCTCCGCGCCGAAGTACGCCGGGCAGGACAAGGTCAATCCGACCGCGATGATCCTCTCCGGTCGGATCATGCTCGAGTACCTCGGCTGGGACGACGCCGCCGACCTCGTCCGCGACGCGGTCGAGAACACCATCTCCGCGGGGACGGTCACGTACGACCTCGAGCGGCAGATCGAGGGCGGCGAGAAGGCCGCGACGAGCGAGTACGCAGACGCCGTCGCCACAGAGATAGCGCGGCTCGCCTAGTCGCGGCCACGGACCCGCCAGCCGCCTCTCGGCCCGTACCGCCGTGTCGACGGCGGATATCATCCGGTGGACCGTCCGGTCGTCGCTGCCCGTCGGGTCCAGGCGGACGAACGCGGTCGCGTCGCCGCGGGCCGCCCTGCCCCCGAGGACCTCGACGAACCGGTACAGCGACTCGGCGTCGGTGTGGCGGACGAGCGGTCCGAGCGAGTCGAACCAGAGCCGCCAGCCCGGCGTCCAGCCCTCGACCACCTCGGTGATGGTGGTGCCGACGGCGGTGAGGCTGCCGGGGTCGCCCACGGACTCGACGGACGCGTGGTCGAGCGTCCCGACACCCGACGACGGACCCACCCGTGCCGCCACACGCGGGTCCGCCGGCGACGGCGTCCGTTCGCGGTAGCGCTCGACCACGGGGTCGGCGGCGACGCCCACGGCGACGAGGCCGCTGTCGCCGTCCGGAGCGACGAACGCGCGTTCGACTCCGGGCGTTCTCTCCGCCGGCACCAGGACGCCCGGTCGAACGAGAGCGCGTCACCTGCTCCCGGACCACGGACCTCGTCCTCGCCGTCTCGCGCCTCTCGCAGCTCCCACGGTGTGCTCGTCTCGCGGTCAGCGTGATACAGATTCACGACGAACCGTACGTCGATCACCGGGACTTTCAGCCGTCCGACGCAACCGATCTGCGTGTACGTCGTCGTCGGCTGTTCGGACTGCTCGGGGCTGTGGGTCGTCGAGAACCCGCGTGACCAGGAGACGGCGACCTGCGCACGGTGTGGCACGCGCCACCGGACGGCGTCGCTCCGGCGTCTGTTCGAGGCCGAGCGCCGCGAGACTGCCGTCGAGGCCCGCGGGACGATGCTCGCGCGCCGGGCCGGCGAGGGCGCGGCGTTCGACGAGGTGCCGAGCGGCGACGACCTCGCACGCGCCGCCGAGGCGGCCGGGATCGACGACGAGACCTACCTCGCGGCGCGCGGCGCCGACCCGGAGGCAGCCGCGGCGGCGGGCGACCGCGCCGGGTCCGGACCGGCGTCGAGCGGCGACCGCCCGAGCGTCGTGCGCGAGGCGGTCCGGTCACAGGACGACCCGGACGAGGCGACGGTGGTGTCGTACGCGACCGCGCGGGGCGTGCCCGCCGACGCCGCCCGCGACCTGCTCGACAGACTCGTCAGCCGGGGCGAGGCGAGCGTCGACGACGGGGTCTACCGCCTGCTCTAGCGCCCGAGCGAGGCGTGTGCGCTCGCGAGGTGACGCGACGACAGCGCCGCGAGGAGCGAGAGCTCGCCCGCGAGGACACCCGCGGCGATCGTCTCGGCCAGCGCATCGGCGTTTGCCCCCGGCGGGTCGCCGCCGCCGGCGACGTCGAGGAGGGCGAGGCACTCGCCCTGCGACGGCAGGCCCGTGCCGCCGCCGACCGTTCCCACCTCGAGCGACGCGAGCGAGACGGAGACGTACAGGCCGTCCGCGCGCGGTTCGACCGTCGTGATGGTGTTCGCGGCCTCCACTACCTGTGCCTCGTCCTGTCCCGTCGCGAGGAAGACGCTCGCGACGACGTTCGCGGCGTGGGCGTTGAACCCCAGGCTCCCGGCCTTCGCCGAGCCGACGAAGTTCTTCCGACGGTTGACTGCCGCCATCGCCGCCGCCGTCGTGTCCAGCCGCTCAGCCACCACCTCGGTCGGGAGGACGGCGTCTGCGGTCACCGACCGTCCGCGTCCCTCGACGGCGTTGACCGCGGCGGGCTTCTTGTCCGCACAGAGGTTGCCCGAGAGCGCCACGAGGTCGGCTGTCGTCTCGGCCTCGACGGTCTCGCAGGCCGCCTCCGTCGCGATCGTGGCCATGTTCATCCCCATCGCGTCCTTCGTGTCGTAGCGAAAGCGCAGGAACACCGAGTCGCCGACGACGTACGGCGTCACGCCGAGCAGTTCGCCGTGACTCGTCGTCGACTCGGCGGCCTCGCGCAGGACCGCCTCGTTCTCCCGGACCCACTCGACCGTCGCCTCGGCCTCGGCCACGCTCGCGACGCGGAAGACCGGCGCGCGGGTCATCCCCGTCTTCGTCACGCGCGCTCGCGCACCGCCGGCGGCCCGGATCGCCGCGCAGCCGCGGTTGACCGACGCCACCAGCGCGCCCTCCGTCGTCGCCATCGGGAGGTACGCCTCGCGGTCGTCACGTCCTCCCTCTACGGGGAGCGGCCCGGCGACGCCGAGCGGTATCTGGACCGCACCGAGCATGTTCTCGACGTTGTTCTCCGCGGCGACGGCGTCGAAGCCGTACGCGCCGACCGCGTCGAGGTCGGTGCTCGTCCGCTCGCCGACCACCGCGCGGCGTGCTGCGACGGCGGCGTCGGCGTCGACGGCTGCGGCCTCCAGCTCGTACAGCCGGAGGTCGCCCGCCCGCACCCGCTCTGCCAGCGCCGCCGCGTCGAGTCCTCCGTCCACGTCGTCGCTCATGCGGTCGTGTGAGCTGGCCCGCGCAAATGTCCTCCGGTCGGCTGCGTCGCCGGGCGCGCCCCGTGACGACGCGAAAACACGCCCCGCTCGCGGCCCGGCAGCCGAGTCGTGTCGCCCGTTCCGCCCCGTACCAGCCGTGCCTGCGGGCCGAACGGTTTTGTTCCCGCCCGCCGCCCGGCCCGTATGACCGCGCCCGCCGACCTCGTCCTGACCGACGCGGCGGTCCACACGCTCGCGCCCGGCGACCCGGTCCACGAGGCCGTCGCCGTCCGCGACGGTCGGGTGGTCCGTCTCGGGTCGACGTACGACCTCGACATGCTCGTCGGCGCCGACACGACGCGGGTGTCTCTCGACGGGCGGGTGGTGCTCCCGGGGTTCGTCGACGCCCACACCCACCTGACCGTGGTGGGCCGCCGCGAGGTCCACGCCGACCTCGCTGCCGCCGACACGCGCGACGAGGCGGTGTCGCTGCTCGCCGCCCGCGCCGGCGACGACGAGGTAGACGCGGACGACTGGCTGCTCGGCTACGGCTACGACGAGTCGACGTGGGACGACACCGACCCGCTCGACGCTGCCGACCTCGCCGCACTCGACCACCCCGGGCCGGTCGCGGCGTTTCGCGAGGACCTCCACCTCGTCTCCGTCGACGAGACGGCGCTCGACGCACTCGCCGGCGACCTGCCGTCGGACGAGCGCGGCGACGGTGTCCTCCGCGAGACCGGCGCGACCGCGGTTCGGCGGCGACTCGCCCCCGACCGCGCCGAGGCCCGGCGGCTCATCGACGCCGGAGGGCGCCGCGCCGTCGCCCGCGGCGTGACGACCGTCCACGACTTCGTGCGCCGCTCGGCTGCGCCGCGGGCGTACCGCGAACTGTCGCGGACGGACGACCTCGTCCTGCGGGTGCAGCTCTACTACTGGCGCGACCACCTCGACGCCGTCGAGGAGGTCGGGCTGGCGACGACCGCGGGCGGGCGGGTCGGGTTCGGCGGGATCAAGACGCTCTCCGACGGCTCGCTCGGCGCTCGGAGCGCCCGTCTCTCGGCGCCGTACGACGACGCGGCGGACGAGCGCGGCGAGTGGGTCGTCGCCCCGGACGACCTCGACGCGCTCGCGGCCCGTCTCGACGCCCTCGACCTGCGGCTGTCGGCCCACGCCGTCGGCGACGAGGCGGTGGACGCCGTCCTCGACGCCTACGAGGGCCGGGCGGGCAGACGCTGGCGCGTCGAACACGCGGTGCTGGCGAGCGACCGGGCCGCCGCGCGGATGGCCGACGCGGACGTCGTCGCCTGCGTCCAGCCGAACTTCCACCGCTGGGCCGACGCCGGTGGGCTGTACGAGCGGCGGCTCGGCGACCGGCGGACGGAGACCACGCGCCTGCGCACCCTGCTCGACGCGGGCGTCGACGTCGCGTTCGGGAGCGACGGGATGCCGATGGACCCGCTCGTCGGCGTCGACCACGCGGTCAACGCGCCGACCGAAGCCCAGCGTCTCGACGTCACCGAGGCGCTCCGGGCGTACACGCTCGGCGGGGCGCGCGCCGGTCTCGCAGAGGACGACATCGGTACCGTGGCCGTCGGCAAGCGCGCGGACCTCGTCGTCCTGGAGGCGTCGCCGTGGGGCCGCCCGCGGTCCATCGCGGACATCGGCGTCGCGGGCACCCTCGTCGACGGCGAGGTGGTTCACGCGGCCTCCGACGGCCCGCTCGCACGGAACGCTTAGGCCGGCTCCCCGGCTGTGGCCGGACGTGTCAGACCCTTTCTTCGACCGCCTCGGGGACCGCATCGCAGCCGTCGACTCCGTCGTCTGTGTCGGTATCGACCCGCGCGTCGAGCGGACTCCCGACTTCCTCGCGGACCACGACCTGCCGCGGTGGGCGTTCGCCCGCCGGGTTGTCGACGCCACCCACGAGCACGCCGCCGCGGTCAAGCCGAACGCGGCCTTCTTCGAGGACGAGGACGGCTGGCGCGCGCTCCGCGAGACGGTCGCTTACGCCCACGGGGTGGACCTCCCGGTGGTCGTCGACGCAAAGCGCGGCGACGTCGGTCCCACCGCCCGCCGGTACGCGCGGTCGATTGCCGACCTCGGTGCCGACGCCGTCACCGTCTCGCCGTACATGGGTCGGGACTCGGTGACGCCGTTTCTCGACGCCGGTCTCGGCGTCTTCGCGCTCTGTCGCACCTCCAACCCGGGCGGTGCCGACCTCCAGGCGCTGTCGCTCGACTCGGGCGAGCCGGTGTACGAGCGCGTGGCCGCGCTCGCGGACACCTGGAGCGACCGTGCGGACGTCGGTCTCGTCGTCGGAGCGACAGCGCCCGACGAACTGGAGCGGCTACGGACGGTCGCTCCCGACCGGCCGTTTCTCGTGCCGGGCGTCGGCGCACAGGGCGGCGACGTCGAGGCCGCCGCCGAGTTCGGCCTCGCGGACGGGGTGGGGCTCGTCAACTCCTCGCGCGGCATCATCTACGCGGGCGAGGGCCACGACGACGACCGGCGGTACTTCGGGGCGGCGGGTGACGCGGCAAAGCGCCTGAAGTGGCGGCTGAACGAGTACCGGTAGCGTGGGACGCGGACGAACGGAGTCCGTGAGCGGTCCGCGAGACGGCGGCGACGCCGGGGGCGCCGGCGCGGAGCGGACGGCCCCGACACCTCGTCTCCCCCGGCGTGTCGCCAGGACCGAGGTCACCGGCGCCGGCCGGGTCGTCGAGACACTCGGCGCAACAGCCGTGGTCCGGCTCGAAGTGGGCGCCGCAGACGGCCCGCCCGCAGAACGCACACGTTCGTCCCGCGGCGGCGGTCTCACAGACTGCACAGAGAGTGGTGATACTCACCTCCGGAGCTACGGCCCGGTGGTGCTCGTCTCGACGGGTCGCTCCCCTCGCACCGGGAGGCTTAGGACCGTCGCCCCGCTACAGCGTCCGTGGACCGCGACCGGCTGCTCCTGGGGCTGGCCGCGACGTTCGCCGGGCTGACGGTGCTGTTGGCTGTCGCCGCCCTCGCCGTCCAGCCGTTCCTGCTGCCCGTCGCCCTGCCGTTCGGTCTCGTCACGTACTTCCTGTGGTACCAGGCGACGGGTCGGCTGGAGGCACGTGCCGAGCGGCAGCGCGAGCGAACGGCCCGGACTCGGACGACGGGCCGGACGGCGTCGACGGGGTCGCGCGGCGGGACCGGTGCCCGACGCCGACGGCGCTCCGGCGCCGAGCGGACAGACGAGGGCCCGAGCCGCACCGAGGCGTACCGGCGGCTGGGGCTGGAGCCGGGTGCGGACGAGACCGCGGTCAAGCGCGCCTACCGCGAGCGGGTACAGGAGGTCCACCCCGACACCGCCGACGGCGACCAGGAGGCGTTCAAGCAGGTCACGCGGGCCTACGAGCGGCTGACGGGTGCGGATACGTAGCGCTCGGGAGCGGTGCGAACCACTCCCACGGAAAGCGTTTTGTCGGCCCGACCCGCAGGTTCGTCAGATGAGCGCCGACCGAGCCGCGCTCGAAGAGGCGATCGAACGCGGCGAAGAGGAGGGCGGTCCAGTCGAGTTCAAAGAGCGCCTCTCCCGCGAGGTCCACCTCGCCGACGGCCGGATGGAGAGTCTCGCCGCACAGCTCCGCCACCGCGTGCTGTCCGGCGACGGCGAGGCGACGTACGTCGTCGGCGTCACCGACGACGGACAGGTGGCCGGCATCGCGCCGGCGTCGTTCTCCGAGTCGATGGACGTGCTCTCCCTGCTCGCCGACGAGGCGGGGGCACACATCGACGAGGTGGAGACGTGGGCGGTCCAGCCCGGCGACGAGGGCGCCGACCGGGGCGTCGTCGGCGTCGCGTCGGTGTGCGAGGGGTCGGTGCTGGAGACGGACGACGAGCACATCGTCGTCGGAACGGCGGGTCACGTCGACCACGGCAAGTCGACGCTCGTGGGGTCGCTGGTCACCGGCGACGCGGACGACGGCGAGGGCGGCACCCGCGGGTTCCTCGACGTCCAGCCCCACGAGGTCGAACGCGGGCTCTCTGCCGACCTCTCGTACGCCGTCTACGGCTTCGACGACGACGGCCCGGTGCGGATGGACAACCCCGACCGCAAGACCGACCGCGCACGGGTCGTCTCCGAGGCCGACAGCCTCGTGTCGTTCGTCGACACCGTCGGCCACGAGCCGTGGCTCCGCACCACTATCCGGGGGCTGGTGGGGCAGAAGCTCGACTACGGCCTGCTGACCGTCGCCGCCGACGACGGCCCGACCCGGACGACGCGCGAGCACCTCGGCATCCTCCTCGCGACCGACCTGCCGACGATGGTGGCGGTGACGAAGGTCGACCTCGTCGACGACGACCGGGTCGCCGAGGTCGAACGCGAGGTCGAACGCCTCCTGCGCGACGCCGGTGAGACGCCGCTCCGGATGGAGCGCCACGGCGTCGCCACGGCTGCGCGGGAGGTTGGCGACGTGGTACCGGTGCTCCGAACCTCCGCGGTGACGATGGCGGGACTCGGGACGCTCGACGACCTGTTCCGGCGCCTGCCGAAGACGTCCGACCGCGGCGAGGAGTTCCGGATGTACGTCGACCGGACGTACAGCGTCACGGGCGTCGGCGCGGTGGCGAGCGGCACCATCAACTCGGGAACGGTCGAGGCGGGCGACGACCTCCTCCTCGGACCGATGGCCGACGGCTCGTTCCGCGAGGTCGAGGTCCGGTCCATCGAGATGCACTACCACCGTGTCGACCGCGCCCGTGCGGGTCGCATCGTCGGCATCGCGCTGAAGGGGGTCGCGGAGTCGGCGGTCGAGCGCGGGATGGTGCTCCTGCCCGGTGACGCCGACCCCTCGCCGGTTCGGTCGTTCGACGCCGAGGTGATGGTGCTCAACCACCCGACCCGGATCGGCGACGGCTACGAGCCGGTGGTCCACATCGAGACGGTCAGCGAGGCGGCGACGTTCTACCCCGAGGGCGGACAGCTCCTCCCGGGCGACAGCGGGCGCGCCCGTGTCGAGTTCAAGTTCCGACCGTACCTCGTCGAGGAGGGCCAGCGGTTCGTCTTCCGCGAGGGCCGGTCGAAGGGTGTCGGCACCGTCACCGGCGTCCACACGGACTAGTCGAGCGGCGACGCGCCCGGCGCGAGGTCGGCCACCGACCCGACGACGTGGTCAGGCGCCGGCCCCTCGACGTCGTCCGGGGCTGCCTCGTCGACCAGTACGGTCGTCAGCCCCGCCTGCGCCGCGCCCGCGACGTCTGCCGCCGGCGCGTTCCCGACGTGGGCCGCCCGCTCCGGCGGGACGCCCAGCCGGTCGAGCGCGAGTCGGAACGGCTCTGGGTCGGGCTTCGCGGCGACGACGCCCCACTCCTCGTGGTCGTTCGGGTGTCCGGCGAACACGGTGACGTCGAACGCCCCGGACAGGCCGAGTGTCGCGAGCTTGTCGTGCTGCATCGCCGGCCCGCCGTTCGTCACCAGTCCGACGCCCGCCTCGCGCCGGAGCGCCCGGAGCACCTGTGGTACACCCGGGAGCGGGTCGACGGCGGCGTGGTCGCGTCGCTCGGCGTACGCCCGCGCCAGCCGCCGACCGAGCGACGCCGGTCGGCCCCGCTCCGTCGCGATCGTCTCGAACGCCAGCTCGCGGAGCTCCGTCGGGCCGTCCGCGTCGGGTGCCAGGTCGCCGTAACGGTCGTAGTAGTCGGCCACCTGGAAGAACCGGTCGACACCGACGGCGTCGAACGCCGCGTCGAGCACCTCGTCGCCGGGCCGGCGGTAGACACAGAGCGTGCCGTCGAGGTCGAAGAGGACGGCGTCGACGCGCATCAGCCGCCCCCTGCCGGCCACCCGTCGTCGACGCGTCCGGCGGCGCCGAGCGGCGCCGGCGGGACTCGCTCAGCCGGCAAACGACTCCGCGAGGACGCCGTCGTCGCGCGCGCCGTGCGTCTCGGTGCCGCCGCCGCGGACGTCGACTGTCACCTGCGCCGGGCCGAACAGCGCCGGCGACAGGTCCTCGAGCCGCCAGTCGACGCCGTCGAACGCCGCCGCGAGCGGCGTCCCGTACTCCGTGGCGGCGGTCGACGGCACCTCGTCGAACCGGTCGAACGGCGCCGCGACCTGGAGGTGGACCCGCGACCCGTACGCGAGCGCGTCTGTCGTCCGCGCGAGCGCCGTCGACTCCGCGTCGCTCGCCGGCGCGACGGGCGCCGACGACGCGACCGAGAGCACGTCGCGCGGGTCGTAGCCGAGTTCGAACAGCCGGAAGACGGCGAGTTCGGCGGCGCGGGCGGCGCTCACGACGCTCCCGGTGACGGAGCCGGTGGCGAACGCCGGGAGGTAGACGGCGCTCCGCGGGACGCCCGCCCGCTCCGCGACGTGTTCGGCCACGGCCTGTGTCGGGAGCGCGTCGGACTCGACGGCGAGGACGGCGAGGTCGAACTCGTCGCGGTAGCCGACGGCCTCGAACTCGGCCTCCTCGGCGACGAGCGCGCGGGCCGGGCCGCTCCCGAGTCCCTCGAACCCCGGGACCGAGAGCTCCCAGCCGGCCTTTCCCGAGCAGAGCAGCGCCGTCGCGGGGTGGTCGGTCGCGACCTCGACGTGGGTCCGCGGGCCACCGCCCGCCTCGTCGAGCGTCGTGTCCACCGTCGCCAGTCCCGCCGTCGTCACCTCGGCGAGGAGGAGACCGGCCTCCAGTCCGCCGGGCACGTCGACGCCGAAGTCGAGGACGGTTGCGTCGGAGTCGAGTTCGTGGACCGCGAGGCCGAGTTCGGGGGCGAAGTCGATCGCCTCGTCGACGAGTTCGACGGCCATCCGGTTGAGGCTCTCCATGCCGGCGTTTGGGCGGTCCGACTGAAAGGTCTGTGTCTACTGCTCCCCGCCCGACCGTGGCGTCCGGCCGAGCGCCTCGGCGACACGGTCGACCTTCTCGCTCGCCGACCCGTCGCTCGTCCGCTTGTCGTCGACCTTCAGGACCGTCGAGACACGGTCGCCCTCGACCGCGCGGTGGGCGGCCTCGACGGCGTCGAACAGGTCGCCGACGTCTTCCGCCTCGACCGTCGTCCCCATCGGCGTCGTCTCGTACGCGACCGGGTGGTCGTCGAGCGCCGCGACGGCGCGCGCCACGTCCTCTGCCATGCTCCCCTCGCGGACCGGCGCGACAGAGAGGAAGGCGATCACTGTCACGCCGCGAGCGTCGAGACGGCGGCACTTGACGGCACCGTCACGAGGGGTCTCTCGCCCACCGCCCGGTCCGCTGCCGTGACCGACTGTACGTACTGCGGCGCGCCGGTCGAGGAGCACGAACTCGTCGACGGCGAGCGGACGACGACCGGGGGGTTCTGCAACGACGCCCGCCTGACGAGTCACGTCGAGGCGGCGGGGCTGGCGACGGGAGTGTGCTGTCGCTGGGGCCGTCGTAGCCGCGCTCGCGAGAGTCGGCGTTCCGCCGCCCGTCGGCGTTCAGGCCAGCAGTTCGGGGAACCGCTTCTCGACCTTCCGCAGCTTCGGCGGAATCTGCGCCGAACAGTACGGCTGGTTCGAGTTCTTCTCGTAGTATGCCTAACCTACAAAATACTATATCACCGGGCGATGTGAAGCGACGTATGGCGCGACAGTACCCGAAGCAGTACGCTGACGCCCGAGAGCGCGTGAACAGACACAGCGACCGCTACCAGGACCCGTCCGACGCAGACCGGATTC
This sequence comes from uncultured Haloferacaceae archaeon, assembly GCA_964512675.1. Lineage (GTDB taxonomy): Archaea > Halobacteriota > Halobacteria > Halobacteriales > Haloferacaceae > A07HB70. The sequence goes on along the minus strand of CAZEJR010000014.1, from coordinate 1,795 downwards.
TGCAGATGGCCGACGCCTACGACGAGGACAACCTCGTTGTGGACACCCCGGACGCGCAGGACACGAAGTCCGTGACGACGCTGAAAAACTACCTGACCGGCCTAAAAAGACCGCTCCTCACGTCGCGCTCACCGACACGACGACGACCGAACTGAACACCGTCATGCAGGGATTCCACGACGGCGATCTGGACAACGTGAAAGACGATGGCCTCTCGAAAGGGTCCGTCCGGGTCTACCAGAACGCCCTTCGGCAGTTCTACTACGTGTTCGACGACGCCGGGATCGATCCGGAGGAGATCTCCCTGTTCAAACCGCAAGAGAAGAGCGTCGACCCCGCGGATATGCTCACCCGAGAGGAGATACAGGCGATTCGTGACGCGGCGGAGTGTATGCGGGACCGTGCCCTGTTCGACTTCCTGATTTACACCGGGCAGCGGAACACGGCCACCCGGACGCTGAAAATCAAGGACTTAGACTTAGCGAACGACCGATTCCGGCTGAACGACGACGCCACCGGGTTGAAAGACGCCGAAGAGAACGGGAAGTGGCGCGACCTACTACTGTCGGCGGCGACCGTGAGGCAGTACCTGAACACCGAACATCCCGCCCCTAACGACCCGGAAGCCTACGTGTTCGTCGGGCGACCGAACTACGGCGGCCCCGACCCGCACACGATGCTGGACGTGACCACTCTCGGCGGGATCGTCGGACGGCTAGCTGACCGGGCGGCGGAGGAGTACCCGGCCATCGACAGCAAGCCGACCTATCCCCACGCCCTCCGGCACAACTTCGTAACCACCGCTCTCCGGCGCGGGATGGACGAATCCGCTGTGAAGCACCAGATCGGTCACGCGCCCGACAGCAGCGTGATGGAGTCGACCTACGCCCACATGAAGGACAGCGACCACATCCGAGAGGCGCGGGAGGCGTTTGACCTCGAAACGGAGGACATCGAAAGCGAACTGACGCCAGAGGTGTGTCCGCGCTGCGGGGAAAATCCGCCCGAGGACGCCCGCCTGTGTCCGTGGTGTGGCCTTGCGTTCACCCCCGACGCGAAGGAGGCGATAGACGACGCCGACAACGCCGTTCACGAATCCTACAGTAACGCTAATCCCGATGATGCCGACACAGTAGAAAAAATTCAACTCATAGACGATCTGCTGGAAGACCCCGAGGTGAAGAACGCGCTGGCAAAGCGACGCGCGGAACAGTCGTCTGGGTCCGGGACGGAGTAAGGCCGGTGGACTGCCGCCCTTCAGCCCGTTGATACGGTCAGCGTCTGTCCTGCCGACACCAGTGCCCCAGCGGCTCCCGACCGGACGCGACCGGATTCGGGCGAAAGCCCGGGCGGTCCCGCCGGAACGGTTCGCAGCCGAGAAGTACGGGAACGGGATCGACGCGGTCGCCTCAGCGCTCGAAGCGGGCGTCGAGCTAGATGACGACCTGCTCGCCGCCGCCCGTGAGGACCCCGAGGACGCCGCTGACGTCGTCGCTGAACGGCAGGCGACCGCCGGTGACGCCGACACGGCGACCGCCGCCGGGAGCGTCATGTCGGCGTATCGAACAGCGGCGTGAGGAACGTGCCCGTCTCGAAGGGGACGACACGGCTGCCGATCCCGGCGACCCCGACGACGTGGCGCTCGCCGCGATGGACGGGGGCGACCGTCTCGAAGCCGAGGATCGCGGCCAGTCTCCCGCGGAGTACCTCCGCGAAGAGTGCGGCGTCGACCCGACGGAGTACGACGACCCGCGGGCACAGCAGGCTCACGAACAGGCACAGCAGCGAGACCCGT
>CAZEJR010000013.1:0-62330 GCA_964512675.1 uncultured Haloferacaceae archaeon | reverse complement strand
GAGCTCCTGAATCGTCATCAGGAACGAGCCGTCGCCGTCGAAGCAGACGACGTCCCGGTCCGCCTCGCCCTGGTTGTCGGCCGCGAGACGCGCGCCGATCGCCGCCGGCAGGCCGTACCCCATCGTCCCGAGGCCGTGGCTGGAGACCCACGTTCGGGGTTCGGTGTACTCCCAGAACTGGCTCGCCCACATCTGGTGTTGCCCGACGCCGGTGGTGACGATCGTGTCGTCGGCGGTGGCCTCGTCGAACGCCTCGACGACGAACTGCGGCTTCAGCGGCTCGTCCTCCGGCGCCGCGTAGGTCATCGGGTACTCCGCCTGCCACCTCCGGCACTGGTCGCGCCACTCGCGGGCGTCCGGCGAGCGGTCGAGCGCTGCCGACAGCTGCTCCAGAACGATCTCCGCGTCGCCGACGAGCGGGTAGTCGGCGTGGACGTTCTTCGATATCTCCGCCGGGTCGATGTCGACGTGGATCACCTCGGCCTCCGGCGCGAACGCCTCGACACCGCCGGTCAGGCGGTCGTCGAACCGCGTTCCCACGGCGATCAGCAGGTCGGCGTGTGTGATCGCCATGTTCGCGTAGCCCGTGCCGTGCATCCCCGCCCACTCCAGACAGAGGTCGTCGTCCTCCGGGAAGGTGCCGATGCCCGGCATCGTCGTCACGACCGGGATCCCGTGTTCGCGGGCGAACGACCGCGCCTCCGTGCAGGCGTCGCCCTTGATCACGCCGCCGCCGAACAGACAGACCGGCTTCTCCGCGCGTTCGACCGCGCGCGCCGCGAGGCGCACCCCGTCGGCGTCGGCCTCACGCTGGGGGACGCTCGTCTCCGGCACGCGCGGCGGGCCCGGCTCACGCGCCGTCTCCGCGCCGGTGACGTCCTTCGGCAGGTCGACGACCGTCGGCCCGGGACGGCCCGTCTCCGAGAGGGCGAACGCCTCGCCAACCTGGTCGCCGATCCGGTCCGGCGAGGACGCGAAGTAGTTGTGCTTCGTGATCGGCGCGGTGATGCCGATCGTGTCCGTCTCCTGGAAGGCGTCGCTCCCGACCATGTCGCTCGGCACCTGTCCGGTCAGGGCAAGCACCGCGTCCGAGTCCATGTTCGCGTCGGCGATGCCGGTGACGAGGTTCGTCGCGCCGGGCCCCGAGGTGGCGAGACAGACGCCGGGCTCGCCGGCGACGACCCCGTAGGCGTCGGCGGCGTGGGCCGCGCCCTGCTCGTGGGCCATCATCACGTGCTTGATCGACGAGTCGTACAGCGCATCGTAGACGGGCATGATCGCGCCGCCCTGGACGCCGAACGCCGCCGTCGCGCCGGCGTTCTCCAGCGCCCGTACGACCGCCGTGGCGCCGGAGATGACCTCGATCGGCTCCTGGTCGGACGGGGCGTCTGCCTCTTCGTCTGCTGGTTCAGCTCTGTTCGCCGGGTCTCGTGGTGTCGCTCGTTCGCTCATGTGTTGTGTCGGGGGTAGCCGGTTGCGTCGCTGTTGCGCGGGTCGGGACGTGTCGGGGAGGAGTGTGGTGTAGGGGCTACGCCCCTACGATAGTGGGCCGCGGCCTCGTGGTCTGTGGCCCGTCCATACACGTCTGAATCGATGGGACGGCTATAATTCTTGTGAACCGTCGCCGGGCCACGGCCCTCCCCGACGGGCATCAGTCCGCGCGGACCCCCGGCTCCCGTTCGACGCCCACCTCGCGGGCGAACTGCTCGAGTTCGGTGACGGTCACCCGGCGCTTCTCGGCGCCGAACTCCTTTACCCGACGGGTCACCTCGCGCACCTCGGGGTCCGTGGGGTCGAACCCGATCTCGTTCAGCCGCTTCCGGACGGAGTGGGTGCCGGTGTGCTTGCCGAGGACGAACTCCCGGGTCGCCCCGACCATCTCTGGGGTCATCACGCCCGGCTCGAACGTGTCGGTGTTCTCCAGCACTCCGGCGGCGTGGATGCCGCTCTCGTGGCTGAAGGCGTTCGCGCCGACGACCGGCTTGTTCGACGGCACGGGCATGTCGCTGGCCTCCTCGACCAGCCGGGACAGCTCGGAGATTCGCTCGGTGTCGACGCCGGTGTCGACGCCGTACAGCGCCTCGGCGGCCATCACGACCTCCTCGTAGGCGGCGTTACCGGCCCGCTCGCCGATGCCGTTGACGCTCACCTGTGCCTGTGCGGCGCCGGCCTCGAAGCCGGCCATCGCGTTGCCGGTCGCCAGCCCGAAGTCGTCGTGGGCGTGGACGTCGACCCTCGCGTCGGTGTACTCCAGCACCGTCTGGACCATGGTCGCGAACCGTGTCGGGGTCGCGACACCGCAGGTGTCCGGCAGGTTGATCCAGTCCGCTCCGGCGTCGGAGACGGCCTCGACCACCCTGATCAGGTAGTCCTCGTCCGTCCGGGTGGCGTCCATCGGGGAGAACATACAGGTCGCCCCGGACGCCACGACTCGTTCGACCGCGTCGACCGAGCGCTCGATCACCTCCTCGCGGGTCGCGTGCATCGAGTCCTCGATCTGGACGTCGCTCGTCGACGCGAACACGTGGACCATCTCCACGCCCGAGTCGACTGCCGCCTCGACGTCCCTGTCGACCACCCGCGCCAGTCCGGCGACCGTCGTGTCGGTCGTCTCGGCGATGTCGCGAACGGCCTCGAACTCCGCGTCGGAGTTGACGGGGAACCCGGCCTCGATGACGTGGGTCCCCATCTCGTCGAGCAGCCGTGCTATCTCTAGTTTCTCCTCGGAGGAGAACGACGTACGTGGCGACTGCTCCCCGTCGCGGAGCGTGGTGTCGAAGATCCGGACCTCGTCGATCTCGGTCTCAGTACGGGCTAACGTGCCCTGGAAGAACTCGATCCGCCGGGGAATCCGACGAATCCTCCGTGTCCGAGTTGTGGGACATTGTGTCCGGACGGAAAAGGACTCGACACTTAAGCCTGTCCGTATCGCCGTGGGGCGGCCAGCCGACAGGGTGTCTATCAGATACTATCGCCCACAGACGGGTGTGAGGGCAGCGACGCTCGGTTCCGGTCTCTCCCGCCGGCACTCGTCGCCCGTCTCGACGGCCTCGTCGAGGACGGCGTGTTCGGTTCGCGTTCGGAGGCGCTCCGGTACGGCGCCCGGCTCGTCGTCCGCGAGGCACCGCCTGAACGACGCCACGAGCAGACGGCGAGCGCCGCGCTCGACGAGATCGAAGACCGACTCGACCGAAAGCGTACGTCTTGAGACGGGCGTGAGGGCCGAACGCTTTTGATCCGAGCCCACCTCACGAACGGTATGAGCGACTTCGACCTCGACCTCCGGGCCGCCGAGGAGCAGCTCGACGACGCCGACGAGGCCGGGTCCGGCGACGTGACGGTCGCGGTGCTCGACGGCACGGCCGACCCGGAGGAGTGGGTCAAACTCGTCGCCGAGGGCCGCACCCTCCTGCTCGCCGTCGACGGCGACCTGAACGCCCTGGCGGCGCCGTTCGCCCGCGAGGTGTCCGAGATGGGCGGGACGCTGACGCACTTCCGGGACACGCTGGTGGTGACGCCGCCCGACGCCGACGTCGACACCTCGCGGCTGTAGCTGCCCGCTCGGCGCTCGCCGCCGTGGACCCTCTCCGGTCGACTCAGTCCTCCGACCCGCCGGCGAGCGCCGACACCGCGGTCTCGGCTGTCCGCTCTGCGGCCTCGACCCGGACGCGGGCGTCGTCGGCGAACGCCTCGTCGGTCACCAGCCCGAGGTTGGCCCGGACGATCACGCCGGCGGACGTGACCGCGGCCCGCGCGAGGGACGCACCGACGACCGCGTCCGGGCGAGCGTTCCGTGTGCCCTGCGCCGCGACGGCGGGCGCGGTGTCGGCGACGTCCCGGGCCGCCTCCGCGATCTGGACCGGCACGTCGGTCGCGCGCCGGAGCGCCGCCTGTTCGTGGTCCGCCCCGCCGGACGCGTCGAACGCCGTCTGTACGGCCTCGATCGCCGCCGCGTCTGCGGCTGCCAGCTCTACCAGCCGCTCTCGCCGCGCCGTCAGCTCCGGCAGGGCGTCGGCGAGGCTCGGCGGCGTCTCTGCCGTCGGGGTGTGGACACAGACCATCTCGCAGAGCGACGCGCCCAGCGCACCGGTGACCGCGGCGACGGCGCCGGCGCTCGGGGCGACCTGTGACGACGCCACGCCCGAGAGGAACTCCTCGACGGACCGGTCTGCGGTCACCACCGGCACCACCCCCCGTCGAACGGTCTGCGGCTCTCGCCGTGGCGGACGACAGTCGCCCCGGTCGGGCCGATCAGCACAGTCACACGTAGCCGTTCGTCGACGGGTATAAAACGACTTTCGCCGCCACCCCCTGCCGGCGCCGTGTATCCGACGCCGACTTAACCGCCCCTCCTCTACGAGACGTATGCCGATGAAGGGTGGCCGCCCGGACCTGCGGGCGGTCGACCGGTTCGACGACGGCGTGGGCTGGATCGCCTATCCGGACGAGGGGATGCGCCGGGCGAGCCACGCCGTCGCGTCGGAGGGCGAGGCGTGGGTGCTCGACCCGGTCGACGCCGCAGGTGTCGACGACCTCGTCGCCGACGTCGGCTCGGTCGCGGGCGTCGTCACCTGTCTCGACCGACACTGGCGCGACGCCGCCGCGGTCGCGCGGCGCCACGACGTCGCCGTCCACGTCCCGTCGTGGTTCGACGGCGTCGACGTCGACGCGCCGGTCGAACGGTTCGACCGGACGGTCGGCGGGATGGAGACGGTCCGGGTTCGGGACGCGTCGACGCCGCCGTGGCAGGAGGTCGCCGTCCGCGCCGGCGACAGCCTGTACGTGCCCGAAGCGGTCGGGACGGTGCCCTACTACTGCGCGCCGGACGAGCGGCTGGGCGTCCACCCGATGCTCCGGCCGGTCCCGCCGCGCGACGAACTCGGCGGCTGCTCGCCGACACACCTCCGGGTCGGTCACGGCGAGGGCGTCCGCGACGACGGGGCAGCCGCGCTCGCGACCGCCCTCCGGAACGCCCGAAAGACGCTCCCGCGGGCCTACCTCAACGCGGCGAAGGCGTTCCTCGGCTGAGATGACCGACGAGGTGTACGTCACCGCGGGACTGGTCGAGGCGCTGCTCGGCCGCGCCCGCGAGGCCGACCCGGACCGCGCGAACGTCGTCCTCGACGCGACGCGAGCGGGCGCCTTCGACCGCGACCTCGGCGTGCCAGCCGACCAGTCGGTGCTCACCCACCTCTACCTCCCCGAGGCCGGGGGTTCCGTCCGGGCGGTGTTCGGCGTCGACCTCGGGCGCCCGGCGGGACGCGGGACCGCGCGGTTCGTCTCGCACCCGACCGGACCGCTCGCGCTCACCCGCGAGGACGACCTCGCCGCCGCCGTCGTCGTCGCCGTCCCGCCGTGGGAGCGCGAGCAGCTCGCGGCGTTCGCACGCTCGGGCCGTCGGCTCGGCCTCACGGTCGTCGACGCCGAGCCCCCCGTCGAGTCACTCTAGGTAGCCCAGGTCGCGAAGCTGGTCGGCTATCTCCCGGAACTCCGCCTCGGTCAGCTCGCCGGAGCGCTGGTGTTCGACGACGATGCTCCGCAGCAGGAACCGCACGAGGTCGCTCGTGCTGGTGAAGCTCGTCCCCTCGATGGTCTCCTCGACGCGGGCCGCGAACTCCTTCGGCACGGAGACGGTGGTGTACTCGGCCATGGCTCCGTCTCGGCGGAGCGCGGGCACAGAGACGACGAGCGCGTCTCCCTGTGGGGATCGAGCGGTCGGCCCGATCCAAGGCCTCGTCGTCCCTGCTCGGGGTGCGCCCCGGCTGTGAATGGATGATGCACTTGGAACAATTTCTTTATACGTGGGACGATATCCGCAACTACGTCACTCGAAGTGGATTCGAACGGACGACTCTGCCTGTCTGCAAAACTGCGGCGGAAGTACGGCGAGAAGTTCCACGTTGTCGAGTACGAGGACCGTCTCGAGCTCGTCCCCATCGACGAGGACCCGATTCAGGCGCTCCGCGAGGCAGCCGGTGGTGCGTTCGACGGGAAGTCCGTAGACGAACTCCGCGACGGAGCGAGAGCGCGGGCGAAAGCGGACGCCCGAACACGGGCCGAACGTCGTGAGCGCCCGGCGGGAGACGATACCGAATGACAGCGTACGTCGAAACGGATTTTCTCCTCGCCCCGATCGAAGACTCCGACTGACTCAAAGGCCGAGCGGAGGACGCACTGGACGAACGCGACGTCGTCACGTCCACGTGCTCGTATCTGGAGCTTCTGCTCGTCCGGGAGCGCCACGAGTTCGAGCACGTCAGGCTGTTCTCGAATATGCTCGATGTCGTCCCCGTCGAGACGGAGGAGGAACATCAGATTGTGCTCAAGGCTGCGAACTACGTCGAGGACGGACTGACCGCGTTCGATGCGTTCCACGCTGCGGCTGCGGAGACCCGTGGCCACTCGATACTGAGCTCTGACACCGCGTACGAGAACGTCGACCCCGACCGTCTCCCGTTAGAACCGGATACAGACACCGACGAGTAACACTGTCCGGTGTACGCGCTGCCGAAACGACGAGCACCATCGCCGCTATGCTCGTGTCGGCAACTCGCTGCGTTTCCGAGGGACTCCCGCCGCGACGGACGGGGTTTACAAGCGATCCCCTCTCAGGGTGTGTAATGGCAGTCAGGCCGCCCCAAGACGACGACAGCGAGCCGGAGACGCTCGCGTTCGGGATCGCCGCGCTCGACGCGAGGCTGGACGAGGCCGAGGTGGACTGGCCCGCGACCGACGACGAGCTGCTCCGGACGCTCGGCGACCAGTCGGTCCCGTACGACGCCTCCGGGAGCGAGGTGGCGCTGTCGGACGTGCTCGACCGCGTGCCCGCCCGCGAGTTCGACAACGAGACCGAGCTGCTCGACGCGCTCCACCCCGTCTTCGAGGAGTACCGCGCGAACTCGACGCGGTCGGTGCTGGGGCAGCTCCGTTCGCTCCTGCCGTTCTGACGAGCGACCGTCGTTCTGGGTGCCTGGTTCGACGGGACGTATAGAGCGGGGTGTCGAGATGCCAACAGCGACGCGGTCTCTTCCTGCGAGCGCTCGTCCCATCTCCACTCTCGTCTGTGTGAACGAATACGTTCCAGAAGGGCGTATACGGCGAGCACCTACCGCCCACGGACCTACGATGGCCGCAGACAACACTATCCGTGTGACCGACCGCGTGAAGTCTCTCATCGACGACCGACGGCGCGAGGGCGAGAGCTACAGCGACGCACTGGAGCGCATCCTCAGAGGCGAGCGCGACCTCACCGGTGGGATGGGGTTCTTTGCCGACTCCGACGCCACCGAGGAGGCCCGCGAGGTCCACGAACGCGGGAAACGCAAGACGCTCGACCGGACCGGATGAAGATGGTCGAACGTCCGATCCGTCGACTGTCGGTCTCCCCGGCGTTCGGGCCGCGCTCGACTTCGTCGACGGGGTCGAGGTCGACGAGACGCTCGTCGTCCGCGCTGCCGAGTTCGCCGGCGAGGTCCACCCGCCCGGGCCGAAGATGTGCGCTGCCGACACACTCGTCGGCGCGCTCGCCCGGCGAGTGGAAGCGACCGTCGTCTCGAACGACCACGATCTCACGCACGAGGAGACGAGGGCCGTCGTCGACGTCGACGAGTATCGCAGTTAACGGGCCGTCGTCGTTCCCTCCATATCTTCACGAGGTGTCACTACGATATGCCATGTCCGACAACACCATCGGCACCTTCCGGCTGTTTTTACGGAGTACCACGCGAGCTTGACCCGGTCGGTGTTGAGCCAGCTGCGGTCGCCCCGCTGCGGTCCTCACGCGATCCTGCTCGTCGTGGCCAGACGAGACATAGGGAACGAGCCCCAACCGCCCGGCGGGCCGAACGGTTATACGGTTCGTGCCGAACACTGCGGTGATGGCTCGCCCGACGCAGCCCGACGATCCCCGGGACGGAGAGATCCGGCTCTGGCACGACGGCGACTGGTGGGTCGCGAAAGACGTCGAAACGGGGGTGGCGACACAGGGCAAACGCCGCGTAGACGCCCTGGAGAACCTTGATGACGCGGTTGCGCTTTCCGACGGCCACGCTGGCCGCGAGCCGACCGACGCGGAGCTCCGCGAACTGGGCATCGATCCGGCAGCCAACGAGACCGGCAACCGCGAGCCGCCAGACGTGCTCGACTGAGGTGAGCCGCCGGACGTTCTCTGGACGCGAGGTCGTGACGGTGCTGGTCAACGCCGGCGGGTTCGAGTGGCGACGGACGACCGGCGACCACGCACAACTCTACTACGAGCACCCGACGAACGAAGACGATCGTCGGCGTGTGACGGTTCCGCTCCACGACGAACTCAGGACGGGTACGCTCCGCGAGGTCGCCGAGAGCGCGGGTGCCCGTGACTTCGAGGCATTCTGTGCGTGGCTGGACCGGAACGCGTAGCCGAACGGCCGACGCATTGACCCGTCACTCCCGCTCGTCGATCCGCCGCATCTGCTCCTCGTGGAGGTCCAGCAGCATGTCCGACAGCACGCCGAACATCAGCAGCTGGACGCCGACGATGATCCCGAACGCGGCGACGACGGCGAGCACCTCGTGTGAGACCCGACGGGTGAGCCACTCGACGGCGACGTAGGCGGCGACGACCCCGCCGCCCGTGAGCGACAGCAGGCCGACGCTCCCGAAGTAGAACAGCGGGTTGTTCGTCTTCGCGCGGCGGTAGATCTCGAGCAGGATGACCCCGCCGTCCCGGAACGGCCGGAGGTTCGTCGACGACCCGGCCGGTCGCGACTTGTACGTGATCGGCACGACCGCCGTCGGGACGCCGCGTTTCACGCACTCGACGGCCATCTCCGTCTCGACGCCGAACCCGTCCGACTCGAGGCGCATCCGCTCGAACGACCCGCGAGTAAAGGCGCGGTAGCCAGAGAGGATGTCCGCGAGCCGCTCGCCGTGGACCAGCGCGAACGCCCGGTTGATCAGCCAGTTGCCCAGCCGGTTCAGGCGGGTCATCGCGCCCGGGCGGAGGTCGGCGAAGCGGTTCCCGACAGCGTGCTCGTAGCCCTCGTCCAGCGGCGCGAGCATCGCGTCGGCGTCCTCGGGACGGTAGGTGCCGTCGCCGTCGAGCAGGAGGACGTACGGCCGGTCGACGTGGTCGTGGACCGCCTCGCGGACGGCCTGTCCCTTGCCGCCCCCGGACTGCCGGACGACGCGGGCGCCGGCGTCACGGGCGACATCGCGGGTGTCGTCGGTCGAGCCGCCGTCGACGACGAGGACGTCGTCGTAGCCCGCCTCGCCGAACACGGAGACGACCCCGCCGACGGTTTCGGCCTCGTTCAGGGTGGGGACGAGGACGGTGACGTCGGCGGGGTCGGGCATCGGTTCGGCGTGTCCCGGTGGTTCAAAAAGCGTTCTCGTCTGCCGCCGACGGTGCCGGTGGGCGCTCTGCGTCGACGACTGCTCCCGCCACGCAGTCCCGGCCTGGCATGGGGGTGTCGTCTCGCAGCGACCGTCACACGGCCACTACGCCACGAAACCCTCGGTCGACACATGCGAACCGGCAGAGCTCTCACGTGTACTCTCCCGATCGGGCTGTTCGAGCCACAGCACCGACGGCGGGAGACGACTACGAACACACTCGCAGTTGCCCCGACCGCGGCGACGTGCGCGGGGGAGCGGCGCTGAGCTATCCAGAGCGTGCCGTCACAATCGGCGTGGCGATCCGGAAAGCACGTGAGACGGGGGACGTGGCCGTCACAGCGTGTCTCCGGCCACCTGACCAGCGTGAGAGTATTTCACGCGCGAGTACCGGCGAGCGAGCCGTTCTCCGACCGGATACAGACCACACAGGAGATTGGATCCGCTACCGAGCCCGACACACAGCGGCTGTCACACCCGGTCCGAATCGCACGACGTGAGCCGAGTGTGTCGGCGTCGGGAGGTGCTCTCGACAGGTCGAACGCACGGCCGCTCGACTGCCGATCTGGTGGATCACCGTATTCGACGGGTGCGCCGGGGATTCTGCGCCGCTGCGTCAATTTAGACGCTCAGGGCGCGACGTCGTCGTCGACCCGGGGTTCCGCCGGAGCAGTGCGTGCGCGAGCCCGAGTTGCTCGCGCCGGTGAGCGTAAGTGATCGGCACGCCGCGGTACGCGTCGTCGTAGCGCTCCATGATCTGCTCTTTTTATTTGGCGACGAACCCGTCGATCCCGACGCCGATCAGCGCGTCGAAGCCGTACTCGATCGGGGGCTGCCTGCGACCCCGACGAGTACTTTCGGTGTGTCGTCAGTGGGCGGGCGGAGCTGGGTGCCCCGACCGGCGGCGAGGACGACTACTTTGATGTCCCCTCTACCAGCGGTCTCCGGTGAATCGGTTTCGGTCGTTCGATGCTATCGAATAATGAACGCAAATGATTCAATCCTGCCCCGGAACACCGAATTCACGATAGATGACACGCTGGGACGACGACTGGCACACCGTCGTCGAACACGTCCCGATTCCGTCTGTCGACCTCGTCGTCACGCACAGTGGCGGTGTGGTACTCGGACGGCGATCGAACGAACCCGCGAAGAGGTCGTGGTTCCTCCCCGGTGGTCGGATACAGAAGCGAGAGCGACTCGAAGAGACAGTACACCGGGTCGCAGACGAGGAAGTCGGACTCGGGGTGACGATCCGGAAACAAACCGCCGTCCACGACGTCGACGGCGTGGTGACGAAACAGTACGTCTCTCACGGCTCTCTCGTCGAGGCGGCTGCCGGTTCGTCGCCCGTCGCCGCTGACGACCAGCACGACGAGGTCAGAGCGTTCTGCGACCGTCAAAAAACTGTCACGAGTACGTGGCCGCACGTCTCGACGCCGCGGGTGTTCTCTGAGCGTCCCAGCCGGTTCCGACCCGTTTATTGACTCTGTGTGTACACAGGACCGTGTGACCGGAGCCGACACAGGTGCGGACGTGGTTATCGTCGGCGACTACGACGACGACTACCCACGAGAGAAACTGCTGCGCCGTGGATTCGACGCTGCCGGCGCGACCGTGTACGAGTGTCGATTCAGTACGGACCCACGGTTCCCTGGTCTGGTGTCTCTCTTGCTGCTCCCGGTCTACGTGGCTCGGATCGCCTCGCGGCTGTACGATCTCAGCGGCAACGGTGTCACTCCGGAGCTCGTCGTGCTGACGAAATTCAACCCGTTCGTCGTTCCGTTTGTGTTCGTCTACGCCCGCCTCGTGAGGGCATCCCTCGTCTACGACCTGTTCGTCTCACTCCACCGCACCGCCGAGATGCGCGGCGTCGATTCGCGAGTCGTGCGAACCGTCTATCTCGTCGAACGCGGTGTCTACCGGCTTCCCGACTACCACCTCGTCGGGACCGACCAGTTCGCCGACCTCTACAGCGAGATGTACGCCGTTCCGCGAGACCGGTTCGTTCGGCTCCCTCCCGGTGCGGACGGTGACTGGTTCTACCCTCGCGACAATGTCGAGTCGCGCGATCGGTTCACGCTCGTCTACTGGGGCAACTTCCTGCCACACCACGGCGTCGGAACGATCCTCGGGGCTGCCACCGAACTCAGGGACGAACCCTACGAGTTCGTCTTTCTCGGGGACGGGCCGGAGCGAGAGCGCTACGAGCAGATGGCCGACGACCTCTCGCTCTCGAACGTCCGGTTCGAGGGATTCGTGTCCCGCGAGGACCAACAGCGCTGGATCGCCGCCGCGGACGTCTCGCTCGGCGTGTTCGACGACGACCGCCGGACGATGGCGAGTATCACGAACAAAGTGAGCGAAGCGGTGGCGTCTCGGAGCGCGGTTCTCACCGCGCAGTCGCCGGCGATCGACGCGTGGTTCGACCACGGCGAGAGCATCTACACCGTCCCTCCGTCCGATCCAGTCGCACTGGCCGAGGCGGTTCGGGCGCTCGCCGACGACTCTGCCCTCGTCGCGCGGATCGCAGACGGTGGATACGAGGTGCACGACCGAGAGTTCGATCTCGACCGGATCGGTGAGATACTCCGGACCGAACTACTCGCCGGAGCCTGACGCGGCTGGCGACCGGAGATTATATCTGAAGTCCTCACGGGCATATCTGCATGAGCGCAGACGCCAGACGGGTCCTCGTCACCGGAGGAGCGGGCTTCGTCGGGAGCTTTCTCGTCGACCGGCTTCTCGCCGACGGCTACGAGGTCGTCGTGGCCGACGATCTCTCTCGTGGGAGTTTCGGAAACATCGAGCACGCCGTGGACGATGTCGACCTCGTTCCGGTCGACCTGACGACTCGGGAGGGCTGTCTCCGGGCGACCGAGGACGTCGGCGACGTCTACCACCTCGCGGCCAGCGTCGGCGGCATCCACTACATCCAGCGCGAACAGGTCGGAGGTCTGACACCGAGCGTGCTGATGAACCAGCAGATGCTCGAGGCGGCCCGAATAAACGACGTCGACCGGCTCCTGTTCGCGTCGAGTGCGTGTATCTACCGCCAGCAACACGACGACCTCAATCGGTTCAGCGAGGATCAAGCGATCCCGGCGAACCCGCACTCGACGTACGGCTGGGCGAAGGTCCTCGGCGAGGTCGCGTGCCGGGCCTACCACGAGGACTGCGAGGTCGACACCGGAATGGTCCGGATCTTCAACGCCTACGGCCCGCGCGAGAGCCTCGATCCGGCGAGCAGTCACGTCATTCCGTCGCTCTGTCGAAAAGTGATCGAGGCCGACGACGGCGACAGCATCGAGTTGTTCGGCGACGGGACCCAGCAGCGGGGGTTCATCTACGTGACCGACCTCGCCGAAGGGATGGTCAGGGCGATGAACCGCGCAACCGACGGCGAACCGATCAACCTCGGCAACGGCCACGAGGTGGTGTCGATCAACGAACTGGCCGAGCAGATAATCGCGATCGGCGGGAAAGAAATCGGTATCGAGCACGACCTCTCGAAGCCGACCGGGACCGACAAGTACGCCGCAGATACCGAACTGATGGAGTCGACGCTGGACTGGCGTCCCGGGACCCCACTCGAGACCGGGCTCCGCGAGGTGTACGGCTGGGCCGCCGCGGAACTCGGGGCCGACGAGGCGCTCACGCGTGCGGAGGTGACGGCGTGAGCGCAGTCGAGGGCGACACCGTCCTCGTGACCGGCGGGGCGTCGTTCATCGGCAGTCACCTCGTCGAGGAGCTGGTCGCCCGCGGAGCCGACGTCCGTGTGGCCGACGACCTCTCCAGCGGCCGGCGAGAGAATCTCGCAGCGGTCCAGAACGACGTCGAGCTCTACGAGGGCAACCTCAAACACTGGTCGTTCGCCGAGGAGGCGACCGACGGAATCGACCGACTGTTCCACCTCGCTGCCGACCACGGTGGTCGCGGATACATCGCGAACTACCCCGCGAACTGCGCGACGAACATGGCGCTCGACAGTATCGTCTTCGAGACCGCCGTCCAGAACGGCGTCGAGAAGATCACGTTCGCCTCGAGTGCCTGCGTGTACCCGACCGACATCCAGCAGGAGCGTCGTCGTCTCCACGAGGATATGGTGAGTTTCGACGAGCGCGGCGGCGCGTACGCCGACGAGTCCTACGGCTGGGCGAAGCTGATGGGCGAACTCTCGCTCCAGTCGTTCCACGAGCAGTACGGCGTCGACGCATCGTCGGTGCGGATTTTCACGGCGTACGGCCCCCGAGAGAACGAGACCCACGCCATCATCGCGCTGATCGCGAAGGCGTTCGCCGGACAGGAGCCGTTCCAGATCTGGGGCGACGGCGAGCAGACGCGGAACTTCACGTACGTCGACGACGTCGTCTCGGCGTTGGTACTTGCTAACGAGAAGATCACCGACGCGACGCCGGTAAACGCCGGCATCCCGGAGTACATCTCGATCAACGAGGTCGTCGACGCCATCTTCGCGTATCTGGATCGTGACCCTCCCGAAAAGAATTACATGACCGACAAGCCGGTCGGCGTCCGTCACCGCGCCGCCGACACGACGCGAGCCGAGGAGCTGCTCGGGTGGACGCCCGACTACAGTCTCGAGGACGGACTGGCCGAGACGATCGACTGGTACACCGCGAACCGCGATCAGGCGTACGTCCGCGAGAACCTCGAGACGCTGCTGCACGAGCGGTGAACGAATCCAGCGAATCTCTCTATGACAGAAACTTCCACACATTCGAACTCGTCGATCGAGCTGAGCGTTGAGACGCACCCGCTCACACGTACGCCACTGGACTGCTTTCGCTCCCTGGTGGCGATCTCCCGCAATCGACGGTCCGAATGTGTAGCATTCCGGAGGCTACTGTGAAGATCGGTGATCGAATTCCGCTCGTGAGGAATTGTTTCCTTCCAAGTGGGGTAGTCCGACACACCACGCAAACTGCTCCTCGCTGACCAGTTGGTGGCCTGTGGCCTCCAGCCGTCGCCCGTCACACTCGGCGTGTTCAGCAACGGCCCGCGGACGATGGCGGGTATCACGAACAGGGTGAGCGAGGTGGCTGCGTCGCGGTGTGCCGTGCTGACCGCGGACTCTCCGGCGATCGAGACGCGGTTCGACCACGGCGAGAGTGTCTACACCGTCCGGCCCGCAGACCCGGTCGCGCTGGCAGACGCAGTACGGACGCTCGCTGACGACCCTGGACTCGTCAACCGGATCGCCGACGGTGGGCACGAGGTGTACGACCGCGAGTTCGACCTCGACCGGATCGGCGAGACACTCCGGACGGAACTGCTCGCTCCTGCCTGACAACGGGTGAGCGACCAGAGGTACTGGAGTTCTTTCCAAATTAGCTGGTGGTCTCGGATATAGGCCGTCGATTGTTACCGCTTCGATAGCTACATTCCGCCGGTCGACTGCTCGCCGGGTGGCACGACGCCACCACAGCTAGCGGTCTGCTGCGTGGGCTCGCTGGAATTATCCTACCACCAATGGCTCGTCGACCCGTGCGGCTCCAGTAGCCACCGCCAACCAATATCCAAAACAATACCTTCTCTGCGTACAGTCGATAGTTAACGGTCCCAACAGACCCCGATGAGTACGAATATCGCGCTCGTTGTACTCGACTCAGTCAGGGCGGACTACTTCTGGGAGCACTTCGATTGGCTCGACGGCATTCGGTTCACGAACGCGTGGTCGACTGGTAATTACAGTATTCCGGCACACGGATCGCTATTCGGCGGCCGATACCCCAGCGAACTGGGCGTCCACGCGAAATCCCAGGCGCTCGACTGTCCAGAGCCGGTTCTAGCAGAACGTCTTCGATCTGCCGGTTACCGGACACGTGCGTACAGCGCGAACGAACTGGTGGGTCCCGATCTCGACTTCGATCGTGGATTCGACGAATTCAATCTTCGGTGGGATCTCTCCTCGTCGTTTCCCGAACTGTACCCCTGGCGCGAGGCGCTCCAAGACGACGCCGGCGCCGAGGAGTACGCCCGGGCCGTCGTCGACTGTCTACTCGACGGGGGATCCAGAACTATCCCCTCGCTTCGCCGTGCGATAAAAGCGTATTCGTATAGAGACGAAGGCGCAGCCGAGGCACTCTCCCTACTCGAGAGCGTAGAGTTCGGTGACGAGGAATTCTTATTCTTGAACCTGATGGAGGCCCACTGGCCGTACTGGGGTCAACTGGACCGTCTCACGTACGCTGAGAACCCTATCGACGACCAGTCGGAGACTATTCCCGGTGGTGACATCGACCTCTCTGCTCACAGGGAGGGGTACGAAGAGTGGGTGGAGTACCTCTCTGACCAGTACCGGGCGATACACGAGCTACTGCTTGACGAGTTCGACTACGTCCTTGTTCTTTCAGATCACGGTGATCTGTTCGGTGAGCACGGTGCGCGCGCGCACTTTTACGGGTTGTTTGAGGAGCTCGTTCGTATACCGTTCGTCATCGCTGACGGTAGCGGATCTCACAAAATCCGAGACGACGCGGTCAGTCTCGTTGATGTCTGCGCGACCGTCGAGGCTCTCGCTGGGCTATCGCCCGCTGGTCGTGGTCTCGACCTCACCAGTGAGCAGCAACCCAATCCACGGCTTGTGGAGTTTCACGGCTTCCGTGACGACCGGCTGAACTCGCTCCGAGGCAGCGGATTCGACGACGACGAGATCGACCGCTACGACAAGCATCGCGCCGGTGTAGCGAGCAGCCGGAGTTACGGTTACGAGTCTGTCGACGGATTTGTCGAGGTCGAGAATACCGTAGCGGACACAGAAGTGCAGCGTACCGACACCGTCTCTGATCTCCAAACAGTTCTCGAGACACTGCGCGACTCGCTCGACGTCCGTGACGTCGAGGCAACCGACGGGGCTAGCCTGTCTACGAGTACTCGTGAACGATTACAGCGGCTCGGATACATCGACTAGCCGCACGGATACAGTTTCTACACCTCGGGATCTAATAAATACGCTGAGTTCTACGTCAGGATGGTATCCGGTTTATCGGCAAGTTATCTAGTATCGTCGTTCGGAACTCTGGCCAGATGCCGAGAAGAACGGCGAAATAGACCGCGGCACCACTGCCGACCAGTACGACAACTGCAATCACCCCCGACTCCGCCGAGGCACTCCTCATCAGCCGTTGGCCGAAGAGGACGACTGCAGCCATGGTCGATGCCGCCCCCCACTGGCGACCAAACGATCCGAGCGGTAGTTCTAGCCCGATGGTCGTACGAACATACCAGTACGCGAGCGCAGCGGCAACGAAGGCCGAGGACAGCGTTGCGACGGCAGCCCCGAGCCACCCGAATGCCGCAACCAGCGCCACGTTCAATACGAAGTTTACCGCAATGAACGCTCCGTTAACTCTGAATGCTAAGTCCGGACGATCGATCGCGTTGAGCGTGTTTCGGAGCTGTCGCAGATACACGTACAGCAGTCCTGCTCCGACGAGTACCGTAAGAACTGAGCCTCCCTTCGTGAAACTCGGACCGTAGATCGCGAGGAGTCGATCCCCGACGAGTATGCTTCCGACCAGCCCCGGGATCGTGAACACTCCTGAATAGCGAAGCGCCTCTTCGGTGAGACTTCGAACCGACTCCGTTCCGTGTGCTGTGGCGTCTTTACTCATCTCTGGAAATAACGTCCCTTCGAGCGAACTCCCGAAGATATTCAGGAAGATCGTGATGGACCACGCCACGGAGTAGATTCCGATTAGTCCCGACGACACGAACCACCCGAGAACGATTATATCGAGGCTGGTGTACGCACGGTTGCTGATGTTGCCGAGCCAGGCGTACTTGGCGAAATCGAACAGTGACGCGACGTGTCGTTGAGTTGGAACAGCGGGCCGGATACGGATGTAAAAGGCACCGATTGCGTGGGTGACGAGTCCAGACAAGGCCTGTCCGAACAGCAACCCGACGAGTCCGAAGTTGAACACAACTAGTGTTACCTGTCCGAGAGCGCGGCCAAGCCGTTCAACGGTCGAAAGAACACCGGTGAGGTGGACCTTGTGAGTGCCGTGTAGGCTAGAGGACACGACGGTCCCCGAGAGCTTGACGAACAGCAGGAGCACGACGAACTCGGCGACATCGGCACCGACGTATCGGTCGATCTGTGGGGCGAAGAGGAGTATAGCTCCACCAGCTAAGAAAAACAGTACGCCGACAGTAGTGATACTAGCACCGAGAAATCCTGACTGTTCGCCGCCTTCGCTGAGACGTTTCTTGATCGCTTTCGAGAGTCCAGCGTCGCCGACGATGCCAATCCAAGCAACTACCGAGAGCACAAGCGCGTACTGGCCGAGGATACTCTCCCCGAGGACCCGCGCAAAGTACACAGTTGTAAAGAATCCGACAACCGATCCGACGAACTTTGAGGCCGCCAATACGAATGAGGTTTGACCGAGACGCATTGTCTAAACTAGTCCCGACGCCGCGGTACGTGTATTCAATCGCGTGAGCGGGGGATAAAAACACTCATATCCCTAATTCGACGCGATAGAGTCTCTTTACCACGGGGCGACTGCCGACACAAGCTGTGCTGAATCAAATTGATTATCCCAACCGTGGTATCACACGTGCATATGCTACGGCCCGGGACGCACGCTTATCGGCTTCTCCGGAACCGCGGCCTGCACCAATTTGCCCGTGATGTGGCGACTGCCCTCGCCGAGCGCACACTTGTTCCTGCCTGCCACAGCTACTTCGCCTCTCGGATTGTCGCTGAAGCGGATCTCCGGCACAGCTGTCGGGACGATGGGACGTTCTTCGATTATTATGACAGTAAAGAAACGTTCACCCTCGACCTCCCGGAGACGCCGCACGGCTATCCTGACGAGGTGCGGAAAGAGATGTGCGATACGTACGCATCTGAAATGAATATCAGTGCTCCGTACGTCTGCGAACTCCGCAACGCCGAAGTCGTTGGGCCAGACGCCATCCCCATCACTCACGAGGGCTACGTCTTCGAGAACTCGCTCGAATCCGTGCGACGGCTCGCGACGAGTGGAGTGAAAAGCGTCGCACACGGGACGCTCCCGGTACGCTCTCGTCGGTCAGGACCCCGCCACCGCCTTGATGCCGTCGTCTCGCTCGTCGGCCCGTGGAACGGGAACTACACCCACTGGTTCCAAGACTACCTGGCCCGGCTGGAGGGACTCGAACACTACGAGCGCGAGACGGGCACCGAACCGGACGTGTTGATTCCCGCCGACGCCTCCGGGTGGATGCTAGACGCGCTCCGGGCGATGGGCTACGGCCCGGACCGCTGGGTCGAGTGGCACGGCGGACGAGTCGGTGTCGACCGGTTCGTCGTCTCTGCCGTCCGCCGGGAAGCCCGGGAGCGTGCCCGCGACCGGCGTCTACTCTACTCGCCGGCCGCGTTTCGCTGGATCCGTGACCGCGTGACTGACACCCTCGACCCGGAGCGAACTCGCCCTCACTCGTCGCGGATATACATCTCTCGCGAGGACGCGACCGTCCGCCGGGTCACGAACGAGGACGAGGTCGTGGACCTCCTCGCGGAGTGGGGATTCGAGCGGTACAAGCTTGCCGAGCTGAGCTACGCCGAGCAGGTGACGCTCTTCTCGGACGCCGAGGCTATCGTGTCTCCGCACGGCTCCGGACTGTTGAACCAGATCTACGCCGACGACGCGACGGTTATCGAGCTCTTCGGTCCGAAACACTCCATCACGGACCCGGCCATCGAGTACTACATCGCGGACCTGTGGGGCCACGACTACGGCTGCGTGCAGTGCGAGGCGGTCGGATGTGACACTCGGGTCGACCTCAACGGCCTGGAGATCCTGCTTGAGCGAATGCTCAATTGAAAGACATTATTGGGGGACAGAATGCTTCGGACTTCTACTGCAGTCGTGGTGCCCTACCACGCCTGTGTGTGAGACGCATCTGGGAAACGTTATCAAATAACTAACTTTAATCAAGTAATCAACATCAAACGTGACACCAGATCGTCAGAGATAATTAATTCAGAACGCTGTCTCGCGTATCGCATCTAAAATAGACGAGATCGCAGCCAACTGGCGCGATCCGACGTGGTGGCCGGACGCGCTTCGGCGGTTCATCAGTAACCGAATTATTTGGGCGCACTACGAGCGGCAGAAGCACCGGGGCGTCGATATCATGAGTTCAGACTGGGACACGGCTGTCATTCTCGACGCCTGCCGGGCCGACATGTTCGCGCAGCTGAATACGATCGACGGACGTCTCGAAACCCGATATTCGAAAGGATCCTGTACTCCCGATTTCCTACGTGAGAACTTCGCCGGCGCCGGGCCGTTCCACGACACCGTCTACGTCACGGCGAATCCGATGTATCGCGACGAACTCTTCAGCGGTGATGACCTGCCGGGATCTTTCCACGCGACAGTAGACGTGTGGGCGACAGCGTGGGACGACACCCACGGAACAATTCAGCCCGAACCGGTCGCAGACGCCGCCGTTGTCGCGATTCAAAAGTATCCTGACAAGCGCCACCTCGTTCACTTCATGCAGCCACACCGTCCGTTCATCGGTGATACGGGCAAGGAGATCGACGCACAACGAGGGATGGCAACCCGCGGTGAGGTACTGGACACTGCTCACTCGCGTGCCGGGGAGCGTGCCTGGAAGTTGGTTGACCAAGGTGAGCTCTCCCCCGAGCGCGCGTGGCGAGCGTACTGCGAGAATCTTGAACTCGCTCTGCCGCACGTACAGCGAGTCGTCGACGCACACGACGGGAGACGCATCGTGACTTCCGACCACGGCAACCTCGTAAACGAACCCCGCGGACCGCTTCGGGGGCGGGAGAGCGGCCACCCACCCCGGAGTTGGGTTGAAGAACTCGTCAGAATCCCTTGGCTCGTTGTTGAGGATGGGACACGGCGGGCGATTGTGTCGGAACCGCCAGAAGCGGGAGTCGGACAGCCGTCCTCCAAAGTTCAGGAGCGACTGAATGACTTGGGCTATGTGTAGTTCGGCGAGCCCGATCCTGTCGTTTAAATGAGGTAGTGATATAACAAATCGAATCGAGCGTTACCGCATGTTGGGTTTAGTTTCGTTGCGCTGTCCTCCGATAGCTTGCCGGTTTCGCGATACCCGCTGGGCACGCGAGACGTTGCCGACGGCTGACCGAACGAACTGACACGGACGAACTATTACGGCAGCGCGTTCTTATGATTGAGATACCAGTCGACGGTCCGCTCAATCCCCGTTTCAAAGCGCATATCGGGCGTCCAGCCGAGAAGTCCCTCGATCGCGTCGATCGCGGGGACGAACCGGCTCACCTCGCCGGTCCGGTTCGGCTCGACCACCACGTCCGAGTCCGACCCGACGGCGGCCCTGATCGCCTCGGCCAGTTCGACGAGCGACCGCCCCCGACCGGCGCCGACGTTCAGAGCGGTCCCGTGGACTCGCCCGAACTCCGCCAGGGCCGCGACCACGGCGTCGACGCAGTCGTCGATGTAGAGGAAGTCGAGCACCTTGTCGTCGCCGAACACCGTCAGGTCGTCACCGCGATTGGCCCGAGCAACGAAGGTCGGCACGACACGGTCCGAGGCATCGTATCGCCCGTAGACGTTCGAGAAGCGGAGCGACGCGGTCCGCACGTCGTAGCACTCGTCGTAGGCCGTCGCCATCGCCTCGCCGGCCACTTTGCTCGCCCCGTAGGGATTGACCGGCGAGCGGACGCCAGCGTCGGATTCGACGCTCCGGACGCGGTCCGGGTCGCCCTCGCCGTACACCTCGCGGCTGCTGGCGAAGAGGACGTCGGCCCCGACCCGGCGAGCGTACTCCAGGATAGCGTGGGTGGACTCGACGTTCTTGCGGGCGCCGGTCGGGTTCTCGACGAGGTCGGGAACGCGGGACCGGGCCGCGAGGTGGACCACGGTGTCGGCGTCGTCCGGCAGGTCGTCGGCGGCAGCCGGATCACACAGGTCGGCGTGAATCGTCGCCTCGTCGACCGCCGTCGACCAGCGGTTGGGGTTCCGGTCGACACCCACCACCTCCCTGCCGTCGTCGAGGAGCCGTTCCGCGAGCGCCGTCCCGATGACCCCGCTACTGCCGGTGACGAGGACTCTGTCGGCCATGGCCCCCTCGTTCCGCGCCGGTCAATTAAATATTCCTCGGAACGGGAGGCGGCAACCGAACCGCCGTCGGCTGTCGTTCGACTACGGATCGGTCGCCGGTCGTCGTCAGTCTGTAGCGACGGCTTCGTGGGTCCGGAAGTAGTCGAGCGTTCGCTGAAGCCCCTCGCGGATCGGTACTTCGGGTTCCCAGTCGAGGACGCGGCGCGCCCGCGAGATGTCGGGACAGCGCCGACTGGGGTCGTCCTCGGGCAGCGGTTCGGTCGTCACGCCGACCTCCCCGTCGACGATCTCGTCGATAATGTCGGCGAGCTGTCGGATGGTGATTTCGTTCTCTCGTCCTATGTTGACGACCTCGCCTTGGAGGCCGTCGGTCTCCATGAGCGCGCGGAGGCCGGCGATCGTATCGTCCACGTAGCAGAAGGAGCGCGTCTGCGAGCCGTCGCCGTAGATTGTGAGCGGGTCACCGCGGAGGACCTGCGACAGGAAGTTCGGAATGACGCGTCCGTCGTCGGGTCGCATGTGCGGCCCGTACGTGTTGAAAATGCGTGCGGTTCGGACGTCGAGGTCGTACCGGCGCTCGTACGCCACGGCGAGGGTCTCGCCGAACCGCTTCGACTCGTCGTAACAGCCCCGCTCGCCACGGATGTTGACGTTGCCGTTGTACGACTCCGGCTGCGGATGGACCTCCGGGTCGCCGTACACCTCGCTGGTGCTCGCGTAGACCATCCGGGCGTCGTGTTCGACTGCGTACTCGAGTAGGTTGCGGGTCCCCTCCGTGTTCGTCAGCGCGATGCGAACCGGGAACTCGGTGAAGTCCTTCGGCGACGCCCGCGAGGCTAAGTGGTAGACTTCGTCGGCAGGCGGTAGGTCGATCTCCTCCCGGACGTCGGCCTCCCGCAAGGTGAACCGCGGGTGGTCGCGAATATCAGCAAGGTTTCCTCGACGACCACTCCCTAAGTTGTCGACGCAGATAACCTCGCGACCGGTGTGTAAAAGTGCGGCACAGAGGTGGCTTCCGAGGAAGCCCGACCCGCCGGCGACGAGCGCGGTCGTTTCTGTCATTGGCCGAGTATCTGAACCTGAGAATTAATGACTGACGGTTCGACGACTCACCTGTTGACCGTCGGATCTGCTAGATACGCTCCAGCAAGACGATTTCGCGCCTATTATGGCCAGCAAGAGCATAGAGAGCCTCTCTGACTGCTTCGCAACGTTATTAATCAGAGGCGCGTTTCGTGACGACTATTCAGATGGTCGAAAACGTGTATGTCTTCGTTTCTGACGCCCTCAGGTGGGACTACCTCCCGGAGTCGGTCCGCCGTCGGGGAGAGGCTGTGAAGACCATCGCCGCATCCACAGTAACGCCGACATCGTTTTCGAGTATCTGCTCCGGTCTCAACCCACCTGCTCACGGCGTCCGTACCTTCTACCACCAGCTCGACCCCACCCACAACGTTCTACACGTCGACGGGTTCAGTACTTCCTTATGGCAAATGATCGAAAAAGGAGGAATTTACCAGGTTCTCGGAAAAAGAGGTATGGAAAAAGAACATATATCGGACATAGAGCCTCCGTTCATACATATCGAGCGTGAACTAGGAACACACGCACCTTATGGACAGTGGGACGAGGAGTACCTCCAGCAACGCCGGCGAGGGAGTACTGGAGATTTTTTCGGCAAGATCGACGACAGACAAGAGCTCACGGAGTCCTATGCAGAGGGGGTCAAGCAAGCAGCCGATCGGTTTGAAAAACGGTTGTCGGCACTAGAAAACCGCGGACTGCTTGACGACACACTCGTGATCTTCACTTCTGACCACGGAGAGCTGTTAGGTGAGTACGGCGAGTGGTCACACTCGTCTCCTCTGGTTCCAGAGCTCGTCGAGGTTCCGACGGTGTTCATGCATCCGGACGGTCGGACATCCGACACTGAGCTGTTCCGACACGTCGACCTCCTCCCCACCGTGACCGATGTGCTGGATTTCGAGATACCGTGGACGACTGCCGGTGAGAGCTACTACTCAGACCAGCCTCGTTCGGTAGGTTACGCCGAATACGACAAGCCCTCCGGAGCGACTGCTACGAGCCAGACCGCCCCCCTTCACCGTCGCTACCGGTACGTCGTCCGGAGCGTGTGGGGTCCCGACGGCGGGTGGGTGTTCAACCAGTCAGGACTCGCAGACAGGGTCCGACACCTGCCGATCGCCGCCCACCGGCTGCTGTGGCCCCCCCGGATCACCGGAATCGGACGCGCCCCTGCCGGCTTCTACCATCACTTCTGGCACACTCGTCGCTTCGGGACACCGGAGTTGTCTGCTGACGAAGCGGCCCGGGCGGTTGAGCGCGTCCGGCAGGAACGCACAACCGAGACAGCGACGCAGAACCTCTCCGAAGAACAGCGTGACCGGCTCCAGCAGCTGGGCTATCTGTGACACATCTCGTGCTGACAGTCCTAAATTAAGACAGTATGTTTATTCATCGCACCGTTTCAGTCGGACACATGAATATCGGATCGAAACTGCAGACCTGTAAGAAATTCCTCTACCGCGGACCGATCCGGTCTGCTGTCAGCTGGGCTGGGCTGGAGATGTCACTTGCCCGAGTTTATGCCTCTCTCCTCCGCCGAATTGGCGAAGACACTACCACGTACACCGCGTGCGACGTATCCGCGTCACTCTACCGGTCGGCGTATCTCCCTGACGACCTGCCCGAACGGACAGTTGTGGAGGATCTGCTGAAGAATCTACGTCCCGACGACGTCTTCTACGATTTGGGAGCGAACCGTGGTATCTACACTTGTCTGGGAGGGCAGGCACTCTCCGAGGGCTGTGTCGTCGCATTTGAGGCCGATCCCCGAACAGTCGACGAGTTGCGCGCGAACGTCGCCCTCAACGACCTGGAGTCCAGAGTGACGATCTGCCAACGTGCGGTCGCGGCTGAGTCGGAGCGAACCGCATTCTTTGCTAATCCGGACTCTACCGGGAGTAGCCTTGTCGCATCTAGCGAGGACGGACACGCAGACCGGATTGAGGTAGATGCCGTCGCGCTTCGTTCCTTTCGAAATGAGAAGGGACTCCCAGCTCCCGACGTGCTGAAAATCGACATCGAGGGTGCGGAGCTTGACGCACTGCGTGGGATGGAGACAACGGTTGAAGACGATGTACCGCGCCTCATCTACTGTGAAGTTCATCGGGACGCGCTGGCAAACTTCGGCGCCGAACCGGACGACGTGGTGGATCTACTCGAGGAACTCGGGTTCACCGTCCGCACGTCTCTATTTGAACGAAGCGACGACCACTACATTCTACGAGCGACCCGGTGAGAACATCTTAGGCGGTTCCGCTCGTGAGGCTGCGTGTGGGGTAATCCTACTGCGGCTCTGTCCCGGCAATAGCAATGTATGGCGATTCAGCTTTGTTGGTCTCAGTCTTTCGACGAACCGTCACGGGGTCTGGAAGGGCCGCAAGAACGGCATCTTCATCGACAAGCCCTGGGTGTACCCCACAGATCACCCGGGAAGGAAGATCTATCGCCCGGAGGATATCGAGTTCGGCTCCTTCCACGTCGAGCGACAATACGTCTGCGTCGGGCAAATCCGCAGCCGAAACAGATTCACTTGGTGACCCGAACCCCTCGTGTGTCGCGTTCGTCACCGTTTCAACCGCCGCGGTTCGAACCGTGACGACTGACGGCGTGTGGTTGATGCGAACCGCTTCTATACAGATCTCGGCCATCTCGGGCACGGCCTCGTAGACCGTCACCCTTCCCTCGGCTCCGGTTGCCCGCGAGGCGACGACGGAGGTGACACCGAATCCTCCTCCAAGAATGAGGACGTGATCGCCGGGCTTGATCACCGCCCGAAGCGCATCGCTCTCCGTTCGTTCGTAATCGTCGTGGTACCGCGATATGTCGAGAAGGCGACGGTGGCGTGTCACGATGTCGCCCTGTACGACGGCGTACTCTCGGGGTAGGCGCTCACGCAACCACCTATTATACAGAGGTCTGACAGCGTTGAGGATGCGCATTTTTATATTCGTGGTAGATGCATTGTTCATCCGACTGGACGTGTGGGTAGACGCAACACAGTATAAATCTAATTGAGCGGTGGTACTACTATGTACCAGACAGAGTGATCGCGCGATTCAACTGTTGGTCCGTGGTCGTAGGATCGTCGACCGCCGTTGCCGGTCAGATGTTGAGAATACTCTGTCGTAGTCGTTGCACACGGCCCTTGCATCTAGTGAACTGATCCGTCCGCCAATATTGCCTCGCGAACGAACGACGCGGCTTCGACCGTTCTCTTTTATGTCAGACTGTCAGCTTCTCTCGAAGCGATACAAACGTGGTGAATTAGAAACGAAGGGCCACGAGTCGGGCACCCGCCCGCCGGCTGTAACACGATAGAGTGATAATTGAGAACAGACTATCCTCTCCGATGGGACGGCCACTCGTCAGCGTCGTCGTTCCAACGCACAACAGGGCAGGGCTCGTCGATCGAGCGATAGAGAGCGTGCTCACACAGACCGTCACCGATCTCGAACTGATCGTCGTCGACGACGCTTCTGCGGACAACACCCCGGAGGCCGTCCGCGGATACGACGACGAACGCATCACATACATCCGCCACGACCGGAACCGGCACGTCTCGGCTGCTCGGAACACCGGCATCGAACGAGCGGCGGGACGGTACGTCGCGTTTCTCGACGACGACGACGAGTGGCTCCCGACGAAGCTGGAGCGACAGGTCGACCTGTTGCAGTCGGCGTCCGAACGGACTGGGCTGGTCTACTGTTGGATGGACTACTGCGACGGCGACGAGGTTATCAGGACGTACAGGCCCACGCTCCGCGGGGACGTCTTCGCGGAGACGCTGGGCGGACAGCCGATCGGAAACTGTTCGGCGCTCGTCGTCCGCTCGGCGGTGCTGGACGACGTCGGCGGATTCGACGAGTCGCTCCCACGGGGAAACGACGGCGATCTCATCCGCCGGGTCTGTCGCTCCTACAGCATAGACTACGTCCCCGAGGTTCTCGTCAAATACCACGTCGGCCACGAGAGCGACCGGATCACGGCGACAGACCGCGAGGGGATCGAGAACGCTATCCGCGGCCAGCGAGTGAAACTCGAGAAGTTCGGATCTGAACTCGATCGATACCCGGCACAGCGGGCCGCGATCCTGTCTCGACTCGGCTGGCGGTACGGACAACTCGGAGACTGGTCCACGTCGGGGACGCACTTCCTCCGAGCGCTCCGGGCCGACCCGACAGCCGCGGAGATCTACCGGAACGTCGCCCGAACGCTCTATCACCACGCCGTTCGTCGGCCACGGAGTCGGCTGTCTCGGCGACGAACGGAGGGATCGGAAAGTATGTGACCGTCCCTGATTGAGGTGTCGCCACCGAAGTCGATGGCCGACGCCACAGACGAGGAACAGCGCATCCAGCAGGCGCAATACGAGTTCCCGTATCACTACCTCCCCCGGATCGACGACGACGGATTCACCCAAGTCGAGTACTGGTCTTGGGGACTACACTACCTCGGTGGGATGCGCGTAGTGCTGGACCAACTGGAGGACCACCAGTTCGACTCGCTGATCGACGTCGGCTGTGGCGACGGACGATTTCTTCGCGAAGTCGAAACCGCCTATCCCGACGTCCGTACACTCGGTATCGACTACTCCGAGCGGTCGGTCGCGATGGCACGAGGTATGAACCCCGGGCTCGACTACGAGGTGCGAGACGTCGTCGAGGAGCCGATAGAGCGGAGCTTCGACGCCGCGACCTGTATCGAGGTGCTGGAACACGTCCCGCCGGACGACTGCGAGGCGTTCGTCGCCGCCGTGACAGACACACTCGCCCCGGACGGACGACTCGTCGTCACGGTTCCGCACACCAACAAGCCGGTGAACGACAAGCACTACCGACACTTCACCTCGGAGGATCTGTCGGCGCTGCTGGATCCGCACTTCGCGCACGTCGAGTTCGTCCCTTTCGATCGTCGGTCGAAGGTTCTCACTGCCCTCGAGCTGGGGCTCGGCGGTCGCGGAAACCACTTCATAATCAACACTCCCGCGATCACGAACGCACTGTGGCGACTCTACGAGCGACGGTACCTCTACGCCCCCGACGAGCGTCGCTGCCGGCGGCTCGCTGTAGTGTGCGATCGATGACCGACGCCGCGTTTCCCACGCCGGAGGCTCACGACCTCGCCATCGACACCGGTGGCGGACGGATCGACGATACCGTCTCGACCACGGAGCGGTCACTCGTGACCGCAGTCGTCACCACCTACGACCGGTTCGCCGAGGCGACCCGGGCGATCGAGAGTGTTCTCGAGCAGACGTACGAGCCGCTGGAGCTGATCGTCGTCGAAGACGGGACCGACAGCGGCGTCCGCGACTGGCTGACCGAAGCCGGCTACGACGACGTCCGGTACGTTCGACACGCGGCAAACCACGGCCTCTCTGGGGCGCGAAACACCGCGCTCGCGCTGGCGTCCGGTCGGTACGTCGCCTACCTCGACGACGACGATGAATGGAAGCCGGACCGGGTGGCACGGGGTGTCGAACGGTTCCAGCGCGTACCAGCCCCCCGGCGCGACCGGATCGCTGTCGTCTACTGTGCGGTCGAGAGCCGAGAGGACGGCGCTGTCGCGTCTATCGTGCCTCCCGAAAACGAGGGAAGCCTCGCCGAGGCGATCCGTCGGGACGGACCGTCGACACTCCAGTCGTCTTTCCTGTTCGATCGGGAGATCCTGGCGTCGGTTGGTGGGTTCGACGAGAGCCTTCGATCCTCCGTGGACCACGACGTGTGGATGGCGCTCGCCGCCGAGAGCTACGAGGCTCTGACGGTCGACGAGCCTCTCGTCGTCGCCCGCAACGAGTTCGCCGACAGCATGATGACGAACACCGACGCACGGATCGAGGGCGTGAGCCAGTTCGTCGACAAGTGGCGACCGACGTACCACGAGTGGTTCGACCGGACCGAGGGGGAACGACGGATCCAGCGGTACTTCGCGCGGGTCGTCTCGCGGCTGGCAGCGTCGAAGCTCGTCACCGGTGCGTTCGGGGAGGCCACCCGCGCCACGCGGGCCGTGTTCACACACAGTGATCAGACGGTCTACAACTGTCGCGTGCTCGCCGTCCTGACCGCTGAGGCGGCAATCAAGCGATTCGCTCCGCCTCCCGTAGTGCGTCACATTTCGGCGCTTCGTCGCCGGCTGGGCTGACACGACCCGCCGGCTGACTGAAGATATTTATTACGACGTATTCACGTAGGGAGCATGCAAGCTGTCGTGCTCGCCGCCGGCGAAGGCACCCGTCTCCGTCCCCTCACCGAGAACAAGCCGAAGGGAATGGTCGAGGTCGCCGGAAAGCCCATTCTCACGTATTGCTTCGAACAACTGGTCGACCTGGGGGCCGACGAACTCGTCGTCGTCGTCGGCTACCGCAAACAGGACATCATCAGCCACTACGACGACGAGTTCCGAGGGGTGCCCATCACGTACACCCACCAGCGCGAGCAGAAGGGCCTGGCTCACGCGCTTCTCACCGCCGAGGACCACGTCGAGGACGAGTTCATGCTGATGCTCGGCGACAACGTCTTTCGGGCGAATCTCGGTGACGTGGTCAGCCGACAGCGGGAAGACCGCGCGGACGCCGCCTTCCTCGTCGAAGAAGTTCCCTGGGAGGACGCGTCTCGGTACGGGGTCTGCGTGACAAACGACTACGGCGAGATCGTCGAGGTGGTGGAGAAGCCGGAGGATCCGCCGTCGAACCTCGTCATGACCGGGTTCTACACCGTCACTCCGGCCATCTTCCACGCCTGCAAGCTCGTTCAGCCGTCGAACCGCGGCGAGTACGAGATCAGTGAGGCTATCGACCTACTCATCCGCTCGGGCCGAACCATCGATGCCATCGAACTCGAGGGGTGGCGGACGGACATCGGATATCCGGAGGACCGCGACGCTGCCGAAGAGCGGCTGCTCGCGGAGCGAGAAGACGAGAACGTGCCAGTTAGTCCCGGGGCAGACGAATGAGTCAGGCGTAGACGAGCGGTTCGTACCAGTCCCGATTTCGCTCGTACCACGAGACGAACGCACTGACACCCTCGCGGATCGAGTACGCGGGATCGTAGTTTAGTAGATCGCGCGCACGACCGATGTCCGCGTGGGTGTGGTCGGCGTCGGCGTCGTGGCGGTCGTCGAAGACTACCGGCAGGTCGGGGTCGATCAGATCCCGGACGACCTCAGCGAGGTCGGCGATAGATATCCGGTCGCCGCTCCCGACGTTTATTACCTGCCCGTCGGCGACCGCGTTGTCGACCAGCGCCCGGTTGGCCTGTATCACGTCGTCGACGTAGGTGAAGTCGCGGGTCTGCGAGCCGTCGCCGTACACGACCGGCGGCTCACCGTTCTCGCACCGCGAGACGAAGTTGCTGATCGCCATGTCTGGCCGCATTCGCGGCCCGTACACGGTGAAGTAGCGCAGGACGACTGTCGGGACGCCGTGAATCTCGTGATAGACGCGAGCGTAGTGGTCCGAGGCGAGCTTCGAGACCCCGTAGGGGCTGACCGGCGTCGTGGGATGGGCTTCGTCGTAGGGGAGATACTCCGGGCGACCGTACACAGACGACGAACCAGCACAGACAACTCGTTCGACGGATGTCTTTCGAGCTGCCTCTAGCACGGAGACCGTGCCGCCGGCGTTGACATCGTCAACCCGGCGGGGCTCGTCGACGCTGGCCCGGACACCCGCCTGTGCTGCGTTGTGGAACACGTAGTCGGATCCGGCGACGAGCCGATCCACCACCGACTGATCTCTTATGTCGCCTTCGGCCAGTCGGAAGTCGACGCCCGTATCCGCCGCTATGTCGTGACATCGTTCGACGTTCCGACGCTTTAGCCCGACATCGTAGAACGGGTGTAGCGAGTCTAACGCCACGACGTCGTGACCGTCACGGAGGAAGGCGGCTGCGAGGTGGCCACCGATGAACCCGGCCCCACCCGTAACCAACGTCTGCATATCCTTAGTCGGACAATCAGCGTGAAAAAGACCCCCGTTTCGATCCCTCGCGGATATTCTATCAGTCAGTTACACGGTCACTCGGTGGTCGGACGACGGCGCTGAGGTACCCGAGTCCAACGGCGGCGGTAAACACGAAGATTGCGACGATCTGTTCGACCGCCGGCGGCGACGGTCGGCGAAAGAATCCCCGGACCCGCCTTGGAACGCGCTCGCCGAGTAACCACCACAGGTACTCGGTCTCGTCGCCAGATGCATCTGGATACAAAAGATCGAACACCCGCTTCGAGTACCCCTGCCAGAACGACCGCGCGACGAGCCACCGGAAGTCGCCGCGGTAGTCGAACAGCGTGTGGTGGACCACCGCCTCGGCGGTGAACACCATCCCCTTGCCGTATTCACGAAGCAGTCGTACCCCCACGGGCGCCTCGTGTGCCTGAATGTGCTTGTCGCCCTTCCGGCCCGTGTTCGGGTCGTATCCGCCGACCTGAAGAAACGCCTCGCGACGGTACGAGATGTTCGAGCCGTACGTGTTCCTGACCTCCTCGCCGTCTTCGGCGAAGTCCGGCTCGACACAGCCGACGAGCCAGTAGAACTCTTCGGGGAAGAAGTCGGGCTTCTCGGTCTGCCAGTCCGGACGGACGTCCCCGCCGACCGCAATCGCGCCGGTCGTCTCGTACACCTCGACGAGCCGCTCGACCCAGTCCGGCTCCGCGACGGCGTCGTCGTCGATGAACGCGACGATCTCACCCGAGGCCAGCTCGCCGCCCTTCGTCCGCGAGTACGAGATCCCCCGATTTTCGTCGTTGTCGTGGAGTGTCACAGAGTGGACGCCGCGTTCGTCGGCGTCCCCGAAGTCCTCGACGACCCGGTCGTACACCGCCGGGTTGCCGTCGACGACGAGGACCAGCTCCAGGGGTTCGTGGGTCTGTTCGAGGATACTCTCGACCGCCGCCGAGAACGCGTCGTAGCGGTCCATCGCGTACGTGCAGACGACGACGGACACTTTCATCGGCGGGTGGTCTGGCGAGACGCGAATAAGCCTTCTCGTCTCGCCATGGGACCCGAAGGCTGATTGCGTCCGTCCGACTTCCGATGCGTATGCACGTTGGCGTCGTCGGCAGCGGCTACGTCGGGACCACGCTCGCGGCCTGTCTCGCCGACGTCGGCCACGACGTGACCGCCGTCGACGTCGACGAGGACGTCGTGGCGGCGCTGAACGACGGTCGACCGGGGGTCGAGGAGCCTGGCCTCGACGACATCGTCGCCACGCACGCCGGGGCGGACGGGACGGCCCGACTGCGCGCGACGACCGATTACGAGGACCTCGACGACGCGGCGGTCGTCTTCCTCGCGCTCCCGACGCCCTCGCGCGAGGACGGGAGCGTCGACACGTCGTACGTCGAGGCGGGCGTACGCTCGCTCGCGCCGGTCGTCGCCGACCGGGACGACTACCCCGTCGTCGTCGTCAAGAGTACGGTCGTGCCCGGCACCGCCGAGGAGGTCGTCGCGCCGGCACTGGGATCGGCTGGCACCGTCGTCGGCGAGACGGTCGGCCTCGCGGTCAACCCCGAGTTCCTGCGCGAGGGGTCGGCGGTCGCGGACTTCCGCGATCCGGACAAGCTGGTGTTCGGAACCGCCGACGGCGACGACAGGAGCCTCGCGGCGCTCCACGAGGTCTACGCCCCGCTCGTCGACGCTGCCGACCCGTCTGTCGTCGAGACCAGCCGCCGGGCCGCGGAGCTGATCAAGTACGCGAACAACGCCTTCCTCGCGACGAAGGTGAGCCTGATCAACGAGATCGGCAACGTCTGCAAGGAGTACGGTATCGACGCCTACGAGGTCGCAGAGGCGGTCGGACTGGACGACCGGATCGGCGCGCAGTTCCTGCGGAGCGGTCTGGGCTGGGGGGGGAGTTGCTTTCCGAAAGATGTCAAAGCTCTTATACAATCGGCCCGGCAGGTCGACTACGACCCCGAACTCCTCCGGGCCGCGGTCGAGGTGAACGGCCGCCAGCCCGAACGCCTCCTCGCCCTCCTAGACCGCCACGTCGACGTCGCCGGCGAGCGCGTGGCGGTCCTCGGCCTCGCGTTCAAACCCGGCACCGACGACGTACGCAACTCGCGAGCCTTCCCGGTGATCCATGGGCTCCGCGAGCGCGGCGCGGAGGTGGTCGCCCACGACCCTGTCGCAGCCGAGAACGCTCGGGTGGTACTGCCCGACCTGACCTGCGTCGAGGCGCCCGGCGAGGCGCTCGACGGTGCGGCTGCCGCCTGTGTCTGTACCGACTGGCCCGGGTACGCCGACCTCGACGCCGAGTTCGACGCGATGTCGACCCCGGTCGTCGTCGACGGACGGCGGGTGATCGAGCGGCGCGAGGGGATCGTGTACGAAGGACTGACCTGGTGATAAATCGCAACGGGCTAACGAGCAAACACACAAGGCTTATCCGCGTTTTGCTGGTCGTCAGGGGTAATGCCTGACGAGGACCAGACGGACGGCCAGTCCGTCTTAGACCTCTTCGACGACTACTACCATATCCCCGCGCTCGCGGTCGTGTTCGCGTTCATGCTGTGGGTCCGTCTCCAGGCCTACGACGCGTTCGTGCGCGACGGCCAGGTGGTGTTCTCGGGCAACGACGCCTGGTACCACCTCCGGCAGGTGAACTACACGGTTCGCAACTGGCCGGCGACGATGCCGTTCGACCCGTGGACGTACTTCCCGTACGGGACGAGCGCCGGGCAGTTCGGCACGCTGTACGACCAGCTCGTCGCGACGGCGGCGCTGGTCGTCGGCCTCGGCTCGCCGTCGGACCAGGTTATCCGCCAGACGCTCCTCGTCGCTCCCGCGGTCTTCGGGGCGCTCGCGGTCGTCCCCACCTTCCTCATCGCCCGCCGGATCGCCGGGCGTGGCGCCGCGCTCTTCGGCGTCGCCGTCCTCGCGCTCCTCCCCGGCACCTTCCTCCAGCGCACCCTCGTCGGCTTCGCGGACCACAACGGTGCGGAGCCGTTCTTCATGGGGGTGGCCGCGTTCGCGCTCCTCGTCGCGCTCGGCGTGGCGGCGCGCGAACGCCCGGTCTGGGAACTGGTCGTCGACCGCGACTGGGAGGCGCTCCGCTGGCCGGCTGTCACGGCGGCGGCTGCGGGCTTCGCGGTCGCGATGTACATGTGGGTCTGGCCGCCGGGGGTCCTGCTGGTCGGTATCTTCGGTGTCTACGTGCTGATCAAGCTGACGAGCGACCACGTCACCGCCGAGCACACCGCGGGTCAGCCCCCCGAACACGCCGCGTTCGTGAGCGCCGTCGCGATGACCGTGACCGGACTGACGATGCTGATTCCGTTCTACCAGGTCTCGCCGAGCCCGACCGACTTCTCCGCGCTCCAGGTCGTGCTCCCGTTCGGTGTCGCCGCCACGGCAGTCGTGCTGGCCGGGCTCTCTCGCTTCTTTGAGTCCCGTGACCTCGACCGTGACCTGTTCATCCTCGCCTCGTACGGTGGCACCTTGGTGGCAGTCGGACTCCTCGGACTCGTCTTGCCGGACTTCCTCGGATCGATTGCGGGCAATCTCCGTAGCGTCGTCGGATTCAGTGCAGGTGCGGAGCTCCGGACGATCGGCGAGGCCCAGCCGTACCTCGCGCCGTCGACACTCCGGCAGGCCGGCTTCGTCACCGCGACCGGCGAGGCCGACCGCGTCGGCCGCATCCTCGCGGACTACGGGTTCACCCTCTTTACCGCCGTCGCAGCCGCCATCTGGATCGCGACGAAGCCGCTCCTCCGCGGCGACCAGGGGCGCGGGACGATATACGCGATCGTCGGCCTGATCCTGATCGCGCTGCTCTACCTCGTCCCCGCGCCGTTCGTCTTCGTCGCGGAGCAGTTCGGCACCGTCTCCGAGATCGTCGGCCTCGCGCTCGTCGCCACGCTCCTGATCGGCGCGACGGTCCTGCGGGCGTACGACTCCGAGCGGCTGTTCGTCCTGATCTGGGCCGGCTTTCTCACCGCGGCGGCGTTCACGCAGGTGCGGTTCAACTACTACCTCGCGCCGGCGGTGGCGATCATGAACGCCTACCTGCTGGGCGAGGTGCTGGGCTACCTCGACGTCGACTCGCTCGTCGAGACGGTCGAGAACGTCGAACTCTACCAGGTGTTGACCGTCGCGCTGGTGATCATGCTCGTCGTCACCCCTGGCCTCCTGTGGCCGCTGTCGGTCGGCGGGCAGGGCGGGCAGGTGGCCGAGACGCGGACCGTCTGGACCGCTGGCAGTCAGAACGGTCCGGGCGGCTACACCGAGTGGCAGGAGAGTCTCGGGTGGATGGCGAACAACACGCCGCGGGAGGGTGACCTCGGCGGCGCAGGAAACGCCGACGAGTTCGGCTACTACGGCAGCTACGACCGCGCCGACGACTTCGGGTACCCGGCTGGCACATACGGTGTCCAGTCGTGGTGGGACTACGGCCACTGGATCACCGTCGGTGCGGAGCGCGTGCCGAACGCCAACCCGTTCCAGCAGGGCGCGACCGAGGCCGCGAACTACCTGCTCGCGCCGAACGAGTCCGCCGCACAGGAGACGCTCGCGGCCCAGTCGACAGAGGGCGAGCGGACCCGATACGTGATGGTCGACTGGCAGATGGCGACGCCGGGGTCGAAGTTCGGCGCACCCGTGGTGTTCTACGACCGGTCGGACGTCTCGCGCTCGGACTTCCTCGAGACCGTGTACGGCGTGCGCCAGGGCCAGGCCGGCGGCTCGCAGCTCGTCTCCCGGACGCAGGTCCGTGACCAGCGGTTCTACGAGAGTCAGATGACGCGGCTGTACTACTACCACGGGAGCGCCCAGGCGCCACAGCCGGTCGTCGTCGACTGGGAGCCCCGCGAGACGCAGTTCCGCGGGCAGACCGTCGTCGTGAACGGCACGCCGAGCGACGGTCGGATGATAAAGCAGTTCCAGACGATGGCGGAGGCCCGTGCGTACGTCCAGAACGACAGCACCGCACAGGTCGGCGGCCTCGGGGCGTTCCCGAGCGAGCGGGTGCCGGCGCTCGAACACTACCGCCTGGTCGACGTGAGCGAGAACGCCGCGACCGACGTCCGGCAGTACCGTGCGCTCCGCGGGCAGGCCCGGGCGACGTACGCGATCCGGCCGGACGCAGCGAGCGCGCTCGACGCCAGCCCGCCGAGCTACGTGAAGACGTTCGAGCGCGTCCCCGGCGCGCGTATCGAGGGCAGCGGCGCACAGCCGAACGCGAACGTCACCGCCGAGGTGCCGCTGTACATCCCGCAGACGAACACGACGTTTACCTACACACAGCGGGTGCAGGCCGACGAGAACGGCGAGTTCACCATGACACTGCCGTACGCGACCACCGGCTACGACGCCGTCGGCCCCGACGACGGGTACACGAACACGTCTATCCGCGCACAGGGTCCGTACAACCTCACCGGCGGCGTCGAGTTCGAGGGCGGTAACGTCACCACGTTCCAGAGACAGGTCGACGTGCCAGAGGAGAACGTGGTCGGGGCCTCCGACGAGCCGGTCGAGGTCGAACTGACCCGGCGCACTCAACCGCTGTTCGGCGAGGGCGGGTCGGTGACCGTCCAGAACCAGTCCGCCGTTCGGGCCCCCGACACGGCAGCCGTCGAAGCGCCGCGAGCGACGACCGCCGGCCGGTGAGCAACGGTGTCGACCGACCGCCGCTCGGACCGCGGCGGACGGTCGTCACCTACCTGAAGGGCGCCGCGATGGGCGCCGCCGACGCCGTGCCGGGGGTCTCCGGCGGGACGGTCGCCCTCCTCGTCGGCGTCTACGAGCGGCTGGTGAGCGCCGTCGCGAGCGTCTCGCCCGGCGCCGTCCGCGACGTTCTCGCCCTCCCGCTCCCGGGCCGGCGTCGGGCCGCGATCGCGGCGTTCCGCGGGTTCGACGGCCCGTTTCTCGTGACGCTCGGTGCCGGTGTCCTCTCCGCTGTCGTCGTCGTCACGCGTGTCCTCGGACCGCTCATCGACTCGCGCCCGGTACCGACGTTCGGGCTCTTCTTCGGACTCGTCGGCGCGTCGGCGCTCGTGCTCGCCGCCGCCGACGACCTCAGTCTCGACACGCCCGGTCGTGCCGGCGCAGGTGTCGCCGGCGCGGGCGTCGGGTTCGTCCTCTCCGGCGAGGGGAGCGCGGCGCTCCCGCCCGGTCCGGCGACGACGGTGCTCGCGGGGAGTGTCGCCGTCAGCGCGATGGTCCTGCCGGGCGTGAGCGGGTCGCTCCTGCTTCTCGTCCTCAGACAGTACGAGCGGATGGTCGACACGCTCCGGCGGTTCGTCGACGCCCTCGTCGCCGCGCCGCGGACCGGCCTCGGTCCCGCCGTCGAGCCCGGCACCACCGTCGTCCTGTTCGTGACGGGCGCGGTCGTCGGCCTGTTCACGGTCGCCCACGGCGTGCGGCTGGCGCTCGACCGCCGCCCGACGGCGACGCTCGCGGCGCTTCTCGGACTCGTCGTCGGCGCGCTTCGCGCGCCGGTGGTGCGGGCCGGGCTCGACGGGTCGAGCGCCGACGTCGGCGTCTTCGGGGCGGCGGCGCTAGCCGGCGCCGTCGCCGTCGTCGCCCTCGACCGCCTGACCTGATCCCGCTCGCGCCGCGGCCGACACGCGTCTCGGCGCGAGCCGACCCGGTCCCGGGTCCCGCGGCCGCGGCGCTCGTCCGGTCGACGGCGGTCCGGCGGACGACCGTGCCGACAGTCGACCGGCTGGCGTGGTCGGCCTCGTCCCGCACGTTAGCACCGAGCGGCTACACACGCCGACAGACGTGGACGAACGTCTCCGTGCGGCTGCTCGCCCGTTCGGTCCGGAACCCCGCCGACTCGAGCGTCTCGACGGCGTGACACAGGTCGTACCGCTCGTCGGTCGGCGGCCCGGACGCGCCCGTCCCCGCGCTCGTCCAGTCGACGGTCGCCACCCGCGCGCCCGAGCGACAGACCCGTCCGAGCTCTGCGGCGGCGGCGGGCGTCGCGAACTCGTGGTAGGTCATCGTCGAGAACGCCGCGTCGACGGCCCCGTCGGCGAGCGGCAGGGAGTCTATCGCGCCCGTGAGCAGGGCGACGTTCGCCGGCGCCCCTTTCGCCCGGTAGCGCTCGTGCATCGCCCGCTGGACGTCGACGCCGACGACGCGTCCGACGGCGGGGGCCACGTCGTCCGTGTAGAAGCCGGTGCCGCTCCCGAGGTCGAGCACCGTCGCCCCGGACCCGGCGCCGAGTGCGGCGAGCAGCTCCTCGCGCGAGCAGTGTTCGTAGCGCGACGGCGCCTCCAGTGCGTCGGCCCTGTCGACGGGGAAGGTGTGGTTCGCCACACACACGCTTGGGGTCCCGCGCTCAAGTAGCCCGAGGGCGCGGCGAAGAGAAAACGGTAAGACGGCGTGGGTCGATCACACACGCATGGTGCGTCTCCGGAGCCCGACCGACCGCGTCTGCGAGCGGTGTGGTCGGCGCGAGCACTGGCGCGACGAGGGCTGGCGCGTCGTCGTCGA
Organism: uncultured Haloferacaceae archaeon; assembly: GCA_964512675.1. Taxonomy (GTDB): domain Archaea; phylum Halobacteriota; class Halobacteria; order Halobacteriales; family Haloferacaceae; genus A07HB70. The sequence goes on along the minus strand of CAZEJR010000013.1, from coordinate 24,341 downwards.
GGACGGCACCCCCGCCGTCGGCAACCGGTTCTGTCTCCACGAGTGGGACATCAACGGGACGTTCTCGCCGGTCGCCGCCGACGGCTGAGCGGTGTTCGTGACCGTGGCTCCCCCGCCGGACCGGCGGCGACGCTCGCGCGGACGCTCGTCGCAGGGCGTCCCGCGGCGTGTGCCGACCGCCTCGACTGCTGGTCGACCGACCGGTGGGACGGTACGGTCCACGAGGACGAGACACTGCTCCCGGTCGAGACCACCGACGACCGGTTCGACACCCTTCCGGACCGCGTCGCGGCGCTCCACCCGTACGACCTGCCGGCGATAGAGCGCGTCGACGCGGCGCCGACGGCGCGGAGTAAGGCCGTCTGCGCCGCACGACCGGGCTACTGCACGAGGTCGTCCGACGCGACGCCCTCGGCCCGCGCCACCGCGATTGTGACGTCGACGCCCTCGACGGTCCAGTCCTCGACGAGGTCGAACTCGGGGTCACGGTCGTCGCGGTCGACCCACGCCGCGGCCCGCGTCTCCGACGCGATGTGGTCGCGGTGGTCGTCGACGAACCGGGCGACACGGTCGTCGTCGACGTCGACGGCCACGGTGATGCGCTCCTCGACGTCGAGATCCAGCCGCTTGCGCATCTCCTGAATCCGTCGCACCACGTCGCGGGCGTACCCCTCGCTCTCCAGCCCCTCGGTCAGCGTCGCGTCGACGTAGACGGTCCCGCCGTCGAACTCCGCGGCGGTCACACCCTCCGGCGGCTCGGTCCGGACCGACACCATCGCGTCGTCGAGGGCGTACCGCTCGCCGCCGACGTCGACGGCGAGACCGTCGTCGTCCCGGAGGTCCGCGAGCCGGCTTCCCTCGACGGCGGTCATCACGTCCTGTGCGTCGACGCCGAACGCCGGACCGATCTCGCTCATCTCCGGGTCGGCGTAGGCGACGAGTCCGTCGAACGACCCGACCGTCTCGACCGACCGTGCGTTCGTCCGGTCGGCCAGCAGCCCCGAGAGCGCCTCGACCGCCGCCCGCGTCTCGTCGTCGGCGCTCTCGACGACGACGCGGGAGACGGGCCACCGGAGCTTCCGACCGGCCTGCTGACGCGCCGTCGCGGCGGCCTCCTCGACGCGGCGGAGCGTCGTCATCTGCCGTTCGAGCGCCTCGTCGCGTAGCGTCTCGTCCGGGTCGGGGTACGAGAGCGCGTGGACCGTCGTCGCCGCGCCGTCGAGCCGACGGTACATCCGCTCGGCGAGGTAGGGGGCGAACGGGGCGAGGAGCCGGGTCACCTCGTCGAGAACGGTCGCGAGCGTGGCGTACGCGCCGCGCTTCTCCGGGCTGTCGGACTCGGCCCACATCCGCTCGCGGGTGGCCTTGACGTAGAACCGCGAGACGTCCTCGACGACGAACTCGAGGACGGCAGAGAGCGCGTCGTGGGGCGCGTAGTCGTCCCACGCGTCGGCGGCCTCGCGCTCGACGGTCTGGAGGCGCGACAGCACCCACTCGTCGACGACGGTCAGGTCGCCGTCCGAGAGGTCCGCCGTCGCGGGGTCGTAGCCGTCTAACTCCATGTACGACAGCGGGAACCGAAAGACGTTCCAGAGCACGTTGAGATCCGACTGTGTCTCCTCGAGCCCGTCCCGGTCGAACGCGAGGTCGGCTCCGTGCTGGTCGTGGCGGAGCAGGTAGGTCCGGAGCGGGTCGCGCCCGTACTCTTCGATCGCCTCCTGTGGCGTGACGATGTTGCCGAGCGACTTCGACATCTTCCGGCCGTCGCTGTCGTTCGCAAACCCGTGCATCACCACCTCGTCGTAGGGCACGCGGTCGAGCGCCGCCGTCCCCATCCCGAGCTGTGACCAGAACCACCCGCGGGTCTGGTCGTGGGCCTCGACGACGAGGTCCGCGGGCCACAGCTCCTCGAACGCCTCGGCGCCCTTCGGCGTCGCGCCCTCGTCGGTCCCCGGCTCGGCGGCGCCGGGGTAGTCGAGGGTCGCCCACGTCGCGACCGACGAGTCGATCCAGACGTCGAACACGTCCGGCACGCGCTCGTAGGTCGTCCCGTCCTCGGTGATCGTCAGCGGGTCGACGCCGGGCCGGTGGAGGTCTATCTCGGCGGGGTCGACGCCCTGGTCGGCGCGGTCGGCCAGCTCTTTGCGCGTCCCGACCACGAGACAGTCCTCGGCGCTGTACGACTCGGCGTCCCGCGGCTTCCAGACCGGCAGCGGAACCCCCCAGTAGCGCTGGCGCGAGACGTTCCAGTCCGGCGCGTCCGCGACGAAGTTCCGGAACCGGTTCTCTCGCGCCCACTCGGGGTGCCACTCGCTGTCCCCGATGTTGTCCAGCAGGTCCTCCTTTACCTCGGTCACGGTGATGAACCACTGGTCCGTGACGATCCGGACGATGTCGGTGTCACACCGCCAGCACTGCCCTTCGCCCTCGACGAGGTAGTTCGGGTCGTGCGCGAGGAGCAGGCCGGCCTCGTCGAGGTCGGCGATCACGTCTTCGTTCGCGTCGCGGACGAACTGACCGGCGTACGCGCCGCCGGCGTCGGTGAACCGGCCGTCCGGGCCGACCGGCGAGAACGTCGGCAGGCCGAGCTCCTGACCGCGCTCGAAGTCCTCCTCGCCGTGACCGGGCGCGGAGTGGACGAGTCCGGTCTTGTCCGTCGCGTCTGCGTAGTCGGCCTCGTACACCTCGCGTACACCCTCGCCCGCCGCCCGACCCGGCACTCGTCCGGCGAGCGGGTGGTCGTACGCCCAGCCGACCAGGTCGGCGCCGTCGAGCGTCTCGACCACCTCGTAGTCGTCGTACCGGCCCGCGCGGAGCGTCTCCTCGAGTCCCGCCCGCGAGACGTAGAGCCGGTCGGTCGTCCCGTCGCGCTCGGCGTCGACACCGACGTACTCCGCGCCGCCGTCGACGGCGACGAAGGCGTTCGCCGGAATCGTCCACGGTGTCGTCGTCCAGATCACGAGCGCCCCCTCGCGGTCGGTCAGTTGGAACTGGACGTGGATCGCCGGCTTGTGGACGTCGTGGCGCTCGACTTCGTTGTTCGCGATCGCCGTCTCACAGCGCGGGCACTGGTTGACCGCACGCCCGCCGCGCTCGACGAGGCCGCGCTCGTGGACCTTCTCGAACGCCCACCACGCCGCCTCCATGTACTCGGGCGTGATCGTCTGGTACGGGTCGTCCCAGTCCATCCACACGCCGATGGACTGGAAGTCCTCGTCCATCGCCCGGCGGTTCTCCAGCGCGAACTGCTTGCACTCGTCGATGAACGCCTCGACGCCGTACGCCTCTATCTCCTTCTTCGAGTCGAAGCCGAGTTGCTCCTCGACTTTCACCTCGATCGGGAGCCCGTGCATGTCGTAGCCCGGCCGGTCGTAGACGTCGTGGCCTGTCATCCGCCTGTGCCGCAGGATCGCGTCTTTCAGCGTCTTGTTCCACGCCGTCCCGAGGTGCATCTGTCCGGAGGTGTACGGCGGCCCGTCGACGAAGAAAAAGTCCGGGTCGTCCTCGTGGGCCGCCCGCGCCGCCTCGTAGGCGTCGTGGTCGTCCCAGTACGACGACACCCGCTCCTCGACCGCGAGCGGGTCGTACTGCGTCGGAACCTCGTCCGAGGTCCCGTCCTCCGGCCCGTCGCGGTCGGCGTCCACGCTCATACCAATTGGTCTGGGTCGGCGCTAAAGAAGCCGACGGACCCGTACTAAAACTCCGGCAGGTCTTCGGGCGGCTCGTAGTCCTGTTCCCAGTCGACGTACTCGTCCTCCACGACGTCACAGACGGTCTGACCGAGTTCGGTCAGGCCGGCGTTGATCGCGGAGACGCGTGCCCACGAGTCGAGCGCCGGGTGGTACGCCCGCTCCTGCCAGTCCTCCGGGATACCCGGGGCGTGGTAGCCGATACGCCCCGCGAAGCCGTCCCAGAAGAAGTCGAACTCGCCGATCAACTCGAGATCCTCCACCACGCTCCAGGCCCCCTCGTCGACGGACGCGGTCGCGGCCCACCGCCCGAACGCCTCGTTCCACGCGCCGGCACGGAGGGCGTCCTCTATCTCGCCGCGCCGGTAGTCGTCGACGTCGCCCGCTATCTCGGCGTCCTCGTAGTCGTCGGGGTCGACGCTCGTCGAGAGCGCGGGCGGGTCGGGGGTGTCGACGTCAAGGCTCACACCTCACGTGGGCGCGCCGCGGTAATGAGCGCGGCGGTCGGGTCGGCAGGGGGGCGACACTGACCGCCAGGGTGGCGCGTCGCGCACACGTAGAGCGACACGTATCCCGCCGGCGACCCCAGACCCGGGTACGTCGACCGGCGACGCACCCGAGGAGACGACGGTCAGCCCGGGGGACGGTCACGATCCCGGCGTCGCTCCGCCGGCGGCTCGACATCGAGGCCGGCGACGAGCCGCGCTGGACGGTCGACGCGGCGGGCGGGCTCTCCGCCGAGGTCGTTCGACAGCGCGACGGGGCGTTCGACGACTTCGACCCGATACCGGTGAGCGGCGGGTCCGAAACACACGATGTCGCCGGTCACTCGTCTCCGTCCCGCGTCCGCGTCAGCGCCGTCTCGGCCCGTGCCGTCCGCTCCGCCCACGCCGCGTCGCGCGTGCTCCTCGGCGTCGGTTGGGCAGACGAGGGTCGGCACCGGTGCCGGCGCGCAGTCGTCGTCGATGGCGACGAACGTCAGGAACGAACTCGTCGTCTCGCGCCGCTCGCCCGTGCGCGGGTTCTCGGCCCCGACCTCCACCCGCACGTCGACGCTGGTCCGCCCGGCGTCGGAGACGCGCGTCGCGACGGTCGCCACCTCGCCGAGGCCGACCGGCGCGACGAAGTCGACGTGGTCGACAGCGGCGGTGACGACCCGCTCGCGCGCGAACCGCATCGCCGCGCCGGCGCCGCAGACGTCCGTCCAGTGCAGGACGCGCCCGCCGAGCGCCCGCCCGTGGGTGTTGGTCCGAGATACAAGCGGCAAACCCCGCCGTCTACGACGGGGACGAACGCGACACGGCGACGGCCGTCGTTCGGTGGCCGACCGACTCGCCCACACCAAACACGGCTCGTGTGAACTACGACGGAGGTGCGTCGCACGGCCGTCGTCGAACTCGATACGGACGACAGCGACGCGACTCTCCTCCACGAACCCGTCGAGGGGTGCCTGTGGCCGTGTAACTACGTCGCCCGAGACGCGTGGAAGGACGACTACGAGCCCACCTCGGAGACGAAACTCCACGACCGGACTACTCCGACGTGCGAGAACAGACACGGGTCCGAGCCAACCTCGTTCGATCCGCACGCAACCGGGCCGCCAGAGCCATCGAGAGCGTCGTCGCCCGCTGGAAGAACGACAAGAGGGCGTCACGACCACACTTCACGACGCCGTCCGTCCGGTACGACAGACGGAGTGCGACGTTTCACGACGACCGCGATCCCTCTCGACGGTGAACGGGCGTATCGAAGCCGGATACGTCCTGCCACCGGAGGGAGACAACCCGCACACGAACTGCCTCCGTGACGACGAGTACGAGGTCACGGGTGCGACGCTTCAGTATCGCGACGAGACGGACACCTCGTCTGTGTACACCGGACCGAAGACCGACGTAGAGTCCGAGATACTGGACGAAGGCGACGCCGAGCACAGCACAGTCCTCGGTATCGGACAGATAGCCGTCACCTCGACCGGGACGTTCTGGAGCGGCGACTACCTCGACCACCGTCGTCGGGAGTACGGGCGGGTGCGTGGCGACCTACGACGGACCGGTACGGGATCGGGCCATCGTACAGCCGAACAGATAGGCGACCGAGAGACACGGTGGGTAGAGGACTACCTACACCGTACCTCGAGAGCACTCGTTCGAGAAGCCGTCGCACACGGGTGCGACCGGATAGCCTTCAAGGAGTTGACCAGCACCCGCGACCGGATGCCGGGCGCGAAGGCGTCTCATGCGTGGGCGTTCCGACGCCTGTACGACTACACGGCGTACGAGGCCGAAGCGGAGGGTATCGACGCCACGCACGTAGACCCGGCGTACACGTCCACGCGTTGCTCGAAGTGCGGGACGACGCTGGACGAGAATCGCCCGTCTCAAGCGAAGTTCTATTGCCAGAGCGGGTACGAACGTAATCCAGACTACAACGCGGCGAAGAACGTCGGATTTCGGCTACTCCGTGCGGGTCAAAAGTCTCCGCACGGAGAGGCGACACGTCACCTCGCCCCGAGGTCGGGGACGCCGAAGATGAACGGCGGCTGCTCGCCTGCCACCGTGGAGTCGGCCAGAGTGGGAGTCCACCGACAAGCTCCGCCCCTTCGCAGAAGGTGACCTCGGCGTGTGTCGCTCCGTCGTGTCGGCTGTCACACCGGTGGGTAGTCCGGCTGGCCTCTTGCCTGTCGCCCGCGGCACGGGCCACAGACGCACGGGTCGGCACAATCTGTCGTGATCACCGACCACGGGAGACGCAGCGAGGCGCTCGAGGACGTCGCCGAGAGCGCGGCGGCGAACGCCGTCGACCCGGGGACGGTCGCCGGGCACCTGTGGGGCCACGCCGCGGCGGCGAGTGCTAGTCCTCGAGCCCGTCGAGTTCGACGTCCTCGGCGTCCTGTCCGGCGGCGTTGAGGACGTCGTCGCCGACGACGATCGGACAGTCCACCCGGACGGCGAGGGCGACGGCGTCACTCGGCCGTGCGTCGAAGACGAACCGCTCGGGGTGGCCGTTGTCGTACCGCTCGGCGTCGACCTTTGCGTAGAACGTGCCGTCCGCGAGGTCGTCGATGCGGACGCCGTCGACTGCGCCGCCGAACTCCGTCAGCATCTCTACCAGCAGGTCGTGGGTGAGCGGGCGCTCGAACGGCTCGCCCGAGAGCGCGAGCTGTATCGCCCGCGCCTGGTCCGTCGTGATGACGATTGGCAGGTACTCGTCGCGCGCGCCCAAGACCACCGCGGGGACGTTCGAGCCGTCGTCGCCGACGCCGACGCCGAGCCCCACCACCTCGGCTTCATGTTCCATACTGGCCGTAGGAGGACGGGGCTGGTAAGGCTATCCCGTGTCCGCGGCGGCGTACCGGACGCCGACGACCAGCGCCAGCGCGACGAGGCCGCCGACGAGAAAGAGCAGACCGGGCGGGAGTCCGGCTGCCGCCTCGGCGGCGCCGGCGGCCTCCGTCGAGGCCGTCGAGACGCCGTCGCCGGCGGCGCCGTCCGCCCCGCCGGGCGCGCCGAGCCACGGTCCGTCGCGCAGCGTGTACTGGACGGCGGCGCTCAGGCCGAGGAGCGCCCCGACCGCGGCGACGATGCCACGCAGGCGCTCGCGTAGACTCCGCCTGCCCGAGTCGCTCCCGGCGAACACCACGAGCGGCTCGTCGGCGGGCGCGTACAGCTTCATCTCGCGACCCTTCTCCGAGTAGACGGTGTCGACGACCTCGACGAGTCCGGCGTCGCGCATCCGGTTGAGGTGGTACTGTGCGTTCTGGAGCGACGTGTCGACGTCGTCGGCGACGGCGGAGGCCGTCACCGGCTCGTCGTGGAGCGCCGCGAGCAGGTCGCGGGCGGTGTCCGACGAGAGCGCGGACAGCACTGCGCCCGTCTCGTCGTCGTCGAGTCCGACCACCCGCGGCTCGGCGTCGCGCTCCGCGGCGTCGGTCCGGCTGTCGAGACTGGAGGGCAAGAGCCGGCCCATGAGTCGACTGTAACACGAGCGAATACAAGACTTGCGCCCTACGGCGGCTCGACGACCGCGACGCGGAGGTCGTTGACGTTCGTCTCCGTCGGCCCCGGCCGTAGCGCCGCCCCGACGCCGTCGAGGTGGGTGAGCGTGTCGTTTTCCGCGAGCGCCGCCCGCGCGGCGGGCCGGTCTCGCACCGTCGTCCCGTCGACGAGCGCCCCCGCGGCGTCGGTGCTCCCGTCGAGACCGTCCGTGTCGACGGCGGCGACGGCAGCGCGTTCGCCCAGTCCGTCGAGGTCGAGCGCCGCCGACAGCGCGAACTCGAGGTTCGGCCCGCCGGTCCCGTCGCCGCGAACCGTCACCGTACACTCGCCGCCGGCGAGGACGACGGCGGGCGGGGCGGCGGGCTCTCCGGTCTCGGCTGTCTGTCGTGCGACGGCGGCGTGGGTGTGGGCGGCCTCGCGCGCCTCGCCCGTCACGCCCGCGGCCAGCACCACGGGGTCGTACCCTCGCTCGCGTGCCGCCTCCCGGGCCGCCGCCAGCGCGGTGTAGCTCCCGGCGACGACGTGGGTCGTCGTCCGGTCGAAGACGGGGTCGGTCGGGCCGGGCGTCTCCGCCACCTCGCCGCGCGCGCCGGCCTCTAGCCGCGCCCGGACCGCCTCGGGCGCGTCGACGCCGAACCGGTCGAGCGCCGCCAGCGCGTCGTCGAACGTCGTCTCGTCGGGCGCCGTCGGGCCGCTGGCGACGACGCCGGGGTCGTCACCGACGACGTCGGAGAGGACGAGGCCGACGACCGTCGCCGGCGCAGCGACGCGCGCCAGCCCGCCCCCTTTCAGTCCGGAGAGGTGTTTCCGCACGGCGTTGATCGCCCCGATGTCCGCGCCCGCCGACAGCAGACACTCGGTCGTCTCGCGCAGGTCCGCGAGGCAGACGCCCTCGGGCGCGGGCGCAAGCGCACTCCCCCCGCCCGCGAGGACGGCGAGGACGAGCGTCCGCTCGTCTGCCGACGCGGCGAGTTCACGGAGCCGCGCCGCGCTCTCGACCCCACGCTCGGACGGGATCGGGTGGTCGCCGGGGAGCCGCGAGACGGGGCTGGCGTCCGGGTCGGCGACTGACGCGGGGACGACAACCGCGCCGCCGTCCACCCGGTCGCCGAGAACCTCCGTGAGCGCGTCGGCGACGGCGGCGGCGGGCTTGCCGGTCCCGAGGACGAGCACGCGGTCGACCCGCGAGAGGTCGTGGGTCCGGCCGCCGACACGGAGCCGGTCGCCGTCGAGGTCACACGCATCGCGTACGACGGTCGCCGGCCGTGCGGCGTCGACGCCCGCGCGGAGGCAGGCGAGTGCCGTCTCGCCCGCGGGTGTCGTCGGCTCGTGGTCGAACACGTCGTCGACCGCTTCGACAGGCGTAAAAAGCCTGCTCCAGTACCGCGACCGATGACAGACGAGGCCGTGGCCGAGGAACGGACCGGCGAGGTCCGCGTCGTCGGCACGGCCCACGTCTCCGCCGACAGCGTCGCCGAGGTGCGCGCCGCCGTCGCAGAGTCGGCGCCGGACGTGGTGGCGGTCGAACTCGACGAGGGCCGGTACCGACAGCTGAAGGGCGGGACGCCGGACGACCTGGCTCCCGGCGACCTCCTGCGGGGCAACACCGTCTTTCAGTTTCTCGCCTACTGGATGCTCTCGTACGTCCAGACCCGCATGGGCGACCGGTTCGACGTCGAGCCCGGCGCGGACATGCTCGCCGCCGTCGAGGCCGCAGAGGAGCGCGGGGCCGAGGTGGCGCTCGTCGACCGCGAGATACAGACGACGATCCAGCGGTTCTGGGCGCGGATGACGCTCGTCGAGAAGCTGAAGCTCGTCTCGGGACTGCTGTTCGGCGCCGTCGACGGCGTCGTCGTCGGGCTCACCGTCGGACTGCTCGTCGCCGTCGTCGCCGGGCCACTGGTAGGCCTGTTCGGCGGGAGTCTCGGCGTCACCGACGCCCTGCTGACCCGCGCGACGGGGGCGGCGCTCGGCGGTCTCGCCGTCGGCGCGCTCGTGGGACGCGCCGTCACCGCCGTCCGCGAGGGCGAGACAGAGCGCCGCGGCGGCGCGCTGGAGACGGGTGTCGTGGCGGGTCTCGGCGCCGGGCTGGTCGTCGCGGCGGCGCTCGCCGGCACCGGCGTCGTCGACCAGTTCGTCGTGCGCTACGCGCCGACGGCGCTCGTCGGTCTCGTCGGGACGCTGGCGTTCGGGCTCGTCGCCGGGCTGGCCGTGGGGTCGGTGGTCGGTGTCGTCCTGTCGCTGACCGGCGAGGCGCGCGAGGCGGAGGTCGACGTCGACCCCGGGGACCTGACCGACGCCGACGTGGTGACGGCGATGATGGAGGAGTTCCGGCGGTTCAGCCCCGGCGGCGCGGAGGCGCTGATCGACGAGCGCGACGCCTACATCGCCCACCGGCTGGTCGACCTGCGCGAGACGGGCACGGACGTGCTCGCGGTGGTCGGCGCGGGCCACCGCGAGGGGGTCGAGCGCTACCTCGAGGAGCCCTCGACGCTCCCGCCGTTCGACTCGCTGACGGGGACGACCAGCGGCGACCGCCTGCCGTGGGGGAAGGCCATCGGGATCCTCCTCTCTGTCGGCTTCGTCGGCTTCTTCGTCCTGCTCGCGGTTGCCGGCGTCCGCCGGGGCTTCCTCCTGCGCCTGTTCGCGGCGTGGTTCGTCATCAACGGCGTCTTCGCCGCCGGGCTGGCGCGCCTGGCCGGCGCGCGCTGGTCCTCCGCGCTCGTCGGCGGCGCGGTGGCGTGGATGACCTCGGTCAACCCGCTGCTCGCGCCGGGCTGGTTCACGGGCTACCTCGAGCTCCGCTACACGACCGTGAACGTCGCCGACGTGGGGCGGCTGAACGAGCTTCTGAGCGACGAGACCAGGCCGATCCCCGCGGTCGTGAGCGACATGTTCGACGTGCCGCTCTTTCGCCTGATGATGGTCGTCGCGCTGACGAACGTCGGGAGCATCGTCGCGAGCCTGCTCTTTGCGGCGTACGTCCTGCCGGCGATGGCGGCAGACCTCGGCGGCGTCGACGCCGTCTCGCGGCTGATGCTCGAGGGCGCGACAGAGAGCGCGCGCTGGCTCTGGGGGCAGATGGTGTGAGTCTCCGCGTCCGGCGGCTCCGGTTCACCGCACGAGAGCTGTTCGACCTCGCCGTCGCGTGGGTCGCACTCGGCGTCGCCTTCGCGGTCTTCTTCGCCGGCGGCGGGACGGGGCTGATCGCGCTTCTCGGCGACGGCGGGATCGTCACCGCCGTCGCGGTCAGCCTCGTCACCGCCGGTGTCGCGTTTCTGTGTCACGAACTCGGCCACAAGGTGGCTGCGACGCGCTTCGGTCGGGTCGCGCACTTTCGTGCGGACTACGGGATGCTGTTCGTCGCCGTCATCAGCGCGCTCGTCGGGTTCCTGTTCGCCGCTCCCGGCGCCGTCTACCACTCCGGGCGGCACTCGACGCCACGCGAACACGGGCTCATCGCGCTGGCCGGGCCCGCGGTGAACGTCGGACTCGCGGCGCTCTTCGCCCCGCTCCTCCTCGCCGACGGCGGCCTCGTCGCCCTTGTCGGCGGCCGCGGCGTCGCGATCAACCTCTTTCTCGCCGCGTTCAATCTCGTCCCGTTCGGCGGCCTGGACGGCACGACCGTGAAGCGGTGGTCGACGCTCCTCTGGGTCGGCGCGTTCGTCCCGAGTGTCGTCCTGACGGTGCTCGTCGTGTTCGTGTTCGGAATCGGGCTCTAGCCGCGCGCGGCTGTCCGAGTGAAGCGCGGCGACGCTCGCCGGCGCGTGTCGTCGACCGACGTCGAGACCGGCCGTGCTCTCGCGGCCTATCGCAGTGCCGTCGGTGTCGGGGCTCGCCGCTCACGCCGTGCTGCGGCGAGAGTCCTCCGGAGCGCGCCCGGTCTACCCGCTCCACTCCCGCCGGAGTCCGACGGCGGATTTTTGTCCGGGCCCACGGGAGCAACCGCATGGACGAGGACGACGAGACGGAGGCGGGGCTGACCTACGCCGGCGCCGGCGTCGACGTCGCGGCCAGCGAGGCGGCGACGGCGGCGCTGGTGTCGACGCTCGGGGGCGCCGCGGGCGACTACGCGGGGCTGGTCGACCTCGGCGACCGCTACCTCGGCGTCACCACCGACGGTGTCGGAACGAAGCTGCTCGTCGCGCGCGCCGTCGACGACCACTCGACGGTCGGGGTCGACTGTATCGCGATGAACGTCAACGACCTCGTCGCCGCCGGGGTCGAGCCGGTCGCGTTCGTCGACTACCTCGCCGTCGACGCGCCGGACGAGACGACGAGCGCCGCGATCGGCGAGGGGCTGGCGACGGGCGCCGACCGCGCGGACGTCGCCCTCGTCGGCGGCGAGACGGCGGTGCTCCCCGACGTCGTGACCGGACTCGACCTCGCGGGCGCCGCCGTCGGTGTCGCCGACGAGACCGACCTGATCGAGGGACCGCCGAAGCCGGGCGACGCGCTGGTTGGCGTCCGGTCGTCCGGCATCCACTCGAACGGGCTGACGCTCGCACGCGAGGCCGTCACGCGCGAGAGCGACTACGACGACCCGTTCCCGCCGGACCCCGACCGGACGATCGGCGAGGCCCTGCTGGAGCCGACCCGGATCTACACCGACCTGCTCCGCCCGGCCCGCGAGCACGCCCGCGGTGCCGCCCACGTCACCGGCGGCGGGTGGACGAACCTGGAGCGCATGGGCGACCGGCGCTACGTCGTCGACGACGCCTACGACCCACAGCCGGTGTTCGACCACGTCCAGGCGTGCGGCGCCGTCGCCGACGAGGAGATGTACCACACGTTCAACATGGGGACGGGGTTCGTGCTGGCGGCGCCCGACGACCGGGCCGACGACCTCGCCGCGGCTGTCGACGGGCGGGTGATCGGTCGGGTCGAAGACGGGTCGGGCGTCCGGGTGGCCGGACTGGAGCTCGCCTGACGCGGGGAGAGACGTCCGCCGCTCGTGTCGCGACGGACGTCACGACCGGGCGGCGGCGATGTCGGCCTCGGTGACGATCCCCACCGTCTCGCCCGCCTCGGTGACGACGACTGCCTTGTAGTAGTCGAGCAGGCTGTCGATCTTCTCGGCTGCCGCGTCGCGCGAGACGGTCGGGAACTGCTCGCTCATCACCTCGCGAACGGGCAGGTCACCGACCGGTATCTCGTCCGCCTCCGCGTGTCGGATATCCGAGAAGCTGATCGAGCCGACGGGGAGTCCGGCGGTCAACACCGGGAGCTGCGAGTAGCCGGCGTCCTCCATGCTGCGTTCGGCCTCTCGAACCGAGTCGTCGGGCGCGACGCTCGCCACCTCGCCGTTCATCAGCGCCTCCGCCCGGACGACCTGCCCTTCCGTCTCGTCGAGCGCCTCGACGATACGCCGGAGCGTCGACAGCCGCGGGTCGACGTCGCCGCCCTCGATGCGGGCGACGAGCGGCTGGGAGACGTCTGCGCGCTCGGCCAGCTCGCTCTGGGTCAGGTCGAGCGCCGTCCGGCGCTCCCTGAGGTCGCGCTCCGTCGGCAGCTCCATACCGAGATATAACTACAGATTATACGAAAAGCTTTCGACGGCTGGCTACTCCGGCGCGGCGTCCTCGGCCTCGACCGGCGTCACCTCGACGACCGACAGCGGGACGTCACGGAGCGCGCTCCCCACCTCGCTCTTTGCGACCCGGCTTGCGTGTTCCTCGCTCTCGACGCCGTACACCTCGATGCGGAGAACCAGCCCGACCATCGCGGTGTCGGCAACGTGGAGCGCCGCGTCGAACGGCTCGCCGCAGGTCGGGCAGGGCTTCCGGCCGACGTCCACCTCGACGCGGTCCTTGTCCGCCTCGTTCAGCCGACGTCCGGCCTCGCTGACCGCGACCGCGATTGCGTCGTCGACGTCCTCGACGTCCCGCACCGGCCACGCCCCCTGGAGGCCGACGGTGTAGTCTCCCATACCCCTGTGCTGGCGCCCCGGCGGTTCGTACCTTGCGATCCCGACACGAGGGAGTAAAGACCCGGGCGTCGGACGGGCGAGCATGGACCGGTACGACCGCCTCCAGCGGCTCTACGCCGAGTTCGATACCGACGGCCTGCGGGCGTACCGCGACCTGGTCGACCTGTTTCCCGCCGTCGACGCGCCGGTTGCCCTCGAGGTCTGGCAGGAGGCGAGCGAGACGCTCGCGGCCCGCCGGGCCGCCGTCGCGTCGGCGTTCGACGACGGCGCGACGATGGCGGAGGTGGCGTCGCTGGCGACCCGCGACCAGGCCTTCGCCGGACTCGACCTCTACTCGACACACGGTCGGGCGTTCGACGCCCTCGTGCTCGACGTCGACGAGACGCTCCGCTCCGCGGGCGCCACCGACAACGAGATCCCGCGCGAGGTGCTCTCCCTCCTGACCGAGTTCCACGAGCGCGGGGTCGCAGTCGTCGTCTGCACCGGGCAGACGCTGGAGAACGTCAAGGGGTTCACGATACAGGGTCTGGGCAACCAGATCGTCCACTCGGGGTCGTTCTCGATCGTCTACGAGTCGGGCGCCGGTGTGTTCACCCCCGGCTACGGCGCGGAGACCAAGCGCCTGCTCTACGACCGCCTCGACGCCGAGGTGCGCGAGATCTTCGCGAGCGTCCGCGACCGCGCCGTCGCCGACGCGCCGCCGGCAGTTCGCGACGGCTGTCACCTCCAGGGCAACGAGTTCAACGTCACGCTGAAGCCGAACCACGAGGCCGGCACCGACCGTGCCGACCGCGTCGTCGACGCCGCGCTCGCGCACCTCCTCGACCTCCTCGGCGCCGCAGTGACCGACCAGACGACCGGTCCAGCCTACGCCAGGGCGCACTACGCCGCCGCCGACCCGGAGATCGAGGCCGCCCTCGGCCGCCGTGACGAGCTCGTCGACCTGTCGGCGAACGGCGTCCCGGACCCGGTCGCCGGGGTGTTCGACCGGGTCGACGTCGCCTTCTACCGCGCCGACGCCGCCGAGATATCCTCGCTCGAACTCGACAAGGCCGTCGGCGTCGAGGCCGCGCTCTCGGTGCTGGGCGTCGACGACCCGTTCGTCCTCGTGATGGGCGACTCGAAGACCGACCTCCGGGTGATGGAGTGGGTCGCGGCGCGCGACTGTGGTGTCGCGGCGGCGCCCGAACACGCCTCCGACGCCGTCCTCAACCACGTCCGGTCGACCGACGACCTCGTCTTCAGCCGGGGCGACGCCGCCGCGATGCTCCGGACCGCGCTCGTCGCCAACGTACTGGCGGGGCTGGACGGGGAGTGACTCAGTCCTCCGACTCGGGCGCCGGCTCCGCTCCCGCCGGCTCCGTGACGTCGCCCGACTCCGGTTCGTCGACCGGTCCCGGCGTCGGCCCGTCTCCGCCCCCGGCTCCCGGCTCCGCCGGTGCCCCGAACGTGTAGCGGTAGCCGTCGTGGACGACGTGGTACCGCTCGCCGTCCGGCGACGCCAGGACCGCGCTGTCGGTGTCGATGGCGACGTCGACCAGGTCGGCGAGCGTCTCGGCCTCCGCGGCCGACAGGTCCCGCGCCTCGGGCGGGAGCCGGACCGTCGTGATCCACTCGTCGAACTCGTCGCGGTCGTCCCGGTAGTCCAGCCACGCCCGCTCGTCCGCCGAGAGCGCGACCAGCCCCCGCCTGCGCGCGACGACCAGCGCCGCGACCCCGGCGACGCCGGCAGCCGCCAGCACCGGGCCGCCGACGGTCCCGACGGGACCGGGCTCCCTCTGGACCGTCACCCGCTCGGTGCGCGAGAACGTCTCCTCGCGGGCGCCCGACTCGACGCGGTAGAGACCACCCTCCGGACGGATCGGCAGGACGAACGTCAGGTTCTCCGTCGGCCCCTCGCGCCGGTCGACGACGACGTCCACCACCACGTCGACCCGCACCTGTCCGGGCGACCCGAGCCGGTCGTTCACCGCCTCGGCGTCGGCGGTCGTGCGCGTGACGTTCAGCGCGAACGGCACCCGCGCCCGCCCGCCCGGCTGGAGCGTCGCCTCCCCGGACTCCAGCGCGCGGCTCTGCTCCCAGTAGACCGTTCGCCCGTCGTCGCCGGTTCCCTCGGCGCTCCGGATCCGGACGCGCTCGTCGAGGCGTACCGTCGCCGGTCCCTCGCCGCCGTAGCCGAGCGTGAGCGACCCTTCGAGTTCGGGCATGACCGCCGTGAAGTAGACCGACCGGTTCTCGACGGTGCTGCCGGGCTCGAACGCCGTTCCGTTCGCCGGCGGGGTGACGGTCGCGCGGTGGTCGAACCCCCCCGAGACGCGCCACTCGTCGACCGTGCGCTCCTCGACAGTCGTCCCGGGGGCGACGTAGGCGCCGTACGCGGCCCACGCCCCGACGCCGGCGAGGACGACGAACACGGCGGCGACGACGGGAAACGAGCGGTCCAGTACGGCACGGACGCGGAGCCAGCTGCTTGCCATCTCCCGAGTAATGACAGTAGGGATAGATTACTCCGGTGGATCGGTTTCGCCGCGCGCCAGAGCCTCTCCGTGTCGACACTCTTACCCGACCGTGAGTAAATAGCCGCGCGTGACACCCGACTACGCGACGCTCCGCGACCCGAACGCGGAGTACACGATGCGGGACCTCTCTGCGGAGACGATGGGGGTCCACGCGAAGCGGGGCGGCGGGCGGGACGTCGAGGTGACCGACGTCCAGACGACGATGGTCGACGGCAACTTCCCGTGGACGCTCGTTCGGGTCTACACCGACGCCGGCGTCGCCGGGACGGGCGAGGCGTACTGGGGTGCGGGCGTGCCCGAACTGATCGCCCGGATGACGCCGTTTCTCGTCGGCGAGAACCCGCTCGACGTCGACCGGCTGTACGAGCACATGATCCAGAAGATGTCGGGCGAGGGCTCTATCGGCGGGCCGACGGTGAGCGCGGTCGCCGGCGTCGAGGTTGCGCTCCACGACCTCGCCGGGAAGCTCCTGGAGGTGCCGGCCTACCAGCTCCTCGGCGGGAAGTACCGCGACGAGGTGCGGGTCTACTGCGACTGCCACGCGGGCGACGAGGCCGACCCGGCCTCGAACGCCGACGAGGCCGAGCGCGTGGTCGAGGAGCTGGGCTACGACGCGCTGAAGTTCGACCTCGACGTCGAGAGCGGAGCGGAGCTGGACCGTGCGAACCGACACCTCCGGGGCGCCGAGGTCGACCACAAGGCCGAGATCGTCCGCGAGGTGACCGAACGGGTCGGCGACCGCGCCGACGTCGCCTTCGACTGTCACTGGTCGTTCTCCGCGGGCAGCGCCCACCGCCTCGCCGACGCCGTCGAGCCGTACGACGTCTGGTGGCTGGAGGACCCGGTGCCGCCGGAGAACGTCGACGTCCAGCGCGAGGTGACCCGCGAGACGACGACGCCCGTCGCCGCCGGCGAGAACGTCTACCGCGTCCACGGTCACCGCCGGCTGCTCGAGCGGCAGGCGGTCGACATCGTCGCGCCGGACCTCCCGAAGGTCGGCGGAATGCGCGAGACACGGAAGATAGCCACCCTCGCCGACAGCTACTACGTTCCCGTGGCGATGCACAACGTCTCCTCGCCCGTCGCGACAGCCGCGAGCGCCCACGTCGGCGCTGCGGTGCCGAACGCCCTCGCGGTGGAGTTTCACTCCTACGAGCTCGACTGGTGGGACGACCTGATCGAGGAGACCCTCATCGACGAGGGCCGGATCACGGTGCCGGAGGCGCCGGGGCTCGGCGTGACGGTGGATCTCGACACGGTCGACCGATACGCGGTCGAAGGTGACGCGGCGTTCGACCCGGCGTAACCCGCCCCCGGCCAGGCTTAGCCCCCGCGTCCGGCGAGGAGGAGGGTCCCGACCAGCAGGAGCACCGACAGCGGGACGAGCACGGAGAACGCGCCGACGAGCGCGCCCGTCGCCTGGAGACCGACGAGCAGGAACACCGCCGGGCCACAGCACGTCGCGCCGCCGAGCAGTGCCAGGACACCGGCCAGCGGGCCGGTCTTCGCGCCCGCGCGACAGACCCGTGGAGCGCGCCACGAGACCAGCCCGACCGCGGCGTTGGCGGCGACGAGGCCGCCGAGGAGCACGCCCAGCGCGGCGTTCAGCGGCGAGACGAGCCAGACGACCGGCCCGGCAGCGACGCGCGCCACCGGCTCGTAGCTGAACGGCGAGCGCGCCTCGACCATCCGCGCGAGCGGGTCCGAGACGACGAACGTCTCGACGCCGCCCCCGCCGAGCGACGGCGAGAACGAGAGGTGACCGATCGCGACCCAGTAGACGACCGGGTAGCCGACGAGGGCGAGCGCGGCGACCGCCCGCCCGTCGCGGCGGCGCAGCGCGCGCCGGAGAACCGTGACCGTCGAGCCGACGAGCCGCGGACCGGCGCGGGCGGTCGAGTTGCTCACGCGGTGACCAGCTCCGTCTCCGGGTAGAAGCCGTGCCACGCGAACCACATCGCGTCGAACGCGTAGACACGGTCGAGCGGGACGGCGTCGGCGCGGTGGACCTGGCCGTCGACGCGGACCCGCCCCTCGCCGGCTGTCTCGACGCTCGCGCCGTCGGTCCGGTAGACGTAGCCGGTGTCGAGCGGGGCGTCGTAGACGCCGACGACCTCGTCGCCGGCCAGGTCTGCGGTCACCACCGGCTCGTCCCGGAGCGCGGCCTTCTCGAACGCGACCGCGCCGTCGGTCGTCCGCGCGCCGAACACGACGGCCTTCTTCGGCAGGCGGTCGTCGTGCTCGACGAGGTCCGGAAACAGCGTGCCGATGTGGTCGCGGGCGTAGTACCCCCGCCGCGGGTTGTAGTCGCCGTACGGGTCGGAGCCGTAGTCGCGTGCGTAGTCCGTGTCCGCCGAGAGGACGCGGGTCTCGGGGTGACGGTCGCGCCAGCGTTCCCACGTCGTCCAGACGAGCCGGAACTCGCGGAGCGACTCGCCCTCGTGTGGCCCCTCGATCGCCGTGCCGGTCACCTGCGGCCAGCGCCCGTCGTTCTCGCGGTCGTACATCACGAGATTGTTGTTCACGAGGCGACCGGAGACGCCGAACGTGGTGCTGCCGCGGTAGAACCCCATCGCCGTCCCGGTCAGCGGACAGTAGGTCACCGAGACCGGCACCCCCGCGGCGACGTCGTTGACGATCTCGTGCCAGACGAGAACCGCCTGCGGGTACGCACGGGCCTCGCCGTCGAACGCCAGGCCGAACACCGGGTCGCCGCCGTCGCCCCCGAACTCGCCCGGATCGACGAACTGTGGGTCGTCGATCGAGGGAATCCCGTCTTTCGACGCGCCTCTCGACGTCTCCTCGCGGAGGTGACTCGTGGCGTGTCCGAGCGTCAGCGAGTCCGCCGCGACCGGCGGCGACCCACTCGGTGCGTCGAGCGACGGCGTGGCCGTCGCGTCGCCGCCGGTCCCGTCTGTCCCGACGTCCGCGCCGGTGCCGACGACGCCGGCACAGCCGGCGAGGCCGGCGAGCGCGGTCGCCGCGAGGCCGGCGAGGTAGCCACGTCGTGATGACATACCCGTGATCGATCGGGCAGACTGTTAAACACTGGAGCGGGCGTGCGCCGCCGGCACACGAGGGCGCTACTCGCGCAGGCGGTCGACGATCCGGCGCCCGGCCTCGCGCGGCGGCGGGTCGACGACCCCGACGTCGTCGCCGACCGCCAGCGTGCCAGACCGCACCACGTCGGCGCAGACCCCCGCGTGGCCGCGCAGGGCCGCCGCCACGTCCGGGATTCCGACGGTCGACTCGAGGTGTGCGCACGGCGGCCGATCCCGTGTCACGCGCAGGCGAGCGCCGCCGAGTTCGAGGACCGCCCCCGCCCCGTCTACGGCGACGCCGTCGACGACGACGTTCCGGCGGTGCCAGCCCGGGTCGAGGCGCGTCCCGACCGCGCGTTCGGCGGCAGCGACGCCCCGTGCGGTCACGAGCGTCACCGGGTGGCCGTCGCCGACCTCCGAGAACTGTCCCGCGCCGCGACAGTAGCGGTCGCCGGCGATTCCGCCCGCGACCACGCCGACCCGCTCTCGCCGCTCCGGTGGTGCGCCCGCCTCCGGCGCGACGTACAGGCCGACGACACGCCCGGACATCAGCAGACTGGCTTCGGGTCGACGCCCATCCCCCGCAGGGCGTCGGCGTAGTCGTCGTACGCGAGCGTGACGACGTACGTCGCGCTCGCGAGCGCCCGGTCCCACGCCTCGCCGTCCGCACACCGGGCCGCCAGCAGGTCCAGTCCCTCTGTCAGTGCGGTCTCCGTCTCGTCGCGCAGGTCGCGGAACAGGCCGGCCCGGCGCTCGTCCGCCTCGTTGATGAAAAAGGAGACGACCTGTGTGTGGGTGCGGAGGCTCACGAGCCCCCGACCGACGACGCCGGCGCCGAGGCGCTCGACGGTCCCCGTCCGCGCCCGGAGGTAGCCGTGGACCGGGCCAGGGTCGCCGGACTCGGCTTCCGGACCGCGCAGCGCCGCCGCCGTGTCGGGGTCTACGTCGGCGAGTGACTCCAGGACCCGCTCGTAGTGCTCGCGCTCCCGGTCGGCGGTGGCCGCGAACGCGGCACGAACCTCGTCGTCCGTCTCGTCGTCGGCCCACGCCGCGAACGTGCCGCGGGCGGCGGCCTCGCTCGCCGCGGCGACCGAGAGCACCGACGGCGTCGTCAGCTCCGCGTCCGTCAGGGCGACGAGGAGGCGGTTCGAGCCGAGGCGGTCGAGCTCCGTTGTACACTCGCGCTCGACGGCCTCGCGAAACGTGGCTCCGTCCATACTCACGGGACGACCGCCGCCGTCTAAGTCTTTCCGCGCCGCGTGGGTTTTTACCTCCGCCCGCGAACGGCCGGCGTGAGTCAGAGCGTCCCGTCGGTGACCCCGGCCGAGCTCGACAGCCGTCTGCGGGCGGGCGACCCGCTCGTCGTCCTCGACGTCCGGGCCCGCGACGAGTTCGAGCGCTGGCACGTCGAGACACCGGCAGCCGAGACGGTCCACGCCTCGCATCCGAAGTTCGTCGCCGCGGGTGTCACCGGCGACGTCGCCGCCCGGGCGACGGACGTGGGCGTCGACCCGTCGGACCGCGTGGTCGTCGTCTGCGGCCACGGTGCGGCGAGCGACGAGGTCGCGGGTCTCCTCGTCGACGCCGGCTTCGACGCCGCGAACCTCACCGGCGGGATGTCGGCGTGGGCCGACCTCCTGGTCGCGACGCCGGCCCTCGGCTCCGGTAGCCAACGCGTCGTCCAGTACCGCCGCCCGTCGAGCGGCTGTCTCTCGTACCTCGTCGTCTCGGGCGACGCGGCGGCGGTCGTCGACCCGCTCCGGGCGTTCGCCGACCGCTACGCCGCCGACGCCGCCGACCACGGGGCCGACGTCGCGTTCGCCGTCGACACTCACGTCCACGCCGACCACCCGAGCGGCGTCGCCGCGCTCGCGGCCCGGACAGACGCGACGGCTGTTCTCCCGGCGGGCGCGACCGACCGCGGTCTCGACCCCTCTGTCGACGCACGACTTCTCGGTCCGGACGAGACACTCACCGTCGGCGACGCGACGCTCGCGGCGGTCCCGCTCCCCGGCCACACGACCGAGATGACCGGTCTGCGCCTCGCCCGCGACGACGCCGACGCACTGCTCTGTGGCGACAGCGTCTTTCTCGACTCCGTCGCCCGGCCAGACCTCGAAGCCGGCGACGAGGGCGCACCGGCGCTCGCGGCACGCCTGTACGAGACACTCCACGACCGCGTCCTCGCGCTCCCGGACGAGACGCTCCTCCTCCCGAGCCACCACGCGACGCCCGACGAGGTCACGGACGGCCTCGTCACGACGACCGTGGGCGCGGCGCGAGACCGCCCGCTTCTCGCGCTCGACCGCGCGTCATTCGTTGCGCGCGTGACGGCGTCGCTCGGCGACCGCCCGGCGAACTACGAACGGCTCGTCGCGGTAAACCTCGGGCGCGAATCTGTCGACGACGAGACGGCGCGGACGCTCGCGCTCGGACCGAACAGCTGTGCGGCGGGCTAGTCGTCGGCGACTGCGCCGCCCTCGGCGTCACCCTCGACGCTCGGTGGGTACGAGCCCCGGTCGAGGACGAGGTCGGACTGTGGGCGCGCCATGCAGGTGAGCGCGTAGCGCTCGCCCTCGGCCTCCGTCAGCGCGTGGGCCGCCGGCTGGACCACCTCGCCCTCGACTATCTCCGCCGAGCAGGCGAGACACATCCCGACACGACAGGAGTACTCCTGTGCGATCCCGGCCTCGAGACACGCCCGGAGGACGGTCTGAGTGTCGGCGACCGTGATCCGTTCGCCGGTCCC
Organism: uncultured Haloferacaceae archaeon; assembly: GCA_964512675.1. GTDB lineage: Archaea > Halobacteriota > Halobacteria > Halobacteriales > Haloferacaceae > A07HB70. The sequence continues at coordinate 2,419 of CAZEJR010000013.1, read as the reverse complement.
GACGAACTCGACGGTGTACTCGGCCATATCCACAGTCCCGAATGCCGGGGGCAAACAGGTTACGGAAGCGGCGGCGACAGTCTCCCGTCGAACGCGATCACAAGGCTTCTACTCGGCCGCCGAGCACCACGTCGTATGTCGTCGGGCGACGAGCGACGGTCGCGGGTTCGGGGCGCCGTCGCGCTCGTCACCCTCGCCGCGCTCGCCGCTCGTCTCGTCGCCCTCGACGCGCGCCCGTTCCACTGGGACGAGGCGCGGGTCGGGTACTGGACGCTGCGCTACGCCGAGACCGGCCGGTGGTCGTACCGCCCCGTCGCCGGCGGGCCGCTGCTCTATCACGCCGGCGCGCTGGTCACGGGACTGTTCGGCGCGACCGACGCGACGGCACGGCTCCCGGTCGCGCTCGGCGGCGGTCTCCTCCCGCTCGCGGCGCTCCTGTTTCGCGGCAGACTCGACGACCTCGAGACCGTCCTGCTCGCCCTCGTCCTCGCCGCGAGTCCGCTGCTTCTCTACTTCTCGCGGTTCCTCCGCGGGGACGTCCTCGCGGCGGGGCTGGCGCTCGTCGTCCTCGGGTCGTTCGTCCGGGCGACGGCGGGCGACGCGCGGTTCGTCCCCGTCGCGGGGCTGGCTGCGGCGGGAGCGCTCGCGGCCTCCGGCTTCGCCGTCTCCTACCCGGTCCTCGCGCTCGTCGCCGGCGCGGTCGTCGTCGACCACGAGCGGGTCGTCGGACACCCCGCCGCCGCGACAGCGCGTCTCGATCTCGTCGTCTCCGGCCTGCGCCGGTCTGGACGGGCCGTCGCGACGGGGCTCGGAACGTTCTTCGGCGCCGTCGTGGTCCTGTTCGCCCCCAGACCCCTCGGCCTCGACGCCGTCGCCGGTGCCCTGGTCGACGCGCCGCGGGCGTTCCTCGGCGTCCGGGTTGCCAGCCGCTCGCCGGGTGGCACCCACGAGATTCTGCCGTATCTCGCCGACGTCGCCGGTGTCGTCGGACGGGCGGCCTTGCCGGTCGCACTCCTCGCCGGCGTCGCCCTCGCGCGTCTGCGCTACGGCGGCACCGACCGCCGGCCGGTCGTCGAGTTCGCCGCCTACTGGGGTCTCGCCGGTCTGTTCGTCGTCCCGACTGTCGCGGAGTCGCTCGGCCCGTGGATCGCGGTCCACAGCGTCGTCTTTCTCGCCGTCCCGGCAGCCGTCGGCGGCGCGTGGGTCGCCCGCCTCGGCCGGCGCGCGGTCGACCGCGGCGCGACCCGTGAGACCGTCGGTGTCGCTCTCCTCGTCGTCGCCCTCGTCGCCCAGACGGGCGTCGTCGCCGCGACGGAGACGTACGACACGCCCGCCCCCGACGACACCCTGACGACGTACGGGCAGGCCGCAGACGACCTCGAGCCGATCCGTGCGGCAGCGGCGACGGGCGGCCCCGTTCTCCTCTACGGCGACGAGTTCGTGATCCGCCCCGAGTCTCGCGCCGACGCGCCACCGGTGCCCGACCGGTTCGGCGAACGGCTCCCGGTCGCGTGGTACCTCGCGCGTGCCGACGCAGACGTCCGGAGCGCCGCACGCCCCGCCGCGCTCGCCGACCCGCCGCCGGTGGTAGTGGCGGCGGCGTCGACCCGGACGACAGCCGCGAGCCGGCTCGACACCTACGAGTCGCGGGGATACCGGACGGCGCTGTGGAACCGCAGGGTCGTCGTGTTCGTCCGCCGCTAGCGGAAGCCCATCGCTTCGATCTGTTCCTGGTAGCGGTTGCGGATTGTGACTTCGGTGACCTGGGCGACGTCGGCGACTTCGCGCTGTGTCTTTTTTTCGTTACAGAGCAGGGAGGCGGCGTAGATGGCGGCGGCGGCAAAGCCCGTCGGGGACTTTCCCGACAGCAGTCCCTGTTCTGCCGACACGTCGATTATCTCCGTCGCCTTCGACTGGACCTCTTCGCTGAGGCCGAGCGACGAGGCAAAGCGCGGGACGAACTGCTTCGGGTCGACGGGCTTGAGCTCCAGGCCGAGCTCCTGGGAGACGTAGCGGTAGGTCCGACCGATCTCCTTCTGCGGGACGCGTGATACCTCGGCCACCTCGTCGAGCGACCGCGGGATGCCCTCCTGTCGACAGGCGGCGTAGAGTGCGGCAGTCGAGACGCCCTCGATCGAGCGGCCGCGAATCAGGTCTTCGTTCAGCGCGCGGCGGTAGATGACGGAGGCGACCTCGCGGACGGAGCGAGGGACGCCGAGCGCAGAGGCCATGCGGTCGACCTCGGAGAGCGCGAACTGGAGGTTGCGTTCGCCGGCGTCTTTCGTTCTGATGCGCTCTTGCCACTTGCGCAGGCGGTGCATCTGTGAGCGCTTCTCCGAGGAGATCGACCGACCGTAGGCGTCCTTGTCCTTCCAGTCGATCGTCGTCGTCAGCCCCTTGTCGTGCATCGTCTGGGTCG
>CAZEJR010000012.1:0-65518 GCA_964512675.1 uncultured Haloferacaceae archaeon | reverse complement strand
CGACGCGGGACTTGGACTGGCGTTCGGAGTGGTTGAACGCCCGCCACTCCGGCCCCCGGTCGATCTGCCGCTCGTCGAGGACGAGCCCGCAGTCGTCACAGACGAGTTCGCTCTGGTCTGCGTCCGTCACGATACTGTCGGAGTCACACTCGGGGCAGGCGAGCCGTTCACCCTGCTGTTCTGACTCCGTCTCGTCGGACCGACGCTGGCGCTGGCTGGTCGGACGTTCCATTATAAGTGACTGTAAAGTAGAGTATATTTAAGAGTTCGGGTGAGGGGGGCCCGGAGCGGCCGTCGTGTGGTTTAGGTCGCCGCTGCCGAACGGACGGACGTGCGCGCCGCCCTCGTCGCCGTCGCGCTGGTGGTCCTGGCGGGCTGTCTCGGCGCGACGACGCAACCGTCGACGCCGTCGGCGGCGGGTCCGGAGTCGCCGACGGTCGCCGGGACGGCGCTCGGTACTCCACACCCGGAGACGGGGCCGACGGAGTCCGCGACGGTGACACGCGTCGTCGACGGCGACACCGTGGAGGTCGAGCTGTCGAACGGGACGACGGAGTCGATCCGGCTGCTCGGCGTCGACACGCCCGAGGTCCACTCGGAGAACACTCCGGACGAGTTCGAGGGCGTCCCGCAGACGGCTGCGGGTCGGGACTGCCTGCGGACGCACGGCGAGCACGCGAGCGCGTTCGTCGAGGAGCGGCTGGCGGGCCACGAGGTGATGCTCGGCTTCGACCCGACGGAGCAGCGGCGAGGCTACTACGGTCGCCTGCTCGCGTACGTCTACGTGGACGGCGAGCAGCTCAACGCTCGCCTCGTCGCCGGAGGCTGGGGCCGCGTGTTCGACTCCGACCTCGTCGAGCGCGACCGCTACCTCGGGCTGGAGGCGCGCGCACGGTCCGAGCGCCGCGGACTCTGGCGCTGTGTGGACGGCCCCCCCGAGCCCGACGGCCTGACGCTCCACGTGACGGCGGACGCGCCCGGCGACGACCGCGAGACCCTCGACGAGGAGACGGTCACCGTGGTCAACAGCCGCGACGAGGCGGTGACCCTCTCCGGGTGGACGCTCCGCGACGAGGCCGACCACGTCTACCGCTTCCCCGAAGGGACGACACTCGAGCCGGGCGAGTCGCTCGTCGTCCACACCGGGACCGGCGAGGACGGTGACGGCCACCACTACTGGGGCCGGTCGAGCCCGGTCTGGAACGACGCGGGTGACACCGCGACGCTCGCCGACGAGACGGGGACCGTCGTCGTCGAGCGGTCGTACTGAGACAGTCGGGGCCTCCGTCGGAGGCGACGTCTCACCGGCTGTGTGACCCGCCACGCCTATCTCCGGCGGCCCAGAACACCCGGGTGTGAGCACGCGGTCCGCGCTGGAGACGCAACTCGCCGTCGTCGCGGGGTTCACCGACCCGAGCGCGGCGCTGGAACAGTACCCGACGCCGCCGGGGCTCGCAGCGAGCGTCGTCCACGACGCCGACCTGCGCGGCGATATCGAAGGCGCGACCGTCGTCGACCTCGGCACGGGCACGGGGATGCTGGCGCTCGGCGCCGCCCTGCGCGCCCCGGTCCGTGTCGTCGGCGTCGAGCTCGACGCCGCGCCGCTGACGACGGCGCGCGAGAACCGTCGTCGGGTCGGCGTCGATGCCGCCGTCACGTGGGTCCGCGCGGACGCGACACAGCTCCCGCTTGCCCGCGACCCCGACCGGCAGACGACGGTGCTGACCAACCCGCCGTTCGGCGCACAGCGCGACGCCGTCTACGCCGACCGGGCGTTTCTCGCCGCCGCGAGTGCCGTCGCCGACGTCTCGTACTCGGTCCACCGGGCGGGGAGCCGCGAGTTCGTCGCCTCGTTCGCCGCCGACCACGGCGGGCGTCTGACGGCCTCACACGCCGCGACGGTCGCCCTCGACCGGCGGTTCTCGTTCCACGAATCAGACAGCGAGGCCGTCGACGTCGAGGTCCACCGCGTCGCGTGGGACGCTTAGCGCGCGCCGGGGTACGTCTCCTGTCGGGCGACGACGACCCGCGTGCCGTCTCGCGACGCGACGAGACTGCGTCCGTCGCGGGTGAACTGCAGGCCGAGCGCCGTCGTCGTCGTGTTCGCCGCCGGGAGCGGGACGGTCCGGGTCCGGTTGTCGCGGCTGACGGCGACACGGAAGCCCGGCGGCGCGGCGCGGATCGAGACGGTCCGTCCGTCGACCGTCGGCGACGCCCGGGCCGGCGGCGCACGGTAGACAACCCGGGTCGCGTTCGCGTGTGTGAACGTCACCCGGTAGCTGTGGTTGCCGCCGACGGCGTTCCAGCCACGGCGCTGGACGACCACCCGCTCCAGCCAGCCGACGCCGCCGACCCGCACCACCGTCCGTCCGGCGAACGACAGGCGGCCCTTCGACACCGCCGTCACCCACGCGTGGCGATCGCGTGACCGGACGACGACACCCGAGGTGTTCACGCTCGTCGTCTCGCCGAACGCCTCGACGTCGACGACCGACACCATCCCGTTCTCGACGTCCTCGGCGTAGGCCACCTCGTAGTCACGGATCGTCAGCGGCTCGCCCGGCAGCGGGTCGTCGCTCGTCGTCGCGAGGTTCACCGCCGCGCCCGGACCGGCGAGCGCAGACAGGACGACGACGAGCGCGACGGCGCCGGTCTGCCACCGCGGCAGCGACCGGAGCGACTCGCCCGCCGGCCCGCTCCCGACGAGGGGGCGGGCCGAGGCGACTACGGTCGCGGCGACGAGCGCCGCGAGGACGGCCACCAGCGCCAGCCCCGCCGCGCGGTAGAGAACGAACGTCCCCTGGCCCCGGAACCAGTAGACCGCCCAGAGCGACTGTCCGACGCCGAACAGCAGGACCCCGGCCCAAGTCCGGAGTGCGGACGGCTGCTCGACGACGCCGCGTCGACCGAGCCACAGACCGGCCAGCATCCCGACGAGGAGGCCGAGCGCGTGGCCCTGTATCGCGATGTCGGCCCACCACGGCGAGGTGAACGACGGCTCTGCCCGCGCGACGGTGACGGGCGACCGGACCGCGGCGGTGAGAAGCGAGACCGCGCGTGCGCCGGCCAGCGCGACCACCGTCCGGAGCGGGTAGCAGACGAGCGCACACCCGGCGAAGGCGAAGACGACCCCCGAGAACCCGATTATCGGGCCGACGGCGAAGACGCCGGTGAACAGGCCGACGACGACCGCCGCCGCCGGGACGAGGAGCGCGCGGGCGTACGGAGTCTCGCGGAGCGACCCGAACGACGACGCGCCGCGCTCTCGCGGGTAGTGGCCGACGGCGTACTCGACGAGGGGGGCGAACGCGAGCGTGCCTGCCAGGTTGCCGAGCAGGTGTCCCGGCCCGGCGTGTGCGAACGGCGCCGTGACGACGCCGAGCGGGTAGAGCAACGACCACGCGCGAAACGGGATCGTCGCGGGGTCGTTCCACGCCCGCGCGCCGCCTTGGAGGACGAGGTAGACGGCGAGGACGCCCGCGATCGTCAGGAGCGTCCCCCACGGTACGCCGAGTATCAGGCGCCGCCGGAGCGTCCGGGCGCGACCGGCCCGCCGGGCGTCGAGCGCGACGACGAGGAGGAACGATCCGCCGACCGCGGCGACGACGGCGACGCGCCAGAGGAGCGCCGCGCCGACCACGCCTACAGCTTCGACTCGGCGTCTTCGGCCAGCTCCTTCATCCGCTTCCCGACCCGGCCGGCCTCGGAGAACTCGTCGTCGCTCATGGCGTTCGCGAGGGCGTTCCCGAGGACGAAGACGGCGTGTTTGTGCTCGCTCTTGGACTTGTGGACGTGCGACGGGTCGACGTCCAGCCCGTCGTACGGTTCGAACAGGCTCGAGTCGACGTGTTCGCGGGCCGCAAAGTAGTCCTTTATCTCCACCATCTGCTCGTGGAGTTCGAGCAGTTCGTCCTTGTGCATACCGGTGAGTGCGGGCGCCGGCGGCTTAACCGTTGTTGCGGACGTCCTCAGAAGACGTACTCGTCTTCGTGGCCCATCATCCCGTCGTCCTCGAAGTCGGGGTCGTTCGTGTCCATCGACCCGCCGGTCCGGAACGCGCGGAGGCCGGTCGACAGCAGTTCCTCGATGGCCTCCTCGCGGTCGACGAACTCGTCCTGTTCGACGAGCCGCGCGATGCGCATCTCGAGATGTTCCGGAACGGTGATTCGGACGGTAGGCATCGGTCGGTCGGGCTTCGAGAGACGGTTACATATAGTTGGCGGGGGGCACCCGCCGTACGACAAGGTAAAAGACCGTCCGGACCCGAGCGAAGCCGATGAGCGCACCGCGCGCCGATCGGGCGTCTCTGGTGAGCCGGTCCGTCCGGATTCCGGACGTCGACCTTCGGGCCGCCCTCGCCGCTCTCGCCACGCCCCGGACGGCGTGGGTCCCACCGGACGGGGCGACGGTGGTCGCCGGCGGCGTCGCGGCTGCCGTCGAGGCCGACGGTCCGCGGCGGTTCGACGCCGTCCGCGACGCCGCCGGGCGTCTCTTCGACGACGGCGACGTCCACGCCGGCACCGAGGCAGCCTGTCCTCGGCTGTTCGGCGGGGCCGCCTTTCACCCCGACGGGACGGGCGCGGCACCGTGGACGGCGTTTCCCGGTACCCGGTTCGTCCTCCCCCGCGTCCAGGTGACCGACACCCACGACGGAACGTGGCTCACCGTCACCGCTGTCGGCGAGGACGCGACGCCGGAGACCGTCGACGCCCGGGTCGAGCGTGAGCGCGACCGGCTTGTGGCCCCGCCGGACCCCGGCCCTCGTACCGGTCCGCCGGGCGTCGCCGCGCGCGAGCGCACCACCGACCGCGAGACCTGGACCACGAGCGTCCGCGACGCGGTCGAGCGAATCCGCGCCGGCGACCTCCGCAAGGTCGTGCTGGCGCAGGGGCTGGCGGTCGAGACCGAACGCCCCGTCGACGTGGCAGCGCTCCTCAACGGCCTCGGTGCCTCGAACCCCGACTGCTACCGCTTTCTCGTCGAACCGGGCGACGACGCGTCGCCGCCGGTCTTCCTCGGTGCCAGCCCGGAACGCCTCGTCAGTCTCCACGGTCGGACCGTCGGGACGGGCGCGCTCGCGGGGACGACGGGCCGCGGCGACACCCCCGAGGAGGACGAGTGGCTCGCCGAGGAGCTCGCCGCCGACCCGAAGAACCGCTGCGAACACGATCTCGTCGTCGAGGCGGTCCGGAACCAGCTCGCTCCCCTCGGTCGGGTGCGGGTCGGCGACCGGACGGTCCGGCGACTGGCGACCGTCCAGCACCTCCACACGCCGGTCTCGGCGACGCTCGCGAGCGACACACACGTTCTCGACGTCGTCGAGGCGCTCCACCCGACGCCAGCCGTCGGCGGCCTGCCGCCGGACCGCGCGCTCGCGACCATCCGTGCAGCCGAGCAGTTCGACCGCGGCTGGTACGCGGCGCCGGTCGGCTGGTTCGACGCCGCCGGAAACGGCGAGTTCGCGGTCGGTATCCGCTCTGCGGTCGTCTCGCCCGACCGCCACCGGGTCACTGCCTTCGCCGGCGTCGGCGTCGTCGCCGACTCCGGTCCGGACGCCGAGTGGGACGAGGTGCAGCTGAAGTACCGACCGATCCTCGACGAGCTGGAGCGGTGAGATGACCGCACCGAACCGCTCGACGCTCCACGGCCGGGCGCTCGTCGACGAACTCGTCCGCGCCGGGGTCCGGGTCGCCTGTGTCGCCCCCGGGTCGCGCTCGACGCCGTTGACACTCGCGCTCGCGGCCCGAGACGAGGTGCGGGTGCGCTCGCACCTCGACGAGCGCTCGGCGGCCTTCTTCGCGCTCGGCCGTGCCCGTCGCACCGGCGAGCCGACCCCCGTCGTGACGACGTCCGGCACTGCCGCCGCCGAGCTCCACCCCGCCGTCGTCGAGGCCGACGAGGGCCGGGTGCCGCTCCTCATCCTCACCGCCGACCGTCCCGCCGAACTGCGGGACTCCGGGGCGAACCAGACCGTCGACCAGGAGAAGCTGTACGGGGCTGCGACGCGGCTCTACGCCGACCTGCCCGAGCCGACGGCAGAGCCACGGACGCTCCGCGCGCTCCGGACGAGGGTCGCGACCGCGCTCGCGGCGGCGACGGGCACCCCGTCCGGTCCGGTCCACCTCAACTGCCCGTTTCCGAAGCCGCTGGAGCCGACGCCGACGGACGGCGTGTCCGACGACCTCGACTCGCTCGCCGCCGACGGCCGTCCGGACGGCGCGCCGTTCGTCCGCCGCACCGCCGGCACGCCCGCGCTCTCGCCCGCCGACCTCCGTCGCGTCGTCGACGCTCTCGACGCGGCGCGCGGCCTCGTCGTCGCCGGCCCGGCCGACCCGCCGGGACTCGACCGCGAGGCGTTCGCCGCCCTCGCCGCCGCAACCGGGGTTCCGGTGCTCGCCGACCCGCTCTCCGGTCTGCGGTTCGGCGGTCACGTCCGTACGACGCCGGTCCTCGGCGCGTACGACGCCTACGTCGACTCCGCGGCGACGGCGCCGTGGCCCGACCCGGAGGTGGTCCTCCGCGTCGGGGCCTCGCCCACGTCGAAGCGCCTGCGGCGATACCTCGCCGGCACGGGCGCGCGCCAGTTCGTCGTCGACACCGCTGGCGGGTGGCGCGAGGCAGAGTTCCGGGCCACCGACCTCGTCGTCGCCGACCCCTCGCGGCTGGCAGCGCGTGTCGCCGAACGGGCGACACCGTCCGTCGACGCCGGGTGGGCCGAGCGGTGGGAGCGCGCCGACCGGGCGGCTCGCGAGGCTCACGCGGCCGCAGCAGCCGAGGGCGCCGTCCACGAGGGACGGGTTCTCGCGACGGCTGCCGAGCGCGCTCCCGACCCCGCGACCGTCGTGGTCTCGAACTCGATGCCGGTCCGGGACCTCGACCGCTTCGGCGCGCCCTCGACGGCGTCGCTGACGGTGCTCGGTAACCGTGGCGCGAGCGGTATCGACGGCGTCGTGTCGACGGCGCTCGGGGCCGGCGACGCGACGACCGATCCGCTCACGCTCGTCGTCGGCGACCTGGCGCTCTACCACGACGCGAACGGCTTACTGGCGCTAGAGCGGTGTGACGTCGATGCAACCGTGATCCTCGTCGACAACGACGGCGGCGGTATCTTCCACGAGCTACCCGTCGAGGCGTTCGACCCCCCGTTCACCGAGCAGTTCCGAACTCCCCACGGTCTCGACTTCGCGCCGCTCGGCGACATCTACGACTTGGACGTCGCGACCGTCGCGCTCGACGACTTCGGCGACGCGTACCGGCGGTCCGTGACGACGCCCGGGAGCGACCTCCTGCGCGTCTCCTTCGACGCCGAGTCGAGCCACCGGACCCGCGAGGCCCTGCGCGACCGGGTCGTCGAGCGCGTGGCAGACGTCAGTTGAGCCGGGCGCACACGCCGCGTCGTCGGCTCTCCCCACGGATCGGACGTGGCGCACGCCGACGGCCGTCGCGCTCCTCGTCCTCTGGTACGCCGTCTCGATCGCCGCAGAACTGCTCCTCGGGACGCTGACCGCCGTTCTCGTCTACGTGGCCGGCTGGACGCTCGAGCGGGTCGGCTCGGGGGTTCTCGTCGCCCGGACGGGACCCCTGCGCGCCGCCGTCGCCGGCCGGGGTGGTCGTCGTCCGGCGACCGCTGCTGTCTGCGCCGACGGCCCGCTCGCCCGGCTGGCGCGGTGGGCACTCGCCGCGCGCGAGGACCTCCGCGTGGTCGGAGGCCGGCTGGTCGACGGCTCGTCGTCGGTCATCCCGCCCGGAGCGCACTTTCTTGACGCCCCCGCGCCGGGGGCGTACATGGACGCCGTCTCGGAGACGTTCGACCCCGACCGCTGGACCGAGGTGACAGCCGAGTTCGACGACGTGACCTACCACCGCGGGACGGACGTCGACGCGGTCCGGATCGCGTTCGACCGGCCGGAGCGACGAAACGCCTTCCGGCCCGGAACCGTCGACGAGCTCGCGGCGGCGCTCGACCACGCCCGCAAGCAGGCAGACGTCGGCTGTGTCCTCCTGACCGGGAACGGTCCCGCCGAAGACGGCGGCCGGGCGTTCTCCGCCGGCGGCGACCAGTCCGTTCGGGGAGAGTCGGGCTACGAGTACCGCGACGACGACGAGGCAGCCGACGCCGACGACGACCTCGTGCGCGAGGCCCGCGCCGGCCGCCTCCACGTCCTCGAGGTCCAGCGGCTCATCCGGTTCATGCCGAAGCCCGTCGTGGCCGTCGTGCCGGGCTGGGCCGTCGGCGGCGGCCACTCGCTCCACGTCGTCTGTGACCTGACGCTCGCGAGCGCGGACCACGCGACGTTCCTCCAGACCGACCCCGACGTCGCGAGCTTCGACGGCGGGTTCGGGTCGGCGTACCTCGCGCGACAGGTCGGACAGAAGCGCGCCCGCGAGCTCTTTTTCTGTGGCAAGAGCTACGACGCCGCGGAGGCCGTCGACATGGGGATGGCGAACGAGGCGGTGTCACACGACGACCTGGAGGACCGCGCGCTCGAGCTCGCCGACCGGATGGCCTCGAAGTCGCCGACGGCGATGCGGATGCTCAAGTACGCGTTCAACCTCGCGGACGACGGACTGGTCGGTCAACAGGTGTTCGCGGGCGAGGCGACGCGGCTCGCGTACATGACGGCGGAGGCACGAGAGGGCCGGGACGCGTTTCTCGAGGGGCGGGACCCGGACTTCTCGGACGTCCCGTGGCACTACTGACGCCGCGGCGACCGCAGGCGCTTTGCGGTCGGCGTCCAACCTGCCGGTGATGACTGCGGAAGAGGTCTCTCGGCGCCGCGCGTGGCTGATGGCCGCGCGCCCGCAGACGCTCCCGGCGGCGGTCGCGCCCGTCGCGGTCGGGGCCGGGCTGGCGCTCGCCGCGGGTGTCTTCGCCCCGCTCCCGGCGCTTGCGGCGCTCGTCGGCGCGGCGCTGATCCAGGTCGGGACGAACCTCGCGAACGACTACTACGACGGCGTCCGCGGCGCCGACACAGAGGACCGCGAGGGGTTCACCCGCGTCACCGCGTCGGGACTCATCGACCCCGCGACGGTCCGGCGCGCGACGTGGCTCACCTTCGGCGCTGCCGTCGCCGTCGGGACGTACCTCGTCTGGGTCGGCGGTCTGCCGGTCCTCCTCGTCGGCCTGGTCTCTGTGGCCTCGGGCGTCGCCTACACCGGCGGGCCGTACCCGCTCGGCTACAACGGTCTCGGCGACCCGTTCGTCTTCGTCTTCTTCGGTCTCGTCGCCGTCGCCGGGACGTTCTACGTCCAGGCCGCGAGTCTCGTCGCCGGCCTCCACCTTCTCCCGCCGCCGGGGACGCTCCCGCTCGGCGCCGTCGTCGCCGGCGCCGCGCCCGGCGCGCTCGCGACGAACGTCCTCGTCGTGAACAACGTCCGCGACATGGACGAGGACGCCCGAACTGGCAAACAGACGCTCGCGGTCCGGTTCGGCCTCCGTGCCGCCCGCGTCGAGTACGTCGGTCTGCTCGCGCTCTCGTATCTCGTGCCCGTCGTCCTCGCTGTAGCGGGCCACGGACTCCCGGCGCTGCTTCCCTTGCTCTCGCTCCCGGTCGCGGCGCTCGTCGCCCGCCCCGTGCTGACCGAGACGAGCGGCGCCGCGCTCAATCCGGCCCTGGAGCGGGCGGGCCAGCTGCTCGCGCTCCACGCCCTGCTGTTCGCCGCGGGGCTGGCGCTGTGAGGGTCACGCGGTTCTCGCTCGCCCTCGGGCAGCCACTCGACACGGCGCGCGGGCGCATCGAGGCCCGCGAGGGCGCGCTGGTCCGGGTCCGTGTCGACGGCGAGCCGGGTGTCGGCGAGACGACGCCGCTGCCCGGGTGGACCGAGCCGCTCGACGAGGCGCTCGCGGCGCTGGACGACGCGACCGCGGCGACGCCGCTCGCCGACCTGCCGCCGGCGGCGCGACACGGGCTGGCGACGGCACGGCTCGACGCCGCCGCACGTGGAGACGACGAGCCGCTCGCCGCCCGACTCGCCGACGGCGTGCCCGCCGACCGCGTGCCGGTGAACGCCACCGTCGGCGACGCGCCGCCGGAGGAGACGGCGGCACGCGCCCGCGAGGCGACTGCCGAGGGCCTCGACTGCCTGAAGGTGAAGGTGGGCGCGCGGTCCGTCGCGGCGGACACCGAGCGGCTGCGCGCGGTCCGCGACGCCGTGCCGGACGCGACGCTCCGGGCGGACGCGAACGGCGCGTGGGACGAGGCCGACGCCCGCGCGGCGCTCGACGCGTTCGCGCCGCTGGACCTCGCGTACGTCGAACAGCCACTCGCCGCGACGGCGCTCGACGGCCACCGCCGCCTGCGCGAGGACGTCGGCGTCCCGGTCGCGCTCGACGAGTCGGTGGCCGAGCACGGGGTCGACCGGGCGCTCGCGGCGGACGCCGCGGACGTCCTCGTACTGAAGCCGATGGCGCTCGGCGGCCCGGACCGCGCAGTCGCCGCGGCACGGCGGGCCCGCGAGGCGGGGGCCGACGTCGTCGTGACGACCACGATAGACGCCGTCGTCGCCCGGACAGCGGCGGTCCACGCCGCCGCCGCGATCCCGGACGTTCCGGCCTGTGGACTGGCGACCGCCGGTCTGCTGGCCGAGGACCTCTACCCCGACCCCGCGCCGGTCGTCGACGGCTCGGCTCGCGTCCCGGAGGGGCCGGGGCTGGCGGGCGCGGCGTTCGACGGCGACACCGACTGACCCGGTCAGACGCGTCCTACGTCCGGACGTGCCGGTGGAGCAGGTAGCCGACTGCCGTCGGCGGGACGAGCAGCGCCGCGAGCGCGTAGCCGAACCGGAGCCGGCCGACGTCGACGTCCCGCCCGTCGAGCGCGCGGGTGTCCTGGTAGAGCGCCGCGGCGGCGACGGGCGCGAGCACGAGCGTCCGGAGCGACCGCACGGTCGCCCAGAGCAGCGTTCCGTCGGTCAGGATGCGGTCGACGGCGAACAGCACCGTCCACCCGACGGCGGCGACCCCGAGGATCGCCAGCCACGGCCCCTCGTGGTCGGTCGGCTCGCGGTCGTCCGGGTGTCGGACGGGACGGTCGCGGACAGTCACGTGTCGCCGTCGGGCCGGTGGGTGACGCCGGACTCGTCGTCGGCGCGCATCCGGCGGAGCGCGGCGGTCGCGTTCGACGCGTCGTAGCCGAAGAACACGTCGTCTGCGTAGGCCTCGGCCACCTCCGTCGCGTGGACGAGGGCGTCGAGGTCGACGTCGACCGCGTACAGTTCGACCGCCAGCCTGAGGTCGTGGTCTGCAACCCGACTCTCGAACCCCTTCGCCAGCGACTCCAGCCAGTACGTCGTGCCGTACGCGGTGTCGTACAGCGGGACGACGACACGGTCGAGCAGCGGTGCCAGCGCGTCGAGGTCGACCCCCGCCCGCTCGCGCAGGTGGCCGGGGTGGGGATCTGGGTGGACCGCGAGCGAGAGGTCGCCCGGGACGCGCTCCCGGACGTCGCGAACGAACCGGGTCACGACACCGGCGCGCCAGTCGCTCCGGTCGACGTGGTCGCTCGCGGCGAAGGCGGCGTCACAGCGGTCGCAGTGGCAGTACTCGGGGCGTGGAAAGCCGACGTCGTCGAGCCGGAGGTCCGGCGCCGCCGCGACACAGTCGTCGACCATCGCGAGCAGCCCCTCGCGGTACGGTTCGTGTGAGGGGCAGACGAACGACCAGTCGAAGTAGCGCCGCTCCGCGGTGGCGCGCTCGCCGTCTGCGCTCAGCGGCACGAGGTCGGGGTCCTCGTGTGCCGCGGCGTTGTCGGCGAACGCAGAGAGCGTGTTGATCGCGCCTGCGGTCGGCTCCGAGGCGGTCCCGGAGACGTCTTTGACCTCGTAGTGGCCGAGGTCGAACGCCGGCCAGTCCACCTCCGACTCGTGGCGGGTGACGACGCCGTACACGGTCGACAGAGCAGCCGCGCGCCCCTAACGCTGCCGCTTACTCCTCGACCTCGACCTCGACCGGTTCGCCGCCGCCGGCGACGACGACGTAGACGAGGGCCACGAGGACGAGCAGGATCACGAGCTTCGCTTTGCCGGACATAACACCGGATACAGCGAACTGGTACTAATCGGTTACGGGGTCAGGTCCGGATCTGCGCCGCGATGCCGTCGCGCAGGATCGTCTCGCAGTAGCGACAGCGCACGCCCTCGTCGAGGACGTCGAACTCCGACTCGACGGGCTCGCCCGCGTTCGTGATACAGGAGTGGTTCGGACACTCCAGCACGTCCGAGACGGCCGACGGGCGCTGGACACGGGTCTTTCGGACCACCTCGTAGTCGCGAATGATGTTGATCGTCGCCTCGGACGCGATCAGCGAGAGGACGTCCACCTCGGCGGGCGACAGCTCCCGTCCCTCCACCTTCACGACGTCCTTGCGCTCGATCCGACCGGAGGGGACGTTCATGCCGACCGACACCGACTCGCCGCCGGACCCGTCGATGCCGAGGATCGCGAGGACGTTCAGCGCCTGCCCGGCGGCCACGTGGTCGATGACGGTGCCGTTCCGGATCTTGCTGACGCGCAACTGCGGGTCGTCGTCGGTCATAGCAGGAGGTCCAGGAGGGCCATCCGCACGGGCACGCCGTTGTGGGCCTGCCGGAAGTAGCGGGCGTGGTCGGTGGCGTCGACCGCGGCGTCTATCTCGTCGACACGCGGGAGCGGGTGCATCACCGTCAGGTCGTCGCGCGCCTCCGCGAGCGTCGTCTCGTCGACGCGGAACTCGCCCGCGACCGCGCGGTACTCGTCCTCGTCGGGGAACCGCTCGCGCTGGATGCGCGTGACGTAGAGGACGTCGAGGTCGGTGAGAACGGCGTCGAGCGACTCGTGTTCGCGCACCGCGCCGCCCGCCGACTCGACGTCGTACCGCACCGACTCCGGCAGGCGTAGGCTCTCCGGGCTGACGAAGTGCATCTCGGCGTCGAACTCCGTCAGCGCCTCCGCGAGCGAGTGTACCGTCCGACCGTACTTCAGGTCGCCGAGGATCCCGACGGTGACGCCGTCGAGACCGGTCGCCTCCCGCATCGTGTACAGGTCGAGGAGCGTCTGGGTCGGGTGCTGGCCGGCGCCGTCGCCGGCGTTGATCAGCGGCACGTCGACGTACCCGGCGGCCAGCCGCGCCGCGCCCTCCTTCGGGTGCCGGAGGACGAGGGCGTCTGCGTAGCCCTCGATCACCCGCACCGTGTCCGCGAGGCTCTCGCCTTTCTCTACCGACGACGACTCCACCGGCCCCATGTCGACGGTGTCGCCGCCGAGACGCTTCATCGCGGCGTCGAAGCTCATGCGCGTCCGGGTGCTCGGCTCGAAGAAACACAGCGCAAGCAGGGTCCCGACGTGGCGTTCGTGCCACGCCGCCGGGTCCGCCGCGATCTCCGCGGCGCGGTCCAAGACCGTCTCCACGTCTGCACGGGCGAGGCCCGTCGCGGAGACGAGGTCGTCCTGACGCATCGCCGGATAGCCGGCTGGCCCGCCCTTCAATCTGCCCACCCGCCCCGACCGGCGTCAGGGCGCGAGCCGGTTCTTCCGGGTCTTCAGCTCGCGCTCGTAGTGGTCGAAGGTGATCGGACACCACTCCGCCGCGAGGTCGAGCATCTCCTCGGTCATGCCGCGGATCTCCCACTGGCTGTCTGCCGCCGCGCGCATGTCCGCGACGTGCATCAGCATCCGGACGTTCATGCTCATCACGACGTTCACGCCGGTACCGATCGGGAGGACGAACCGCGCGTCCTCCGGCGCCATTCCGAGGTCTAAGAGCTCCTGGTAGTCCTCGACTGACTGCCGAACCGAGCGCCGGAACACCCGTTCGCGCTCCTCCCGGGTCGCCTCGTCGACGGGGCCCGTCGACTGGTTGCGTCCGACCCAGTCCGGGTCGGTGACAGAGGGGGGCGTGACGACGAGCGCGCCCGCCTCGACCTCCGCGGGGTCGACGTCGTCGAAGCTCACGTACCGCATCGACTGGACGTCGAAGCTGACGTGCCGGTGTCGGGTGATCTGCGCCATACACGACCGGCTCATCCCCTCGACGGCGAAGGTGGCCTGCGGGTGTTCGAACGGGCCGAAGTGGCCGTGGTCGAGCAGGTGGCCGATCAGCGTGCGCTGTTTCTCCGCTACCCCGTCGCCCTCGATCCCCGACATCGTCTCCTCGAAGCTCAGCTCGGGGTTGAACTCGCTCATGTAGTCGTTTCGCGCCGCCCGACAGATCACCTCCTCCGGGTCCTCTGTCGCCTCCAGCAGTCGGACCTGCATGCGACGTGCGGGGGCGAGCGCGAGTATAAATCCTCCCCCGCGGCGCGCCGGACTACGTCTCGTCCCCGTCCTCGTCCTCGTCCGGCGCCCCGTCGGGGCCCGTCCGCAGCCCGAAATATCCCGGCTCGTCGCCGGTCGGGTCCGAGATACACAGCGCGTCGCGGTTGGCGAACAGCCACGGCACCGTCCACGCGATGAGCCGGTCCTCGGTCTCCGGGTCGAGGTCCGCCGTCGGCGGCAGGTCCTGCATCAGGCGTGCGACCTCGTCGACGCGGTACATCGCGTCCGGCTCGAGTAGCTCCGCCGGTTCGTACACCTCGTAGGGGTATCGTCGGTCGAACTCCGATTTCGGTCTGGGCACGGCAGCCGGTCGTGGCGCCGTAGCGTAAACGCTGGCGTCACGCCGGAGACGCCGGCACCAGAAACGGAGAGCGGGACGGCGAACACCGCCGCGTACCCGACACCGAGGCCGCACAGCAGCGCCCACGTCCCCGGTCCCGGTCCGTAGCCCGTCGGGTCGCAGTCCACGCCGGCGAGGAGCGGGACGCCGACGACGTGACAGACCGAACAGTGGGTTCGACGCCGCGACACCGCGGGCAGCGCCGGCGGTCTCCGACAGTGCGGGGAGCGACCCGGCGAGGGCGGCGTGCGGCACGACGACAGTCTCGTCCGGCGGGCGTGCGCGAGACAGCGCGCGGAGACGCTCCGCGAGGAGAACGGGCGCACGGAACGGGCCAGCGAGCGAGCCGGGGCCGGCGAAGAGCGCGACCCGGCCGACGTCGAGTGTCCGTACGGGAGCGGCGAACCGACCGGAACGGCGCGGCGCACCGCTGTGAGCCTCGATAAAAAGCCGCGTGTGGGCCTGTGGGCCCTCGTACTCGCCGTCTACTCGAACAGCCCGGCTGCCTGCTCGAAGCGGGCGTGTGGCTCGTCCCAGTCGACGACCTCGAAGAACGCGTCGAGGAAGTCGCCGCGGGCCGGGCCGTAGTCGTAGTAGTACGAGTGCTCCCAGACGTCGCAGGCGAGGATCGGGTGGCCGCCCCAGAACGCGCCCTCGTCGTGGTTGTCGACCGCCACGTTCCGGAGCTGGTTCGAGAACGTGTCGTAGACCAGGAGCGCCCAGCCGCTCGCGTCAGACGCGGCGGCACGGAACTCGCCCTCCCACGCCTCGTAGGAGTCGAAGTCCTCGACGATCCGGTCTGCGAGCGCACCCTCGGGCCGGTCGCCGCCCTCCGGCGACATGTTCTGCCAGAACAGGTCGTGGAGGATATGTCCGGACGAGTTGTGGGTTACGGAGCGAATCGCGCCTGCGGAGTCGTCGAACTCGCTGCTCTCGCGGTTCTCTGCGAGCGTCTCCTCGGCGCTGTTCCAGCCGTTTACGTACCCCTGCTGGTGGGTGTCGTGGTGCCAGCGGACCACCTGTTCGGAGATGTGCGGTTCGAGGGCGTCGTAGTCGTACGGGAGCGGGTCGAGTTCGTACTCGGCCTCCGTTGCTTGGCTCATCGATGAGTCACCTCGATAGATCGTTGGTGGCCACACGATTAAAGATTGACCCAGCGTGGTACTGCGGCGCACGATCCGTCTCCGGCGCGAAACGGGAGGACTTACGGGTCGTCGTCGGCCACGGTCGAACGTGTCCACGGGCCGTATCGCCGCGTCGCTCGGCCGCTGGCGCGGGGTCGGCGCGGTCGCCGGCTGGCAGGTGGCCGCGAGTACCTGTTTCTACGCGGTCTTCGCCGCGACGGCGGCGCTCCGCGACGCCTTCACGATCTCGCGTGCGGTCGTCGGACTCGCCGTCACGGCGACGGTGCTCGGCTACACCGTCGCGCTCCTGCCCGCCGGCGCCGTCGTCGACGCCCGCGGCGACCGGCCGGTGATGGTCTGGGGACTGGCCGCCCTCGGCGTCTGTGCCGCCGCCGTCGCAGCCGCGCCCGCCGTTGCGCTTCTCTTTCTCGCCCTCGTCGGCGTCGGTGCCGCCTACTCTGTCGGACAGCCGGCGACGAACCGTGCCGTCGTCCGCGTCGCCCCCGTCGGCGCCCACGGTCTCGCGGTGAACGCAAAGCAGGTCGGCGTGACGGCGGGGAGCGGCCTCGGCGCCGTACTGGTGACGGCAGCGACGACGCTCGCGCTCGGGTGGCGCGCCGGCTTCCTCGCCGCCGCCGCCCTCGCACTCGTCGGCGCGGGCTGGTACGCCCGCAGCGCCGACGGCGACGGCGACGACAGGAGCGGTGTCGTCGCGCTTCCAGACCTGGAGGCGCTCCGCACGGTGCCGGGCTACCTCCCCCTCGTCGTCGCCGGCCTGTTCCTCGGCGCGGCTATCTTCGCCACGACCGGCCACGTCGTCCTGCACATGAGAGAGACCGTCGCCGCCACGCCCGGGCTCGCCGGCCTGACGCTCGCGGGCGTCCAGGTCGCCGGGAGCGCGGGTCGTCTCGGCGGCGGGTGGGTCGCCGACCGCCTGCCGCGGACCGACACGCGCTCGGCGGCACTCGTCCTCCTCGGACTCACGCTCCTCGCCGTCGCCGGCTTCGTCGGCGTCGCAGCCGCCGGGTCGGCCGCGGGTGCGGCCCTCGCCTTCCTCGCGCTCGGCGTCGGCGTCGTCGGCTTCCCCGGCCTCTACTACGCCTGCCTGACCGCGATGGTGCCCGCGGAGCGCCTCGGCGGCGCGACCGCGGTCGCGCAGGTCGTGGTGAACCTCGGCGGTCTCGCCGCCCCGCCCGCCGTCGGCTACGCCGCCGACGTCGCCTCGTACCGCGCCGCGTGGCTCGGGCTGGCCGTCCTCGGCGGCGTCGCCGCCTGCTGTCTCGTCGGCCTGCTCCGGGTGCGCTAACGCCGCCGGTGCTCCATGTTCGCCGCGACCGCCTCCGCGACCTCGGCTCCGGCCTCGCGCTCGACGACGTGGAGCGCGAGGTCGATCCCCGAGGTGATACCGCCCGCGGTCAGGATGTCGCCGTCGTCCACCACCCGCTCCTCGACGACCTCGGCGTCGGTCGCGCGCAGGTCGTCGAGCGCACCGTGGTGGGTCGTCGCCGGACGCCCGTCGAGGAGCCCGGCGCGGGAGACGAGCATCCCGCCGGTACAGACGCCCGCGACCGTCGCGCCGGCGGCGTGGTGGGCCGCGACCGCGTCGGGGACCGCGCCGCGCTCGGCCTCTGCCCACGCGCCCTCGCCGCGCCGACTGTTCCAGCCGCCACCGGGGACGACGAGCAGCTCCGGCGCGCCCGGCGCGCCCGGGTCCGGCAGCGTCTCGTCGGGCTCGACCCGGAGGCCGTGTGCCGCGGTCACTCGCTCGGCGGGGGCGAGTGTCGCGAGCCGTGCCGGCAGGTCGGCACCGCGGTCGGTCGCCGCCCGGAACACCTCGTACGGACCGACGACGTCGAGTTCGTCGAAGCCGTCGTAACAGAGGATCGTGACGCGCACGTTCCGTGGACGGAGCGCCCGGGCTTAGTCCTGCGGCTGCTGCGGCACGACCGGAAGGGTTAGGAGCGACTCCCGGCGACGTCTCGACGTTGGAGCCCACACAGTTCGACACCCGTGTCCCGGTCGACGGTCCGTGGCGCGCGGTGACTCTCGGGGTCGGGTGGCTGGTGCTGCTGTTCGTCGGCGCGTACCTGATCACGCCCGCCAGCGTCCTCACGCTGGTGATGGCCGACCTCCGTGTCACGGAGGCGACGGCTG
Organism: uncultured Haloferacaceae archaeon; assembly: GCA_964512675.1. Classification (GTDB taxonomy): domain Archaea; phylum Halobacteriota; class Halobacteria; order Halobacteriales; family Haloferacaceae; genus A07HB70. The sequence continues at coordinate 47,610 of CAZEJR010000012.1, read as the reverse complement.
CCGCGCTCGTCTCGACCCCACAGGTCGCGGCGACGGTGGTCGGCGTCCCCGTCGGGGTCTCGCTCGACCGCGTCGAGAGCCGCACGGTCGTCCCGGCTGCGGCAGCCGTCCTCCTCGCCGGTAGTGTCGGCGACTGGGCCGCCGCGAGCGCGGGGAGCGCGTCGCTGCTGTTCGCCTCGCGGCTGCTCGCCGGCGTCGGGATGTTCGTCCTGTGGGTGGTCGGTATCGACGTGGCCTCGGGTGCGGTCCCGCCCGGTCGGCGGGCAACGGCGACGTCGGTCGTCATCTCGGGCTACCCCGCCGGGTACGCGCTCGGCCAGCTCGGCGCGCCGCGCCTCGCCGCCGCCGTCGGCTGGCCGGGTGTGTTCCCCGTCTTCGGAGCCGGGGTGCTCGTGACGTCGCTCGCACTCTACGCCGCAGCCGGTCGGGTCCAGCGCGTCGAGGCGGCCACGGCGCCGGTGACGCGAGCCGACCTCGGACGGGTAGTGCGAGACCGGAACGTGTGGACGGTCGTCGTCGTCACGGTTCTCGGCTACTCGCTGTACATGGTGTTCAACTCGTGGATGCCGACGTACATCACACGCCGGTTCGGGGTGTCGCTCGCGGAGAGCGGGACGTTCGTCGCGCTGTTTCCGGCGGTCGGAATCCTGGCACGGCCCGCGGGCGGGCTGCTCTCGGACGCCGTACTGGGCCGGCGACGACGGCCCGTGTTCGCCATATCGTTCGTCGGTGCGACCGTGCTGGCGGCTGCGATGGCCTACAGCACGACGGTCGCGGTGCTGGTCGCGGGACTCGTCCTCGCGGGCGTGTTCGTCCAGCTCCAGATCGGAATCATGTACCAGTCGATCCGGGAGTTCGTCGCTCCGGGTGCCGCCGGGACAGCCGTCTCGATCGCCAGCGTGGCAGGGTGGCTCGGGTCGTTCGTCGCCCCGGTCGTGGCCGGCGCACTGGTCGCCACGACCGGGACGTTCACCGCCCTCTTCGCGTTCGCCGTCGTCCTCGGCGTGGGGGGTGCGCTCACCGTCTGGCAGATGGCCGAGTCCGGCGGGGCTCTCGCCCCGTCGTGACACGAGACACGGGCCCGTCGACCCGACACCACGGACTCTCTCAGTCGGCCTCGCCGCGCGCCCGCTCGAACATCGCCAGTGCTGCCTCCCGGCGCTCTGCGTGGTCGACGATCGGCGCGGGGTAGTCCGGCGCCGCCGCCGTCCGTTCGGCCTCGCTCAGTTCGTGCCACGAGTGAATCGTCTCGGCGTCGACGCCGCGGAGTTCGGGGACGTACTCGCGGACGTACTCGCCGTCGGGGTCGTACCGCTCGCCCTGTGTCATCGGGTTGAAAATCCGGAAGTACGGCTGCGCGTCGGTACCCGTCGACGCCGCCCACTGCCAGCCGCCGTTGTCGTTCGCGGTGTCGTGGTCGACGAGCATCGTCCGGAAGTGGTCGTACCCCTCGCGCCAGTCGAGCAGGAGGTCCTTCGTGAGAAACGAGGCGACGATCATCCGCACCCGGTTGTGCATGAACGCCTCGCGCCGGAGCTGTCGCATGCCGGCGTCGACGACCGGGTAGCCCGTCTCGCCGTCCTTCCACGCCTGTAGCGCCTCGTCGTCCTCGCGCCACTCGATCGGGTTCTCGTAGCTCTTGTAGTTCTCCGCCACCACCCGCGGCTCGTCCGCGAGGACGTGTGCGTAGAACTCCCGCCAGGCAAGCTGGGACTGGAACTCCTCGACCGACTCGGCGGCGTCGTCGTCGACACGCGTCGTCACCGCTGCCGTGGCCGCGTACGCCTCGCGTACACCGAGTGTCCCCCACTTCAGGTCCGCCGAGAGCCGCGACGTGTCGTCCTGTGCGGGGTACTCGCGGGCCTCCTCGTACCGCTCGATCGGGCCGTCACAGAACGCCTCGAGCCGGGCGCGGGCGGCGTCGTGGCCCGCCGCCGGCACCTCGGCGACCGGGTCGTCGAACCCGAGGTCCGCCAGCGACGGGAGGGGAGTCGGGTCGTGTCCGCTCTCCTCGCCGAGGGCGGCGAGGTCGTCGGCCCCCGGCGTGGGGTACGGGTCCGCCTTCTCGCGGTCGTGCCACTTCTTCCCGAAGTAGGTGTAGACGGAGTAGGTGTCGCCCGCGTTCGTCGTGATTGAGCCCGGTTCGTGGTGGAGGTGGTCGTGGACGGACTCGCGGTCGACGCCCGCGTCGTCGAGCGCCAGCCGGACGTCCGCGTCGCGCTCCCGCGCCAGCCCGGAGTAGTCACGGTTCCAGACGACGCGGTCGGCGCCGAACTCAGCCGCAACTGCCGGGACGACCTCGCGGGGGTCGCCCCGACGGACGACGAGGTCGCTCCCTCGCTCGCGGTACGACTCGCGCAGGGACGCGAGCGCGTCGAGCATGAACCGGACCCGGGGCGGCGAGCCGTGCTCGAGGACGGCGTCGTCGAAGACGAACAGCGGGACCGCCGGCCCGTCTGCGTCGCCGGTCAGCCCCGACGCGAGCGCCAGCCCGTGGTTGTCGTGGCAGCGGAGGTCACGCCGGTGCCAGAACACCTGCATAGCCGCGACAGAGGCGGGGGAAGGGAGAACCTGTCGGTGACTCACTCCCCGAACGACTCGCCGCGCCGCGCGGCCAGCCACCGGAGCAGCCGCCGCGCCCACCCGAGCTTCGCGCGCTTCGCCGTTCCGACCGCCGGGTCGTCGAGATCCCACCCGACGTACCGGAGCTCCGCGGCACCGCACGCGTCCGCGAGGAACGCCGCCCGGTCACCGTCGGTGAACCCGCCGTGGTTGACGACCGGACCGGCGGGCGCGGCCTGTGTCGTCGCGAGGACGTTCGCCGGGTCGCAGGCCGGGAGCCACCGGTCGAGCGCCGGGCCGTTGTCGCCGTGGGCGTGGACGGCCACGGGCGTGTCGGCCCGCGAGAGTGCCGCCGCCGTCGCCGGCGTCCCGTCGAGGTCTGTGACGACCGCGTCCGGACGCCGACCCGCCGCGAGCAGGCGGTCGGCGGCGCTCGACGCCGCGACGACCCGGTCGGCGCCGTCGACACGGGCGAGACTCTCGGCGAGCGACGGGCCCGGCGCGACGACGGCGACCGTCTCGCCCGTCATCCCGATACGTCGGAGGTCGAACGGTTCGGCCCACCCCGCGAGCCGGTCACGGACGCGCTCGTCGCCGGCCCTGTCGTAGCCGAGGTCGGCGAGCACCAGCTCGTACACCGGCTCCCACGTCGAGAACTCCACGGCTACGACCGGGCGGGAGGACGACGCGGGCCGTCGTGGCCCTGCGCCGGCGGCTGGCGGTCTCCGGGGCCGGCGACAGCCGGGGCTGGCCCACGACGGTCCGGACGAAGATGTGCGCCGACGGGGCACCAAGTACCCCTACCCGTGTGCCACGCCGGCGTCCGACTGCTACTCATATCAGCACGTGGCATAAGTTTTCTCTTACAACCCCCGCTCGACGGCGTCGAACGCCGCCGTCAGCCCGTCGTCGCCGGACGTCTGGACCGCCGCGGCGAGTCGCGCGACCGCGCCCGACCCGCCGACGACGACGGCGGTGTCGTCGTCCGCGCCGCGTCCGGGCGCCACGACCGCCCCGACGCCGGCGGCGGCGTCGCGGAGCGTCGCCCGCCGTTCGCCGGTCAGCCCCGACAGCTCGTACACTCGCGTCCCCGCGTCGGCGGCGTCGCCGGACGCGCCGATCCGGTCGAGGTGTCGACGGGTCTCCGCCGGCCGACGGACGTCGCGTTCGACGACCTCGACTTGCCCCTCGTGGCGGACCCGTTCCGCACGGAACGCGTGGCCCACCAGCGCCGCGTCGCGCGTCTCGGCGACGTCGTGGGTCCGCACCACGTCGGCGCCACGGGCAACCGCGAGCGCGGTGGCGCCGAGCGAGACGGGCAGGGCCTCCTCGGTCGAGCGGTCGGCTATCTCTTTCAAGAAGCTCTTGCGGTTTATCGAGACGAGGATCGGCCGGTCGTAGCCGCGGAACTCCCGGAGCCGCCGGAGCGTCTCGCGGTCGTGGGCCCGCGTCTTCGCCTCGCTCCACCCGCCGAACGCCGGGTCGACTATCGTCTTGTCGGTGAAGCCGCTCTGTGCGAGCGCCTCGTACACCTGGTCGACGTAGTCGGCCTCGGCGGCCCACGCGGGCGACCGGCGCTCGGTCCAGTCCGTCTCCTCGACGGCGCCGGGGCGACCGAGGTCGGGCGGACTCGCCATCTTCGCGACGGCAGCCGACCGGTCCGCGCAGACCCGCGGCATCTCCGGGTCGGCGAAGCCACAGACGTCGTTGACCATCTCGTAGGGGCCGTCGAGCGCCGCCGCGGCCACCTCGGCGTAGCGTGTCTCGATCGACCACACCGCGTCGGCGTCGGCCCGTTCGACCGCCGCGCAGGCGGTGTCGAGCCGCTCCAGCTCTTCGGCCGCGGTGAGCGGCTCGACCCGCTTGTTCGCCGTCGCCAGCCCCACGTCGACGATGTCTGCTCCCTCGTCGACGAGCCGCTCGACGTGGGCAGCGGCGCCGTCGGCGTCGGCGAAGACGCTCGGGTCGTACGGCGACTCCACGCTCACGTTCAACACGCCCATGATCCGCGGCGGGTGGTCCGCACCGACGGACAGCCCGGCCGCGTCGACCGTTCGCATAGGGTCGACACGGGGTCGGGAGTCAAATGTCCGGCGAAGAGCGTCCCGCGCCGCTTTTGCCCGCCCGGCGGGAACGCCGGGTATGGCGAAGGTGAGCGTCGGCCTCCGGGGCTGGCGGTTCGACGAGACGGCGGTGTTCGACGAGGACGGTCGATTCCGCCCGCTCTCCGAGATGGACCGGGACGACCGCGAGCGGCTGGTCCGGCTCGTCGACCTCGTCGAGCGACCGTGTGACGCCTGCTACCTCGTCCACGACGAGCGCGAGCCGTGCCGACAGGCCCGTGTCGTCTACGGCGAACCCGGCGCAGAGGCTCTGCTCTGTGACACCCACGAGGCCGACTTCGTCTACTGGTTCCGCGAGGCGGACGGCACCGCCCACCGCGGCGAGCCGAGCCTCCGCGGCGCGTTCCACGACTGGTTCGCAGCCGGCGGGCGCGCCCCCGACGGCTACGCCGGCGTCGAACACGTCGAGACCGACCCCGAGGCCCTGCCGGAGCCGCCAGACTCCGAGGCGCTCCGGGCTGAGCTGGAGGCCGGTGTCGAGCTCGACCGGGTCGACCTGCGCGAGCCGCTGGCCGACGATGCCGACGAGGCCGACGACCCGCTCACGACCGCGGACCTCGCCCGCTCGGACCTGGACCTGGACGCCGACTACCCGGACGACGGATGACAGACGGGGCCGACGGTCCGGACCGCACGCCCGTCGTCGTCCTCGTCGACGCCCAGACGCCCGGTAACGTCGGCACCGTCGCCCGCGCGATGAAGAACTTCGGCCTCTCCGACCTCCGCCTCGTCGACCCGCCGCCGCTCGACCCCGGCGGCGAGGCGTACGGCTTCGCCGGCCACGCCCGCGAGGACGTCCTCCCGGGGGCGACCGAGACGACGCTCGACGAGGTCGTCGAGACGTGCTACACCGTCGGCTTCACCGCCATCACCGGCGAGGACGCTCGCCGACACGTCCGGTTCCCGTTCGCCACGCCCGAGACGCTGGCCGACGAGCTGCGCGCCGTCGCGACCCGTCCGGCGCTCGTCTTCGGCCGCGAGGATACCGGACTGTCGAACGCCGAGCTCGAGCGACTGGACCGGGTCTGTGCTATCCCGGCTAGCACCGACTACCCGGTCCTCAACCTCGGACAGGCCGCGACGGTGACGCTGTACGCGCTCCGGGACCTCACCGTCGACGAGACGCAACTCCCCGACCAGGCGCGCGAGCGCGCGTCGGAACCGGCAGTCGAGCGCCTCTACGACTACGCCGCGGAGCTGCTCGAGGTCTCTGCCCACCGCAACCCGGAGCGGGTCGGTCGTCTCGTCCGCCGCGTCGTCGGTCGGGCACACCCGACGGAGCGCGAGGTCCACACCCTGCTCGGCGTCGTCCGTCGGGTGACCAGGCAGCTCCGTCACCGGCGGAAGCTCGTCGAGCGGTACGACGAGTCGGACCACTACCTGCTGGACGAGGAGCGCGAGGAGCACGACGAGCACGAGCACGCCGACGAGCGCGACTGAACGCGCCGGGCAGGACCCGCCTCAGTCGGCGTCTGCGGCCTCGACCCGCCGTATCTCCTCGCGTAGCACCTCGCTCACGGCGTCGCCTTCGGCCTTGCCCCGGAGTGCGCCCATGCACTCGCCCATCAGCGCCGAGAACGCGGCCATCCCCTCCTCACGAACCTGTGTCTCGTTGCGCTCGACCACCTCGCGGACGGCCTCGCGCACCGCCTCGTCGGAGACGCCGCCGAGCCCGGCGGCCTCGACGGCTGCCTCGGCGGTCATCGACGGGTCGCCGGCGAGCGTCCGGAGCAGGTCGTCGAGACCCTCGCGGGGGACGTCACCGCCGTCCACGATCGTCAGGGCGTCGCGGAGGTGGTCGTCGGCCAGCCGCTCGACGGCGACGCCGTCGCGCCGGAGCTCTGTCAGCGTCGAGACGAGCGTCGTCGCGGCGAGCGTCGGGTCGACGCCGTCCGCGACAGCCGTCTCGAACAGCGGCATGCGGGCGTCGGAGGCGACCTGCTCGGCCAGACCCGTGTCGAGCCCGAGTTCGTCGGCGTAGCGGTCGGCACGGTCGGTGAGGAGCTCCGGCGTCTCGACCTCACTCGGGTCCGGCTCGACCGGCGGCACGTCCGTCTCGGGGTACATCCGCGCCGCGCCGGGCAGGGGCCGGAGATACCGAGTCGTGCCGTCGTCGTTCGCGCCACGGGTCTCCTCGGGCACGCCCTCGACTGCGGTCCGGGCGCGCTCCGCGACCGCGTCGGCGGCGAGGGCGGCGGTCTCCGGGTCGTCGGCGACGAGTGCGACCGCGTCCTCCTCGTCCGCGTCGACGGCCTCGCGCAGAGCCTCGACCTCCGCCGACGTGACGCCGTAGCCCGGCAGCTCGTCGGTGTGGAAGACGCCGCCGGCGCCGTGGCGCCTCGCGTGGTCCGCGAGCTCGGTGCCGAGCCGGCGGTCCGGGAGGAGTTCGCGGCCAACCAGTCCGTCGAACCCGCCGAGCCGGACGGCGAGGACGTCGCCGCCGTCGTCGAGCGCGCCGGCGATCACGCCCGACTCCGTCTCCGCGAAGACCTCGCCGACGTCTGTGGGCTCGCCGACGGTCGCGCCGCGGGCGCGCAGGTCCGCGGCGGTCTCGACCAGCGCGAGCTGTCGCCGGGCCTCGTTCTCGACTATCGCCTCGATCCCCTCGAGGTCCTGAACGCCCTTGATCTCCACCCGAGCGCCGTCCTCGATGGAGACGTTCACGTCCTGGCGGATCGTTCCGAGTCCGCGCTTGACCGCGCCCGTCGAGCGCAGGAGCATCCCGATCCGCTCGGCGGCGGCGCGGGCCCCCACGGGCGAGCTGATGTCCGGCGCGGTGCCGATCTCGACGAGCGGAACCCCGAGGCGGTCGAGGCCGTACCGGACCCCGTCGTCGGTCTCGGCGACTCGGGCCGCGCTCTCCTCCTCCAGCATCAGGTCCTCGATCCCGACTGTTCCGTGGTCGGTCTCGACTTGCCCGTCGCGCGCGACGAGCGCCGACCGCTGGAACCCGGTCGTGTTCGACCCGTCGACGACGATCTTCCGCATCACGTGGACCTGGTCGACGACGGCGGCGTCGAGCAGCGCCGCAATCTCCATCGCCACGGTCAGTGCCTCGTCGTCGAGCCGACCCGGCGGCTCCTCGTCGGCCTCAACGAGACAGGTGGAGTCGTAGGCGAGGTACTCGAACGCGCGGTCGACCCGGCTCTCCTCGACGGCAGCCCGGTCGAGTTCGCCGAGCTCCGACCGGGTCGGGTGGAGGTAGCGGGTGAACCGCCGGACCGACTCGTCGGGGTCGCGCCGGTCGGTCGGACACGCGCAGAACAGCTTCGTCGCGGTATCGAGCTGCTGGTGTATCTCCAGCCCGGCCACCAGCCCGAGCGCGTCGTAGTCGATCGTGTCGGCGTCCGCGTCCATGGCCGCCGGTTTCCGCGGCGGCTGTTAAGCGTTGGCGGATCGGCGGGCGCGGTCGAACCGCGAGGGACTGACCGCGCCCGGGGACGACCCGGACCGGACGGCGGTGGCGCTCTCTGACCGCTCGACGCGGCGCCCTCGCGAACCACCGACAGGGCGCGCACGTCATCGCCGCCGAGACCCGCAGCCAGGCCGGCGGCGAACACACCCTCGCGGACCTGCGCGCCCGCGCCGACGACACGTTCGAGAGCCACGCCGACTTCCGTCGAGCCGTCGTCTCGGTGGCCGGCACGGACCTCGGGCCGTGGCTCGACCGCTACGTCGCCGGTGACGACCCGCCGCCGCTCCCGGAGGACTCCTCCGCGTTCGCCTACGGGGGCGACCTCGACCCGGACGGCGACGGCGCCGGGAGCGCCACAGACCCGTGCCGGCTCGCGCCCGTTCGTCGCCGGGCCGCAGACGCCGCCGCTCGTCGGTGTTCCGTCGGCGACGGGCTCCGTTACGTGTACCGGAGCCCGTCGCCGATACCCTCGGCCTCGCCGCACTCGGGGCACTGGTAGTGCCAGCCGTCTTTCGTCGCCGCCGCCTCGGGGAACTCCGCGTCGCACCGTCGGCAGACGAGTACGTCGCGTCCCTGCTTCCGGAGCGCCTTCTGCGCGGGCATGACACCGAATTCGGAGGTACGTCGCTTCAAGATACCGATTCTGTCGTCTCCGGCGGCTTCAGTCGTCGTCTCCCGCTCCGAGGATGCCGCGGCTGGTCATCCGCGCGGGGTCGAGCACCTCGTCGGCCTCGGCCTCGGTGAGGTAGCCCTCCGCGACGGCCACCTCTCGCACCGTTCGGTCCTCCGCGAGTGCCTGCTTCGCCACCGTCGCGGCGGCGTCGTAGCCGATAGCAGGGTTGAGCGCGGTGGCGAGCGCCATCGACCGCTCCACCTGGTCGCGACAGTGGGCCGCGTCGGCCTCGAGCCTGGCGACGAACCGCTCGGCGAACGTCTCGGCGGCGGCGGTGAGCAGACGCGTCGACTCGAGGAACGTCTGCGCGAGGACGGGCTTGTACAGGTTGAGCTCGAGCTGTCCGCGCGACGCGCCGGCGGAGACGGTGGCGTCGTTTCCGACGACGCGAGCGTGGACCTGGTTCACCGACTCGGCCACGACCGGGTTGACCTTCCCCGGCATGATCGAGGAGCCAGGCTGGTTCTCCGGCTGGTCTATCTCGCCCAGTCCGTTCCGCGGCCCGGAGGCGAGCAGGCGGAGGTCGTTCGCCACCTTGTCGAGCGACCCCGAGACCGTCCGGAGTGCGCCGTGGACCGCCCCCATCGCGTCGTGGGCGGCCTGTGCCTCGAAGTGGTCGTCGGCCTCGCGCACGTCCAGCCCCGTCTCCTCCGCGACGTACGCCACGGCGCGCCCGGGGAACTCGGGGTGGGTGTTCAGTCCCGTTCCGACGGCGGTGCCCCCGAGGGCGAGCTCACGCAGGTCGTCGGCGGCGCGTTCGACGCGTTCGATCCCTTTCTCGACCTGTGTCCGGTAGCCGCCGAACTCCTGCCCGAGTCGGACTGGGGTGGCGTCCTGGAGGTGGGTCCGCCCCGTCTTGACGACGCCGTCGAACGCCGCCGCGCGGCCCTCGAGCGTCTCCGCCAGCGTCGCGAGCGCGGGGAGCAGGTCGTCCTCGACGGCGCCGAGGGCGGCGACGTGCATCGCCGTCGGAACCACGTCGTTCGAGGACTGCCCGAAGTTGACGTGGTCGTTCGGGTGGACCGAGCGGTCGCCGACCGCGCCGCCGGCGACCTCGGCGGCCCGGTTCGCGATCACCTCGTTCGCGTTCATGTTCGACGAGGTGCCGGAGCCGGTCTGGTAGACGTCGACGGGGAACTGGTCGTCGTGGTCGCCGGCGATCACCTCGTCGGCGGCGGCGACCACCGCGTCCACGACGTCGTCGTCTAGGAGGCCGAGGTCGCGGTTCGCCCGCGCCGCGGCCTTCTTGACGACGCCGAGCGCGGCGACGAACCGGCTGTCCATCGGCTCGTCGCCGATCGGGAAGTTCTCGACCGCCCGCTGTGTCTGTGCGCCCCAGTAGGCGTCCGCCGGCACGCGCACCTCGCCGAGGCTGTCGTGTTCGGTCCGGTACTCGCCAGCCGTGTCGGCGTCGTCTGTCACGCTCGCGACCACGCGGTGACCGGGCCTAAAACCCACCCTGTCAGCCGCTTGCTCGCGCGCGGGCCGACCCCCCCGAATTTTAAAATTCAGGGAGACTAACGCGGAACGGATGGCAGACGACGTGGACCCCGAGCTCGCCCGACGTGCGTACGTCCGGCTCGCCGGACTCGCCGGCGCAGCCGGGACGGCCGGCCTCGCCGGCTGTAGCGGCTCTGGAGGGTCAGGTGGCTCCGGCGGGAGTGACGGCTCCGACGGCTCCGACGGCTCCGGCGGGAGCGACGGCGGCGACGTGGAGGAGGTGACCGAGGACTCCGGCGGCTCCACGGACGGCGACGGGCTCGAGATCGCCCACTGGTGGACCGCGGGCGGCGAGAAGGAGGCGATCCTGGCGCTGCTCGACGGGTTTCGCCAGGAACACCCCGACGTCGAGGTGATCAACAATCCGGCGCCCGGCGGCGCAGGCTCGGCGCTCGACACCGTCATCCGGAACCGCGTGCTGGACGAGAACCCGCCGTCGACGTTCCAGATCTGGCCCGGACAGTCGCTACACCCGTACACCGAGGCCGACCTGCTGGAGTCGCTCGACGACGTCTGGAGCGACTCGATGCGTGACAACTACCGCGGCAGCGTCCGAGAGCTCGCCCGGACCGGTGCCGGGCGCCTCGTCGCGGTGCCGATCAACGTCCACCGGCTGAACAACCTGTTCTACAACGTCGAGGTCGTCGAGGACGCCGGTGTCGACCCGAGTACCATCGACGACCCGGCACAGTTCGAGCGCGCGCTCGAGACCGTCGCACAGGAGACGGACGCGGTGCCGATGGCCCACCAGACCCAGGCGCCGTGGTCGACGGTCCAGCTCTGGGAGTCTGTCCTCATCGGGGCGAACGACGTCGACACCTACCGCGACGTGCTGTCGGGCGACGTCTCCTCGTCAGAGTCCGAGATCACGGCGTCGCTCGAGCGGGTCGCCGCGTACGGCGAACATTACAACGACGACTCGGGCTCCGTCTCGTGGGACCAGGCGAACGCGAAGGTCGTCGAGGGTAACGCCGCGTTCGTCCACCAGGGCGACTGGGCCGCGGGACAGTACCGCACCGCCGACGACTTCGAGTTCGACGCCGACTGGGGGATGACGCCGTTCCCCGGCACGAGCGGCGTCTACCACGTCGTCGCCGACTCCTTCGTCTTCCCGACGGACAACCCGTCGCCGGAGGCAACGGAACAGTTCCTGCGTTACTGTGGCACCGTCGACGCACAGGAGCGGTTCAATCCGGTAAAGGGGTCGATCCCCCCACGGACGGACGTCCCGACCGACGAGTTCGGACCCTTCCTCCGGGCGCAGATCGAGGACTTCCGGAGCTCGGACGCCCAGCCGCCGACAATCGCCCACGGCACCGGCGTTCTGCCGGAGACGAAGCTCGGCATCGAGGAGGCGTTCGCGGGCTTCGTCGAGCGCTACGACGTCGACGACACGTACCGGGGCATCCGGGACGCGTTCTGACAGCCGACAGCCGAGGACCCGTCGCCGCCGGCGGCGGAGCCGTGGCGCGCGGCTCCGCCCTGAGCGGCTGCTCCGTCGGTCGGCTCGTCTGCTCCGAACTGGTCCGGAGTCTCCCGCCGGGGCTGTCCGTCCGCGGCGCCATCGCGTGGAACGGGACCGTCTCGCTCACCGAGTAGAGCGGGTCTGTGGCCCGTCCCGACCTGCGAGAGCGCCGACCGCTCTGCCTCGCGGGTCGCGCCGTACGGCGATGGTGGTGTTCTACCTCGCGCCGCTGGCGTCGGGACTGACGACGGCGTTCCTCCGGCTGTCGGCGTTCGCCCCGCCCGGCGTCGCGGGCTTTACCTCGCGCCGCCGTCCGAGGCGCAGGTCCGTCTCGTGGGGCCGCTGACAGTCTCAGCGGCGCGCTGGCCGACACCCGCTCGTGACCGTCCCGACCCCTCCTCTGCTCGCTCGCCGCCTGCGGCCTGACGAGCCTGGAGTGGCGCGGCCAGACCGCCGTTCTCCTCCCGTTCGTCGCCGGAACGTTCTCCGCACCAGTCTGCGCTCGTCCCGCTGCGCGGTCTGGCCTCTCGTCGGACTGTCGAGCCTGCTCGTGGCCGTCCCGTTTCTCGTCGACCGGGCCGGACTGACCGCACTGACGGTCACACACGGCGCACTGGGTCCCGATCTGTGCCGTGCTGTTTCGCGCGTACTGCCCGACGCCGGACGAGCCGACGCTGGAGGCGGCGCGGGCGTCACAGCCGTCTACACGGGCGTCGTCCTGTCGCTGTCTCTCGGCCTTCGCGGTGGCGCTCATCTACCGGTTCACACGGGTCTGGAACGACCTGCTGTTCGCGCTGGTGCTGGTGAGCCAGCCCTCGAACGAGCTGACGACGACCGCCCTGGACGAGCTCTGGAGGGGTCGATGGTGTCGCAGTTCGACCTCCAGATGGCGGACGCGTTCGTCGCGGCGCTCCCGACGCTCGTCGTCTACGCCCTGTTCGGCGAGCAGTTCGCGAACGGCGCGGCGGATAGCACGACTCGCACTCGACGGCGTGACGAGACACGTCCGGGACGACGCCGCCCCCGGCGGTGAGGTGGTCGCCGTCGACGATCACCGTCGACACCGCCGACGGCGAGTTCTTCGTCCTCGTCGGCCCCGCCGACCGTGGCGAGTCGACGACCCTGCGGACGGTCGCCGGGCTGGAGTCGGTGACCGGCGGCGACCTTCGTATCGGCGGCACCGGCGCAACCGGCTGCCCGCGACCCGCGACGTCGCGATGGCGTTCCAGTCCTACGCGCTCTACCCACACGACCGCCAGGCGAAGCAGGGCGTTCGGGCCGGAGGAGTCGGCCGACACGCCGGGCGACGCGGTCGACACGACGGTGACCGAGACGGCGTCGATGCTCGGCGTCGCGGACGCCCTCGACCGCACGTCCGGGAGACGTCGGGCGATCGGCCACGGCGGGTCGCGTTCGGGCGCGCGACCGTCCGCGACCCGGCGGTCCTCTCGGTCGACGGGCCGCTGTCGAACCTCGACGCGAAGCTCCGCGCACAGATGCGACCGAACTCCAGCGCCCCCAGGACGACCTCGGCGTGACGACGGTGTACGCCACCCACGACCAGACGGCGGCGATGAGCATGAGCAACCGGATCGCCGTCCCGGACGACGGTGTCCATAGCAGACCGGGACGTCGCTCGGGTGTTGCCACGGGCCGAACGACGAGTTCGTCGCCGGGTTCATCGGCGACCCGTCGTGAACGTCGTCGACCGCGAGACTCGGGCCGACCGGGACGAGGCCGAGCGCGTCAGCCTCCGAACGACTCCCAGCCGGCGAGACACGCACCGACCGGATGATAGCCCGGCTCGACCGCCGGGCCGTCGGCCTCGACTATCGGCTCGCCCGCCGGCGTCGTCCGCTGGTACCACCCGCCGAACGGCGCACGGAACCGCTCGTCGGCGTACGCCCAGAGCCGACCGTACCACGCGCGGTAGCGCTCGGTGGCGTCGGCGTCGTCGACGGCTGCCGCCAGCCGCGCGGCGGCGCCGATCCCCTCCGCGACGACCCAGCCGTAGCGGTCCTCGACGACGGGCGATCCGTCCGGCGCGAGCGTGTACGCGAACCCGCCGCGACGTGACTCCCAGCCGGCGTCGACGGCGACGTCGAACAGCGCCCGTGCACGCGGGAGGAACCACGCGTCGTCGTGCCGGACGTCGAGTTCGCAGCAGAGCGTCGCCCACTCGAGGTGGTGGCCGGGCTGGTAGCCCCACGGTCGGAACCGGTCGCGCGTCCGGTCGCGGTTGTAGTCGGTATCGGGCGTCCAGTCCTCCGTGTAGTGCTCCCAGATCCGGTCGCCGCGAGCGAGGTGGACCGTCACCCGCCGGGCGACGCGGGCGGCGCGAGCGAGGTGTGCGTCGTCGCCGGTCGCGTCGTGGGCCGCGAGCAGCGCCTCGCAGGCGTGCATGTTGGCGTTCTGTCCCCGGTACGGCTCCGGAGCCGACCAGTCGGCGTCGAACGCGCTCGCGAACAGGCCGTGGTCTGGCTCGTAGAACCGGTCGAGCGCCGCGAGCGCGTCGGCCAGCGCGGCGTCTGCGCCCTCGACGCCCCGGTCTGCGGCGCGTGCACAGGCCAGCACGGCGAACGCGTGGCCGTAGCAGACCCGGCGCGAGTCGACCGGCGTCCGACCGTCGACCAGCCAGTGGTAGCCGCCCCGCTCGTCGTCGCCGTGGACCGAGACGAGGAAGTCGAGCGCCCGCTCTGCGCCCGTCTGTGCCCACGCCGGTGCGCCGAGACGGTCGCAGGCGGAGAAGTTCGCGACGAACCGTGCGGCGGCGACGAGGTGCGAGCGGTCGGGGTCGTAGACGTCGCCGGTCTGAGGGTCGCGGTTCGCGAGGTAGCCGCCGTGTGGCCCCGGCTCCGGGCCGGGCGCGTAGGCCCGGAGGACGCGCGCGGCACGGTCCCGGAGCGCCGGCGGGCCGGGTCCGGTCACTGCCGCTCGTCGTACTCGTCGGGCGTGAGCGTCGTGAGGTCGATCGCGTGGATCTCCTCGTTCATGTGGTCGTCGAGGGCGTCGTACACCAGCTCGTGGCGCCCGACGAGCGAGGCGTCCTCGAACGCAGACGCGACGACGACGGCCCGGAAGTGGTCGTACTCGTCCTCGCCGGGGTGTGGCGTGCGCTCGATGTCGGCCACCACGGCGCCCTCGACGCCCGCCTCTATCAGGTCCGCGACGCGCTGGGTCTCCATGTCCCCGCGTCCGGGCGGTCGTGACAAATGCGTGCCGGTGGGGCTACTGTCGGTACCGTCGGTCGTCGTCCTGCCGGCGGTCGGCCCGTCCGCCGCGCGCCGCGTCGTCGTAGGTCATCCCGGCGAGATACTCGTCGTAGGTCACGTCGTACGCGCCCCGGAGGTGGAAGTCGAGGTCGCCGGTGTCGACGGCGGAGCGAAAGAGCGTGTGGACCCCGCGGCGAACGAGCTCTTCCGTGTCGCCGTCGAACGCGGCCAGCAGGAACGCCAGCTCCTGTCGGGTCTCGCGGTCGAGGTCGACCGTCACCGCGTCGTCGAGGTCTCGGGCCCGGTCGGCCAGCGCGTCGTTCAGGTCGTCGAGTGTCACAGCCAGTCTTCGGGCCACGCCCCGAAACCGGTTGTGCTCCGCGCGGGACCGTCACGGCTTAGCGCCACGCGCCGCTCCCGTCGTCCGTGGCCGACGACACCGACCCGCTCCCCGCGGACCTCGACCGCGTGGCCGTTCGTGACGCGCTCGTCGCGTGGTACGAGACCGACCACCGCGCGTTCCCGTGGCGCGAGACGACAGACCCGTACCGGGTGCTCGTGAGCGAGGTGATGAGCCAGCAGACACAGCTCTCGCGGGTCGTCGACGCCTACGAGGCGTTCGTCGAGCGGTGGCCGAGCGTCGAGACTCTCGCCGCCGCCGACCGGAGCGCGGTCGTCGCGTTCTGGACCGACCAGCGCCTCGGCTACAACAGCCGCGCGCGCTACCTCCACGAGGCCGCCGGACAGGTGGTCGAGGAGTTCGACGGCGCGTTTCCCGAGACGCCCGACGAGCTCCAGACGCTGATGGGTGTCGGCCCGTACACCGCAAACGCCGTCGCGAGCTTCGCGTTCGACGCCGGCGACGCCGTGGTCGACACGAACGTCGAGCGGGTGCTCTACCGCGTCTTCCCGACGGTTCGCGGGGCCGACGACCCGCCGTACGAGGCGTTCGCGAACGCGCTGATGCCCGAGGGCGAGTCGCGGGTGTGGAACAACGCGATCATGGAGTTGGGCGGGGTGGCCTGCCAGAAGTCGCCCCGGTGTGACGAGGTCGGGTGTCCGTGGCGCGAGTGGTGTCACGCGTACGAGACGGGCGACTTCACCGCGCCGGACGTGCCGACCCAGCCGAGTTTTGAGGGGAGCAGACGGCAGTTCCGGGGGCGGGTGGTTCGGACATTGGGCGAGTACGACGAACTGCGACTGGACGAGTTGGGTCCGCGTATCCGTGTCGACTACGCTCCGGACGGCGACCACGGACGCGAGTGGCTCCGCGAACTGCTCGCCGACCTGGCGGACGACGGGCTGGTCGAGGTGACGGAGCGAGACGGCGAGACGGTGGCGCGTCTCGGCGGGTAGCCGGCGACCGACCGTCGGTGTTTTGCCGCCGCCGCCGTACGCTGTTTCATGGACGACGTCCACGTCGTCGCGGCCGCGGGGAGCCTGCGCGACGAGTCGCACACCCGGACGAGTCTTCGCCACGCGCTCCAGGCGGCGGAGGGGTGCGGCGCGACGACCGAACTGCTCGACCTGCGCGAGTTCGACCTGCCGCCGCTGGACCCGGACGTCGAGGGTACAGGCGACGGCGAGCGGTTCGCCGCGCGCGTCCGGGCGGCCGACTCGGTCCTCCTCGGGACGCCGGTCTACCACGGCTCGTACTCGGGCGTGCTGAAAAACGCCGTCGACTACTGCGGGTTCGACGAGTTCGAGTCGACGACGGTCGGACTGCTCGCCGTCGCTGGCGGGTCGTTTCCCGTGACGGCGCTCGAGCACCTGCGGTCTGTCTGTCGTGCGCTGAACGCGTGGGTCCTGCCCCACCAGGCGGCGGTGCCGCGGGCCTCGAGCGCGTTCGCCGACGGCGTGTTCGTCGACGACCAGCTCGCAGACCGGGTGGAGACCCTCGGCGTGCGGGCCGTCGAGTACGCGCGGATCGACCCCGACCCGCGCACGCCGGAAGCGTGCGAGAACCGCGGCGCCGGCGACTGACCGGTCCGCCGCGACTCGTCCAGCCGGCGACCACGACGGCCCTCGGACCGACAGGCCGATTACGCCGCTCGTCACACGAGTGCCCGTGACGACCTGGGTCGAGCGTCCGGAGGGTGGCCGTGACCGCGGACCGCGCGGTATCGTTCGCGCCTGGGTCGAGGTGCTGACGAGCCCGCGCCGGTTTTTCTGCAACGGCGTCGCGCCGGGCGACCAGGCGCCGGGGCTGGTGTTCGGCGTTCTCGTCGCGGCACTGTACACCACGACCCGCGTCGCAATCGACCCGGGGCCGGTCCGGCTCGTGACGACGACACCGGGCGGCGAACGGTTCGCGCAGGCGGTGCCGGACCCGCTCGTCGTTCTCGTCGTCGTCGTCGTCGTCGCGCCCGCGGCGCTCCACCTCCTCTCGGCGCTCCAGACGGTCCTCCTGATGCTCGCGGCGCCGGACCGCGGCGGCGTGAGCGAGACGGTCCAGGTCGTCGCCTACGCGACGGCGCCGTGTGCGCTCGCCGGCCTGCCGTCGCCGGCGCTCCGTGCGGCCTGTGCGCTGTACGGCGCCGCGCTGCTGGCCGTCGGCCTCTCGGAAGTCCACCGGATGTCCGTCCCGCGGGCGGCGCTTCTCGGCGCCGTGCCGGCGACGCTCGTCTTCGGCGCGGGCTTCGGCGGCTCGGCTGCGCTCTCGGCGCTTCTGGGCGCGGGCTGACGCCGTCGTTCCGACAGTCGTTTGTGCCGGGAGCCACTTTCGCCGGTAATGGATTGGATCACGCACGAAGAGGACGTCTGGTTCGACTTCCGTGGCTCTCGTCCCGAACAGCTCACTCCCGACAGGTTCTACCGCGGCACCGTCGACGGCTTCGCCGACTTCGGCGTGTTCGTCGACCTCTGCCCGCAGGTGACCGGACTCCTCCACCGCTCGGAACTCGACCAGCGGCTGGAGAGCCTCGACTGGGACCCCGGCGACACAGTCTTCGTCCAGGTCACGAATGTCCGCGACAACGGCAACGTCGACCTCGCGTGGTCGATCCGCCAGAGCGAGCGCGAGTTCCGCGGCGCGAAGATACACGACCCCGGCAGCGAGGACGACGGCGCCGATATCGACCAGGACGACGACGACGACGGGCCGGTTCGACACACCCCGACCAGAGGCGACGACGGACGATCAAGCACGTCGTCGCGGACCACAGCCGACGACGCCGAGGCAGAGGCCGACGCCGAGACCGACGGGTCGACTGAGGCGGCGACACGTGCGGACCGGACCGAGTCGACCGACGAGCCCCCCGAGCGTGTCACCGTCGCCTCGCTCGCCGACCGTGTCGGCGACGAGGTACGGGTCGAGGCGGAGGTCACCCGCGTCCGGCAGACGAGCGGCCCGACGGTGTTCGGGCTGGAGGACGAGACGGGGACCGTCGACGCGGCGGCGTTCGTCGAGGCGGGCGTCCGCGCCTATCCCGAGGTCGAGACGGGCGACGCGGTGCGCCTCGACGGGGAGGTCGAACGTCGGCGCGGCGAGCTTCAGGTCGAGACTGAGGAGCTCGTCGTGCTGTCGGGCGGCGAGGCCGGTGCAGTCGCCGAGCGCCGGTCGGCGGCGCTGACCGACCGCGCCCGCCCCGACGCCGCCGAGCCGCTCGCCGACCACCCCCCCGCGGTCGCGCTCTCGACCGACGTGCGCGAGGCCGCGACGGCGGTCCGACGTGCCGTGTTCGAGGGGCGTCCGGTCGTGGTGCGTCACGCCGCGACGGCGGACGGCCACGTCGCCGGGGCGGCGATAGAGCGCGCGGTCCTGCCGCTCGTCCGGCACGAACACGACGAGAGCGACGCCGAGTACCACTACTTCGACCGGCGACCGCTCGACGACCCCGTCTACGGGATGGACCCGGCGACCGCGGACGCGAGCCGGATGCTGACCGACCGCGACCGGCACGACGAGGCGCTGCCGCTCGTCGTCCTCGCCGGCGTCGGCTCGAAGGCCGAGTCGCTCGACGGGCTCGAACTGCTCGGTATCTACGACGCCGAGCGGCTCGTCCTCGACGCGACGCCCGTCGACGACGGCGTCGCCGACGAGGTCGAGACGACACTCGCGCCCTCGGCCCCGACCGACCTCACGACCGGCGCCATCGCCGCAGACCTCGCCGCCGCGGTCACCGACGACGACGAGACTCGTGAGTCGCTCGCGCACCTCCCGGCGACGAGCTACTGGGAGGCTCCGCCGGAGACGTACGTCTCGCTCGCCGCAGAGCACGGTCACGACGCCGAGGACTGCCGCCGCCGCCGCGAGGCGGTCGCGCTCGAGGCACACTACCAGTCCTACGAGGACAAGCGCGAGCTCGTCGACGACCTGCTGTTCGACGACGTCGCCGCGCCCGCGACGACCCGGCCCGAGTCGGAGAACCGGGTCGGCGGCGACCTGGCCGACCACGTCAGCGAGCAGTTCGACGAGAAGCTCCGGACCGAACTCCAGACGGCGGAGGCGAACGTCGAGCGCCACGAACGGAGCGGCGTGAGCGTCGCCGTCCTCGACGCGGAGGCGTACG
This sequence comes from uncultured Haloferacaceae archaeon, assembly GCA_964512675.1. Lineage (GTDB taxonomy): Archaea > Halobacteriota > Halobacteria > Halobacteriales > Haloferacaceae > A07HB70. The sequence goes on along the minus strand of CAZEJR010000012.1, from coordinate 28,149 downwards.
CCCACCGCTACGACTTCCCGCCGACGACGCTGCTCGTCGACGAGCTCCACCGCCGGACCCGTGACGAGCAGACGGGGACGGTGCTGACGCTCGCGCTCGAGCGCGACGAGCTCCACGTCCGGTCGACTGCCGACGTCGACGTCCGTGCCGCGGCCAGCGCCGCCGGCGAGACCGTCCCGGACGCCGGCGTCGAGGCACGCGGCCACGGTGGCCGGATCGGATTCCTCGCCGGCGAACGCGACCGTGTCGTTGACGCCGTCACGCGCGCCGTCGTCGACCAGGCCGCCCCCGTCGACGCGTAACGCGGGGCGCACCCGAAGGGACGCCCCGCGAGACCGAGGGCGGCGACGAAGGAGCCGCCGAGGCGCGGAGCGCGTCCCGTCGACCGAACCGCCTAACCCTCCGCCCTCCCGACGAGCTGTCGTGAGCGGGACGACCGAAGACGGGCGCGACGTCGTCGAGCGAGTGTGTGACCGTCTGGTCGAGGGCATCCTCTCGGGCGAGGTCGACCGTGACTCGCTGGAGGCGGCGAAGCTCGACGCCTGCGGCGAGTTCTCCTCGCCGCGCGTACCGAAGAACTCCGAGGTGCTGCGCGCGGCGCCCCCCGAGGCCCGCGACGAGGTGCGCGAGGTGGTCCGGCGCAAGCCCGTCCGCACCGCCTCTGGCGTCTCGCCCGTCGCCGTCATGACCTCTCCGCGCGCCTGCCCGCACGGGAGATGTCTCTACTGTCCCGGCGGACCGGCGAGCGAGTTCGACTCCGCGCAGTCGTACACCGGACAGGAGCCGGCGGCGGCTCGCGGGGTCCAGACCGACTACGACCCGTACGCGCAGGTTCGGCTCCGGCTCGACCAGCTGCGCCACATCGGCCACCCCGTCGAGAAGGCCGAGCTCATCCTGATGGGCGGGACGATGACCGCCCGGAGCCACGACTACCAGTCGTGGTTCGTCCGTCGGGCGCTCGCGGCGATGAACGACTACGAGACCGGGGGCGAGATCCCCGTGGCGTCGGCGTCGGCAGCCGCGGACGCCGCGGCGACAGCAGAGGGGCCGCGTTACCTCGCGGACGTCGTGAGCCGGAACGAGCGGGCGGACGTCCGCTGTGTCGGCATCACCTTCGAGACGAAGCCCGACTGGTGTGACCCGGAGCAGATAGACCGGATGCTCCGCCTGGGCGCGACGAAGGTGGAGGTCGGCGTCCAGACGACGATCGACGAGGTGAACCGGGCGATGCACCGCGGGCACGGCACCGCGGCGTCCGTCGACGCCTCGCGGCGCCTGCGCGACGCCGGGCTGAAGGTGGGCTACCACATGATGCCGGGGCAGCCGGGGCTGGACTACGAGGACTCGCTCGCCGACCTCGAGCGAATCTTCGCGGCACCGCGCTGGCGGCCGGACTACCTCAAGATATACCCGACGCTCGTCGTCCGGGGCACCCGGACCTACGACATGTGGCGCCGCGGCGAGTTCGACCCGCTGACGAGCGCCGAGGCCGCCGAACTCGTCGCCGAGGCGTACGACTCCCTGCCTCCGTGGGTCCGTCTCCAGCGTGTCCAGCGGGATATCCCGGCGCCGCTCATCGACGCCGGCGTCCAGAAGTCGAACCTCCGGCAGCTCGCGGACGAGGCCGCCGACCGGATTGGGACCGCGCCGCGGGACATCCGGGCCCGGGAGGCCGGTCTCGCGGAGGCCGACCCCGACCCGTCGAACGTCGAGGCCGTGAGCCGCACCTACGAGGCGAGCGGCGGGACCGAACGGTTCCTGTCGTTCGAGGATCCCGACGCCGACCTGCTGGTCGGGTTCTGTCGGCTCCGGTTTCCCTCGTACTCCCACGCCGCGCCGGACGACCCCGAGAGCGAGGGGCGAACACAGCCGGTGCGGCGTGAACTCGCCGGCGCCGCCGTGGTGCGCGAACTCCACGTCTACGGGAGCGAGGCGGGCCTGGGCGACGAGGGCGAGTGGCAGCACCGCGGGTTCGGCCGGCGGCTGATGCGTCGCGCAGAGGACCGCGCCCGCGAAGCCGGGTTCTCGAAGCTCGCGGTGACCGCCGGTATCGGCGTCCGGCCGTACTACCGCGAGAAGCTGGGCTACCGGCAGGACGGCCCGTACGTCTCGCGGCGGCTGTAAGCGACACGCCCTTCCGCCGGCACCCCGACTTTCCGGACAGGATGGAGCCGAAGCGGGAACTCTCGAGCGTCGACATCGCGGCTCTCGTCTCGGAGCTCCGGGCGTACGAGGGCGCGAAGGTCGACAAGGCCTACCTCTACGACGAGGGACTGGTCCGTCTGCGGATGCGCGACTTCGACCGCGGCAGGGTCGAACTGCTCTGCTCCGTCGAAGACCCGACGTTCGTCGTCGCCGCCGACCCCGAGCGGGTGCCGGACGCGCCGGGTCGCCCCCCGAACTTCGCGATGATGCTCCGGAACCGGATCGCGAACGCCGACCTGGTCGAGGTGGACCAGTACGAGTTCGACCGGATCGTCACGCTGGCGTTCGAGCGCGGCGAGGAGCGGACGACGATAGTGGTGGAGCTGTTCGGGGACGGCAACCTCGCGGTGCTCGACGAACACGGAGCGGTCGTCGACTCGCTGCGGACGGTGCGACTGAAGTCACGCACCGTCGCGCCCGGCGCAGCCTACGAGTTTCCCGAGTCCCGGCTGGACCCTCTGGACGTCTCCTACGACGCGTTCGTCGCACGGATGACCGACTCCGACACCGACGTCGTGCGGACGCTCGCGACGAAGGTGAACTTCGGCGGTCTCTACGCCGAGGAGGTGTGCGCCCGCGCGAACGTCGAGAAGACGCTCGCAATCGCGGACGCCACCGATGCGGAGTACGAGGCGCTGTACGACGCGATCGACCGGCTGGCCGCCGACCTGCGCGAGACGAATCTCGACCCCCGGCTCTACGAGCGAGAGGGGCGAGCGGTCGACGTGACGCCGTTCCCGCTGGTCGAACGCGAGGGACTGGACGCCGAGGCGTTCGACTCGTTCACCCGCGCGACAGACGTCTACGTCGACCGGCTGGAGCGCGAGGCCGGGACGGAGGCGGCGGGCGAACCGGACCGCCCGGACTTCGAAGCGGAGATCGCGAAGTTCGAGCGCATCGCCGACCAGCAGGAGGACGCGATCGACGAGTTCGCCGAGGAGGCGACGCGCTACCGCGACCGCGCCGAGGCCGTCTACGCACACTACGACCTCGTCGACGAGGTGCTGTCGACGGTGCGGGCGGCCCGCGACGACGGACGCGGGTGGGCAGAGATCGAGGAGCGGCTGGCCGAGGGCGCAGCGCGCGGTATCGCCGCCGCGGAGGCCGTCGAGACCGTCGACGGTCGGACCGGGACCGTGACAGTCCGGCTGGAGGACCTGTCGGTCGAACTCGACCCGTCCGAGGGCGTCGAGCACAACGCCGACCGGCTCTACCGGGAGGCAAAGCGGGTCGAGGAGAAACGCGAGGGCGCGAAGGAGGCCGTGGCGGAGACGCGCGAGCAGCTCGAGGCGGCGAGGGCGCGAAAGGCGGCGTGGGAGTCGGACGACGACGAGGACGACGACGAGGACGACGAGGACGACGAGGACGACGCGCCCGAGAACGTCGACTGGCTCGCCCGCTCGTCGGTGCCGCTCCGCACCGCCGACCACTGGTACGAGCGGTTCCGGTGGTTCCACACGAGCGACGACTTTCTCGTCGTCGGCGGGCGAGACGCCGACCAGAACGAGGCGCTGGTCAAGAAGTACCTCGAGGGCAACGACCGCTTCTTTCACGCGCAGGCCCACGGCGGGCCGGTGACGGTGCTGAAAGCGACGGGACCCTCGGAGCCGTCCCGGGACGTCGAGATTCCCGACCGGTCCCGCCGGGAGGCAGCACAGTTCGCCGTCGCCTACTCCTCCGTCTGGAAGGACGGTCGGTTCGCCGGCGACGCGTACGAGGTCGCTCCCTCGCAGGTGTCGAAGACCCCCGAGAGCGGCGAGTACCTCGAGAAGGGCGGGTTCGCGGTCCGTGGCGACCGGACGTACCACCGCGACGTGTCCTGTGCGGTCGCCGTCGGGGTCCGGGTCGGAGACGAGACGCGCGTCGTCGGCGGCCCGCCCGCCGCCGTCGAGCCACGGGTCGAGACGAGCGTACGGCTCACTCCCGGCCGGTACGCGCAGAACGACGCCGCGAAGCTGGTCTACCGGGAGTTCCGCGAACGCTTCGCCGACCAGTCGTTCGTCAGAAAGGTCGCCAGCCCGGACCGGATCCAGGAGTTCCTGCCAGCCGGCGGGAGCGACCTCGTCGACTGACCGGCCGAGAGCACGACGGTCGATCCGACGCCGCCCGCTCTCCGGGCGGTGCCCCGGGGGAGGCTTCGCGCACCGACGAGCGGCGAGGATGCCGTCGCGCTCCTGGCTCTCGGCTGCGGCTCTCACCTGCTCGCGGGGCTCGTGGGCTACGCCGTCGAGTGACGACTCCGGGCCGCGTTCGCCGACGGCAGCTCCGACGCGCCGCCGGCGACGCGCGTCAGCTCGTCGTGGTACTCTCGAACGCCGGGGGGCTCGGCGCCGCCGCGGCGCTGTACGGTCCGCTGTGGCCCGTGGTCGTCGGGGTCTTCCTCGCGCTCTACGTCGAGCGCGCGGCGACGACGCCGTGTGGCCGAGCGGCTGCCGCAGCCGGGCTCGGGGCCACGGCGGAGGAGCAGACGGCCTGACCGCGACGGAACGGAAAGACTGTGACCCGTGACGCCCCACGCGAGATCATGCGCATCGACCACCGCGAGCCGTGCGAGGAGGGCCGGACCCGTATCGCCCTCGCGCCGGAGACGGTCGACGACCTGTGGCACGTCTCGCACGTCCTCGAGCCGGGCGACCGCGTGAGCGGCGAGACGACCCGGCGGGTCCGTCGTGACGACGACAGCCTGCGCGACACCGGCGGCGAGCGCGAGCCGATGTCGGTCACGCTCGTCGTCGGCGACGACGACGTCGAGTTCGCGCGCTTCGCCAACCGGCTGCGGGTCGGCGGCGAGATAGCCGAGTGCTCGCGCGAGGACCAGCTCGGCCACCACCACACGCTGAACGTCGAGGTCAGAGACCGCGTCGAGGTCGAGAAGTCGTGGAAGCCGGACCAGCTCGACCGCATCGAAGACGCCGAGAACAGCGCCGAGCGCCCGGACGTCGCGGTCGCGACGGTCGAGGAGGGTGCGGCGCACGTCCACGTCGTCGCGGCGCACGGCACGGAGGAGTACGGCTCGTTCACGGCACCGACGGGGAAAGGCGAGTACGCCCGGCCACGGGCCGAGCTGTTCGACGAACTCGGGGCCGCGCTCTCGCGTCTCGACGTCGACGCCGTCGTCCTCGCCGGACCGGGGTTCACGAAGGAGGACGCGCTGGACCACGTCGAGTCCGAGTACCCCGCGGTGGCCGACCGGATCACCGTCGTCGACACGTCGAGCGTCGGCGACCGCGGCGTCCACGAGGTGCTGAAACGCGGCGCGGTCGACGAGATCCGCGACGGGACACGGATCAGCCGCGAGGCCGAGCTGATAGACGAGCTGACCAGACGGATCGCCACCGACGAGCCGGCGACCTACGGCGCCGAGGCGGTTGCCGAGGCGGTCGAGTTCGGTGCCGTCGAGACGCTGCTGGTCGTCGACGAGCGCCTGCGCCGCGAGCGCGCGGCGGGCGAGTGGGAGGCCGACGCAAACGAGCTGGTCGAGTCAGTCGAGCAGAAGGGCGGCGAGGTGGTGGTGTTCTCGGCCGAGTTCGACCCCGGACGACAGCTGTCGCAGCTGGGCGGTGTCGCGGCGATCCTGCGGTACCGGATCTGAGCCGCGCGGCCCGACACAGCGGCCCGGAGCGGGCGCTCAGTCCATCGCCTCGCTCGCCGGCGCGAAGTCGACGTGCGCCCCGAGCCCCCGGTCGCGCGCCCGCTCGTACAGCAGGTGGGCGGCGGCGACCGTCTCGACCGCCGTCCCGCCGGAGTCGAAGACGGTCACCTCGTCGTCTCCCGTCCGGCCCGGAACGTCACCGACGAGCACCTCGCCGAGGTCGCCGTGTAGGTGGTCCTCGTCGACGGCGCCGTTCTCGACGGCGGTCAGCAGCGCGCCGGCGTCGCGGTCGGCACGGCCCCGCAGGTCGAGGACGTACGTCGCTCTCGCGACGGTGGTGTCGTCGAGTTCGCGTCTCCCCGGCGTGTAGTTGCCCATCGCGGTGACGTGCGTGCCGGGGTCGAGGAGGTCGCCGTCGAACACCGGTTCGGCGGCGTTCGTCGCCGTCACGACGACGTCGGCGCCCTCGACGGCGGCGGCACTGGAGGCAACGGCGGCGACGGTCGCGTCCACCTCGTCGTTCATCTCCGAGGCGAACGCCTCGCGGTGCTCCTTCGTCGGCGAGTAGACGTCGACACGGTCGAGCTCGCGGACCGTCGAGATCGCCCGGAGCTGTCCGCGCGCCTGCGGGCCGCTGCCGACGATAGCCATCGTCGAGGCGTCCGCGCGGGCGAGCGCGTCCGTCCCGACCGCTCCCGCCGCGCCGGTCTTGTAGGGGTTCATGTGTGCGCCGTCGACGAGCGCCAGCGGTGCGCCCGAGTCGGCGTCGAACAGGGGCGTGACGAAGTGAGCGTCCCGGTCGCCGAAGCCCGCGGTGTAGGTGTACCCCCCCATCGCGCCCGTCTCCGGGAGGACGGCGACGTACGTCGTCAGGAGCCCCGGCGGGTCGCGCCCGGTGAGCTGGGTCCGGGGCTCGGTCGGGGCTCCCTCTCCGACCTGCCGGTAGCCCTCACGGACGACGTCGACGTACTCCGCGGGGCTCGCGAGGCCACGTGTCTCGTCACTGGTCAGAAACAGCGTATCGGTCACGGACGGGCGTCACCCCCGCCGGATAAAAGCCGCGCGGTCGCGTCAGTCGGCGGTCCGGCTGCTGGCAGCAGCCCCCCGGTCTCGCCGGCGGACGCCTCTGTCGGCCCGCTGACGAACAGCGCGTGTCCGACGACCAGCGCCGACGGGCGCGACGGCGAGGAGCGACCACCCAGCCGTCGTGAGGAGCGCGACGGTAGAGCGCATCACGAGCGCAACGAGCGCAACGAGCGCAACGAGCGCAACGAGCGCAACGAGCGCGAGGACACGGTCGGAGTCGCAGCTCACACTCGGCCGACAGCATACGGGGCGGGTGTACACTTCTTCGTGTAGTCGTCACGTCGACACGACCGAGCTTCTCCGTAAGTTACGCAGCGTGGACGACGACACCCTCTCCGTGTCTGTCGTGGCGCGCCGTGACCTCCTCAGAGTCGGAACCGGAGCCAGCGCGAGACGCCGAGGCCGACGGCGCCCGAGAGGAGCGTCACGCCGACGAAGACGGGTGCGACCGGGCCGGGGTCGAAGACGAGCGAGTGCAGCCCGACCGCGACGACGGTCGCGGGTATCCACGCCCGGATCGCGAGCGGGATCGCCGCCTTCGCCGTCTCGGCGGCGCCGGCGGAGTAGACACCGACCGCCGGCCCGACGAGGACCCAGCCGAGGAGAAAGGGCGCGAGCGTCAGGAGCCACTCGACGGGAAGGTCGAGCGGGAACGTCGTCCCGTTGTGCTGCATCGCCCCGGCGGTGAACACCGTCACAAGCGCACCGACGTCCGCGACCGCGAGCGGCCACGCACCGGCGTCGACTCGCCGCGCGACGAGCCCGTCGTCTGCCATCGCCCGCATCTCTCGCGCGGGCCACCTAACGCTCCCGCTTTCCGGCCACGGTGTAGCCGAACCCGCGGTCGACGACCGTCGGCGCCAGCCCCGCCCGCTCGACGCGGGTCGCCAGTGCGTCGGGCCGCTCGAACGACGACCCGAACCCGACCGCGCGCTCGGCGGCGACGACGACCCGGCCGCGGAGCGTGCCGGGGTCGAACTCGCGGACGACGAGCACCCCGCCCGGACGGAGCGCCCGCCGCACCGCCCCGAGCGCCGCGTCCCGGTCCGGGAGGTGGTGGAGCGCGTCGGCGACGAGGACGGCGTCGACACTCTCGTCTGCGACCGGAAGGTCCGCGGCGTCGCCGGCGACCACCTCGCGGCCACGAGCACGAGCGCGGCGACACATCCCCGGCGCGGCGTCGACGACGACACGGCGCGGGACGTCCAGCCCCGCCGACGCGCGTCCCGGACCCCCGGCGACGTCTAGTAGCCGCTCGACGGACCGGGTAGCAAGCGCGAGGCCCGCCTCGACGGGCGCACGCCGCGCGGGCGGCATCAGTGCGTCGTAGACGCGGGCGAACCGGTCGAACGCGCGCGTGTCGCCAGGGCCGTGCACGTCGAGAACGCCGGGCCGGCCCCACTACGCTCTTGTGGCGCGGCGCCCGACGTCCGGCGTGGCGACGTACCGCGTCGTCGGGTGGTCCGGCGACGACGTCCGACTCCGCCTCGACCACGAGCGGTTCGCCTACGCCGGGAAGTTCGTCACCGGCCGGCCGGGTGTCGCCGTCGCCCGCGAGGCCGACGTCGTCGCCGCCGTCTCGTTCAGCCCGGACCGCACCGACGAGGCGACGCTCCGTCTGCGCTACGTCACCGTCCGCGACGACCGGCGCGGGGAGCGCCTCGGCCCACGGCTCTGCCGCTTCGTCCGCGGGCGTGCCCACGAACGCGGGTACGACCGCGTCGCTATCGCGGTGAACAACCCGTTCGCCTACGTCGCGCTGTACCGCGCGGGCTTCGGCGCGACGGGCGAGGAGACGGGGGTGGCAGAGCGTGTCCTCGTCGCCCCCGACCCGACCGGCCGCGACCCGACGGCCTACCGAACGGGGCTGACGGCGTTCGCGGACCGCGACCTGCCGGAGCGTGCGCGAGCCTTCGTCGCGGCTCGCCGGGACGGCGACCCGCCGCCGGTCGTCGACGACCCGGGCGGGGATTGAAGCCCGGCGGCGCCCCACTGCCGTCGATGGGTAACGCGGCACTCCGCGACGTGGCGGTCCTGCGTGACGTCCCGTGGGACGAGGTGGCCGGGAGCGTCGTCGCCGTCGACGCGCACAACTGGCTGTACCGCTACCTGACGACGACGGTGAAGTTCACCGCTGACGCCGCGTACACGACCGGCGACGGCACGGAGGTGGCGAACCTCGTCGGAACGGCGACGGGGCTGGCGAAGCTGTTCGAACACGACCTGACGCCGGTGTTCGTCTTCGACGGCGGCGTCACGGCGCTGAAAGACGACGAGGTCGAGCGCCGCCGCGAGCAGCGCGAGCGCGCCGAGGCCCGGAAGCGCGAGGCAGAGAAGCGCGGCGACAGCGTCGCGGCGGCGCGGCTGGACGCCCGGACACAGCGCCTCACGGACGTCATCCACGAGACCACCCGCGGACTGCTCGACCGGCTGGACGTGCCGTGCGTCGAGGCACCAGCCGAGGGCGAGGCGCAAGCGTCGTACATGGCCCGCCACGACGACGTCGACTACGTCGGGAGCGAGGACTACGACACCCTGCTCTTCGGCGCGCCCGAGACGCTCCGCGGGCTCACGTCCTCGGGCGACCCGGAGCTGATGGGCCTCGCGGCGACGCTCGCGGCCCACAACCTGACCTGGGAACAGCTCGTCGACGTCGGCATCCTCTGTGGAACGGACTTCAACGACGGTGTCGACGGCGTCGGGCCGAAGACGGCGGTCTCGGCGGTGACCGAGCACGACGACCTGTGGGGCGTGCTGGACGCCCGTGGCGCGCACGTCCCGAACGCCGACCGGATCCGATCCCTGTTTCTCGACCCGCCCGTGACCGAGGACTACGACCTCGACGACGCGGTCACTCCGGACGTCGACGCCGCGCGGACGTACGTCACCGACGAGTGGGAGGTCGCTCCCGACGCCGTCGCGCGGGCGTTCGAGCGCATCGAGACGGCGACGACACAGACCGGACTGGACCGCTGGACGTGACCGGGGCCACGGACGGCGTGGGCCGCCGCACCGCCACGCAGTCGACGACCGTTTGTCTCTCCAGTCCCTCGATCGCTCGTGACGAGCCGGTCCGACGCGCACGCCGCCGGGAGCCACGAGACCCCTGCAGTCAGTGTCGAGGGGCTGACGGTCCGGTTCGGCGACGTCGTCGCCGTCGACGACGTCTCACTGACCGTCGAGCGTGGCTCGGTCGTCGGCCTCCTCGGGCCGAACGGCGCGGGCAAGACGACACTGGTCAAGTCGGTGCTGGGGCTGACGCTCCCGGAGTCGGGGTCGGTCCACGTCGCGGGCGTCGACGTCCACGACCGACCGCGCGAGGCCGCACGGCGCGTCGGCGCGATGCTCGAGGGCGCGCGTAACGACTACTGGCGGCTGACCGTCCGGGAGAACCTGCGCTACTTCGCGACCGTGAGCGGCGTCGCGCCCGACGCCGTCGCCGACCGGCACGACCGGCTGCTCAAGCAGCTCGGCCTCGCGAACAGGGCAGACACGCCCGTTCGTGACCTCTCTCGCGGTATGAAACAGAAGGTGTCGCTCGCGAGCGTCCTCGCGACGGACGCCGACGTCGTCTTTCTGGACGAGCCGACGCTCGGTCTCGACGTCGAGTCGTCGCTGACGCTCCGCCGTGAGCTCCAGCGCATCGTCGCAGAACGGGAGCTGACGGTCGTACTGTCGAGCCACGAGGTCGAGGTGCTGGAGGACGTCTGTGACCGCGTCGTCGTGTTGAACGACGGTCGCGTCGTCGCCGACGACAGCGTCGCCGGGCTGCGCCGTCGCCTCGGTTCGCGCGGTGTTCGGGTGACGAGCACGGATCTCGACGACGAGACGCTCGACGCGCTCCGCGACCGGTTCGCGGTGACCGACGTCTGCGACCGGGCCGGGCCGACCCGGGTCGAGGTGGCGGTCTCCGGCGAGGCCATCTACGACCTGTTCGACACGCTCCGGGCCCGCGGCGTGACCGTCGACGCCGTCGCGACGGTCGAGCCGGACCTCGGACAGGTGTTGCTGGACCTGACGGGAGTGGAGCCGTGACCGGCGACGACCTCCGGCGTGCAACCTACCGCGACCTCGCGCGTGCCGTCCTCGTCCGCGAGTACCTCGTGTTCGTCCGCTACCCCGCCGACGCCGTCGGCGGCGTCGTGGTCGCCCTGTTCTTCTTCGGGCTGATCTTCTACGGCGGCGAGATGGTCGCGGGCCAGGCGCTGACCGACTCGATCGAGGGTATCGTCGTCGGCTACTTCCTCTGGACACTCGCGGTCGGCGCCTACGCCTCGACGGCGAACGACATCCAGAGCGAGGTCGGGTGGGGGACGCTGGAGCGTCACGTCGTCACGCCGTTCGGCTTCGGACCGGTCGTGCTGGCGAAGGGTGCCGCGGCGCTCGTACGGACGTTCGTCACCTCGACGTTCATCCTGGCCGTGATGCTCCTCGCGACCGGAACGCGTCTCGAACTCCCGGTGCTGACCGTCGCCGTCGTCGCGGCGCTCGGCGTCGTGAGCGTCCTGGGTGTCGGCTTCGCCGCCGGGGGCGTCGCGGTGCTGTACAAGCGCATCGGGTCGTGGCTGAACCTCCTCCAGTTCGGCCTCGTGTTGCTCGTCTCGGCGCCGGCGTTCGACCTCCCGGTCGCCCGCCTGCTCCCGCTCGTTCAGGGGAGCGCGATGCTTCAGCGCGCGATGCTCGACGGTGTGCGCCTCTGGGAGTTCGCGCCGCTCGACCTCGGTCTCCTCGTCGGCGTGGCGGTCGGCTACCTGGGACTCGGCTACGCCGTCTTCCGGCTGGCGACCCGGCGCGCGCGGCGCCTCGGTGTCCTCGGCGACTACTGAGCACACGACATCCTTTAGGTCCGGGACCGAACGGTGCGAACGTGCTCGACGAAGTCGACCGCGGCCGGACCGGATGGGCGCTGCTCGGCCTCGCCCTCGTCGCCGCGTTCGTCTTCGTCCTCTACTCGTTCGTCGGGACGTTCGTGTTCGCGGTGTTCATCTACTACGCCACGCGGCCGATCTATCGCCGGCTCCGCCGCCGCGTCCGACCGCCGACCCTCGCCGCCGCGACGGCGCTCGTACTCCTCGTCCTGCCGGCGCTCGCCACCGTCGCCTACGCGTCGCTCGTCGTCGTCGCGCAGGCCACCCGGCTGACCGACGGCTCGCGCGCCGAGGTCGCCGCGGCGCTCGGTGTCGACCCCGCGACGCTCCCGAACGTCCGGTCGCCGGAGGTGCTCCTCGACGTCGAGCCGAACCGGTATCTCTCCGCCGAACAGCTGCTCGGACTCGTCCAGCAGGTCGCCGGCGCCGTCGGCGTCCTCGCCGACCTCGGGGTGTTCCTCGTCCACGTCTTCGTGATGGTGGCGGTCGCGTTCTACCTCCTCCGCGACGACACACGGATCGCGCGCTGGACCGCCGCACGGTTCGGCGACGACCGTGGCGTCCTCCGGGCGTACGCCCGGGCCGTCGACCGGGACCTGAACAACATCTTCTTCGGGAACATCCTCAACGCCGTGTTGACCGGCACGATCGCCGTCGTCGTCTACACCGTCCTCGACGCCGTCGCGCCCGCCGGCCTCGGCGTCCCCGCGCCCGCGCTGGTCGGTGCGCTCGCCGGCGTCGCGAGCCTGATTCCGGTCGTCGGCATGAAACTCGTCTACGTCCCCGTGGCGCTCTACCTCGCGGGACTCAGCGCGGTCGCCGGGTTCAACGGCGCGTGGTTCGTCGTCGCCTTCGCCGCCGTCTCCTTCGTCGTCGTCGACACGATCCCGGACCTCGTCCTCCGACCGTACGTCTCCGGGCGGAACCTCCACGTCGGTGCCGTGATGGTGGCGTACACGCTCGGCCCGCTCCTGTTCGGCTGGTACGGTCTCTTCTTACTCCCGATGATCCTCGTCTTCGTCGTCCACTTCGCACGAGTGGTACTGCCCGAACTCGCCCGGGACGCCCCGATCCGACCGTACACCGTCGACCCGGGGACGTCTCCGACGGCCGAGACGGACGAGGGGTCGCAGCCGGCGAGTGACGGCCCCACGGGTAGACGGTCGTAGGAGAGGCGACCCGAACCCGGGCCGCCTCAGGTTGGTCCCCGCTGACGCTTCGGCCCTCCAAAGCGAAGCGCCATCGTGACGTGACTCACGGACGAATATAAGCGTGCCGGGTCGGACTCGTGGACTTTTGTCCACGCCGCCCTCAGCCCCGACGTGGAGATTCGCGGCGAGCGCGAGTGCCGGGACTGTGGCACCCGGTGGCGGTACTACGACACCGGAAGCGTCGTCTGTCCCTCCTGCGGGAGCCTCGTGAGCGTCGGCGTCGACGAACGGACGCGTCACACCGACTCACCGGTGGATCTCGACCTCTCTGCGGTCCGTCTGACCGCCGAGGAGTCGGGCGTCGTCGCCGCCGTCGCCGGCGTCGACGACGCCCTGCGCGAGTACCTCTCGCGGCGAGGGTTCGTCGACGCCGGCGACCTCCTACCGCTCGACGACACGTACCTCGCCGCCGCCGAGCTCCGTAACGTCGCGGACGTCGTCGACAGGCGCGGGACCGTCGACAGGGGTGAGGAGCTCTACCTGCTCTCGCTGTTCACCGGCGTCGACGGCGGCGAACGTCCCGGCCTCGACGTGGTTCCCGGATCGCTGACCGCGCCGCGGAACGCCGCCTACGCGGCTGCGATCCTCGACTACCGGAGCGAGGTCGTGACACACATCCGCGGCGAGGACGTCGATCCGGCCCGGCGGACGCTCGGTCGGGTCGTCGAGCGCGCCAAGCGGGTGCGGGCGCTCGGCGGCGACGTCGACGCCACGGAGACGGAGACGCTCGTCGCCGCGACGCGGGCCGTCCGCGACGCGCTGCGGGGCGACGAGGCGGCGCTGGCGCGGGCGGACGAGCGGCTGGACACGCTGGACTAGATCGCCTCGAGGTCCACGTCGACGTCCTCTACCAGCGCCGCCGCCCGGACGGTGTTGACCAGGAGCATCGCGCGGGTCATCGGTCCGACGCCGCCGGGGACGGGCGTGATGGCTCCCGCCACCTCGCGTGCGCTCTCGTAGTCGACGTCGCCGACGAGCGACGACTCGCCGTCGCGTTCGACGCGGTTGATGCCGACGTCGACGACGACGGCGCCCTCCGCGAGCATCGACCCGTCGACGAGCTCCGGGACGCCGACGGCGGCGACGACGACGTCCGCCGCGCGCGTCTTCGCCCCGAGGTCGTCCGTCCGCGAGTGACAGACGGTCACCGTCGCGTTGCCGCTGTCGTTTTTCGTCGTGAGGCGGGTCGCCAGCGGCTTGCCGACGATCGTCGACCGGCCGACGACGACGACGTCGGCGCCCGCCGTGTCGACGCCGGCCTCTGCGAGCAGGCGCTGGACCCCGAGCGGGGTACAGGGGACGTACCGGGCGTTGCCACGAACCAGCCGTCCGAGGTTCTCCGGGTGGAACCCGTCGACGTCCTTCCGCGGGTCGACGGCCCGTACCACCTCGTCGTCGTCCACCTGGTCCGGCAGGGGCTGCTGGACGAGGACGCCGTGGACCGCGGGGTCGTCGTTCAGGTCGGCCACCGCGTCGTACAGCTCTGCCGCCGGCGCGTCGCCGTCGATGCGGACGTCCCGCGTCTCGATCCCCACCTCGGCACAGTCGTCCTGTTTCAGCGAGACGTACGTCTCGCTGGCCGGGTCCGAGCCCATCAGCACCGTCGCGAGCGTCGGCTCGACGCCCGCCGCGGAGAGTGAGTCGGCTGCTGCCGCGACGTCGTCACGGACCGCGTCCGCGACCGCGTCGCCGTCGATTGTGTCGGCGGTCACAGGGAGACGGCGCGAGGGAGGGATTTCAATTCGTCGGGTCGATCACTCGTCCGCCCGCGCGCCACAGGCGTTACAGACGCTCGTCCCCGCTGTCTCGTCGTACGTGAGCGACCCTTCGCCACACGCTGGACAGGCCGCGTAGCTAACCGAACTGCCGTACCGCGGCGGGTCGTCCGGCTCCGGGTCGGACCGGAGCGCGGCCTTGATCCGGCCGACGACGAGGTTCAGAAGCTTCCGCACGTCCGGAACTGCCCCGCGACGGGCAAAGTCGCTACGGACAGTCGCCGGCGTCGAACGCCCGCCGGTCGGAGCCTTGCTCGACTGCGTTCGTCGCGCCCGTCTCGACGACGACGACAGCCGCACGCCCTCCGTAACCGTGTGTCTGGTCGTGTCCCCGGACGACGACACAGTCACGCCGCCCCACGTCGACGGTCGCCGAGCGGGTGAACTCCCGTGTCCCGTGGGCGTGGCTGAGTTCGCGCCGGCCCAGTTCGGTCCCGTCTACGCCCTCTACGACCCACCAGTTCGCGTAGCCGTCCTCGCCGTCGTCGTCGTGCAGGAGCGTCACGTCGAACCGGTAGCCGCCGGAGGCGGCGTCGACGGCGACGTCGACGACGTTCGCCTCACGGAGGTCCGGCGAGGGCTCCTCGTCTGTCCGTCTCGCCGTCCGGTCGAACGCGTCCGTCGGGGTGGCCGACCCCGTCCGCCCGGCCTCCGAAGCCGTCGTGTCGAGGCCCGGCTCGTCGTCTGTCGCCCGCGTCTGTGTGGCGGACGTCCCCTCGTCGACGGGGGTCTCTCGGGCGCCACAGCCGGCAGTCAGGAGGGCGGCGACGCCGGCGAGGACCGCGCGTCGTGCGGGCACCTCACGTCACTCGAAGACGGTCCCCTCGTCGTTCTCGTACAGCGGGTACTCGTCGGTGAGGCCGTCGACGCGGGCGCGCACCTCGGGAACCGCCGTGTCGGTGCGCTCCTCCGCGGCGGCGTCGACGACGTCGACGATGAGGTCGCCCACCTCGCGGACGGCGCCCTCGCCCATCCCGCGGGTGGTGAGCGCTGCGGTGCCGGCGCGAATCCCCGACGGGTCGAAGGGCGACCGCGTCTCGCCCGGCACCGTGTTGGCGTTCAGAACGATGCCGGCGTCTGCGAGGTGCTCCTCGGCGGTGCCGCCGGTGAGGTCCGGGTGCGAGTCGCGCAGGTCCGCGAGGACCAAGTGGGTGTCGGTCCCGCCGGAGACGAGCGTGAGGCCGCGCTCGCGGAACGTGTCGGCCAGCGCGCGGGCGTTGTCGACCACCTGTTCGGCGTAGTCGACGAACTCGGGCTCCAGCGCCTCGCGGAATCCGACCGCCTTGCCGGCGACGTTGTGCATCGCCGGACCGCCCTGTGCGCCGGGGAAGACGGCGTCGTCGACGGCGTCTGCGTGCTCCTCGTCGCACATGACGATCCCGCCCCGGCCGGCGCGGATCGTCTTGTGTGTCGACCCGGTGACGAAGTCGGCGACCCCCACCGGCGACGGGTGGACGCCGGCGGCGACGAGGCCGGTGATGTGCGCGATATCGGCGAGGTGGTAGGCGTCGACCGCGTCTGCGGCCTCCTGGACCCGCTCCCACTCGACGTCGCGGGGGTACGCCGAATAGCCGGAGACGATCATGTCCGGGTCGAACTCCGCCGCGATATCGGCGAGGCCCTCGTAGTCAACGTAGCCCGTCGCCGGGTCGACCTGGTACTGTTCGACCTCGTACACCTGCCCGGTGAAGTTCGCCGGGTGCCCGTGGCTCAGGTGCCCGCCGTGGGTCAGTTCGAGTGAGAGAATTCTGTCGCCCGGGTCGAGCATCGCGAGGTAGACTCCCATGTTCGCCTGCGTGCCCGAGTGCGGCTGGACGTTGACGTGGTCGGCACCCCAGAGCTGCTTTGCGCGTTCGGTCGCCAGCTCCTCGACGACGTCGGCCTGCTCACAGCCGGCGTAGTACCGCTCGCCCGGGTAGCCCTCTGCGTACTTGTTCGTCAGGGCCGACCCCTGTGCGGACATGACCGCCCGGGAGACGTGGTTCTCGCTCGCGATCATCGCCAAGGTGTCTCGCTGCCGGTCTACCTCCGCCTCGAGCGCGTCCGCGACCGCCGGGTCGGTCGCTCGCACGGACTCGTGCTCCATACGCGACACGCGGTTCGGCACCCCGATAAGCCTGTCTCCCGCCGCCTGTCACCCCCCGTTACACAACGGTCTCTCGCGTTAAAATAAAGTAGACGAGTACCGTCGATAGAACATGGCACTCGTGACCGACCGACGGGCCGAGGACCTCGGGGACGTCCTCCGCGCAGGGGTCGACGCAGCCGGCGACACCCTCCACGTCGTCGACGCGGACGCCCCGGCGCTCGTCGGACTCGTCGAGGCGCTGACGGCTGCCGCAGACCCGCCGGAGACGCGGGTGACGACCGCCGCGGAGACGCTGAAGCGCGCGACCGACGACTTCCTCGTCGCCAGCCGAGCCGCGGACCTCGCCGAGTCCGGGACGCTCTCGCTGTACGCCGACGGGCGCGCGGGCCACACCCTGCTCGTCGCGGACGGCGGCGTCCACGCAGTCGTGCGGGTGGCGGACCGTGCCGCGGCGCTCTCGGCCGAGGACGGGGCGTTCGTCGCGGCGGCGTACGGGGCGGCGAGCGACCGGGCCGACAGCGCCGAGGCGTTCTCGCTCCGGACGCCTCCGCTCTCGCGCGTCCGCGAGACGCTCGCGGAGACGGCGGGGGAGGCGGCCCTCGCAGACTTCGACGCCGCCCTCGACAGCTGTGCCGACGCCGGCGTCGCCGTCGACGAGGTGACGCTGTCGCTCCTCGTCGCCGCCCGGAACGACGTTCTCCTGTACGACATCTCGCGGTGGGGCGAGGACGTCGGCATCGCCTCGAAGGCGACGTTCTCCCGCACGAAGAGCCGTCTCGAGGACGCCGGTCTCGTCGACACGGAGAAGGTTCCGATCGAGGTGGGCCGTCCCCGTCTCCGGCTGAAGGCCGGCGGCGACCGAGTGCGGGGCGATCCCGCCGGCCTCGCCGACGTGGTGACGGACCTCGACTGAGCGACCACGCGGACTTTTCACCCGCCTGTCCACACCTGTCGGTATGGACGACACCGTCGACGTCGTCGGCGCCGGGCCGGCAGCCGAGGCAGTCCGGGCCGCGCTGACCGACGCCTCGGCGACGGTCCGCGACCGGACTCCCGACGCGCTCGGCGACAGGTTCGCCGTCGTCGTCGCCCCCGCCGGAGCAGACGCCCACACGACCGCCGACCGCGCCACAGACCGGTGGCTCGCCGTCGAGACGGGCGGCGTCGGCGGGTACGGCGCGGACGTCGACGCCGCCGCGACCCTGTTCGACGAGGTCCGGTTCGCCGACCTGCGTGCACGGGTCGCGTCCCACGCGGACGAGGAGCGGGCCGTCGGTGACCCGCCCACCCCCGCCCGTCGCCTCGCCGGCGCCGTCGCGGGTCGACTCGTCGTCGCCGCCCTCGACGGGACGGCGACGGACGGGCGACTGGTCGAGCTGTCGGGGACGACGACGCGCGAGCGGACGGTCTCCTCGACGCCGACCGGGCCGCCGGAGCGTGCGCCCCGGCGAACGAGTGTGGATCTCGACGTCGACGCCGCGGCGGCGCGTGCAGAACGGGCCGTCGACGACCGGGTGGGCGTCGTCGCAGCCGTCGGCGAGGAGGCGTCGTACCCCGCGCCGTACTACGTCGCTCGTCTCGCCGACACGGGCGTGTTCGCGGACGCGACGGCACCGCGGCTGGCCGCCGGCGTCGCCGAGGACTGGGACGCCGCGTACACGAAGGCTGTCGGCGAGGCCCTGGAGCGCCACGCCGCCGCCGCCTACCGCCGGTCGTGGCTCCCGACGGCACCGGCGAGCGAACGCCCGGGCGCGGTGTCGCTCTCGCGGTTCGTCCGTCCCGACGACCGGCCAGACCCCTCGCCCGACGAGCCGGTGCCGTGGGTCGTCGGCGAGCGACTGACCGACGGCGCACGCGTCTCGCTGCCCGCCGAGACCGTCCTCCACCCGCCGCCGGAGGAGCGGCACCTGCCGGCCATCACGACGGGGCTCGGCGTCTGGACGGACGGCGTCGGCGCGCTCCGGGCCGGACTCGCCGAGGTGCTAGAGCGCGACGCGACGACCGTCTCGTGGTACTCGACGTACGAGCCGCTCGGCCTGACCGTCTCCGACCCGGCGTTCGAGCGGCTGGCGCGGCGCGTCCGGAGCGAGGGGCTGACGGCCACGCCGCTCCTGGTCACCGTCGACGTCGACGTCCCGGTCGTCGCCTGCGCAGTCCACCGCGACGACGGTGCGTGGCCGCAGTTCGCCGCCGGCGCTGCGGCAGCCCTCGACCCCGGGGGGGCGGCGACGGCGGCGCTGTGCGAGGCGATCCAGAACTGGACCGAACTCGACGGGATGGGCCGCGAGCGCGCCGCCGAGGCCGGCGGCGAGATCGACGCCTACGCCGACTTCCCCGACGCCGCCCGGGCGTTCGTCGACCCGCCGACGACGACGACCGCCGCCGCGGTCGCTCCCGACAGCCCCCCCGAGGGCCGCGAGGCGCTCGCGGCGCTCGTCCGGCGCGCCGCCGACGCCGGGCTGACGCCGTACGCGACACGGCTGACCCCGCCCGGCCTCGAGGCCGCCGGGTTCGAGGCCGTCCGGGTCGTCGTTCCCGGGGCACAGCCGCTGTTCACCGGCGAGCCGTTCTTCGGTGAGCGCGCCCGGACCGTTCCACGGACGCTGGGGTACGAGCCACGCCTCGACCGAGCGTACCACCCGTACCCGTAGCGGCCCGTCGCGCCTCACACTCCGAGCGTCGCCCGCAGGAGGTCGCGCGTCCCCGGCCCGAGCCCGACGGCGACGATCGCGACGAGGAGGAGGACGGCGTAGCGCGGGCTCTCCTCGAACGTCCGCTCGTCGAAGACGGCGACGACGACCGCCGCGGCGGCGAGTTTCACGAGCAGGAACGGCCACGCGTCGCCGGTGACGGCGAGCACAGTCTCCGGCAGGAGGCTCCCGGTGACGTCGACGACGAACCGGTTGACCGGGTGTTTCGGGACCAGGTTCCCGCCGGCCCCGAGCGCGGGCATCCAGTCGAGCGCCACGACGTTCGCGGCGCCGTCGACGGCGTGGCTCCACAACACGACGCCGGCGACGGCGCCGCCGGTGCCGGCGAGGGCGTTCGGGAAGAGCTCCCGCAGCGCGAGCAGGACGGCGCCGGCGGCAGCCGTCGCGACGACGAGGACGACGGCGAACACCTGCGGGTAGAACGCGTCGTCGGCGGCGACGACGGCGAGGAGCGCGAGCGTCGCGAGCAGCACCGTCGCCCCGATCGCGGAGAGCGCCCGGTACTGCGACCGGACGACGCCGCGGCGGGCGAGGGCGACGGCGGCGAGGAGCGCCGCGAGCGCGACGACGAACACCGTCACGTAGATCACGGGGCTGATGACCAGCGTGTTCAGCGGGTAGGTCAGGAGTTCGCCGGTGTCGGTGGCGTCCTCGACGACGCGGAGCGCGCCGCCGTAGAACACCAGCGGCAGGAGCGCGACCACGAGGCGTCGGTCGCTCCCGAGACGGAGCCGACGGAGCAGGAGGACGACACCCACGAGCGCGAGGAGCAACAGGAGCACGTAGCCGGCCTCCGAGACGAGGGTGTAGCCGGGGTAGGCGACGACGCCCGTGGCGGCTGTACAGGCCTCCGCGCTGTCGAGGTACGCCGTTGCTCCGCCGGCACGGACGGCACAGACTGCGGCGTGGGCGTCCGCGGCGACCGGTCCCCAGAAGTACTGCCAGACGAAGCCGTCGTAGACGGCCCGCGGGAAGACGACCGAGCCGCCGCCGACCGCGAGAGCGACGGCCAGCGCCGCGGCCACCCACGCGCGCTCGGGGTCGTCCTCGACCCGGCTGGCGATCGACATACCGAACCGGCCGTAGGCGTCGCGTTTCAGGGTTGCGGTGGTGTTCGCCTACCGCGCCCGGTCGTCCGCTCTCGCGGCACAGGCCGCCAGCGCGTCGTGGACCGCGGCGACGTCGTTCGACGCCACCAGCCCGTGCGCTCCGACCGTCCACCGACTGCCGTCGAGGGCAGTGACCCGTCCGCCCGCCCGCCGAACGAGGTGGACGCCCGCGACGGCGTCCCACGACGCGACCCGGCGGTCGGTGAACACCCCGGCTACCTCGCCGCCGGCGACGGCAGCGAGCGACGCCTGTGCCGACCCGAGCCGGCGAACGTCGTCGAACCGGTCGAGCGCAGCCGTGACGCCCGCCGCGTACGCGTCTCGCTCGTCGTGGCCCCACCAGTAGAACGGGACGACGGCGCACTCGCGCGGCTCGGTGGTCTCGGTCGTCTCGACACGCGCGCCGTTTCGCCGCGTCCCGTCCGCGCCGGCGACGTACCGTCGGTCGTGCTCCGGAACGTCGACCACGGCGGCGACCGGGTCACGGTCGACGACGCAGGCGACGGCGCAGGCCCACGTCGACAGACCGCGGACGTAGTTCGCGGTGCCGTCGATGGGGTCGACGATCCACGCCGGCCCGGTGTCGGGAACCGACTGCCGGAGGCGGCTGTCGTCGCCCTCCTCCTCGCCCACGACCGGTTCGCCCGGGTAGGCGTCGGCGAGTCGGTCGAGCACCAGCCGCTGTGCGGCGTGGTCGGCGGCGGTCACGAAGTCGGTCGGGCCGGACTTGACGTCGGGGTCGACGTCGTCGTAGCTGGCCGCGAGCGTCCCCGCGTCTCCCGCAGCTGTCGCCGCCGTCGCGGCTCGGCGGGCCGCCGCCTCGTCGTCCATACCTCCCGCCGGTCCGGTCCGGTCATAGGCCCGTCGGTTTCAAGAACGCGCCACGCCGACTGTCCACATGGACGACATGCCCGCCGACGTGCGGGCGACGCTCGCGCAGCTGTTCGACGAGGCCGCCGCCGCCGCCCGCGAGCGCCGGACGGAGACGGCGACCGCGGCGCTGGAGACGGCAGCGACGGTGGTGGAGAACAAGCTACCAGCGGGCGACACGAAGCGCCGTCTCGCACACGGCTGTGCCCGTGCCGCCGAGACGGCGGCGTCGGAGCCGCTCGTCGCCGCCGAGTACTGCGAGACGATGCACGAGCTGGTCGCCTAACGCCACGCCGCGAGCGACCGGACGGCACCCGCGTCGACGGACAGCCACGCGCCACACGGCGGGTCCGCACCGCCCGGGCGGAACGCGACCCGGTCCGGTCCCGTCCCGTACCGGACGCGGACCACGGTGATGTCGCGTCGGCTCGTCCGCTGCCCGCCGTGTTTCTCACCGGCCACCACGACCAGCCGAACCGTCCGGCGTCTCAAAACGGCTGCTATGAGCGGTGCCGTGTGGTACGGAGCACTCCCGAGCACCCCCTGTGGCCCGGGTGGCAGGTCCGACGTCCCGTGGGGCCGGACTCGAGCCCCACTCGCTCCGCTCGCGTCCGCTCCTCCGTTTCCTGCTCCGAATCCGGGGCGCACCCGGCTCTCACGTCCGTTCGAGCGCACGAGTGCGAGGGGCCGGATTCGAACCGACGAACCTCTGTAGGAGCGGGTCTTGAGTCCGCCGCCGTTGGCCGCTTGGCTACCCTCGCTCACGCGAAAGACACGGCGGCTCCGGGTTGACGCTTCCGGTTCGACCCGGCTGTTTGCGCACGGGCGTGCCCCGACGCCCGGCGTGGACCACCACACCCACGACCCGAGCGTGGGGCCACCGACCGCGGACAGCTCGACCGGGTGGCGGCAAGGTCGGGCCGCGTCAAACGGCTGAACACGGGACGCTCCGGCGGGCGGTGGTCCACGGTGTCCGCCCGGACAACGACGGCGCGTTCGACGGATCTCGTGACTGCCTCGAATCAGAGCGGTATAACCACGGGAACGGGACCACAGAAGGCGCTCTCTCCGCGGAGTGGCGCAAGTCGCGGCGGGCGCAGACGACCACTTCGATTTCGAGAACGACGACGGTACGGGTGGCCTCTCCGAGACGGCATCACAGAACCTCCAGGGTGTTCCAGATCACTGCTGTGAGGTCGGCGTTCTCGGCGTCAGACCCGCGCTCACGGACGCGTGTGACGCTCCGACCGTGTTAGGCGGGTGGCAGATCGGACGTGACCGGAAGCCCGGCCAGAGGATCACGAACACGCCGAAAGCCTCGAACGAGTCTATTCGGCTCTGTCGGACTCCTCGGAGTTCGACAGAGCTGGCGTGCTGAACGTAGCGGGTGTACGCAGCACGGTGATACCGTTCACACGACCGGGTCGACACAGAGGGTGACACGAAGTCGTAAAAAGTCAGTTCACGCTCTTCGACAGCTCGGCCCCCGTTTTGAACTTCACGTCCGCCGACGCACGCCCGGCGTTCACCAGATGTAGGGTCGGGACGTCTACCACGACGTGCGACAACAGGGCGCTACCCGCGTCCTCGCTCGTACGGCCGGGGCGCTTCCGAAGCAGTGCGTCAACTCCCTCACGTCCCCCCTCCGAGAGCACGTCTCCGGCGAACGCGTGGAACGGCGCGGAGTGTATCCGCGTCCCTCGACTAACACGGGCGTCAAACTGTTGTCGCGCCATCACATCCGCGAGCCCGTCACCATCCGGATCCAGATCGCCGAGGTCGACACCGACGATCTGTGTCGCGCGCTCCACCGTCAGGACGGTCACCGAATCCGCGTAGAGCGCCCCGTCGTCGATCACCCAGCCGCCGCTGTGGACGAGCTGGCCGTCACTCACCCCACGGCCTACGTACATGAGTGCCGGGAACGGGTGCGGGCACCCCGGCGGCTGTACCACCACCTGTGATACGAGCGTGTGGTAGATGTACGGACTCGCCTTTCCGCCCCCATCGGACGCACGCCCCCACTCGTCGAGGTCGTCGAGTGCGGAGGCCTCCCCCTCTGCTGGGACGGACAGTACCGAGGCCCCGCCCTCCGCCTGCGGCGGATCGTTCAGGACCACGACCGTTCCGTCACCCCCCCGGGCCGAGCGAAGCCCGCCGACCGTCGTCGTCGGCCCCGACACCGCAGCCGACAGGTGCGGTGTCCCACACACGTCACTCGGACGGGCGGATCCGTCCGTATCGTCGCAGTCGCCCGTCTCGTCTCCCGCCACCGTCTCCGCGTTCCCCCACGCGTAGACGCCCTCGTCACTCCCACCACCCATAGTTCGTCCCGTCATGTAGTCGAGGAACCGCTGTGGGGTCACCTCGTCGCTGAGCCGCCCGTTTCCGCCCGGCACCTTCGCGTCGGGGATGCACACGGTGAACCGCTCACCGGCAGTCGTCTCCCCGTCCAGATAGCGGAACAACGCCGCCTGCTCGTCGACACCGAACAGCCCCGATGGGTCGAAGCCGACCGGTGGAAGTAGATAGTCTCCGACGAGAATGTCGTTTCCGCCACCGCCGCTGAAGCCGAACGCCGCCCACTCGCCGTCCTGAGCGTACTCCTGTGCCCGGCGAACGTCCGCCTCCCTATCTGCGACGTTCGCCAGTGCCGCGACACAGGACTCGTCTGAGCACCGCTCCAGCACTGCCCGCATCTCTGCCAGCACCGCCTCCATGTCACCGAGCGTCTCGGTGACCTCTCTCTCCGCCTCCGGATTCCGCCCCGTCCGCACACTCCGCTTCGAGATCGCCGTGACAGCCACAGTCGTCGCCGCTTCGAGCTGTGCGTCGAGACGCGAGACGCGCCGGAACGTGTCGTCGTCGATGATATCGTCGTCGATGATATCGCTGGGTCCCGCGATACTCCGATTGCTCCGGGGCGAGTTGTAGTCCTCACCGCGAACGTCGTCAACACCATCGGCATCGGCATCCCCCTCCCCGTCAGGAGCCCGGATTGTTGATTTGTTACTCCGAGAGTTGTTGTAGTTCGCGGCGACGAGCGCGGTCGAGGTGGCCCACCCCTCCAGTTCGACCTCGCCGGACAGTACTCCCGAGCCGGCTTCCAGCGTCGGGGTCAGGCGGCTCACGTGCGGTTCGCCCGACGAAGTCGAAGACGTGAACTCGGCCTCGTCGTTCCAGCTATCGCCCGCCCCTGCGAACACCGCAGCGGGTGTCGCCGTCGTGCTTGTGACCGACGAGGCAGCCTGATCCAGACACCCACTCAGCGCGCCGATCGCGACCGCACCGCTTGCGGTGAGTAGTGCTCGCCGACTCGTGGTAGCGCGCCACACGCCGTTTGCGCGACTGTCCCGTCTTCGTGAACTCATGGTCGGACAGTAGAGGAGGCAGGTCAGTATAACCCCATGTATACGGGCAGCGTACAGGTCGGCGACCTGCCGGCTCGCGCCCCGTGTTCGGCACGGACCGAGGTGTTCGACGGAGCCAGCCGTTCTAACCCCGACCGGGACGGCTCGCCACGGACTGATTTCGCTGATCGGTGGTCATCCCGCCGGAGCATCTCTTTTCGGAGTGTTCGACCCGAACCCCGAGGTGTTCGGCGGCGACGAACGCGTCGTGTGGCGGTGGTTCACCCGCCGAGTGGTCGCGTTCGGCGCGCAGACACGTCTTCGACAGCTTCGCCGGGCGGTTGTACACGTCGCTCGATACCCCACGTTCGGCGGCTATACTGTCGAGGTCGAGCGCGTAAGAGGCGCTCGTGTCGTCGTCGACGACCCGACCGTACCGGACGGGTGACAGACCGATCTCGACTGGAGACGACCGGAAGAGTACGACCGCGCCGACTGCCTCGATTGAGGCCGCTCGACTAGCAATACCTTTCTTCGCCGGGCGTCTCGATCCGGTAGATGCGAACGTACACGCTCGGCGACGGTCCTCCCGAAGTCGCCGTCGTCGGCGGTATCCACGGCGACGAGCCGTGTGGGGTCCGGGCGGTGGAGCGGCTCGTCGCCGACGACCCGGCGGTCGAGCGGCCGGTGAAGCTCGTCGTCGCAAACGAGCGTGCGGTCGAGACTGGGGTCCGCTACGTCGACACCGACCTCAACCGCGCGTTCGACGACGACGACGACGACGGCCACGAGGCCCGTCTCGCGCGGGGGCTGGCGGCGGAGCTCCGCGGCATGACGACGCTGTCGCTCCACTCGACGCAGTCGTACGCGGCTCCGATCGGCATCGTCAACGGCGCGACGGGGCGGGCTCGTGACGTCGTCTCGCGCCTGCCGGTCGACGCGGTCGTCGACGTCGGCGCTCCGGAGGGCCGACCGTTCGCGATCGACGCGACGCCGCTCGTCGAGGCCGAGTGTGGTCTCCAGGGGACCGCCGAGGCCGCCGACAGCGCAGAGCGGCTGGCCCGTGCCTTCCTCGCTGCGACGGACGCACTCCCTCCCGCGCCGGAGCCTCGGAGTCGGCCGGCCTTCCGCCTCGGCGACTCGATCTCGAAGCCGCCCGCGGAGCGCTACGAGGTCCACGCCGACAACTTCCAGCGTGTGGAGCCGGGCGAGACGTACGCCACCGCCGACGGGCGCTCGCTGGTCGCCGACGAGCCGTTCTACCCCGTCCTGTTCTCTGCCGAGGGCTACGAGGACATCTTCGGCTACGTCGCCGAGCGTGTCGGTGAGGTCGGTCCCTAAGCGTCGTCCGGGGGCGCGAACTCCACGAGCGTCAGGTCCCGGTCGAGCTGACAGTGGTCGTGCGGCGGGTCGCCGAGCACCTCGGTGATCCGGTACTCTCGGTCGAAGTCGGCGCCGTCGGGGACACAGTACTGGTGGCTCGGGCACTCGGTGTGTGGACAGTCGCCGGCGAGCGCGGCCCGCGATCCCGCGTATGCGCTCCGGGACGGGACGTTGACCGGAACGTTCGCCGGCTCTACCTCTACTGCGCGCACGCCGACGTCGTGGACCGCACACTCGAGCGTCCGGGCGTTCTCCCGGACCGAGGTGATCCGGTACCGCACTCCCTCTGTGAGGCTGAGACACTGGCTCCGGTAGGGACAGCCCTCGCAGCCGGGCGCCTCGCCCTCGAAGACGAACTCGCGACCCGGGTCGGCGAGTCGCTCGCCGACGAGCGTGACGGTCGACACGCGAGCAGCGTGTGCCCGTGGCGTCTTAACTCCTCCCGGTCAGGCCGTCGAGCCTGTCGAGGTACGTCCGCCGACCGTCGAGCACCTGGTAGGCCCCGCGGTAGTCCACCTCGCCGGCGTCGAACGCCCGCGCGAGGTCGTGGGCTGCCGCCAGCGCCGTCGACCGCGAGCCGTGTGTCGACCGCTCGGCGCGCACCTCCGGCTCGACGCGGAGCACCGCGTGCCACCGGCTGCCCGACCGTGTGCCGGGGCGTCGCGAGGCGTTCGAGACGTGGAGCGTCGGGAGACAGGCCGCGGGAAACCGTTCGGCGTCGAACACGTCTGGTCGGTAGGCGAACACCACGGGACCGTCCGGCTCCTCGTTCCACGTCGTCCAGCCACCCGGCGGCGCGTCGTCGCTCACGCCGTGTCGTCCGCCGGCCAGCCTGAAACCGCTACCGCCCGCAGTCCGCCGACGCCGTACACCGCGCCGGCGAGAGTGGGGCGAGAGTTGGGTCAAGCCTTATGCCACTAACCTCGCTAGAGTGTATCAGTCTCGGCTCCTGCGAACCCCCGTGACCGGCGGATTGGCCCCGCGGCGTGGTGCGGCAACGCGCGCCACACCGTCCCGGGCGGAGGGCGAGACACGACTACCATGACCGGAGAGATGGAGACGCTGGCCGACCTCAGCCGGGAGTACCGCGAGTCCGTGCCCGGCGACCTACGCGAGGCGAAGAGCTTCGACTGGTACCTCGACGAGCTGTACGACGACCCCCAGATCGCGCGCAACGCCCACCAGCGGGTCGCGGACATGTTCGACCACTACGGCACCGAGTACGACGAGGACGCCGGTGTGGTCGAGTACCTGATGGCGAGCGACGACCCCGTCCACGACGGCGAGAACGTCTTCTACGGACGCGAGGTCCACGAGGCGATCCACGAGTTCGTCAACAAGGTGAAGTCGGGCGCTCGCGGGCTCGGGCCGGAGAAGCGGATCAAGCTCCTGCTCGGTCCCGTCGGGAGCGGTAAGTCGCACTTCGACTGGATGGTTCGTCGGTACTTCGAGGACTACACGATGACCGACGCCGGGCGGATGTACACGTTCCGGTGGACCGACCTCTGTGACGTGATCCAGGACCAGGACCCCGCGGACGACGTGGTCACGTCGCCGATGAACCAGGATCCGATCGTTCTCCTGCCACAGGGACAGCGAGACCGGGTGCTGGAGCGGCTGAACGGCGCGCTCGACGCGCCGTACACGATCCGGAACGAGCAGAGTCTCGACCCGGCGAGCGAGTTCTACATGGACGAGCTGCTCGCGCACTACGACGACGACCTCCAGCAGGTGATCGAGAACCACGTCGAGGTCGTGCGTCTCGTCGCGAGCGAGAACAAGCGCCAGTGCGTCGAGACGTTCGAGCCGAAAGACAAGAAAAACCAGGACGAGACGGAGCTGACGGGCGACGTCAACTACTCGAAGATCGCCATCTACGGCGAGTCCGACCCGCGGGCGT
>CAZEJR010000011.1:0-67875 GCA_964512675.1 uncultured Haloferacaceae archaeon | reverse complement strand
GCCACGCGACCTGGGAGACGGTGCTCGACGAGGAGACCGGGTTCTGCCAGCCGCTGACCTAGACGAACGCCCGGAGGATGCCCGCGCCGTCGCCCGAACTCAGCCGCGGGAGCGTCGCGCGCTCGGGGTGAGGCATCAGCACCGCGACGGAGTCGTCGTCGCCGAGGAGACCGGCGACGGCGCCGCGAGAGCCGTTCGGGTTCGCGGCACCGACGGTCCCGTCGGCGTCACAGTAGCGAAAGAGCACCCGGTCGTCGGCGACGAGGCGGTCGTACGTCTCCTCGTCCGCCTCGAACCGGCCCTCGCCGTGGGCGATCGGCAGCTCCAGCACGTCGCCCTCCTCGTACGCGCGGGTGAACGGGGTGTCGGCGTGCTCGACCCGGACGTGGACGCGCTCACAGCAGAAGCGCGCGCCGGCGTTGGTGGTGAACGCGCCCGGCACCAGCCCCGCCTCGCAGCCGACCTGTGCGCCGTTGCAGACGCCGAGGACCGGGAGACCGTCGGCGACGGCGGCGCGGACCTCGTCTACAACCGGCGCCCGGGCGGCCATCGCGCCGGCCCGGAGGTAGTCGCCGTACGAGAAGCCGCCGGGGACGACCACGCCGTCGAGGTCGTCCGGCAGGCCGTCTGCGTGCCAGACGCGTTCGGCGTCGACACCGAGGTGTGAGAGCGCACGGACGGCGTCGCGGTCGCAGTTCGAGCCGCCGAACTGGACGACCGCGACTACCACGGACGGCCTCCGTCACAGACCGGCGGAGCCGTCCGGGAGGCGTGGACGCCCGCCGTCACACCGCGTCGAGCGCCCGGGACGACGGCGACTGTCATCGCTCCGCGACCGCGACCTCGTAGTCGTGGATCGTCGGGTTCGCCAGCAGCCGCGCTGCCATCTCGTCGGCCCGGTCGCGGGCAGCCGCGGCGGACTCGGCCTCCAGGTCGACCTCGAACCGGTCCGCCGAGCGGAGCCCCTGTAGATCGAACCCGAGTCGCTCCAGCGCACGGCGTGTGGTGTCGGCCTCGGGGTCGAGCACCCCCCGCTTCAGCCGGACGGTCACCGTCGCGGTGTACGTCGTCACGAACGCCGGTCCAGCGCCACGAGAGAAAGGGGTTTCGGCACACTCCGGGGTCGTGTCGGCTGCTCTGTGCCGTACCGAAGCGGTGCCAGTCCTACAGGTCCGCGGCCGTCCGTACCGCCGCGTCGAGCGACGGCGCGTCGAACCACGCCTCGTCGGTGTAGTGGTTCACACCCGCGGCGTAGAGGTCGCTCGCGGCTGCGACGACCGCGTCCGGGAGCGGGTCGGGCGAACGCTCACAGCCCGCGCGCCAGTCGTCGTCGGTCCCCCGTGTCGCCGTCTTCGCTCGCTTGACCGCCGCGACCCACTCGGCCTGGTGCTCACGGTGGTACCGCCGCAGCACCTCCTTCGATATCTGCTGGCCGGCGTACGTGTAGCGGTTCTCGTCGAACGTCCCGGCGACGTCGGCGACGGACGGCCCGTTGCCGTCGACGAGCACCTCGATCTTCCCGTCGAGGTGGGTCACGTCGACGCGCTCGGCGCGGTCGGTGAGGACGCGGTTGACCGCGCCCGCGAGCGCCTCGATCCGGTCGAGGTCGACCGGGCCAGCGACTCGGTCGGCCTCGATCCGGTCGAGGTAGCGGTCCTGTGCCTCGAACTTCGTCGAGAACTCCACCAGCGGGTCCGGCAGGTCGACGGGTCTCGCCGGCCACGTCTCGCGGTCGAGGCCGGCCTCGCGCGGCGTGTAGCGGTCGCGGAGACTCGACGCCGGCGGGACGGCGTTTCGAAACACGACCTCGAGGGGGACGACGTACGCGTCGCCCGCCGCCTCGTGGTAGGCGTCGTAGTCGTAGCCGTCGTCGTCGCGCGCGAGCGGCGGTCGGGTCCCGAGCGTCACCGCCATCTCCGTCGGCGGCTCGTCCGCCTCGGCGAGCGGTCGGACCGCGCCGTCGACGACGACACCGCGGTAGTGCGTCGGCAGTCCGTCGTCCTCCAGGACGCCGAAGTTGAACGCGCCCATCGTGCAGAGTGCGGCTCCCTTTCGTGGCACGGCGTCGGGCATCTCGCCCCAGTCGAACACGGAGTACGCGTCGGTGAACCGGAACCGACCACGGCCGGAGCCGTCGGTCGGCGCCTCGTCGACGAGTATCTCCTTGACGCTCGGCATACCGGTGAGCCGGCGGGCCGGGGTAAGAACCCACGGGGACGCGCCGCCCGGCGGGCAGCCCACAGAGCGGCTCCGGTACGAGGTGTCGAACGGTCGGGAAGCGGGCCACCGTGCGAGGCCGGACACGGGTCGAGGCGACCGCACGGTCAGCGTGGTGCGTGGCTCCGGAACGGAGCCGGTCGCACACGGCAGGCGGCGCCGAGACGCGTCGGGTGTGGCCGGGTCCGCGGGACTTTTGCCGGTCGGCGACCGGGAACAGGTGTGACAGCGGGGACGTCGTTCGACTGGTCACACGCCGTCGAGACCGGGCAGTCGTTCGAGAACGCGCTCGCGAAGGCGCGGGCAGGCGACCGCCTCGACGTCGACGACGCGACGGAGCTGCTCGCGGTCGGTACGGACCGCGAGGACCTGGACCCGGAGCGCGTCGAGCAGGTGCTCCAGGCCGCCGACGCCCGCCGGCGCGAGGTCGTCGGCGACGAGGTGACGTTCGTCGCCAACGTCAACAACAACGTCACGACGGCGTGCAACACCGGCTGCCTGTTCTGTAACTTCAAAGACGCCGCGTCGACGTTCGAGGGCGAGGACCCCGACGTCGGCTACACCCGTACGCCGGCGGAGTCGCGCGCGGTCGTCCGTGACGCGGTCGAGCGCGGCGTCTACGAGGTCTGCTCCGTCTCCGGACTCCACCCCGCGCTCGTCCTCGACGAGGACCACCGCGAGGCGCTGGCCGGCCGCGAGGGTGTGAACTACCGCCCGCCCGCGGCCTACGGCACCGACCCCGGGACGTACCTCGACCAGTTGCACGCGATGGCCGTCGACGGCGTCCACGTCCACTCGATGACGCCAGAGGAGGCTGCCCACGCCCGCCGCGGGGTCGACCGGTCGTACCGCGAGACGTACGCACGCCTGCGGTCGGTCGGCCTCGACAGCGCTCCCGGCACCGCCGCCGAGATACTCGTCGACGAGGTGCGCGAGGAGATCTGTCCGGGCAAGATCGACTCCGGCGAGTGGGTCGCCGCGATGGAGGGTGCCGCCGCCGCCGGCCTCGACCTGACCGCGACGATCATGTACGGCCACGTCGAGAACGTCCGTCACCGGGCGCTCCACCTGGACGTGGTCCGCGACCTCCAGGACCGGACCGGCGCGATCCGCGAGTTCGTCCCGCTCTCGTTCGTCCACCCGAACACGCCGCTGTACGAGCGCGGCCTCGTCGACGGGGGTGCGAGCGACACAGAGGACGCGCTGATGATCGCCGTCTCCCGGCTCTACCTCGACAACGTCGACCACCTCCAGTCGTCGTGGGTGAAGTTCGGCGACGAGAAGGCGCTGCGGCTGCTCTCCTGTGGCGCCGACGACCTGATGGGGACCATCCTCTCGGAGGAGATCACCACCCGCGCCGGCGGGACACACGGCGAGTTTCGGTCGTTCGCGGACTACGCGCGGATGATCCGTGCCGTCGGGCGCGAGCCGGTCGAGCGTTCGACCGACTACCGGACGCGACGGCCGCTGCCGGACGACGAGCCGTACGGCCCACGGCTCGGCCCGCGCGCCGACGGGACGCCGATACTGGCCGACGCGCCGCGGCCCCCGGCAGACGACTGACCGTCGGGACGGCGTTCACCCACGTCGCGGCGAGTCTCACGGTCGGCGTCGTCGCACCCGGGTCTCCGTTCCCGCGACGGGCGCGGCTGCTGGCGGCCTCCTCCCGGATCGCGACCTCGTCGTCGGGACCCGCCGCCGGACACTCCACGTTCCCGTGTGCTACCGGCTCCCGGCGGCGCTCGCGGCTGCCGTCGCGCCCTCGGCGCTCACCGTCGTCCTCGCGTCGCCGACACTCGTCGTCTACGACCCGCCCGGACGCTCGTCCGGGTACTCGCGCTCGCGGCGGGCTACACCGGTGTGAGAGCGGATTCCCGCGGTCGGAGAGCGCCCGACTCAGTCGCCGGCGCGCGCCGCGTCGACGCCAGGGTCGAGCGGCGCGTCCCGGCGCGCGACCGCGCGGTGCCGGGCTCCGTGGACCCCGGCGGCGGCGAGCAGGCCACGGGCGCGTTCGCCGACCCACCCGCTGCCGGGCGCCGGGTCGACACCGGGACGACGGTGCCGGGCCGGCAGGTACCGGTCGTAGGCCGGCAGGCGCTCGTACAGCGGGACGCCCGCCGCGTCCGCGACGGCGACCAGCTCCTCGGTCGCCGGCCACGCGTACCCCGGGTTGACGTGGTCGACGGTGACGGGCGAGACGCCGCCGAGGTCGTCGACGCCACAGTCGACGAGCGACCGGGTCGGCGAGAGGTTCGGCGGCACCTGGACCGACACCGCCGGCGGGAGCGCCGCGCGCGCCATCGCCACGGTCCGGCGGACGGTCTCGACGTCGGGCCGGGCGAAGTCGGAGCGGTCGTTCGGGGTGACGTTCTGGACGATCACCTCCTGGACGTGGTCGTACTCGGCGTGCAGCGCCGCGACCGCGAGGAGACTCTCGGCGCGGTCACGGGGGGTCTCGCCGATACCGACGAGGATGCCGGTGGTGAACGGGGTGCCCGTCTCGCCCGCGGCGCGAATCGTCGCCAGCCGCTCCGCCGGCTCCTTCCGGCGCGTGCCGGCGTGTGCGTCGACGTCCGCAGTCGTCTCCAGCATCGCGCCCATCGACGCCGAGACGGGGTGCAGCCGCGACATCGTCTCGCGGCCCATATCTCCGGGGTTGACGTGCGGGAGGAGCCCCTCGTCGAGTGCGATCGCACAGGCGCGCCGCAGATAGCCGTAGATCGAGTCGTGGCCGAGGTCTGCCAGACGGCGCTCGATCGCCGCGTAGCGGTCGTCCGGGTCGTCGCCGAGCGTGAACAGCGCCTCCGTACAGCCGGCGTCGGCGCCGCGCCGGCAGGTCTCGCGCACCTCCGCGGGCGACATCAGGGTCGCCTCGCCGGGAACGTCGTAGAACGTACAGTACGTACAGGCGTAGCGGCAGGCGGTCGTCAGCGGGAGGAAGACGTTCCGCGAGAACGTCAGGGCGTCGGCAGCCGGGACGTCCGCCGGCGAGACCCGGAGCAGCCGCTCGACGGCGTCGTCGTCGACCCTGACCGGCGGCCCCCCGGCAACCGCGAGCCTCGTCATCGACCGGGGCTCAGACGGGGGTAGTAAAAAGCGCCGTGGCCTACCGCTCGGCGCTCGCCCGTCCCCCGTCGACACCGACCCCGAACCCGGCGTCTGCGAGCCACCGGCCCGCACGCGACGCCGGCGCGTGGATCAGCACCTCGACCAAGTCTGCGGGGTCGTCGACGTCGGTCGCCAGCCGCCGGGAGTCGACCTCGCACACCGTCGCGCCGACCGACCGCGCCGCGGCCCGGTGGTCGCGGACGGAGACGCCGTGGTAGTCGACCCGGAACGCCGGGTGGCCGGCGACGAGCGCGTTCGTCCCGCCGCCGAGGCCGGGGGCGAGAACGACGGTCCCGTCGTCTGCCGCCGCGAACAGCCGCTCGACCGCCGCGCCGTCGACGAGCGGCAGGTCGGCCGTCAGGACGGCAACCGGCCCGTCTGCGGCGGCGAGAACGTCGTTGACCGCGGGCGTGAGCGGCCGGTCGTCGACGTCGACAGGGACCGGCAGGCCGTCGACGGGGGCGGTGGCCAGCACGCGGACCTCGTGGTCGACCGTGCGCGCCGCGGCGAGCACGTCCCGGAGCATCGCGTCCGCGAACGCGCGGCGCTCGTCGGCGTCCAGCGCGTCCGCGAGCCGCGTCTTCGGGCGGCGGGCGTCGAAGGGAACGAGAATCACGGGGCTACGCGAGCCTGTCGTAGCTGTCCTGCTGCGACCGCCAGTACCACACGCCGCCGACCAGGACGGCGAGGACGAGGACGGCGGCGCCGCCGAACAGGAGCGTCCGGCGGCGCTCGACGCCGGCCCGCGCGCGCTCGGCCTCGCCGGTCGCGCGGTCGGCCAGCCGCTCGGCGTTGTCGAAGTTGCCGCTCTCGTAGGCGTCGACGGCGCTGGCGAACGACGTCTCGGCGTCGCTCGGACTCGCGCCGGCGGACTCGGCGGCGTCGATTGCGGCGCGCGCGTCGTCCATCGCCGCGCGGGCGCTGTTGCTCTCGCCGGTGAACTGGTGGGTGCGCCACGTCTCGACCGTTCCGGAGGCCCCGCCCGCCTGTCCGCGGGTGAGTTCGGCGAGGAGGAACCGCTGGGGCGGATCGTAGCTGTACGCGTTCACCGGCGGCACCGTCCCGGTTACCCGGACGACGACCGCGCTGGTGCCCTCGGCCGTGTCGACGGCGGCACCGGAGAACTCCTGTCCGGCGAACTCGTCCTGGCTCGTCCGCGCGCCGGTCTGGTCGTAGTACTCGACGACCCACGTCACGTCCTGGAGTGCGGTGCGACCGGAGAGCTGCCACCGCTCCAGCGTCGGGTTCTGGTACAGCTCGGTGAGCCGGATCTCCGCGGTTATCTGCTCGCCGACCTGTCCCTCCTCCGGGACGGTCGTGTCGCCGACGGTCACCGCCGCGGCGGGGCCGGCGACGGAGACGACGAGCAGGAGACCGACGAGGAGACTAAAACAGCGACTCCAGCTCGTCCTCGTCATCACTCACCAGGTTCTCGAACTTGTCCTCTGACTCCTCGCGGATCTCCTCGATGTTGTCCTGCGCCTCGATGGCGACCTGCTGGAGCTCTTTTATTCGGGGGACGTTCGTCACGCCCGACAGCAGGACGGCGCTCGCGACGTGTCCGGAGTCCGGCAGCGGGTAGTCGCCGCCGCGTACCTCCATCGAGCCGGTCTGCTCCTCGAGCCACTTCCGACCGCGCTCGATCCCCTTCCGGTTGAGGTACGCGGACGGCCCGGCCATCACCAGCAGCGCGCGCTCGGCACCCTCGAGCTCGCACGGGAGCGTCAGGCGCCCGAGCGCGGCCTTGCGGACGAGGCTCGTGATCCGGTTCGTGGTCTGTGCCGAGTCGAGCTGGTCCTCGAACGAGTCCTCGCCGCCCCGGAGCTTCGAGAGGAGTCCGCCGGAGTCGACGGGGTCGACCTCGTCGCGCGCGTACCCGACCGTCGAGACGCCGCCGCTGGAGAGCGTGTTGATGATCTCCGAGGAGTCGACGACCGACTCGGCGACCTCGTCGCCGACGCCGACCTCGCCGGCACCGAACAGTGCGCCGAACCGCGTGACGATCTCCCAGTTGATCTCGTCGTAGCCCGTCTTGACCGACTCGCCGGTCTGACGCCACGCGTCGTTGTCGAACACCAGGAGGTTGTCGACCTCGTGGACGAACGTCTGGAACGACCGGGCGGCGTTGAGCGTGTAGATGCCGCCCTCGTCGCTTCCCGGGAGCACCCCGAGACCGTACACCGGCTCCGTGTAGATGCGCTTCAGATGCTTCGCCAGCACCGGCGCGCCGCCGCTCCCGGTCCCGCCGCCGAGCCCGGCGATGATCAAAAACGCGTCGACCTCGTGGACCGGCACCTGGTCGATAGCGTTCTGTATCTCGTCGACGTCCTCCTCGGCCACCTCGGCGCCGAGTTCGTTGTCGGCGCCGACCCCGTGGCCCTTCACCCGGGACTGGCCGATCAGGACGCGGCTCTCCTCGGGGATCTGTTCGAGACCCATCAGGTCGGCCTTCGCGGTGTTGACCGCGACCGCGGCATTGACGATATCCCCGCCGGTCTGCCTGTCGTACTCGAGGAACGTGTCGAGGATCTTGCCGCCGGCCTGGCCGAACCCGACCATCGCGAGTTTCATCTGTTATCCCCACTCCATCGCTCGGGGCGACGGTCAAGAGCGGAATAAGCCTTATGCCGAGCGTCAGACGCCCAGATACGACGAAAACGGCGTCAGGTCGGACGGGCCGACACCGAACGCATCGACGTCGTTCTCGGCGGTGGTGTTGTCGAACGTCAGCGACCGGTACTGGTCTCTCCCCATCGGCATCCCCGGTACGACGTCCATCACCGACAGGCCGACGCTCGCGAGCGCCATCGGCAGGCCGACCACGGTCACCGACTCGCCCTCCGACTCGTAGACGAGTTCGACCACCTCGCGGAGCGTCAGCGTCTCTGGCCCGCCGAGTTCGTGTGTCTCGCCCTCGTGGCCGCCCTCGAGCGCGGTCGCGATCATCGGGACGAGGTCGCCGACCCAGATTGGCTGGAACCGGGTCGTCCCGCCGCCGGGGAGCGGGTAGACGGGGACGCCGGGCGCGAACAGCCCCTTGAGCCGCTTTGTGAACGAGACGAACGCTCCGCCCGCTCCGAACACCACCGACGGTCGGAAGATCGTCCAGTCTACGTCCGACCCGCGGACGATCTCCTCCGCCCGACCCTTCGCCCGGACGTACGCCGTCGTGCCGTCCGGGTCGGCGCCGAGCGCGCTCAGCTGGACGAACCGGTCGACACCGTGTGCCTCGGCGGCGCGAACACAGTGTTCCGTGCCGCGCCGGTGGACGCGGTCGTGCATCTCGTCGCCACCGTCGGGCTTGAACAGCGGCGACAGGGCGACGAGGTTGACGACCGCGTCGCGGCCGTCGAACGCCGCCTCGACCGAGTCGTAGGCGGTGACGTCGCCCGTCGCCGTCTCGACGCCGCTCGGGGCGTCGCCGGGTGACCGCGAGAGCGCGGTCACGTCGTGGCCGCGGTCGACGAGCTCACGACAGAGGTGCGTGCCGACGAAGCCGGTGCCGCCGACTGCGAGTACGTCCATGTTCCGGGTTGCGCGGGCCCGGTCGTAAAGATGCGTGACGCCACACCACTCTTCTACTGCCGTGTACACGTCGACGTGTGCTCGTCACCATCGAAGGGCCGGACGGGAGCGGGAAGTCGACGCTCGCGGCGGGGCTTCGCGACCGCTTCCCGGACGCGACGTTCACACGCGAGCCGACCGACTCGTGGTACGGCGACGCCGTCGCACGGTCGCTCGGCGACGGCGGCGCCGACCCACTCGCGGAGCTGTTCCTCTACGCCGCCGACCACGCCGACCACCTCGCGCGCGTCGTGCGTCCGGCGCTCGCCCGGGACACCCTCGTCGTCTCCGACCGCTACGTCGACTCCCGCGTCGCCTACCAGGGCGCGACCCTCGCCGCACACGACGGCTTCGACGGCGACGCCGTCGCCTACGTCCGCGACCTGCACGCGCCGTTTGCTCCCGTCCCGGACCTCACGCTCCTCCTCGACGTCGATCCCGAGACGGCTGCCGAGCGCTCGGCGGCCGCGAACAAGTTCGAGCGCGCCGACTACCTCGAGCGCGTCTGTGCGAACTACGACCGTCTGGCACGGGAGGCCCCGGAGCGGTTCGTCCGTGTCGACGCCTCGCAGTCCGTCGAGCGGGTCCGGGAGCGCGCCGTCGACGCGGTCGAGCGGCGGCGCTAGCGGTCCGGCTCCGGCAGGTCGTACGCCTCCGGCGGGCGCACGTACAGCACGTCGACCGTCGCGCCGACCGCGAGCGGGAGGCCGACCATCACCGCGAGCACCACCACGGCGCTCCCGAGGTTCGGACCGATGCCGAGGATCCCGGTGAACACCTGCGTCAGCACCAGCAACACGACGGGGACGAAGAGGAGGGTGTACAGCACCGTCCCCCAGTCTGTCGCGAGCCGGATCCGGAAGTAGCGGGTCATCACCGCCGCGACGAGCGCGTGGACGACCAGCACGACGGCGGTGAGCGCCCACTCGACGGCCATACTCGCCGCAGGCGGGCGACCGACTTCACTCCCGTGCTTGCCGTCCGCGGTGACAAGAGGAAAGTAGACGCCGCTCCTCAACCCGAACGGTGACCGTCGAACCGCACGACGACACGGGGAGGCGATGAGCGGCGCGGGCGACCAGACGCCGGAGCAGGGGTACACGGAGTGGCGCTGCACGAACTGTGGCAACGCCGCGCCGAAGAACAGCCCGCCCTGCCGGCGCTGTGGCGGGATGCAGTTCGAACAGGCCGAGGTCCGCGCGAGCGACTTCGACCGGGAGACGCGCGTGCCGAGTACCGCCGCTATCCTCCGCGAGAACGCGCGAGTCGCCGCTGCCGCCGTCGCCGTCGCGGCCGTCGTCGTCGTCGCGGCGCTCGCGAGCGCGGGCGTCTTCGTCGTCACCGACCCGGCGTTCGGCTACCGCTACGGCGCCGTCCCCGCCGAGTCGCCGGACGACGACGGCCGCCCGACCGCCGCGGAGTTTCACGGACGGGTCGCCGCGGACCACGCCGAGACGGCGCTCTCGTGGTCCGGGCGGACGCTCCAGTTGACCTTCCGCTCCGACGCCGAGGCGGGCGACGCGCTGGCCGACGAGGTCGTCGCCGTCGCCGTCACGTACGCCGCCTACGTCGAGCGCGGCGGCGACGGGGCGCGGCTCCGGATTACCGCACGGGTCGGCGACCGGCGGGCGCGTGCCGTCGTCGAGGGCGAGGACGCCGCCGCGTTCGCCCGCGGCGACATCACGCGCGAGGCGTACGCCGGTCGGGTCGTCGGCTAGTCCGCCATCGCGACGTAGGTCGTGCTGTCGCGCACACCGTCGAGAGAGCGCAGCGCGGCGGCGCTCCGCACCACCCGGTCGACCGAGTCGCCGGTCACCTCCGCGACGACGTCGTACTCGCCGGCGACGACGTGCGCCTCCGACACCCCGGACCGGTCGCGCGCCGCCGCCGCGACCGACTCCGCTGCACCCGCCGCCGTCGCCACCATCACGAACGCGTGGACCACGTCGACGGTAGGCGGGCGGGCGGTAAAGCCGTGAGGGAGATTTTTATGCCGGACCCCGTAGCCGGCAGCGTGAACGCGAGGGACCGCTCGTGGTGGTAGCCTACGTGCTGGTGGAGGCGTCGACGGGCGAGGCCGACCGCCTCGCGGCGGCGATGCGCGCCGTCGAAGGCGTCGACCGGGTCCACGTCGTCGCCGGCGACGTCGACTTCGTGGTCCGGGTGACGGTAGACTCGCCCGCCGCCGTCCGGGCCACCGTGGTCTCCGAGGTGTCCGGTATCGACGGCGTCGCGGACACCCAGACGTACCTCGCGATGGACGGCTGAGCGGGCTACTCGCTGCCCGCGGCCCGTCGGGCCGACGCGACCAGTCCCGCGACCGGTTCGGTGTACTCGTAGCCCGGGATGATGCCCTGGACGTACGTGCCCTCGACGAAGTCGACGAACGCCTTCGCGTCCGCGACGCCACGGGTCGGGTCGATGTCGGCGAACGCGACGCGGGCAACCGCACGGTCGTCTGCCCGTTCGACGGCCGGATCGAGGTCGTGGTCGCCGACTGTCACGCCGCCGACGTCCGCGACGCGGCGCACGAACGTGTCGTACCAGCCGTCCTCGACGACGTCGGCGACGTCGCCGTCGACCACGGCGGAGAGCATCGGGGCCCTGACCGCGACGTCGAAGCGCGTCTCGCCGCTCTCGGCGACAGCCGCCGTCACCTCGGCGTCGAACGCCGTCGTCGTCTGCCGGTACGTCCCCGCGGGCGTCGGGTCGAACGCGTCGACGTCGCGGAACGCTCGCCGAACCCGGTCCGGAAGATCGCTCATGGGGTCGAACAGGCGCGCGCCGGTCAAAAGCGCCGCGTTCGACGGACGGGGGGCCGTCCGCTGAAGCCGCGCGGACGGGTTACGCCGCCGAACGCTGTACGACGAGTCGACGCTTCGTCTGGGAGGCCGAAGCGTCACGCGTCCGTCTCGACGAGACAGACAGCCGGGCGCGCCCGGTCGTCACGTACTGCGGGGGCTGGGATTCGAACCCAGGATCTCCCTACGGAGAGCGGATCTTAAGTCCGCCGCCTTGAGCCGCTCGGCCACCCCCGCTCGCTTCCACGTCCGACCGGCGTTCGAAAGTCTGTTGTGCTCTACCAGTCGACGCTCAGCGTCCCGTCGCCGTGCGGGTCGGGGGCGATCTCCTCGTCGGTCCGCCGGTCGACGACGTGGATCACCCCGCGGTCCTTCTTCGCCGGACAGACCTCCGCCGCCCGGACGTTCTCGTCCAGTTCGTCCTCGTCGACGTAGAACGAACGCGGACGCGCGAGACCGGTCTCGATGTCGAGCTCCCAGTTGTCGGACACCTGTGCGCACCGCCCGGCGCCGAAGCAGCCGGCGGCCTCGAACACGACCTTGTACGGCTTCTCGTCGACCGGCGGACCCTCGCCGCCGAGGTCGCTCGCCCGGAGCACCTCGTCGTCCTCGTCAGCGCTCATGCCGACGCTCGGGCGTCGACGGACATTCCTCTGTCGGTCACGCCCCGTCGCCGTCCTCGCCCCGAACCTGCCCGCGGAGTGTCTCGAGCTCCGCACCGACCTCCCGGCGGGTCCGGTCGTCGAAGACCCCGTCCTCGCGGAGCTCCGCCGGCGCGGCGGCGCAGGGCCCTGTCTCGTCGACCGACGACCCGGACAGTCCCGCGACGCGCTCCGTCGCCCCCGCTCTGTCCGTGCCCGCTCGTGGAGCCGGGTCCGGCGCTCGCGGAACTCCGCCTCGGCGTCGGGGTCGGCGGGTGACTGTGCCGAGGCGCGCCTACTCGTCGGGCCGCGACAGGTCGAGGTGGTCGTAGTCGCCCGAGACGGTCACCGACTCGAGCGTCGCCTCCTGCATCGGCGCGTCGTCCCGGTCGGTCGGGAGCGAGCCGATCGCCTCGACGACGTCCATCCCCTCGGTCACGCAGCCGAAGACGGCGTGCTTGTCGTCGAGGTGGGGCTGGGCGTCGAGCGTGACGAAGAACTGCGAGCCGTTGGTGTCCGGGCCGGAGTTGGCCATCGACAGTACACCGGGGCCGTCGTGGCGCAGGTCGGGGTGGAACTCGTCCTCGAACTCGTAGCCCGGACCGCCGCGGCCGGTCTCGGTCGGGTCGCCGCCCTGGATCATGAACTCCGCGATGACGCGGTGGAAGGCGACGTCGTCGTACAGTGGACCGGTCCGGCGCTCGCCCGTCTCCGGGTCGTCCCACGGGCGCTCGCCGGTCGCCAGGCCGACGAAGTTCGCGACGGTACGAGGCGCGCGCTCGTCGTACAGTTCGACCGAGACGTCACCGTGGTTCGTGTGGAGCGTGGCCGATATCACGGGCCGACTCGGGCGGGCACGGACAAGTCCGTTGTGGTCGGGTCAGCCGTCCAGTCGGTTGCCCTCGACCCCCGAGGCGCCGAACCGCAGGCCGAGCCCGTCCGTGGGGAGCGCCAGTTCGCGCGCGCGTCTGACCCAGAGCCGTGGCGTGACGCCGGTCGGGGCGTACGTAGTCGACAGCGACCAGACGTGGTCGGCGAGGCCGAGCGTCAGGTCGCGCCGGAGCGTCGGCGGCGTCGTCTGCGGGCAGTAGCAGAGACAGACCGCCTCGGTCGCGCGGAGCTCGCGCTTGACCGTCTCCAACAGCTCGCGGTAGCGCGCCCGCCCGCCCTGTTCGGCCTCCGTGACGGGGTCGACGACGAGCAGCGACCTCTCGTCTAGCGCCGCGACGTGCTCCGTCGGCGAGGACAGGAGGTCGTCGCCCGACACCGCCGCGACGGCTGTGTCGGCGGCACCGTGGGCTGCCAGGCCGTCGCGCACCTCCGCGACGGGGCGGAGCGTCGTCAGGTACCGGGTGGTGTTCGCGGCGCTCGCGGCGTACAGCAGACGCTCCGCCGGCGAGTCCGGGCTCGCGACCAAGGCGACCAGCCCGCCGCCGGGCACACCGCCGCCGAGGAGGTCGTCGAGCGCCGCGACACCCGTACTCCGGCGCTCGGTCACGGCTGGGGGTCGGGCGAGGCGTCGGAGACGGCGGGCGACAGCGGAGGGGCGTGCCGCGGCGCGGCGACGGTCACAGCGCGCGCAGGTCGGCGAGGACGTCCGCGGCCTCGCCGGCAGCGAGAACGTCCCGCGCGGCATCGAGCCCGTCGTCGAGGGTCTCTGCCCCCCCACCGGCGTAGATCCGCACCGCGGCGTTCAGCGCGACGGCGTCGGCGAACCCGTCGGTCCGCTCGCCGGTCACCACCGCCTCCGTGATGCGCGCGGAGTCACCGGCGACGTCCATCTCGTCGACGCCGAGGTCGTCCCGGTCGAAGGTCATCCCGTACTCGGCGGTCTCGATCTCGAAGTCGTCGAACGCGCCGTCGGCGTCCCACTCCGCGACCTTCGTGTACCCGGGACGGATGTCGTCGTACCCCTCCATTCCCTGGAACATGATCACCCGGTCGAAGGACGCCGAGTCGGCGCGTTCGACGGTCTCGCAGATCTTCTTCGCGAACGCGAGGTGGTAGAACGAGCCGAGGTGGACGTCCGCGCCGGCAGGGTTGGCGAGCGTCTCGACGGTGTTGACGAACGTTCGCACGCCCATCTGGTCGCGCCGGCTGCGGAGGTCGTGGATCGCCGGGTTGAACGACGGCTGGTAGTAGAAGCCAAAGCCCGCCTCGTCGGTCATCGCGGCGGACTCGGCGGGCGAGAGGTCGGTCTCGACGCCGAGGTCGTCGAGGACGTGCTTGTACGCGTCCTGCTTCTGGGTCGGCACCCGGTCGCCCGAGTGAGCGACGACGGGGACGCCCGCGGCGGCGGAGACGAGCCCCGCGGCGACGCCGAGGATCGCCGTCTCGCCCTTGCCGTCGTAGTTCGCGCCGCAGTCGACCGGGTCGCAGTCCGGCGCGACGCGCTCGACGCGGTCGTCCATCACGTCGACGTACGCCGCCAGCTCCGCCGGAACGTTGTGCTTCCAGCGGTTCGCCAGCCAGAACGCTCCGAGTGTCGTCGGGTCCGGGTCGCCCGCGAGAATGCGCTCGAACGCCTCCGTCGCCTGCGCCCGTGTCATGTCCTCGGCGGACTTGGTGCCGGAGCCGACGACTTCGGTCATCAGTCGCTTCAGCGGCCAGTCGCCGAACCGCTCGCCGGGTGTCGCACTCGCCATGTCCGGGGTTCGTCGGGGAGACATAAGAACGGCGCGTCCGTGGTCAGCGCATCTCCGCGAGCGAGACGGCAGTCGCCGCGTCCGTCGTCACCCACTCCGTGAGGTATCGCTCCGGCGGCGACCCTGCCGGGACGATCGTCACCTCGGACGGATCGTCCGGGTCGTCGTACAGGTGCGTCAGGTCGTCGCGGTCCGGCGACGGCTGCTCGGCGCTCACGCGACCACCCCGGGCGGCGCCGGTCCGCCCGGACGCCTCGCGCCCTCTCGACTGTCGTGTGTCGTCGGTCACAGGTTGTCGTCTGGCCGACGATACAAATACGTAGTGGATGCGGGTTGCTCGCGTCGCGGCTGTCGCTACAGTGCGTACAGATACTCTCGTTCGAGCTGATCGATCGTCAGTCGCAGGTCGTCTCGCGACAGGGGGTGGGCCCGGCGGAGACGAGCCGTCGTGTGTGTCGACGAGGGCGGCGCTCAGAGGGAGTAGACCGCGATGCCGCCGCCACACTCGGGACAGGTGTCGGCGTGCGACGAGACGTTCCGGCCACAGTCGCGACACTCGTGGTGTGTCGAGCGCTTCCCGGCTCGGCTGCCGCCCACGATCAGCTCGAGCAGGTTCATCCCGTATCTGCTCGCCTGTGATCGTACGTGATAAATCCA
Source organism: uncultured Haloferacaceae archaeon (assembly GCA_964512675.1). Classification (GTDB taxonomy): domain Archaea; phylum Halobacteriota; class Halobacteria; order Halobacteriales; family Haloferacaceae; genus A07HB70. The sequence goes on along the minus strand of CAZEJR010000011.1, from coordinate 52,242 downwards.
CGTCGTCTCGAGCGAAGTCACGAACGGTCGGTCGGCTGCAGTCGCACCGGCGCGGCGCGACCGCCGGGGTCCGGACCCGGCCAGTCGCCGCGGACGGCCCGGAGACGGAGACGAGAGACGGAGCGCCGCTCCAGACGGGTCGTCGACCCGCAGCCGGCACCACGCGTCTCGGACGCTCGGGCGGCGACGCCTCGACACGGGCCGTGGCGGCGGGGTCAGCAGAGCAGCAGGTGAACTGCCTCCTCCGACGCGAGGGCAGCGAGAGCGCGTCCGTGCCCGCCTCCCACCACGGGCTGTGGTCGTGGAGCAGCCGGACGAGTGCGCCCTCGGCGTCGAGTGACGTGCTCCGAGAGTCGACACCGTCTCCGGTGGTATGAGTGTAACGCACGACGGCGTGGAGACAGCCGGCGAGACGGCAGCCGGACGGACGTCGACGACCGCGCCGGTCAGTCGCCCGTCGACGCCGCGTCCGCCCGCGGCACGGTCACGTCCGCCAGTCTCGCCTCGATCTGGTCTCGCCGATCCTCCAGCTCGCCGGGGAGTACCAGCCGACCGCCGAGATCAGAGCGCGGCTCGTCGCTGTCGTAGCCCGGACCGCTCGTCGCGAACTCGAAGAGCACACCGTTGTGCTCACGGACGTAGACCGACCGGAACCAGTGGCGGTCGATCTGCCGGGTCGGGCGCAGGCCCGCGGCGCGGACCGCCGCGCGCACCGACTCCTGGTCCTCGTCGGTCGGAGTCTGGAAGGCGACGTGGTGGACCGTCCCGTGGCCCTGCCGGCTACTCGTCACCGCGGGCACGACGTCGACGACGCGCCCGACGGGGCCGGCGGCGGCGAGGCGAGTGCGGTCGGCCCCGGTCGCCGGGTCCGGCTCCGTGCCGACCCGTGACAGACCGACCGTCTCGAGGAGGTCCGCCGTGGCGTCGGGGTCGGCCAGCCAGAGCGTCACGGAGTGAAAGCCACGGATCGCGGCGTCCTCGGGGACGAAGGCCGTCCACGGGACCGTGGGGTCGTCGTCCGGCACGTCGGCGGCGACGAGTTCGACCGGCAGTCCGTCGGGGTCACGAAACGGGAGCACCGTCTCGCCGAACCGCCGGGTCCGGTCGCCGTAGTCGACGCCGTAGTCGTCGAACCGCGCCTCCCAGTAGTCGAGACTGCCCGCGGGGACGCGGAACGCGGTGCGAGAGACCTGACCGTCGCCGACCGTTCCGGAGGGGGCGTCCGCCCACTGGAAGACGGTCATGCTGGTCCCGGGGGTCCCCTCGGCGTCGGCGAAAAAGAAGTGGTACGCGCCCGGGTCGTCCTGATTGACGGAGCGCTTGACCAGGCGGAGGCCGAGTGCCTCGACCCAGAAGTCCAGGGTCCGTTGCGGGTCGCTCGCGACGCAGGTGACGTGGTGGATGCCCGGGGTGGGCGTCGGAGCCGTCATACCGGACGGTGGGGCCACGAACAGTTCAATCCGCGCTGACACGGGTGTTACCGCCGAGGGTCGTGGACGACAGACGCCGGTAGCCGCTCGCTCGTCGGGCCGATGTTCGGCGCGCTCGTCTTCGAGTACATCTCGAACGTCGTCTCCGGGGTGAGTCTCCCGGTCATCGGCTCTATCGGCTCGCTGTGGCGGCTGGTGCTCGGCACCGTCTTCGTCCTCGTCGTCTGGGTGCTGCCCGGCGGCGTCGCGGGGGCCAGAGCGCGTCGGCGCGCGTGTCCTCGGAGCGATAGACGACAGGAACCGGGCCGAGGCGGCTGCCGACGGGGGCGAGGAGCAGTGAGTCTGCTCCGCGTCGACGGGCTGACGAAGGAGTTCGGGGGGCTCACCGCGGTCGACGGCGTGACCTTCGGCGTCGAGTCGGGCGAGACCCGCGCGGTCATCGGCCCGAACGGCGCCGGGAAGTCGACGCTGATCAACTGCGTCACGGGGCTGTTACGGCCGACGGCGGGCGTCGTCGAGTTCGACGGCCAGGACATCACCGACGCGCCCCCCCACGAGACGGTTCAGGCGGGGATGAGCAAGTCGTTTCAGACGGCCTCGCTGTTCCCCTCGATGACGGTCGCCCAGAACGTCGAGATCGCCGCGCTGGCAGCCGAGAACGGCTCGTTCTCGCTCGACCTCCTCCGGCGGCGCGACCGGATGGACGGCGTCCACGACATCGTCGACCGGATGCTCGACGCCGTCGACCTGACCGGCGAGCGCGACGTCGAGGCAGAGAGCCTGCCGTACGGCGACAAGCGCCGCCTCAAGATCGGGGTCGCGCTCGCCTCGGAGCCGGAGATGCTGTTCATGGACGAGCCGACCGCGGGGATGAGCCCGGACGAGACGGCAGACACCGTCGACCTCGTCGAGGAGCTTCGGGACGACCTCGGACTGACGATCCTGATCGTCGAACACGACATGGAGATCATCTTCCGCGTCGCCGACCGCATCGTCGTGTTGAACCGCGGCGCCGTCATCGCCGACGGCACACCAGAGACGGTTCAGGGCAACCCGGACGTCCAGGAGGCGTACCTCGGGGGGGTCGAGCTGTGAGCACAGCCGGCGACGCTCTGCTGTCTGTCGAGGACGTCGACGCCTACTACGGCGAGAGCCACATCCTCCGGAGCCTCTCGCTCCGTGTCCGGGAGGGCGAGGTCTGTACCCTTCTCGGGCGCAACGGCGCCGGCAAGACGACCACGCTGCGGGCGATCTCTGCGGCGCGTCCGCCCGACGTGCGGGAGGGTCGGGTGCTGTTCAAGCGTGCCGACATCACGAACGAGAGCCCGGAGCAGGTGTCGATGGACGGCATCTCGCTCGTCCCAGAGGAGCGGCGGGTGTTCCCGAACCTCACCGTCGAGGAGAACCTCCACCTCGCGGAGGTGTACCGCAACAGGACGAACCTGCTCGGCGGCAAGGCGGTGTCGGCAGAGCACACCGGTATGAGCCTCGGGGAGATATACGAGGAGTTCCCCCGTCTCGACGAGCGTCGGAGCCAGTCGGCCGGCACGCTCTCGGGAGGGGAACAGCAGATGCTCGCCATCGCCCGTGCGCTCCGGCAGAACACCGACCTCCTCATGCTCGACGAGCCGTACGAGGGGCTCGCGCCACAGATAGTCGAGAGCGTCGAGCGTGCGATCGGGCGCATCAACGAGGCCGGGACGACGGTTCTGCTCGTCGAGCAGAACGCCGCGGCGGCCATCAGCATCGCCGACCGGGCGTACGTCGTCGACCAGGGTCGCATCGTCTTCGACGGGAGCGCCGAGGAGCTGCGCGAGGACGACGAGACCCGTCGGCGGTATCTGGGGGTGTGAGCGTGGACGTCACGCTCGACGCCGACGACCCCGGGGCCGTGGTCGACGCGCTCGTCGCAGCCGGTGTCCTCCGGGAGACGGCAGACGGCGCGCTCTCCCTGACAGACGCGTTCGACCGCACGCTCGCGGTGTACGAGGACAGCTACGACGACGAGGAGCGCGTCCGCGAGACGGTCGCCGAGCTGTTCGACGTCGCCCCGGACGACGGGCGCGCACGGGCCGTGACCGGCGAAGAGCTCGCCGCCCTGCTCGCGCTCCGGTCGTCCCTCGACGACCCGCCACCGGTCGAGGGGCTCGCCGTCGCGGCGGGTGTCGTCGCGGGGATGGAGCCGGCCTCGCCCGTGCCCGACCGACTCGAGGAGGTCGACGACGGCTCGTGGCACGGCTTCGTCGGCGGCGGCGACGCGGTGGTGACGGTGTGGAAGCGCCACTGCGACCCCTGTGACGCGCTCAAGGGCGACCTCGACGACGTGCTCGCGGCGCTGGCCGCCGAGAGCGACGCGCCGACCGCGGGGCTGGACGGCGAGTCCTGCCCCGACTTCTGCCGGGCGACGGGTGTCAACGCCGCGCCGGCAGTCTGCTGTTTCCGCGACGGCGAACTCGTCGAGGCGGTCACGGGCCGGCGATCAGCCGCGGACTACGCGGACCTGTTCGAGACGGTCTACGGCTAAACGGCGAGACGGTCGGGTCCTCGCGGGCGCGTCGGGTCGCTCTCGTTCGCCGTCTCGTTCGCGCTCGTCCGCTCGCCCCGGAGTGCCCGGTTCAGCCACGTCGGCTCGGACACGGCGGTCCGCCCGACGTCCTCGTACGTTATCTGCCACCGCACGGTCACGCGGTCGCCGTCGACGGTGGCGTCGTAGGCGAGCGAGAACGACCGAACCAGACCGACTGGCGTCACCTCCGCCTCCAGCGCGACGTCCGTGACGTCCGAGCCCTCGACGGCGGCTGGGGCGATTGCCTCGGCGGCCACGAGGTGTCGACGCTCGACGTTCGGCTCGCGCGCGACGAACGTGCGCGTCTCCGCCGCGCCGAAGAGTGTCGCGTACGTCTCTGCCGGACCGGCGCGGCCCCCGCCGAACGGAGCGGTCCGCGTCCAGTAGCGCCGTGTCCCGGCTCGACCGACCGGGTCGAACGTGTTGTACACCCGCTCGCCGTCGCTGGTGAGCCGCCTGGCGTAGGTCGTCCCGTTCGACCAGTAGGCGCCGCGGGCCGGCGGGTCGCCGAGGAACACCGGTGCCTCCGGCCCGGCCGTCTCTGCGTGTGCGAGAAACGCCCGCCGTTCGTCGACCCGGACGGTCACCGACAGCCGTGACCGGAGGTCGCCGCCCGACGTCCGGACCGTCCGGGTCGACCGGAGCGTGTACGACCGGTCTGACAGCGCCGCCTCGTGGGCGCGACCGAGGGCCGCTGGGTTCGCGACGCGTCTGTCCGTCAGTCCCGGCGGGAACCGCTCTGCCGGCGTCGCGGCCGACGCGGCCGGCGTCGTCGACACGGGCGCGGCCCCGGGACGCCCGTCGGAGTCCCGTGCGTCCGGGAGGACTCCGACGCCGAGGCCGACGGCGACGAGTGCGACCAGAGAGACGGCGACGAGCGTCCGGAGACTGGTCGCCGCGTCCGGCGCGGCAGCCGGGGAGCGCCCGAGGTGGGTTCGGAACAGCCGGTCACGCTCGGCTGCCGGGACGCCGTACAGCGCGAGGTCGCGCAGGTCGCCGGCGTCGAGGACCGGAACGCCGGCAGCCGGCGGGTCGCGGAGCGGCGTGACGATACAGTCGGCGTCCGGCGGCGGGTCGGCGCGGCGACCGGCGAGGCGGGCAGCCCGCGATCCGAGCGGCCCGGGGTCGTAGACCCAGAGGCGGCGCTCGCCGCTCCCGTCGGCGACGACGACGGTCTCGCCCTCGACGCGTGCCGACCGGCCGCGGGCGCGCTCCAGCGCCGCGACGAACGCCGCGACCTCGGCACGAGAGCGCCGCGAGAGCGCCGCGACGAACGCGTCGCGGGAGAGCGGCGCCACGGGGCGGTCAGTCGTGCTGTGTGGCTCCGGCGACGAGCACCGACCGGTCGGCCTCGAGGATCACGGCCTGGGTCGTGCTTCCGAACACCGCCTTTCCGGCCGGCGAGCGCTCCTGTCGGCCGGCGACGGCGACGAGGTCCGCGCTCAACTCGTCGGCGGCGTCGAGGAGCTCGCGGGCAGGGTCGCCGCTCGACTCGCGCACCTCGAGGTCGACCCCGGCGTCTTCGAGGATCGCCGTCGCCTCGCGCACCGACCGCACCTGTGGCGCGGACGCGCCGGAGGGGTTGTCGCCGAACGAGTGGAGAAGCCACACCGCCCGGTCGCTCGACGGGCCGGGGAGGTCGACGACGGCCTGTGCACATCTGCGCGCGCGCTCTACGTCCTCGTCGACACCGGCGACGACACGGTACATACGCGTCGCTTGGCGGGGCGGTGGATTAGTCCTTTTCACGAGGCACAGGCATTTGCCCCGGGCACGCGAGCCCGGCGTATGGCGCTCGACACCGACCGCGTCGAGACGGTCACCGTCGACTCGTACGGCACGCTGGTCGACCCCCGGGCCGCGGACCGCGCGCTGGCCGACCGGGTCGCGGACCCGGAGCCGGTGTCGCGGCTGTGGCGCGCCCGGTCGCTGATGTACACGATGGTTGGCACGTTCGTCGGCTACTACCAGCCGTTCTACGAGATGAACCGCGACGCGCTCTCCTTCGCGCTCGCGGCCCACGACGTCGACCTGCCCGCGGCGGAGCGGGACGCGATCCTGGAGGTCTACCACGACCTCGACGCCTTCGAGGACGTCCGACCCGGGATCGAGCGGCTCCGCGACGCCGGCTACGAGGTCTACGTCGTCTCGAACGGCGACCCCGCGATGCTGTCGTCGATCGTCGAGGGGGGTGGCCTGACCGACCACGTCGCCGGCACAGTGAGCGCGGACGAGGTGAAGACGTTCAAGCCACACCCGCGGATCTACCGCCACGCCGCCGCCCGAACCGGGACGCCGATCGAACGGATCCTCCACGCAGCCGGGCCGTCGTTCGACGTCATCGGCGCGAAACACGCCGGGATGCAGGCCGCGTGGGTCGACCGCTACGGCGAGCCGTGGGAGGACTTCGCCGGTGTCGACCCCGACGCGGTCGTCGGGGGGTTCCACGACCTCGCGGACGCGCTCCGTGTGTAGCGTCTGTGGTGCGGGTCTCGGTGGTGTCGCCCGCCAGGTCGTCTCGTCGCACGTCCGCTCGACCTCGCCGCCCTGCCGACGGATGTCGGTCACCGTCGCGAACAGGAACACGCCGGCGGCCCCGACGCCGACGGTGGGGTGTCGGACGCGGTCACGGCACGGCGCCGCGAGCAGCCGTCGGGCGAACGCACGCAGCTACCAGAGCAGGCCGGCGCTCGTCGCGACGGGCAAGTAGCCGAGCGCGCGGGCGACGACTGAGACGCCGGCCAGACGCGACCGCGCGGACCGTCACAGCATCCTTTTTGACCCGCGCTCGAAACGACGAGCAGTGGTGCTCGACGCGGTCGGACCGACGGGCCTGCTCGTCCTCGTCGGCGTCGTCGCCGCCGCGGGCGCGGTCAACGGCGTCGCCGGGTTCGGCTTCGCCCTCGTCGCGACGACGACGCTCGCGGCGCTCGTCGACCCGGCGACGGCGGTGGTGTTCGTCATCCTCCCGGTCGTGGCGGTCAACGGCTCGCTCGTCCGGGAGCTCTCCGCCGCCGAGGTCCGGCGGTGTGGGCGACGGTTCTGGCCGCTTCTCGCCGCCGCGCTGGTCGGCACCCTCGCCGGTCTCGCGGCGCTCGGTCGCCTGCCGGCAGACCCGCTCCGGGTCGCGCTCGGCGTCCTCTCGGTCGGCTTCGTCGCGGGTCGGGTCGTCCCGCTTCCGGGCCGGCGCGCCGTCGAGGAGCGGTGTTTCGTCGAGACGGCCCCCGCGATGGCGGGGGTCGGCTTCGTCTCGGGACTGCTGTTCGGCGGGACGAACGTCGGCGTCCAGCTCGTCGCCTACCTCCGGTCCTGTGACCTCTCGCACGGAACGTTCGTCGGCGTCGTCGCGCTCGCCTTTCTCGGTCTCAACGGCGTCCGCGTCGGCGCCGCCGCCGTCCTCGGGCTCTACCCGAGCGCCGCGCTCGCGCTCGCCTCCGCGGCGGCGGCGGGGCCGGCGCTCGCCGGCGTCGCCGCCGGGACGCGGCTCCGGAGCCGGGTGCCCGGGCGCTGGCGGACCCGGGCGGTGCTCGGTCTCCTCCTGGTCGTCGGCGTTCGGCTGGTGACGGCGGGGCTCTGAGCGGCGTCGTCCCGCCGGGCCGGTGGTCGTCGGCTACCCCTCGGCCAGCCGTTCGAGATGCTCGGGCGGCACCGCGCCGCGGGCCGCGTCGCCGTCGGCGACGAACGTCGGGACGCCCGTGACGCCCGCCTGCCGGGCGGCGTCGAACGCCGTCCGGAGCTCCTCGCGGAGCGCCTCGTCGTCTAGCGCCGCCCGAACCACAGCCGTATCGGCGCCGGCCTCTGCCGCGAGGTCGACCAGCAGGTCCTCCTCGCCGACGTCTGTGCCCTCGGTCCAGAGCGCGTCGAAGACGGCCTCGTCGAAGGCCAGCCACGTCTCGTAGTCGGCCCCCTCGCGCAGGGAGTACGAGACGACCTGTGCGGGCAGGGAGTCGACGTCACGGGCGATCTCGACGGTCATCTCGACGTCGTACTCGTCGGCGAGACGACGGACGTTCGCCCGTGCCTGCTCGAAGTAGTCGTCGTCTTTCCCGTCGTCGACCGAGTGGTCGATGCTCCCGTCGGGCCGGCGCTTCTGTGCACGGAGGTCGAACGGGTGCCAGTCGATCCACAGCGGGTCGTCGCGCGTCGCCCGGTAGCGGTCGAGCGACGCCCGGCCGAGGTAGCAAAACGGGCAGACGTAGTCCGAGTACACCGTGATCGTCTGGTCGGACACGGATCGACGTACGGGGCCGCGAGTAAAGACGGCAGCGAACCCCGGCGGTCAGTCGGGTGTCGGCTCGTCGCCGGTCGTGGGCGGAGTCTCACCGCGCTCCTCGCCGGCACTCTCTGCCGTCTCGTCGTCGGGGCCTTCGTGTCTACCGGCTGTCACGCCCGCGTCGTCGCTCACGCCCTCGACGGTGAACTCGCTCGGGTCGCGGCCCCGACGGACGACGCGCTCGGCGACGAACAGCTTCTCCCGCCGACCGAGGCGGTGCCAGTCGAGGCTCTCCGGCGGCGACTCCTCCAGCCCCCGGAACCGCTCGACGACGCGCTCGTTGACGAGCCGCTCGAACGACCCGCAGACGGGGCAGGTCACGGAGATGTGCGAGACGTCGAACGCGCGCGTGACGGTGTGCTCCTGACAGCGCAGGCACCGGTATGTCTCGGTCGCCACGTTCGACTACGGTGCCGGAGGCTGTTGAGGCCTCCGGTGCCGGGGACCCAAAGGCGTATGTCGGCGCCCGCGGTACGGACGGTCGACACGCGATGGATCTGACGGCGCGTCAGCGCGAGATACTCGGCACGCTGGTCGACGGGCACCGCCGGACGAACGCGCTGGTGACCGCAGAGGAGATCGCCGACGAGCTCGATCGTCATCCGGGGACGGTCCACAACCACATGCAGGTGCTGGGGACGCTCGGCCTCGTCGAGGGAGTCACCGGCCCACAGGGAGGGTACGAGCCGACTCCCGCCGCGAAGGAGGCGCTCGGCGGCGGAGAGCCGGAGGGCGGCGAGTCGCTCACGCTCGCCCACGCGTTCGACCGTCTCGACGTGACGGTCGACGAGATATCGTTCCGGAACGTCAACCACCCGTCGGTCTGTCGCGCGCTGGTCCGCTTCTCCGGCGCGCACTCGTCGATAGCGGTCGGTGACCCGGTCGTCGTCGGGCCGACGCGCGGCACCGCCCTCGTCGTCGCCGGCGAGGTCCTCGTCTACGACGACGAGGCAGACGAGGCACTGCTGGACGTGTCCGTCGCCGAGGCGCCCGTCGAGACGGGGCGCGACGGACAGTCATGAGCCGCCCTCGACCTCGGGGTCGTCGGTGACCGACCGGCGGCTGACGTGGCGTCGCGCTGGAGGTCGAGACGGGTGTCACGGCACCGGGCGAGCGGGTGCCGGAGACCCTCGCGTTCGGAGCCGACGGCGCGCTCTACGTCGGGGTCACTGCGGGCGATCCGACAGCTGAACGCCGACCGGACGGGCGAGACGGGGATGCGCCTCACCGGCGCGACGGTCTCGTCTTCCCCTCCGACGTGTTCTTCGAACCGTCGGGTGACCTGTTCGTCTACGGCCTCGCGGCCGACACGCCCGGGACGGCGCGGTGCTGCGTGCGAGCCGCTAGAACGGCCAGTCGCCGGCGACGCGCATCCCCTCGGCGTGGGCCTCCGCCTCGGCCTGCGCCGCCACGGCGTCCGGCGACCGTCGGGCCGGCGGGTCGGCGGCGACGGCGACGACGAGTTCGGTCAACAGTACCGCCTGCTCGCGGAGCGTCCGCGGCGCGAGCTTGTCCAGCGTGTCGGCGCGGGTGTGACCCCAGCCCCGGCCCGCGTCGTCGGTGTCGCTCGTGGCGTGGACGCCCGGCACTCCACGGGCGACGTACGGCCAGTGGTCGCTGTGTGGCATCAGCTCCGGGCTGACGGCGATCGGGTGGTCGAACCGCTCGCGTACCCGGTCTGCGGCTGCCTCGAACCCCTCGAACCCGTTTGTGACGAGCGCGAGCGTCCGGGCGCCGCAGACGCCGTCGAGGTTGACGACGGCGCGGACGTCGTCGAGCGGGGCGGACGCGGCGTGGGTCGACCCGACCAGTCCGACCTCCTCCGCGCCGAAACAGGCGACGTGGACACGCCGGTCGAGGCCACCGCGGTCCGCCAGCGCCCGGACGACCTCGACGACGGTCGCCGTCCCCGCGCCGTTGTCGCGCGCGCCCTCGGCGATGTCGTGGGCGTCGACGTGGCTCGTCAGGAGGACCGCCTCGTCCGTGTCGGGGCCGACGTCGGCGTGGACGTTCTGGCTCGTCGCCGGTCCGGAGTCGGCGTCGACGGCGACGGCTACGGGGTCGCCCGCGTGCCGGCGGGCCAGCCGCGCGCCGTCCTCCTTCGAGACGCCGACCGCCGGGACGGGCCCGAGCGGGTCGTCTCTCCCCGCGACGCTGCCGGTCGGTGCGAGACAGCCGGGGACGTGGTTACGGAAGACGAACGCCGTCGCGCCGGCTTCGACGGCGCGACAGTACTTCTCGCGCCGGTGGACGAACCGGTCCTGCCAGTCGGGGACGTCCGTCCGCGCCATGACGACGGCACCCGAGAGGTCGCGGTCGAAGTCCTCGGGCAGGCCGTGGCCGACGTCGACCAGCCGCCCGGTCGCCTCGCCGGACGGGCTCCGCGGGAGTGCGACCGCGTCGCGGGCGACGGGGTCGCCGTCGGCCCGTACCGCCGACGACCCGCGGGTCCAGCCGTGGACGTCGAACCCGGAGAGGTGCGCGTCGTGCGCGCCAGCCGCGGCGAGGGCGTCCCGCGTCGCCTCGGCGGCGCGGCGCTCGTCCGTGCTCCCGGCCATCCGGCTCCCGGCGTCGACCAGCCGCTCCAGGTGGGTCCAGCCGACGGCGCTCGTGAACGTCTCGCCGATCCAGTCGGTCACGGTTCCGGCCCGCCCGGCGCGGACATAACTCCCGTGGCCGGAGCGGTTTTTTGCCGCCGGCGTCTCCGCCGAACGTGTCACGTGGCCTACGGAACCGGCTGCTCCTCGACCTGAACCGGCGGGTCCTGGCCGCCGGGGTGCTCGGCACAGTGTACGCCGCGGTTGTCGTCGCCGGCGCCATCGACCCGGTCCCGCTCCGGGTCGCCGTCGAGCGGTCGGACCCGATCGAGACGCTGTTCCAGGCGCTCCTGACCGCCGTCGTCACCGGCGTGACGCTCGTCGTGACGATCAACCAGTTGGTGCTCTCACAGGAACTCGGGCCGCTCGGCGACCAGCGCGATCGGCTGGCTGGCGCGGCGAGCGTCCGCCGCGACACCGCGCGGGTGACAGCCGAGGCGGCGGCACCGACCGACCCGGCAGTCTTCCTCCGGCACCTCGTCGAGACGGCTGCGGCACGCGCCGAGACGCTGGCCGGCGCCGTCGGCGAGGACGACGCGACAGCCGAGCAGTTCACCCGACCGCTACGCGCCGACGCGGCGGACGCCGTGGCGCGCCTCGACGGCGCACAGTTCCAGACGTTCGAGACGCTCCGGGCGGCGCTGTCGTTCGACTACTCGCGGCACCTCCACGCGGGTCGGCGGCTGCGGGGCGAGCGCGGCGCGACGCTCTCGCCCGCGGCAGACGAGGCCCTCGACGATGCTCTCGAGGCGCTGGCGCTGTTCGGCGCGGGGCGCGAACACATCAAGACGCTCTACTTCCAGTGGGAGCTAATCGAACTGTCGCGCGAGGTGCTGTACGCCGCCGTCCCCGCGCTCGTGACGTCCGTGCTCGGTGTCGTCGTGCTGGCCGACCCCGGGACCGTGACAGGGACGTTCCTCGGCGTCGAGACGCTCGTCTGGGTCGTCGGTGCCGGCGTCGCCGTCACGCTGGCGCCGTTCGCGCTCCTGTTCGCACACGTCCTCCGCATCGCCACGGTGGCGAAGCGGACGCTCGCGGTGGGACCGTTCGACCTCGACGACGGCTGACCCGTGACCGCCGGTGTGAGACCGACGTCGCGTGTCGCGACGCCACCTGTTCGGGCCGCGCCGAGTCGGACGGGCACGGCGCGTGGGGCGCACGCAGCGCTGGGCCTCGACCGACAGAGACGGGCCGGGAGACGAGTCGGCGCCGGACGGCACTACCGGGCGACTATTCCGGTGCGCCGAAGCCGTCGACCGGCAAGACGGAGTAGTCGACGGTGAGTGTGTCTCGGGTCGCGCGGATCTCGCCGACGAACTCGAAGGTCTCCTCGAGCGAGCCCTCGAGCACGAACAGCTCCATACAGTACCGGTCGCCGACGTGTCCGTGGAAGTTCGAGGCGACGGTCTCCTCGTGGTCGTGGCGCAGCCGCATCGTCCGCTCCTCGACAGTGGTCGTCTCGTAGTCGAACACCACCGTCACCACGCCCATCAGCGCTCTCCCCTCGAGTGTCGTGTCCTCGAACTCGTCGAGGAGGTTCCGCGCCTCCCGAACCACCTCGCTCCGACCGGTGTAGCCGTGGTTCTCGGCGAACGCGTCGATGCGCTCTAGGAGTTCCTCCGGCATCGAGACGCCGACGACAGTCACGAACTAGCTCGGGCGCCGCGAGCTGTCGAGGACTAGTATCGGTCAGGCGACCGCGACGGGTCCCGTCTCGAGGAACGCCGTCTCGTACCCCTCGTGACGGGCGACCTGTGCGGGCGCGTCGACGGCGAGGCGGACGTCCGTCGGCGGGCGGTCGAGCGACGCGCCGTAGTGCGCGCCGAGTTCGGGGTCGAGCGCCGGTCGGAGACGCGTCTCGCCGCCGTCGACACGCGCGGACAGGCCGAACCCGGGGACCGGGAGTCGGGTGTAGGGAGTACGCGCGGAGACGGCGAGATACGGCCCGGCGAACCGGTCGGCGTCGAGAGCGAGAGCGACGAATCGCGCGTCACCGAGCGACCCGCGTCCGAGGCGGTCACCGGGGAGCGACTCCGGAACGCGGGCGTCCGGAAGCGCCGCCATCGACGCCGGCGGGACGGCGTCGCGGGCGCCGGCCCGGTCGAACCGCTCGTACGCGATCTCGTCGCGCTCGGCCGCGCGGTAGGCGAACGAGTCCGTCGCGGTCACGGGATCGCCGAACAGCCCCTCGAACGCGCCGTACCGTTCGGCGGAGACGCCCCCGACGCTGACGATCACCTCGTAGTCGCCGTTGCCGGGGAGCGGGACGTTCGTCCCGTAGTGAACACCCATACGCTGGGCGAGCATCGGGTAGACCACCTCCTGGCTCACGAGCGAACCGTCGCGGGTCACCGCCGTCGAGAGGCCGGCGTCCGGCACGACCGTCCCCGTCGGCTCGTGGAACGGTACGGCCATCAGGTGGACGGCGTCGTCCGACGTCACGCTCGTCCGGGCCGTCGTCCACCCGTCGTCCGACCGCTCGACGGTCCAGAACCGGTGTGGGTAGCTGTACGTGACGACGACGGTCAGGTCACCTGCCCGCGTGGACCCGACGACTCGCATCCCCTCTTGGTGGGTCGGGAGATAGACCCCGTCGGGCCGGTCGTCCGGAACGGGCGGGGCACGGGAGTTCGTCGTCTCGAAGCCGCCGACGACACAGCCGGCGGTCGCGGCCAGGCCGAGACTCGCGAGATACGCCCGTCGTTGCACGGCTACACTCGTCGTCGCGACCGATTGTGGCTTGCGGTTACACGCAGAACACGACCGGACGGGCCGCGCACGGTCTCCGGTCGGCGAACGCGGGGGGCGGCACAGCCGTCGGTCGCGGGGGCCGTGTCGGCGAGTCCGCAGAGCCGGAGAGCACACTGCCGGCCACGCCGACACGGGCGACAGCCGTCGCCACGGGTTCCGGTCGCCCGCGCTCGCCGGAGCGGACGGGCGAGTCGAGGACGTGCGTCGGAGCGAGGCGGGCTGCCGCGGCGCAGATAAACCTCGTGTCGCGATACAGAATCGGCGAGACCGCGCGACTCGGGCCGGTCGGGCACACTCGACGACGAGCCCGAGAGCGAGGGGGCCGGTCGGTCGGCCCGGGGTCGTCTGTGTGTTCCGCCTCGTTCGGCGTGCGTCCTCGTCCTCAAGCGACGCCTCGCAGTAGCGACACTCGGGCATGGATACCGTAGACCGGCCACGAGCGCCGTGGTGCAGCCGGCGTCGGTGTGTAGACGTCTGGTCGGTCGAGCCGTCCGTCGGAGCCGTCGCCGCTCGCCGCGAGACGGTGCCGCGACGAACTGCCCTGTCGGCGCGGGCGGTTCCTATCGCGACGTGTGGTTTACGATGTGGCGGCCCGACGCGGACGGTTCGCACTCCGTCCCGGCGACGGCACGTGTGACGGGCCCCTGTCACCGTCCGGGGCTGTCTCTCGCCCGGCGAACTCGTGCGTGCCGTCGCAGAACGGCTGCGCGAGGCGCCGACAGAGCGCCGTCTCGTCGTCGGCGACCCGGTCGTCACGTCCGCGCTCGTGCTCGGCGCAGTCGGCAGACCACCTTCGGACGGCGCGGGCTCAGTCCCCGAGGTACGACCGCGCCTCCGCGTCGTCCACCTGTCCGAAGTCGCGGTAGAACCGCCCGACGGCGCCGAACGACGACGGCGACTCGACGACGACAGCCGCGTCGGCCTCGGCGCGCAGTCGCTCGGCTGCCTCGGCGGCGGCGACGGGGAGCGCGACTGTCACCCGTGCGGCGCCGAGAGCGGTCGCCCGCCGGACGCAGGCCAGCGCCGTCGCACCGGTCGCGGCGCCGTCGTCGACGACCGCGACCAGCCGGCCGGAGAGGTCGAGCGGGTCGCGCCCCTCGCGGTAGCGCCGCTCCTTCTCGGCGGCCTCTGCGCGGGCGCGCGCGACTTCACGCTCGAGGTACGCCTCGTCCGCGCCGACCCGGTCGACCAGGGCGTCGTTCAGCCAGACGGTCCCGTCGCTCGCCGCCGCGCCGAGCGCGAGTTCCGGGGCGTGCGGCGCGCGTACCTTCCGCGCGACGACGACGTCGAGCGGCGCGCCGAGTTCGTCAGCGACGGCCCGTCCCGCCGGGAGGCCGCCGCGTGGCACCGCGAGGACGACGTCCGCCGCGACGCCGCGCTCTGCGAGCCGGCTCGCCAGCCGCCGGCCGGCGTCCGTTCGATCGGCGAACACGGTCATCGTCTCGGGGCGCCGTCGACTTCAACCGCGCGGCGCTTTTACCAGGCGCAGGCGAGACACGACCGTGACGGTGCTCCTCTGTGGCGTGGCCGGCGACACCGGCAACGTCCGCCCGGTGCCGGCTGTCGACAGGGCGGGCCGCGTCGAGTACGTCCCGATCCCAGAGAAGGGGCCGACGAGCGAGACGGCGACGTACGGGACCGTCCCGCGCCGGCACGGCGACGGTGTCCTCGCCGACCTGCTGACCGCCGTTCGGCCCAACAGCGAGGGCACGTGGCTCGACGGCCCGGCGGTCGACGAGTGTCCGGTCCACCACGACCCGAACCTCGACGCGCTGACCTACGGCGAGCACCGCCCCGGCTACGTCACGCGGCTCCGCGATCTCGGCCCCGGCGACGCAGTCGGGTTCTACGCCGGGTTCCCGACACCCGACAGCGACTACAAGCACCGTCACCTGTTCGCGTGGTTCGAGGTCGCCACAGAGCCGACGGTCCTCTCGCCGTCGCTCGCGACGGACGAGGTGCGCGCTCGCCTCGCCGACCACTCCGAGAACGCCCACGCGAAACGGGTCGCCGGCAACGGCTCGCTCTACTACCACGACCCGTCGTTTACCGACCGCCCGCGAGACGTCGTCGTCGTCGACGGGGCGCGAGGCGGCTGTCTCGACCGGGCGGTGCGCCTCAGCGACGCCCGACACGGCGCGAACTACTACATGGCCGAGACGGTCGCCGCGACCCTCCAGCCGGTCCGGCGGACCGAGCGCGGCGTCCACCTCGGCGGAATCAAGCCCGCGGTGCGGTGTGACGTCTCGACCGAGCGGTTCGTGGCGTTCGCACGCGGCGAGTGAGGAGACGCCGGAGCGGGCCCGACTTCCGGCTCGTACGCCGACCCGAGGGCGTGGCAGACGCGCTGTTCGTCGTCAGCGACGCGGAGTACCGGGCCGAGGCGTCTATCGAGCCGCTGACGACACGCCCGGGGGCGGGCGTCGACGTGACCGTCGTGTTCCCCGGCGGCCACGGCACCGTCCGGGACGTGAACAGAGACGCCCGCGCCCGCTCGACGCTCGCGGCAGCCGTGGCCGGCGACGAGGGCGTCGCGCTGGCCGTCTACCACGCGGTCGGTGTCCTCGCGTTACCGGCGGCGGCGACCGGGTCGTCGCCGACCGGTCGGTGACGGGCTTCTCGAACGGGTGAGAGACCGGCATCGTCGGCGACGACTCTCTCCCCGACGGCCGGAAGCTCCCGTACCCCGTCGGGGACGAGGTGCGCACCGCCGGCGGAGACTGGGACGCCGACCTCGACGACACGAGCGTCACCGTCGACGGTATCCCGATCACCGCCCGCGGACCGCCGTCGAGCGCCGAGGCCGCGCGGGCGCTCCTCGCCGAACCGGACGTCGAAACGCCGGGCGGAGACCGACCGGTTCGCTTAGGGGCCTCGCGGGCCGACGGCAGTCGTGCGCCGCCGAACGTTCCTGTCGCTCGCCGGGAGCGCCGCCGTCGCCGGGTGTGCCGGCCGGGCGACCGGCGACCCGACCGGGACCCCGACGACGGACGGACCGACCGTCCAGACGGTCGCGACCGGCTTCGCCAGCCCGTGGGCGGTCGAGCCGCTGCCCGACGGGACGGCGCTCCTGGTCACCGAGCGCCCCGGCGACCTGTGGCTCGTCGACACTGCGACGGGCGACCGGGCGCACGTCGACGGGACGCCAGCGGTGTTCGCGGGAGGGCAGGGCGGCCTCCTCGACGCGACGCTCGACCCCGACTACCCGGACGAGCCGTGGCTGTATCTCACGTACGCCGTCGGGCGTCCGGACGGGACGTCGAGCACCCGCGTCGGGCGGGGCCGACTCGTGACCGACGCGCCGCGACTCGACGGGGTCGAGACGCTGTACACCGCCGAGCCGTTCGTCGAGTCGAGCGGCCACTTCGGGTCTCGCGTCGCGTTCGGCGCCGGCGGCGCGATGTACGTCACCGTCGGGGACCGGCAGTTCAAGAACTTCGGGCCGGACCACGTCGCACAGGACCCGGCGAACGACCTCGGGACGACCCTGCGTCTCCGGCCCGACGGCACTGTCCCGGACGACAACCCGTTCGTCGGCGACGCGGCGGCGACGGACGCGGTGTTCAGCTACGGCCACCGGAACGCACAGGGGCTGGCGGTCCACCCCGACACCGACGTCGTCTGGGCGTCGGAGTTCGGAGAGCGCGACGGCGACGAGATCAACGTCCTGCGGGCCGGCGCGAACTACGGCTGGCCGGTCGCCGACGAGAGCTGTAAGTACGGGACGGACGAGCCGGTCGGGGTGAGCCACGCCGACCGCGACGACGTCGTCGCGCCGGTCTACTCGTGGCCCTGCGGGACCGGCGGGTTCCCGCCGAGCGGCACGGCGTTCTACGAGGGCGACCACGAGCCCTGGCGCGGCGACCTGTTCGTCGGCGGGCTGGCGTCGCGGTCGCTCGCGCGCCTCCGCGTCGACGGGACGGACGTGACCGGGGTCGACACGCTCCTCGCCGACCGCGGGTGGCGCGTCCGGGACGTCGCGAACGCGCCGGACGGGGGGCTGTACGTCGCGGTCGACGCCGACGACGCGCCGGTCGCACGGGTGACGCCGTAGCAGCCGGCGACACCACCCGCTCAGGGCGCGACACCGACGGTCAGCAGCGTCCCGAACTCGCGGTAGCGCTCAACCATCGCCTCGCGGGAGTCCCACGCCTCTGTCGGGAACTCCGCAGCCGGCGGGATCTCGGTCTCGCGGTCGGGCACGTTCTCCTGCGCGGCGACGCGGAGCCCCGCCTCGCGGAACGCCGCGCGGTAGTCCGCAGCGCTCCACAGCGTCAGGTCGACGTCCATCTCGTCGGCCCAGCCGTGCGAGTGGACGTTCTCGGCGTAGAAGTTGACCGCACAGTAGAACGTCCCGCCGGGACGCAGGACCCGTCCGACCTCCTGGAGCGCCACGGCGGGGTCGCTCGCGTAGTAGAACGCCTCCATCGTGAACACGTGGTCGACCGCTCCAGCCGAGAGCGGGAGGGCCCCGAAGTCGGCGCGACAGAAGTCGATCCGCGGGTCGTCGGCGTACGACCGCGCGTTCGCGAGCATCGCCGACGAACGGTCTACACCGACGCCAAAGCCGATGTCGGCTGTCTCGCGGAGCGCCCGGAGCGCGTAGCCCGACCCCGTGCCGAGGTCGAGGACCGTCTCGCCCGCCTCGACGGGCATCCGCCGGAGGGCCTCCTTCGCCGTGTGCCAGTGGCGCTCCTCCATCCCGCGGTCCTCTCCGCGGCGCGCCCACTCGTCGAACTCGTCGGCGATGCTCACGGCGACACCTCCGGCGAGCCGCGAGCAGCGAACAGAGCGACCGCAGTCACGGCGGCACCACGCGGTACGTGGGGACGGCGTCGAAGGGTGAGACGCACGGACGAACCTGGCGCGACCGAGTCATAAGTCGTCG
Source organism: uncultured Haloferacaceae archaeon (assembly GCA_964512675.1). Lineage (GTDB taxonomy): Archaea > Halobacteriota > Halobacteria > Halobacteriales > Haloferacaceae > A07HB70. Next base: position 33,737 of record CAZEJR010000011.1, on the reverse strand, counting down.
CCCGGCGCGCGTTGCCCGTCCGGGTCGAACCGGAGCGCGGCGCCGTTGATGCAGTAGCGCAGCCCCGTCGGCTCGGGGCCGTCGCCGAAGACGTGTCCGAGGTGGCCGTCACAGCCCGCACAGCGCACCTCGGTCAGCCCGCTGTCGGGCCGCTCGCGGACCGCGTCGCTCCGCGGCGCAGTGAAGCTCGGCCACCCCGTTCCAGAGGCGAACTTGTCCGCGCCGTCGAACAGCGGGCAGTCGCAGCCGGCACACCGGTAGGTCCCGGGGTCGGAGACGGCGAGGAGGTCCGAGGCACCCGGCGGCTCCGTCCCGCCGTCGCGCAGGACGCGGTACGCCGCCGGCGAGAGCCGGTCGCGCCAGGCGGACCCCGGGTGGCGCCGTCCGTCGTCGCTCACGGGCCACGTCGGAGCGCGGCGGGTATAAATCGGGGGGAGGGACCGGTCGACCTCCACGTCGTAGCCGTGTTCCCAGCGGTCGGTGACGACGAACGCACCGTCGAGTCCGTCGTCGTCTCGACGAGCGCGCCGTGGTCGGTCAGGCGCCCCTCGACGACGGTCGCGCCCCGGGCCGCCAGGTGACGCGCCGCCTCGCTCTCCGGATCCCGCGTCAGCGCGTGGACCGCGACGTCGTCCGCGAGGGGCGTGTCAGCGACCGCACCGTCCTGCGTGCCCGTCGCGCCGACTCTATCACGTCGCCGCTACGGGTGCCGCGGCGGTAACACCCGGGTCCGCACACGACTCTTGTCCGTCGCGCCCGTCGGTCAGCCGTGTCCACGGTCGGTCGTGTCGCGCGGGTCGCCCTCGCGCTCGCGCTCGTTCCGCACGAACTCGTCCACTACCTGACGCTCGTGCGGTGGGGCGACGGGCTCCGGATCGACCTCGCGCCGCCGTCGGACGAGACGCGCGGCGTCCCGATCGCGCGACTGGGCGGCGGGATCGACCCCGCGGTGCCGCGCGTGGCACTGCGGCTGGCCGCCGTCGCGCCGACGCTCGTCTGGCCGCTCGTCGCCGTCGCGGTCGGTCTCGGACCGTCGCCCGACGGTGTCCTCGCGCTCTCGCTGACCGCCGCGGCCGCCGTCTGGGCGGCGCCGAGCACCGGCGACCTGTCGGTGTTTCTCGACCCCGACGCCGTCCGGGCGGCGGGACGGCTCGACGCCCGCGGGCCGACGCCACGGTTTGCGGGCGCGCTCTCGGCGCTCCTGACGGTGGCGGCGACGGTGGTGGTGGCGGGCGCGCTGCTCCGCTGACGACGGGCCGGACCGCCCGTTCAGACCAGCCGGTCGTAGACGGCGACGAGGTCGTCGGCAACCGCGTCGAGTTCGTACGGCTCGCTCGCACGGGCCGCGGCCCGGCCCACGGCGGCGCGACGGGTCGGGTCGTCGAGGAGCGTCCGGAGCGCGTCGACGAAGCCGGGGACGTCAGCCGCCTTCAGCGCCGTCTCGCCGCCGTCTAGCCACCCGAACGTCTCGATGTCGCGCACCACCGGCGGCGCGCCCGTCGCCGTCGCCTCGAGGAGCGCCATCCCCTCGTTCTCGTTTTTCGTGGGAAAGAAGAAGACGTCACCCGCCGCGAACGCGCCCGCGACCTCGTCGACGTAGCCCGTGAACCTGCAGTTGTCGGGCGCCCCGCGAACGAGTCGGGTCGTCGTCCGCGAGCGCAGCACCCGGTCGACGGTGCCGCCGCCGGGGTTGAGGTAGCCGAACCACGCGAACTGGGTGTCGGGCATCCGTCGCGCCGTCTCGACGAACGCCCGCAGCCCCTTCCGCTCGATGACGTGGCCCACGACGAAGACGACCGGCGGGTCAAGGTCGTACCGGTCGAGGTACGTCTCGCGGAGACTCGGGTCGTCGTGACCCGCGAGCTTCGCAGGGTCGAACCCGTTCGAGACGACCGTTCGCGGCGTGTCACAGTAGTCACCGAGGACGCGCGCCGTGTGTCCCGAGGGACAGATCAGGTGGTCGGCGAGGCCGTACGCCCACGAGAGGTACGGCCGGAGAAGCGGCGCGACGGCGTTCGAGAGCGCGAAGCTCTCCCGGAAGTCCTCGGCGGTCTGGTGGGCGTGGACGAGGACCGGGATGTCCCTGTCGCGGGCCCGACGGGCGTAGTAGACCGACCGCGGTCCCATGTTGTTCAGGTGGAGGAGGTCGGCAGAGAGGTCCGGGGTCGTCGTGTACGCGACGCCGCGGCGCTCCAGCATCGTCCGCTGGTTGCGGACAGACTGCGCGTGCCCGCCCGTTATCTGCCCCTCCCACTCGAAGTAGTGGCTGACGCGCACCGGCAGTGGGCGCGGGGGGATCGGGGTTCTATCTTCCGGCTCGGGGCGTCTCGACACGAGTTGTGACAGGTCGAGTTACAAATTCGGCGTGAAAACCCCGAACGATTTTTAGAGTCGAGTTGAGTCCCGCGACAGGAGTGGGCCCGGACGGTGACAGACGACGACTCCGCCAGCGGCGCGCGACAGACGGTGCCCGTGGGACGGCGGTTCGACCGACAGGTGACGCCGGTCACGCGCCGCGTCGTCGCCGAGTCGCGGGTCGTCCGGGTGCTGGTCCGCGACGAGGCGGGCGAGGTGTTCTCCGCACTCGTCGCGCCAGCCGACCCGCCGCTTCTCGCCACGGAACCGGGGCGGTGGTACCGGTTCGCGGACCTGGTCGGGAGCGCGCCGCCCGCGCCACCGGTCGACGGCGTGCCGTGTCCCGGCTGCGGCGGGCCGACTCGGCAGGGGTGTGTCGCCGACACGGTCGACCCGGCGGTGTCGCGGGCGGCGATCCGGGTCGGGATCGACGACCCGTTCGCCGTCGTCGACGGCCGGACGACGGTGCGCCAGCGGACCGACGGGGACGGCGACCGGATCGGGTCGTCGACCGTCGACCCGCCGGCGGCGGTCTGTGACGCCTGCGTGGACGTGGTCGCCTAAGCCTGTGTCCGCTCCTCGAACGGCTGGACGAGGACGAACCCGCTCTCGCCGTCGAACTCGAGCTGGTAGTTCTCGCCGGAGGAGGAGCCGAGTATCTCGGAGAGGCCGGTGTCGACCCGACCGCTGGGGCTGACGCCGCTCCACGCCACTGTCGCGTCCGGGTCGGTCCGAACCGGCGGGCGGAGCACCAGCGGCTCTCCGTGTGTGGCGATCGCGACGTGTCCGGGGCCCTCCAGAAAGACGTTCGTGAGCCCGCCCGCAGACGACCCCGCGAGGCTGTCGATCGTCGATATCTCGTAGCTCACCTGGTCGGCGAACGCGAGGACGTCCGCGCCGTCGACCGAGATGGACTCGCCCGCGTCGAGGTCGAGCAGCTGGACGTCCTTCGCGTCGTCCGCGAGGTAGAGGTGTCCCTCCCCCTCGACGCGCATCACGGGCGTCCCCTCGCTCGTCGCCTTCTCCTTTATCAGCCCCGTCAGGCCGCCCTCCGCGGAGGAGATCCCGCGGAACGTCAGGTCGCCGGTGTACGCCACCATCGACCCCGCCTTCGCCGTCACCGCGCCGTCGACAGTGACGTGCAGGAGCTTGCCGTGTTCGAGCTGGAACGCCGCGTCGCCCGCGGCGGGTTCGGTCGCGGTCACGAAGTCGTCGACGTCCATCACGGACGGTCTGTGGCGGGGAGCTGACAAGTGTCTTCTGTGGCTGGGCCGACGGGCTTTCGTCGTCGCGGGCGCTACGGCGACCGATGTCCGACGGCGAGCACCAGCACGAGCGCGGCGACGGAGACGAGACGGTGCGCGAGACAGACGCGACGCCGGAGTCGGAGACCGGCGACGACGCGCCGACGACGATCCGGCCGGGGCGGGAGTTCGAGCGGGAGTACCGTCTCTCGGCGGCGCAGGCCGGCGAGTTCCTCGTCGCCGTCGGCGAACGGCTGCGCGACGGCGAGGAGCTGACCGTCACGGACCCCGACGGCGAGTGGACGCTCCCGTTTACCTTCGGCGAACCGGTCGAACTTGAGGTCGACTACGAGGGCGTCGGCGACGCCGAACTCGAACTCGAGGTCGAACTCCCGGGGCGACCCGACGACCGCGCGCCGGACGTCTCCTGACGGAGACCGAACCCGCACCGGGGCGGCGACGTGGCACGCGCTCCCCGACGATGCCGTCGCCGGTCAGTCCCGCGAGACGCGGGAGCGCCGCGGCGTGTCGACGACGCGGTCGACGTGGTCGGCGGCGGGGTGGCGCTCGAGGACGCCGGCGGCGACAATCGCCTCCACCTCGGCGCGGACGCGCCGGTCGACGACGGTCACGAGCGCGAGGCCGCCGGGGGCGATACACTCACAGATCGCCTCACGGAGCCGGTCGTCGTCGCTCACGGTCGGGACGTGCCGGACTCCGGCGCGGGCCGGGCTGTCGGTCGACACCGGCGAACCGACGACGGGCGGAGGGCGTCCGGGGTCAGTCTGTGAGCCCACGCGACGGACGACGGCCTCGGCGAAGGTAAGAGGGGTGCGCGACTGGCCGCCGTCTAAACGCCGGGCGTCTGTACACCACGGCAGCCGGCGCCGGGGCGAAACCACGGCTCTACGGACGCGCCGGAGCCGCGGGCGAACTGCCGGCACGACCGGCTGTGTGTGAGTGTCGGACACGCTACAACGGCTGTTTGAGTGTTCGGCGCGCTTTCACGACCGCCGTGTGATCGTCGTGGTACGGATGGTCCACTGCCCCGAGTGTGACACGACGATCGAAACGGAATCGGACGTGGAGTTCGCCGACTTGGACGCGAAGATCGCCGGAGTCTTTCGGTCCTCGAAGCGATTCTACGTGGTCGCGTGTACCGGCTGTGGCGCGGCGATCGGCAGCGGCGTCGCGGGTGGGGGTGGGTGACCGTGGGCATCCGCAGTCGCCGCGGCGAGCCGGCAGAGCGTAACGCCACCGCCGCGTCCGACACGACCTATCCCGTGGCGCTCGGGTGTGGTGTCCTCGGCGCGGCTGGCGGGACGTTCCTCGCCGGCGCGGTCGTCCCGGCGGCTGTCCTCGCCGTCCTCGGGGCGCTCGTGCTCGCGACGCTCGTCACCGACGTCGACGGGAGGCGGTGAGCCGTGCGCGGCGTGACGACCGGGCGATCGGACCGGCTCTCCGACCGTCCGGACGCCCGGTGTAGCGAACTCGTCCTCCGGAACTACGACCACGGTCGCGCGTACCGCGTGACCGTCGAGGTGAGGGCCGCCGAGACGGGCGGGACGACGACAGAGACCCACCGGCTCGGGCCCGGCGAGATCCGGTGTCCAGCCGACGTCGCGCCGCGCGGGGCGACGCGGGTCACCGCACGCCTCGCGAGCGGCGCGAACGACGCCGTCGACGGGACGCTCGGCGACCGGCCCGACCAGACCGCGCTCGTCGAGGTCGGCAACGGCGCCGTGAGCGTGTCTCGCGGGCTCTGAGCGCGGTCAGCGGTCCCACGCTGCCGGCACACGACCCGTACAGTCGCCCCTCGTCTCCCGAGGCGTCGGCACGGATCGTCGCGGCCCCGGAACGGCGGCGGCGCCGCTCACCGATGTACAGACCGGATCGTATTGCTCTATTGAAGATGGAAGACAGCGGCATGATTACTCCGTAACGGTTAGAAACTAACTTCGAGACGACGATTACGCGAGTCGCGTTACTCGACCTCGTTGAGACAGCACTCCGTGTAGCCAAACGAGCGTTGGGGAAGCGAGCGGGCAAGCCCGCCCGAGTCGGGCTTGCCCGCGAGGCCCACATCGTCGCTCACTGTATTCGCAAGGAAGAGGGACACAGCTACGCCGAACTCGTTGACCGGCTGAGCCTCATGCCGGCGGTCTGCGACCACCTCGGCGTTCACCCGGATGCGCCGCCTGATCCAACCACGTTCTACCACTCGTTCGACCGCTACGCGATGTATGTCTGGCGGGCGTTGCTGCGCGTTTCAGCGCAACAAAACCCGCAGTCTGGCCGCGTCGCACTGGACAGCACGTTCTTTGAACGAAATCAAGCCTCACAACACTACCTCCAGCGGTGTGGGCGAAGCATCAAGACAGTCAAAACGACGACGCTGACCGATACAGAATCGTTGGCAGTGGTGGATGGACACTGCTGTATCGAGCGTGAACACGATACGAAGGCTGGCCCGCGGGTCGTCCGCCGGAACGCGGACGACCTGCTGGCTGTGGCCGCTGACAATAGTCTCCAAGACTGGCACACTGAGTACGAGATCGCCGCAGATGATATCGAGTACCTCGTTCACTACCGCGGTTCAACAGCGAAGGCAACCGCGAATAACGCGCTTATCCGAGCGAAGGGCTACACGCAGCGATGGATGGCAGAAACGTCCTACTCGACAGTCAAGCGAACGCAGGACTCCGCCCTGCGTTCGCGGTTCTGGTACCGCCAGTTCCGTGAGATTATCTTCTCGTTTGCCCTCAGTAATCTCAAGAAGTTATCTGAGACACTATGACTTCGCTCCCGAACTGTATTTGTTGAGAGAGCAGTGTCAATCGCTATCTTCCATATCATCTATGAGCTGTATGAAATTTTGACGACCGACTCGTGTTTTTTATCCGTCCTTCGTCGACTAACCGTGAAATAACCCGACTGACTTTCGCTTCACTCCAGTCAGTTCGTTTGACTACTTCCTGCTGCGGAAGTTTCCCATCACTCGCAGAACAAAGTTGTTTGATTCGGTCGTACTCGCTCAGTTCATCAGCAGTATCGTTACTACCGGCAGAAAGTGGTGGGTCTGAATTAGGTGTCTTAATCCAGAGGTACAGCACGACTGCAGTGAGGCAAATGACCAGCATAATCAAACCAATGACAATAAGAATCGTCTGCTGGTACCATGGTGGTCCATTGATACCAGGCAACTACAGCGCGGCCAATTGCATCTTTATCAGATTACAGAATGTGGCGACAGATCCCTATCGTTTCTAACCGCAAGTCACGGTGAGTGAATAGCAGGAGAAGGGACAATACGACTCTTTCATGCGAAAACGTGCGTAAGCGTCTGGCATGTTCATATCCATACAGATTGTAGCGTGGGTTGCAGCATGGTCCCGAATCCGAAACTCACGACGCTATTTGCTGTGATAGCCGTGCTTGGAACTGTGACGGCGCTCGCTACGGGTGGTGGCATAGCGCAAACACAGGCCGGCGTGACAGCACAACAGACGACCGATGGACCCGAAGACGACGGTGAAGACCACGCCTCCGAAGACAATGAAACAATCAGGACTGTCAGCGGAACGCTCGAATCGTCAGGCGGTGAAGATTATCGTCTTGATGGGTTGGTGATCGATATTGGCCCGGAGTGGTACACAAGCAATACGACTGCCGACACCGACTTTGATGATGATGGCACGACCGAAACGATTCGCAGCGAGTTTGACGGGCTTGTCGGGGAAGAGGTGACATTGACTGTCGAAGCCGACGGTGAAGAGGGTGATGTGCGTGCCGTTAATGATCATCAGTACCGTGAACAGGGCCCCCCACCGTGGGCGGGCGGTCCCCACGGGAACGGTCCTCCTGACCATGCGGGTGGTAGGTCGTAACTGGACTGCATCTCTGAAGCCAGCACTCTAACACGAAACTAGCCGACTAATCGTTTCACCATGGATAGTTAGCTACTGTTCTGAAAGCGGACAACGCTCTACATATTGTATTTCCAGTGATATGAGGGCCCCCGCCCAGACGCTGTGATTCGGCTCCCGTATTGTACTTTCAACGGAGTAGATCGTATCGGTCGTCGAGCGAGCGCCGGCGGGAGCGGACGGGCCGTCCTCAGCGCGAGGCCGGCGACCCGTCGGCGGCTCCCTCGTCGGACCGGGTCGCGCCGCCGAGGTCGTCCCCGTCTTCCTCCCGGAGCTGTGCGAACGCCGCCGAGAGGACCGCGAGCACGAACAGCGTGAGCGGCGTGTTCACCGCGGCGGAGACGACGCCGGCCCAGCCGGCGACGCCGGCGACTGTCGCCACGCCGCCGACGGCGATGCCGAGGACGCCGCCGCCGACACCGGCCCCGACGACGAGGGCGAGAACCAGCAGGAGCACCGGCAGGAACTCGGCGCGGACGAGCCGCCAGCTCTGCCGGAGGGCCGTAACGAGGTTCTCGTCCTCCGTGGCGACGGACATCGTGTAGAAGATCAGGCCGACGTACGCGACGATTCCGGGAACCACGAGCAGTACCAGCCCGAGCAGCACCAGGAGTCCGTAGACGACGCCGCCGACGAGGAGGTTGGCAGTCGCCCACGCGAGTCGTCGGGTGTAGAACTCGCGCGGGACCGTGTCGGTCCGCCCGGCGACGAACGTCCGCACGGCGACCACGGTAACAGCCGAGAGGGCGACGAAGCACGCGAGCACCGCGAGTCCGTAGACGGCTACCGGCGCCGGGTACGTCGCGACCGAGGCGGGGCCACTCCCGCCGGCCGGGAGCAGCCCGGCGATCAGGCCGTTTATCGATAGCTGATACACCGCCAGTAGCGCCGCGTAGACGGCTGTCAGGAGCGCCCCGGTCCGTGACAGGAGCCGAGCCGCGCCGGTTCTGACGGCCGTCGTGATCGAGAGCGCCATGCGCGTCCGGGTAGCGGTCCGGGCGACCTTATACCGGCGAACGGTACAATCGGCGCTTGACCAACAGAGGCGCGACAGCAGAGGCGCCGTCGGCGGAGCCGGGGCGCCCGGCTCCGGCGTGGCGGACGCCCCGACAGGAGAGCGACGGAGATGCCGGCGACGAGGGCACGACCCCGCTCAGCCCGCCAGCACGACCCCGGCGCCGACTACGGCGAACGCGAGTACGATCAGCGCCATCACCATCACCACCCGAACGAGCGTGCGGTAGTACACGCGCAGACGGAGTCCCGTCCGAGTGTAACCACGCCGACAGCCTCAGGCGCGGGACTGTGGAGGGAAACTCCCGGCGGGGGTCGGCGTCGGCTGGGCTGTGATCCAGCCGGTCGTCCGGCGTCGGGACGCGGCGGGCGCGCCCACAGACTGGTCATCCGGCGAGGAGCGCGATGACGAGGCCGGCCACGAGCAGCCCGAGCGTGACGGCGACAGCGTACAGCATGAACCGGTCGGCACCGTCCATCAACGTGGGTGTTCGTGGCCGAGACGGGAAGTCGTCACGGACCGGGCGGCGCGTCGCGGGCGGAAGGGTCTTTTCTCACGTGGCCCAGAGGTCGTCCGTGACCGAGCCCTCCACGGCCGACACGGCGACGGGGCCGTACGACATCTCCACCGTCGACCTCGACGACGACCGCTACGAGGTCGTACAGTCGCTGGTCAGGAACAAGTACGTCGTCCGCGACGACGCCGGGGACGTGGTCCTGCGCGGGAAGCAGGAGCTGTTCAAGCTGAAAGAGGAGTTCCCGTTTCTCACCGGCGACGGCGACGACGCGTTCACGGTGAGAGCGGGCGGCGTCCTCGACGTCGCGGGGACGTACACCCTGACGGACGCGGGCACCGGCGACGACGTCGTCGTCCTCGACGAGGACCTCTCGCTGTTCGTGGAGAACTGGACGGTCCGCGACCCCGACACGGGAGAGACGCTGGCGACGATCCGCTCGAAGAACAGACTTCTCGCGGCGCTCCGCCACCTGGTCTCCGTCGCGAACCTCGTTCCGAACGCGTACGAGATAGTCGACGCCGGCGGGAGCCACGTCGGCGCAATCGAAGGGCAGTTCTCGCTGCGGGACACGTACACGGTTCGGGTCGACGACGCGAGCGGCGTCCCGAAGGAGGCGGTTGTCGCCGCCGCGTGTGTCATCGACGCCCTCGAGAACAACTGAAGCCGTCTCGCACGCCTCGTAGCCGGGGCGGGTCGCGGAGGACGCGCCCGGGCCGCGTGGCGTCTTCCCCCGGATTTCCTCGGTCGACAGCCCGGGCGCGGCCTCGAACGCGGCGGGCGTCACCACGCCGTCCGTGTCGAGTCCCCGCTCGAACGCCGTGACCCCCGCGCTGTCGACAGCGTACGCCTCGACGAACGGCACGATCGGCTCGCCGGACGCCGTCTCCGGGTCGAGGTCGACGTTCGCGCAGAGGACGGGCTCCGGTCGACGAGAGAGACGGCGTCGTCGATACTGTCGAGCGGGGCCAGGTGTCGCCGGAGGCGTCGGTCGTGGCGCCGGGTGTCGGCGGCGAGGCGGTGTCGCCGTTCCGTGGCCGAGCGCTCGACCGGGGGCGTTCCGCGTCGCCCGTCAGTCGGCGTGTGCGGACAGGGGGTCCGAGACAGCAGCCGGTCGAGGAGCGGAGGACGTCGGGCGGCGCGGGTCACGCGTCGTCCGGGACCGCCCCGTCTCGGTCATGTCTCGCCCGTGGTCCCCGGGTCGAGGGTGCCGTCGGCCCCGTCGGGCGGGTCACTGTCGCCGGGCGCGTCGTCACCGGGGCCGTCGGTGTCGCTCTCGTCGGACTGTCCGGTCAGCGCCATCCCGCGCCAGTTGCCGAGTTCGAACCAGACGGTCGCGACGGCGGCGGCGACGACGCCCGAGACGGGGAACGCGAGCCAGATCCCCGACGGCGTCGGGCCGTCGAACAGCCAGACGTCGAGCGGCACGAGCCCCTGCGAGGCGGCGTAGGCGACCGGGAGGCGGACGAAGCCGAACAGGACGACCGCGATCGCGGCGGCGGTCAGGGTCTTCCCGGCGCCCCGGAACCCGCCGCTGTACGCGCGCAGGACGCCGACGAACCCGAAGGTCGGCGCGATCCACCGGAGGAACGTCGCCCCCTCGGCGACGACCGCCGGCGAGTCGTCGAACAGCCGGATGATCTCCGGGGCGAAGACGAAGGTGAGGACGCCGAGCGCCGACAGGAGCAGGAACGACGCCTTCGCGGCGAACCGGTTGGTCGCGACGACGCGGTCCGCTCGTCCCGCGCCGATGTTCTGTCCGGTCATCGTCTCGACGCCGCGGTCGATCGCGATCGCGGGCATGAACACCATCGAGAAGACGCGGATACCGACGCCGAACGCCGCGACGACGGGCGTCGAGAACAGCGTGACGATGAGCAGGACGGCGTTTATCGAGACCGCTCTACCGGTGTTCTCGACGGACGCCGGGACGCCGATCCGCACGAGCGTCCGGCTGTACTCGACGTCCGGCACCATCTGCCGGAGGTGGATCCGGATGCCGTGAGCGCCGCGAAGCATCAGCCAGAGCCCGACAAGCATCGCCGACCCGCGGGAGACGACGGTCGCGACGGCTGCCCCCTCGACGCCGAGCTCCGGCAGCGGTCCGACGCCGAAGATCAGCAGCGGGTCGATGGCGACGTTGAGCACGACCGTGCCGAGCATCACCAGCATCGGCGTGATCGTGTCACCGGCGCCCCGCATCAGGGCGATGAAGACGGTGAAGCCGAACAGGAACGGCAGTCCGAGGCTGATCACCTCCATGTACTCCGTCGCGAGCGTCAGCACGGTCGGGGACGCGCCGAACACCCGCAGCAGGTCCGAGACGAACACGAACCCGAGCGCCCCGAGGCCCGCGCCGGCCAGGAGCGTGAGGCTGACCGTCTGCGAGGCGGCGTACTCGGCCTGTGCTGGCTCGTCTGCCCCGGTGTGCTGGGCGACGAGGACGCTGCCCGCCACGGTGAGCCCGAGCCCGAGCGAGATGAACAGGTAGACGAGCGGGAACCCGAGACTGATGGCGGCGAGAGCCTCGGTGCTGTACCGACCGAGCCAGAACGTGTCGGCGAGGTTGTAGGCGACCTGGAGCAGGTTGGTGACGACGATCGGAACGGAGAGGTAGAACAGCGACGTCGGGATCGACCCGTCGGTCAGGTCCAGCTCCGACTGGCTCTTGAACAGCCCGCCGAGACGCTCTCGAACGCTCACGGACGGTCCTCGTGGGGTCCGGTCCAGTCGGCTCCGCGCACCGGGATCGGGCGTCGGCTGGCGTCGGCACTCACGCTGTGTCCACTGCCGTAGCGTACGATCGTGGGCGGAATAAGTCGTGTGACCCCGCCTCGGCGCCGGGCACACGCCGCGGGCGTGTACAGGCGGGTCGTGGTAACGCGACGCCCGGAGCTGTCGTGGCCGGGAGGTGTACGTGTGTCTGTACTGACGGACAGAGAGATTGAGCTCTTCGACGACACCGACGGCTACGGGTTCGGGTCGACTGACGACGGCGTCGGCGGTACGGACCTCGAGGAGGGGCAGGATGTCGAGATCGAATCGTCCCCGAAGCGACCGTGTGCGGCGAATCTCGTCCGTAACCGACGAGTGCTACCGCCCGTCGTAGCGCACGACGGACGACACGACCTCGGCAGCGTCTCACGCCTCCGGGCGGCGGCCACGCTCGTAGCTGGCGTGGTCTCGAGCGCGCAGACGGGGCTCCGGGCGGACCAGGCGGCGAGCCGAGACGCCGGGGCTCGACGGGCGCAGCCGGGTGGCACCGGCGCGAGCACGCCGCCCGTGCGGAGACGGTCGACACGCACCGAGGTCGGACGGTGCGCGACCGGTCGGCATCAGAGGGGCGCGTTCGGGCCCGCGCCCACGCCGCCGGTCGTGAGCTGGCGGTACGCGGCGGCGACGACACCGAGCGTGATCACGGTCGTGATCGCCGACCCGGCGGGACCGACGAGCGCGCCGAGCACCCGGCCGACGGTCCCGCCCCCGGCCACGAACCCGATGATCCCGGAGACGGCGGCGAACGGGAGCGAGATCAGGAACGCGACGACGACGACCAGGAGCCCCAGTCCGAACAGCCGAAGGCGGTTGTCCTCGGTCAGCCGCCAGCTGTCGCCGAAGGCCGCGACGAAGTTCTGGTCCTCGACGGCGACGAAGACGGTCCAGAACGCCAGCACCACCATGACGAAGAGTCCGGGGACGACCAGCAACGCGAGACCGACCAGGACGAGGACTGCGTAGGCGATCCCGCCGACGACGTAGTTGACGAACGCGAGCGGGAGGTTGCGCGCGACGAGCGCCGAGGAGAGCCGTGTGTCGGTGACGAACGCCCGGAGCGCGCCGATCGCGAGGACCACCGACGCCAGGCCGGCGAGCAGTGAGAGGGCGAACGCGGCCCCGAGTCCCGGCAGGAGCGCCTCGGGACTCGGCGGCGATCCGGCGCCCGGCCCCATACCCGGCGCGGGGCCGCTGGGGGTCGGGACCAGCAGCGCGTTCAGCAGCCCGCTGACCGCGTTGAGGAGGTAGAACAGACCCACGAGGACGAGTCCGTCGCGGGTGAGTAGCCGCCTGATACCGGTCGACAGGGCGTCGACGATCTGGAGAGCCACGCCGGCCCGCTCGTGCCCGTCGGTAATGAAACCTCGCCGCGCGTCGCCGGGGCCCCGGTCCGACCGCGCGTCCGGTCGTCAGCTTATCACGCCCGCGGCCGTGGGCTCTCGCGTGGACAGGAGCGCACAGCTCTACGAGGCCGACGCGACCGGGTGGCGACGCGGCGTCTACGACGACATCCGCGCGACGTTCCGGGCGCCGGTCGTCAACTGGATCTGGCGGACGACGATGGCGAACTACCCCCGGTTCTGTCGCTACCTCTGGGGGCAGGTGAAGCCGCTCTTCCAGACGCGGGCGTTCGGCCGGTTCTCCGTTCGCTACCGGGACGCCGTTCTCTCGGCGGTCGAGAGCGACGCCGACGTCGCGATCCCGCGCTACCGGCGGCCGGACCTCGGTGTCGCCCCGGCGGCGTACGCCGAGCTCCGCGGACAGCTCGCGACGTTCGACGTCGTCGGGCCACGGCTGGCGGTGCTGTTCCGTGCCACGAACCGCGCGCTCCACGGCGACTCCGTTGGCGTCGACCCGGAGCGAGACCGTGCGGCGACGGCGCCGTGTCCGGCGTGGCTCGACGCGGACCGCGGTCGGCCGCCGTCGATGGTTCCCGTCGACGCGGTCGGCGACGACGTCGCCGAGACGGTCGCCGCGGTCCGAGCGTTCCACGGGTTCGACGACGGACTACCGAGCGTCTACCGCTGTCTCGCGCAGTGGCCCGGCGTGTTCACCACGCTCTGGGCGGACCTCGAGCCGGTGCTGACGGGCCCCGGCTTCCGGACTGCGTGTGACCGCACAGAGGCGGCCGTGGCGGCGTTCGTCGAGTCGGCGGCCCACACGCCGCGGCTCGGTCCCGACGCGCTCCGGAGCCACGGGTTCGACGAGAAGCTGATCGCGGACGTCCAGGCGCTGTTTCGCGAGTTCGACGAGGGTGCCGTCGACGACGTCCTGCCCGGACTCCACCTCTGGGCGGCGACCGTCGGCGAGACCGGCGAGCGAAACTGGTAGGGGAGTGAGACGGTCGCGCCGCCGTACAGCCGCGAGCGAGACGGTCCGGTGTGACCGTCGCCGTGCGCCACAGCGGCGGCAGGGCCGGACGGAGCGGCCCGGGCGGTCCGGGCGAGCGCGTCCAGCGGGCACGTGACGCGGCCTGTGCGCGAGATGCCGGCCCGCGCCGGGGCACTCCTCGGGACTCGAGGGAGTGACGCGGGCCGACAGACGGTCCGGCGTCGCGGGCGCAGATACCCCCGTTCGCCGTTACGTGGCGCGAAGCCACGCCCGACTGTAGCTGACGGGGGGTGACGGCACGCGCCCGTAGCCGAGACGGAGCGGTCGGTGTCGCGAGCGGACTGTCGCGTGCGGTCTCGACCGGCCCGGTGAGGACAGTCCGGGTTCGACGGCGACGTGGAGCGGGTCGACCAGAGGGTCGGTGGCGCGCCGTCCGCCGACAGACGAGAGTGTCGTCGGTGATCCGATGTCTTTATTGTTTTGTGCAACGTATACATTACTATGGGACGAGAGCGGCTGACTGCGGTCGTGGCACTGCTCCTCGTGACGGCGGCGCTCGCCGGAGCGGTGGGGACGGCGTCGGGGCTGAACTACACCGAGATCGGCGAGCCGACCCTCGAGACGACCGTCGGCGGGTCGAACGTCGTCGTGCCGGGCGAGACGACGACGGTGCCGGTGGTGGTGCAGAACACGGGCCAGTCGGTGACCGAACTCGACGGCGCAGTCGACGAGTTCGAGCGGGCGGCCCGGAGCCAGTCGCTTCGGCCCGGCGCCGCGCTGTCGACGACGGTGACCGCCGAGGCCGGGGCGGCGCCGCTGACGGTACGGACGGGCGAGCAGTCGATCGGTGTCGTCACGCCCGACGACACCCGTCGGGTGCCGGTCGAGGTCGAGGTCGACGAGTCGGCGGCACCGGGCACCTACCGGCTGCCGGTCGAGGTGACCTACCGCTACCTGAGCACGCTGGTGATCAACAGCGACGAGACGATCACCAGCTACCGGACCGAGACGGTCGAGCGCACCGTGACCGTACGCGTCGAGGCGACGACGCGGCTGGCGGTCGTCTCCGTGACCGGCGAGGGGCTGGCAGAGAACGCCGACGGCGAGCTGCGCGCGACGGTGCGCAACGCCGGGACGGAGGTCGCCTCCGACGCGAGCCTGCGGCTCCACGCCGCCGACTGGCTGACCCCACGGGCGAGGAGCGCGGGTGTCGGCGACCTCGCGCCCGGCGAGACGGCGACGGCGACGTTCCGCGTCGGCGTCGGTGACGTCAGCGCGGGCGACCGCGCGGTCGGACTCTCGCTCGGCTACGACGGCGAGAACGGCGTCGTCTCGGAGACGGCAGTACGGACCGGCACGGTGACCGTCGGCGAGGGGCCGCGGTTCGCGGTGTCTGCCGCCGCCGAGTCGCTGTACGTCGACTCGACGGGCGCCGTCGCGCTGACCGTCGAGAACATCGGGGACGCGACCGCCCGCGACGTGCGGGCCCACCTGCGCGAGTCGCCGCCGCTGACGCCCGTCTCCGGGTCGGCGAGCCTCGGTGATCTCGCGCCCGGCGAGTCCGCGACCGCCCGCCTCCGGGTCGAGGTGAGCGACCGTACGCTCGACGGGCGGTACCCGCTCTCGGTCGTCGTCGAACGCGACGACGCCTTCGGCGACCCGGTGACGACCGAGCCGCTCTCCGCGGGCGTCGCGGTCGGGCCGGAGCGGACGGTCGAGACGGGCAGCGCCGGGTCGGCCCCGGCGGGCTCGACGACCACCGTCGCGTTCGAGGTGACGAACACCGGCGCGGCGCCGATGCGCGACGCCGTCGTGCGGCTCAACGCCGACTCGCCGTTCGAGACGGACGACGACACCGCGTACGTCGGTACGCTCGCCCCCGGGGAGTCCGCGACCGTCCGGTTCACCGTCAGCGTCGACGGCGCGGCGACGCCGAAGTCGTACGCGCTCGACACCACGGTCGCGTTCGACAACAGCTTTGGCAGTCGGGTCGTGACCGACGTCGAGTCGACCGAACTGCGGGTCGAGGCGGGCGGGACCGGACCGCTCGCGGCCCTGCTCGACCTGCTGGGGCTGTGAGATGACGAGCGTCCGCGACGCGCTGGAGCAGGCCGGCCGCTGGTCCGCGACCCACCGACGGGGCGTCGTCGCCGCGGTGCTCGTCGTCGCCGTCGTCTCCGGCGGCGTCGCGGCGTCGAGCCTCCAGATGAGCATGGGGATGAGTCTCTACGTCGACGACGACGCGGCGGCCGCCGAGGACTGGGCGACGCTGAAGCAGGACCACGACACCGGCAACGCGGTGTTCGTCGTCGTCGAGTCCGACGCGCCCTACGACCCCGAGACGGTCCGTGCGATCGACCGGCTCGACCGTCGGTACGCCGGTGTCGACGGCGTCTCGTCGGTGACCAGCCTCGCGGACGTCGTTCGGCTCGGCGCCGACGGGTCGATCCCCGACACGGAGGCGGGCGTCCGCCGTGCCGTCGACCGGGTGCGCGAGCGTCCGGGCGGCGACCGGCTGGTCGACCGGGTCGTCCCCGAGACCGGGACGACGGTGGTCGTCGCGGAGTACGGTGACGTCGACCGGTTCGACCGCGGCGCGTTCCTGCCGACCCGCGGCTCGGACGTGATCTACGACGAGGTGAGCGCGGAGACCGACGCGGCGAGCCTGCCACCCGGGGCGAGCGCGACGATCACCGGCCAGCCGGTGTTCGAGAACGCCGCCTTCGGACTGATGCTCCCCGAGATGGTCACGCTGTTCGCGGGGTCGTTCGCGCTCATCCTCGGCGTCGTCTATCTCGTGATGCGCGGGCGTCTCGCCCGCGGGCGAGAGGTGGCGATGCCGCTGAGCGTCGCGATGCTCTCGCTGCTCTACATGGCGGGGGCGATGGGCGTGCTGGGCTACTCGTTCAACGCCATCATGCTCGGCGTGATGCCCGTCGCGCTGGGACTGGGGATGGACTACGGACTCCAGATTCAGACCCGCTACGCCGAGGCCCGCGAGGACGGCCAGTCGCCGGTCGACGCCGCCGGGACCGCGTCCCGGACGACCGGTCGAGCGCTGCTGATCGCGATGGGCACCACCGTCGTCGGCCTCGGGTCGCTGCTCGTGTCGCCGGTGCCGCCGGTCCAGCAGTTCGGCGTCACCAGTGCGATCGCCGTCCTCTCGTCGATGCTGCTGTCGGTGACGCTGCTGCCCGCCCTGCTCGTCCGGTTCGACGCCGGGGCGCCGCGGAGCACGACGGACGCGGCCACGGACGACCGCGTCGAGTCGACGTTCCGCCGGCTGACCGAGCACGGTACCGCCAGACACCCGGTCGTCACCCTGCTGCTCGCCGCGCTGGTCGTCTCCGCCGGCGCGTACGCCTATCCGCAGGTCGAGCCGCGACAGGAGATGATGGACTTCTGGCCACAGAACCTGGAGGCGAAAGACGACCTCGAGCGGCTGTCGGACACGGTCGAGAGCCCGAAGCGGATCTACGTGCTGGTCGAGACCGACCGGGCGTACACGCCGGAGACGTTCCGGGACGTGGCCGCGTTCCAGCGGCTGATGCTCGCCAACTCGGGGGTAAACGGGGTACAGAGCCCCGTGACGGCGGTCTCGCTCGCCAACGGCGGACGAGTACCCGAGACGGAGGCCGCACTCGACCGCGCGCTCGCCGCGCAGACGGACGGCCCGCTCGCCGTCGAGAGCCCAGACCGGCAGCCCTCGCGGCTGGTGGTGACGTTCGCCGTCGACGACGTCGAGGGCGAGGCGGTCCGGACGCTGATCGAGGAGTTCGAGGGGAACGCGGCACTGACGCTCGGGCCCGGCGTCGACGTGCGGGTGACCGGCAAGCCGGTTCTCAACCGGACGGTCATCGAGAACGTCACCGCCGGGCTGACGCCGATGACGCTGCTGTCGTTCGCACTCGGCGGGGCGTTCCTCGCGCTTGCGTTTCGCTCGCTGCGCGTCTCGGCGGTGCTGGTCGGGAGCGTCGCCGGCACCGCGGCGCTGACCGTCGCCGGCGTGATGTACGCGCTCTCGATCCCCTGGAACCCGCTGACGATCACGATGTCGTCGATCGCGCTGGGTGTCGGGGTCGACTACGGCGTCCACGTGTTCGAGCGCTACGAACACGAGGTCCGGCAGGGCGCGAGCGACCGGACCGCGGCGGCGACCGCGGTTGCCAAGCTCGCTCGCCCGGTGCTCGGCTCCAGTCTCACGACCGTCTTCGGGTTCGGGGTCCTGATCGTCTCGCGGTTCCCGGTCCTCGCGAACTTCGGGGTCGTGACGGTCTCTGCTATCGGGCTGGCGCTGGCGGGCGCGTTTCTCGTCCTGCCGGCGACGCTGGTCCTCGTCCCCGGACTGGTCCGACGGCAGCCGAGCGGCGAACGGACCGGGGCGTCGCCGGACACGGGGCCGGAGACCACCTGAACCGCCTCCGAGTCGAGTCCCGACACTCGACCTGCTCCGGCTGTGGAGCCGACGGTCGGACGGAGAGGTGTGCGCCCCCGTGCCACGGTGTGGCGCCCGCACGCGGACGCCCGACGGTCGACACAGTTTAGTGAGTGTAGTACAATTTACCGACGATGTCAGCAGACACGTTCGTCCGGCGGCTCGCCGGCACAGTCGTCCTCGTCTCGCTCGCGCTCGGCCTGTTCGTCGACCCGCTCGGCTACCTGCTCGCGGCGTTCGTCGGCGCGAACCTGATCCAGAGCACGTTCACCGGCGTCTGTCCGGCAGAGACCGTCTACGACCGCGTGGTCGGGACGAACTGAGCGCCGACGACCCGATCTGTGGTGTCTTACGTCCACGGTACTAACGAACGTGCGGACCGCGGGCCCCGCCGATGGGCTCCGATCCGGAGGAAGAGCGGGCACGGCGAGGTCGGACTGCGGTCGCTGGTCGACCGGCACACCTGACGACGGGCCGGTCGAGACCGCGTTCCGGCGGAGCGGCGACGCCCGACGCCGAATTTCCTCGTGAGGTGTGCACAGTACAGAGAGCGTGACCGACGAGGAACCGTCGTCGACCGTCAGCGGGTCCGCCGTGTCGACGAGCACGCCGAACACCTCGTGGAGCGCGGGCTCGCGCGCCGCCGAACGAAGTACTGGGCCGACGACGTCGAGGCGGTCCGTGTAGACGCCAACCTCCGCCGGGAGCTGGCGGCGCTGAGCGACCGGCTCGAGGCCCGAGCCCCCACCGGCTGCGCGGCGGACGGGCCCCGCCACCCGGTCGGCCCGTGCGACGCCGGCGCCGAGCGGTCGGACGGGCACGTCACACGACGGCGAGGGTCACGTTCTTGTCGACCGGGACACAACGCCCGGTGTCGTGAACGGAGGGGCAGCGCCGGACGAGACAGCCGGTCGGGACGGGTCAGTCGGCGCTGCCAGCCGGGGTCGCTCCGGCGGGACGGCGGAGGTGGCCCGGAGCAGCCGCCCCGACCTCCCGCCTCCGGGCGGCGCGCCGGTCCGGGTCTTCGGGCTCTCCGGAGCGGTCGTCCGGCGACACCACCCGGACACGCTCGGCGCGCTGGTCGACGCCGCCGACCCGGACGTGGTGGTCGCCGCGCCGCCGGAGTCGACGGTCGTCTCGTCGCTGGGACACGACGTCGACCCGCCGGTCCTCACGCCCGGTCGCGGCGTCGCGCCGGCGGTCGCGTCCGGTCCGGACGACGGGGTCGTCGTGTCGCTGACCGCCGACGACGACACGGAGGCGCTGCTCGACGCGACGGGCGGCACGGCCCCGCGGTGCGTGGTGAGCGACGCGCTGTCGCTGTCGGTCGACCCGTACGAGCGCTCGACGGCTGTCGAGGGGCTCGCCGACTACCGCGAGCGTCTGCCGGACCCGTGGCACGCCGCGGCGGCCCACGTGGTGACGACGCTCCGTGCCGGCCACGAGACGACGGTTACCGGGCCGACGGGCCCGCTCTCGCTGGTCGGCGTCGGCACGACGACGGCTCGACTCGGCGCCGGGGTCGACAGCCGGGTCGGCGACCCGACCGTCGTCTCGGTCTACTCGAACGGCGCCGTCACGACGGAGCCGGTCGACCCGGAGTCCGTCGGTCTCCGCGGGGTCCGCGACGTCGGCCCGGCCCGCGCCGAGACGCTCCGCGAGGGCGGCTACACGACCGTCGGCGACCTCGCCCGGGCGCGCGCTCCGGATATCGCCGATCTCGGGGGGTTCGGGCGCTCGACCGCACGGTCGATCCGGGCCGCCGCCCGGGCCGTTACCGACCGGACCGTCGTCTCGACCGGCGACGGGGCGCTCCCGCGCGGCGACCCGGTGTTCGTCGACGTCGAGACCGACGGGCTCGAGGCGTCGACGGCGTGGCTCGTCGGCGTGCTCGACGGCGGCCCGGAGGACGGCCGCTACCTCGCCTTCCGGCAGCGTGACCCCGACGACACGAGCCACCTCGAGGGGTTTCTCACGTGGCTGACGGGCAGCGCCGCCGGTCGGCCGGTCGTCGCGTGGAACGGCTACCAGTTCGACTTTCCCGTGATCGCAGACCAGCTCCGCCAGCACTGCCCCGACCAGCACCAGGCGTGGGCGGACACCTACCAGTTCGACCCGCTCTACTGGGCCCGCGACCAGGGGAACGCCGCGCTCCCGGGGCGGTCGAACCGGCTCGAGGCCGTCGCCGGGGCGCTCGGGTGGGAGCCGGCAACAGCCGGGCTCGACGGACAGACCGTCGCCGAGGTGTACGTCGCCTGGCGGACCGCCGTCGAGCGGGCCGCCGACCCGGCGGCGGTCGACCCGCCGGCGTGGCGCCGGCTCGAGCGCTACTGCGAGGACGACGTCCGGGCGCTCGCGACGATCTACGACGAGCTACGGGCCGCCGCCGGGCGTGACGCGACAGCAGAGACGGCACAGGGCGGGAACGGCAGACAGGGTTCGCTCTCGGACTTCGGCTGACACGTGACACGCTCAGACGGCTCGGACCACGACACCGACGCGAGCACGACCGGTCGGACAACGGCGGCAGGCGGCCACGACGGCCAGGAGCCGCGCCGCCGTCCCGACGGCGGCGTCCCCGACCGGTCGGGGACGCGCCGGGTGCTCTCCGAGGCGGTGCTCCGGGATTCGCTCCCCGACTACCGGGGGCAGGTGTGTCACAGCCGGCACCTCCCCGGCCAGCCGGCGTCGACGGTCCCCGCCGACGAGGTGTTGTGCGACAGCCTCGCCGGTCGGCTCGAGACGGAGCTGTTCTCGCACCAAGCCGCCGCGCTCGACAGTCTCGCCGGCGGCGAGAACACGGTCGTCACCACCTCGACGTCGTCGGGCAAGACGTGGGTCTACGCGCTCCAGATCGCCCGGAACTACCTCGCCGACCCCGACTCGACGGCGCTGTGTCTCTACCCGATGAAGGCGCTCACCCGCGACCAGGAGAACGAGCTCAACACGAAGCTGCGCCAGGACTGGGGGCTCGACGTCTCCGTCGGGGTGTACGACGGCGACACGGACGCCGAGCGAAAGCGCCGGATCCGCGAGACCGCGAACGTCGTTCTGACGAACCCCGCCGGGCTGAACGTCTATCTCCCGCGGCACAACAAGGACAGCGGCTGGCACCGGTTCTACCACAACCTCGACCTCGTCGTGGTCGACGAGGGCCACGAGTACTCCGGGGTGGCCGGCACACACGTCGCGTGGATCCTCCGGCGTCTGCGGCGGATCCTCGCGTACTACGACGCGGCCCCGCAGTTCGTGCTCACGACCGCGACGATCGGCAACCCCGCCCGCCACGCCGCCCGGCTGACGGGCGCGGAGTTCACCGTCGTCGACGAGGACGGCTCGCCGCGTGGCGACCGCGACGTCGTCCTGTGGGAGCCGCCGGTCGACCGGTCGGCGCTCGACGAGGCCGCCGAGGACCCGCTCGCGGACTTCGAGCAGGCCCGCCGGTCGACCGGGTCCGAGGCCGCGTCGGTGACCGCACACCTCGCGCTACGCGACACACAGACGCTCCAGTTCTGTCGCGCACGACAGGGCACGGAGATCGCGGCCAGACAGGTGGTCGCCGCCGCACGGGACCACCCCGAGGGAGGCTACGTCGACGTCGAGCCGTACCACGCGGGGCTGGGCACCCAGACCCGGCGGGCCGTCGAGAACCGGCTGAAGGGCGCGTCCGTCGACGCGGTCGCCTCGACGAACGCGCTCGAGCTCGGAATCGACATCGGGAGCGTCGACGCCACCGTCGCCGCGTCGTACCCCGGGACGAAACAGAGCTTCTGGCAGCAGGTCGGGCGCGCCGGGCGCGGGACGAGCGACGCGCTCTCCGTGCTGGTCGGTGGCCAGGACGCGATGGACGCCTACATCCTCGACAACCCCGACTACCTGTTCGACGACGGCGTCGAGGACGCGGTCGTCTCCGTCGAAAACGACCGGGTGTACGCCGACCACCTGCTCGCCGCCGCCGCGGAGCGCCCGCTGTCGGCAGCCGACGCGCCGTACCTCGGCGGCGAGCGGCGCCTGCGCGAGACGACCGAGATGTGGCAGGACGCCGGCCTGCTCGAGTCGGTCGGCGACCTCGACGCCGGCGGGGTGACCTACACCGGCGACGCCCGCCCGCAGGCACGGATCTCGATGTACGGGACCGGCGGGACGGAGTTTCGCGTCGTGTGTCGGAACGGCGAGATCGACCACGACCCGGTCGCCGAGGAGCGCGCCTACCGCGACTACCACGAGGGCGCGCTGTTCCTCCACGCCGGCCAGCAGTACGAGGTCGTCGAGGTCGACGAGACCGGCCGCCGTCCGACGATCGCCGTCCGCAGGACCCAGACAGACGAGTACACCCAGACCCAGTCGACAAAGCGGATCACCGACCTCGCGGTGGAGACACACCGCCCGCTGGCCGGCGACTACGACCTCTACTTCGGCACGGGGACGGTCCGGATCACGTACGACGCGTATCTCGTCCGAGAGGTCAGCACCGGCGAGATCGTCGGCGGCCCGCACCCGACGGGCGCTCCGCCGCTCGACCTCCGGACCGAACTGCTGTGGGTCGCGCTCCCGCCGGACCACCTCCGGACGACGATCGACCGGCTCACCGGCGAGCTGGGCGAGGAGCTGCTCACCCCGACGACCCGGGCGAGCACCGACCGCGCCGTGCCGGCTGCCGAGGACCGCTACACCTACGGCGGCGGGCTCCACGCCGCAGAACACGGCGTGATCCAGCTCGCGCCGCTCGAGCTGATGATCGACAACGCCGACGTCGGGGGGCTGT
Source organism: uncultured Haloferacaceae archaeon (assembly GCA_964512675.1). Classification (GTDB taxonomy): domain Archaea; phylum Halobacteriota; class Halobacteria; order Halobacteriales; family Haloferacaceae; genus A07HB70. The sequence goes on along the minus strand of CAZEJR010000011.1, from coordinate 10,377 downwards.
CGACGCTCGGCCACGACCACGAGACGGTTCCCGGCCCGACGTGGTTCGTCCACGACGGTATCGACGGCGGGGTCGGGTTCGCGAAGGCGATCTACGAGCAGTTCGACACGCTGGCTGCGCGAACGCGCGAGCACATCACCGACTGCTCGTGTGACCGCCGGCGCGGCTGCCCGCTGTGCGTGATGAGCGAGCACTGTGGGAACAACAACGACCCGCTCGACAGGGCAGCCGGGCGGCTGATACTCGACGACGTGCTGGCCGCCGTCGAGTCCGCCCCGGACGGGTCGGGGTAGGCCGTGGTCCCGTCGCCGGCGGTCACCCGGCGCCCGGCCCGCTCCGGCGACAGTGGTATCCGCGTCGGGGTCCTGTCACGGCTGTACGTGGACTCGTTCGACTCGCAGCGAATCGAGACCGATAGCAGCACGATCACCGCCGGCGACGGCCTCTACGACGTCGAGTACGGGCGGGTGCTGTGGGTGTCGCGGATCGACCCGTCCGGCGTGACGGTCGAGCCGGCGACGGAGTACGACGTCGACGAGCCGGTCGGGTGGCCGCCGGGCGACCGCTCGCGGGTGATCACGGCGGGGACGACGTTCGATCCGCGCGAGTTCGTCGACCTCGTCGAGGCCGGCCGGTTCGACGTCGCGAGCTGAGGTCCGTGGCCGGGCGGCTGGCAGACCGTCCGGTCCCGACGGGGCCGGTCGGCGGCGACTACCGCTTTCCGAGCGCCGCCTCGAACGTCCGCTGTGCGCGCTCGTACCCCTCGTTCCGGTCGACGATCGGGTCGGCGTAGTCCGGAGCGAGCTCGTCGCGCTCGGCCTGCGAGAGCGTCGGCCAGTCGACGACCTTGCCGGCCGGCACGTCCCGGAGCTCGGGGACGTACTCCGTGACGTACCGGGCGTCGGCGTCGTACTTCGACATCTGGCTCACGGGGTCGAAGATCCGCACGTCGACGGAGTCGGTGCCGGTCGAGGCGGTCCACTGCCAGTTGCCGCTGTTCGAGGCGTAGTCGTGGTCGACCAGCTGCTCGCGGAAATACCGTGCGCCCTCGCGCCAGTCGACGAGCAGGTGTTTCGTGAGGAAGCTGGCGACCACCTGTCGGGGCCGGTTGTGGACGTAGCCCTCCGCGTTCAGCTGGCGCATCCCGGCGTCGACGAGCGGATAGCCGGTCTCGCCGCGCTTCCACGCCGCCAGCCCCGCCTCGTCGTCGCGCCACCGGATCTCGTTCGGGAACGACGTGTAGTTCTCCTCGCCCAGGTCCGGGTTGTGGTACAGCAGGTGGTAGTTGTGTTCGCGCCACGACAGCTCGTAGCGGTACTTGTCGACGTTCTTTCGCTCGCGCCCGTGGACGGCCTCGTAGCGGTCGCTCGCGCCGGCCCACACCTCGCGGATCCCGATCATCCCGGCGGCGAGATACGGCGACAGCCGGGAGACGGCCTGTGTCGGCGCCTCGACCGCCCGCGTCAGGTCGTCGCGGGTGTCGTTGTAGCTGTAGATGCCGGCGTCGAGGAACTGGTCGAACCGCTCGCGGGCGGCGTCGTGGCCGGCCTCGGGCAGGTCGATGTCGACGTCGGGGACCGGGACGGTCGTCCCGTCGTCGACCGACGCGAGCGCGTCGGCGTCCGGCTCTGCGTACGGCGTCGGCTTCGGGGCCTGCTCCCAGTCGCGGTGAAACTGCGAGTGGGTCGGGTACGACGCGTCGAGCCGTCCGGGGTCGACGAGCACGAGGTCGGTCCGGGGCTCGGTGTCGACGTCGGTGCCGGCGAACCGCTCTTCGACCGCCTGCTGGCGGTCACGGCGCGACGGTCGGTAGTGCTCGCCGTAGTACACGGCGTCTGCGTCGACGGCGTCGGCCAGCGCCGCCAGCTCCGCCGCGGTGTCACCCGACCGGACGATCAGGTCACTGCCGAGCTCGCGGTAGCGCCGCTTCAGCGCCCGCACGCCGCGCATCTGGAAGCCGTAGTCTCGCCGGCCGACGTGGCCGAAGGCGTCGGCGTCGTAGACGTACACCGGGAGGACGGTGTCGTCCCGGGCCGCGACGGTCAGTCCGACGACGTCCCGTGTCCTGAGGTCGCGCTGGTGCCAGAACAGTCGCATACGACACGTTGTCCCGGCGTGGGTTAGACCCCTTCGAACGCGGCGACCGCACCCGGACCGTGGGTTCAACACCACGCGGCCCGTCGAGCGGTCGTGACCGGCGACGACACGCTCGCGACCGCGCCCGAGACGATCCCCGACACACCGGCGTCGGGCGGGACGGTCGTCTGGCACCGCGAGCACCTCCGGACGGCGGACCACCGTGCGCTCGCCCGGGCCGCGGCAGCCGGCGCCGTCCTCCCGCTGTTCGTGTTCGACCCGGCGTTCTACGGCACGGACGGGCTCGCCTGTGACGCCCGGCTTCGGTTCCTGCACGAGTGTCTCGCCGACCTGGACGACGCCTACCGCGCGGCGGGGGGCGGTCTGACGTACGCCCACGGCGACCCGATCACCGTCCTCGACCGGTTCCGCGACGCCGGCTGGGACGTCGTCGCGATGTCGAGTGCGACCGGTCGGTACGGACTGGCGCGCGACAGCCGCGCCGCCGAGCGCGGCGTCACGTTCGTCGACGGCGACGGTCTCGTCCGCGGGGTGAGCGACACCCGGAGCGACTGGCAGGAGGCGTTCGAGACGTGGGTCGAGGGCGACCGCCACGGGTGGCCCGCCGAGACGACGGCGGTTCGCGCCGTGCCGACGGACGTGACGCCCGCCGTCGTCGAGCGGGCGTACGACGTGTCGCCGACGAAGACGAAGGTACCGGCGGGCGGCCGGACGGAGGGCTGGCACGCGCTCGCGGCGTTCGTCGACCGGATCGCAGACTACCCCAGGAACATCTCCGCGCCGGGCGACGCCCGCGACGGCTGCAGCGGTCTGTCGCCGTACCTCCGGTTCGGCTGTCTGTCGGTTCGCGAGGTCTGGCAGGCGGTCCACGCGGCGGCGCCGGCGTGCCGGGGGCGCGACCTCTTCGGCTCTCGGCTGGCGTGGAACAAGCACTACGAGCAGAAGCTGGCGGACTGGCCGGGGTGGCTCGACACGGCGGTCAACCCGGTCTTCCGCGGGTTCAACGCCGACCGGCACGACCCGGACCTCGTGGCGGCGTGGAAGCGCGGCGAGACCGGCTACCCGATGGTCGACGCCGCGATGCGGTGTCTCCGCGGGACGGGCTGGCTCAACTTCCGGATGCGCGCGATGGGGGCCTCGTTTTTCTACCACGTCCTCGGGCAGCCGTGGCAGATCGGCGCCGACTACTACCACTACCACCTCGTCGACAGCGTCGCGGGCATCAACTACACCCAGTGGCAGTCCCAGGCCGGCCTGGTCGGCAAGCCGACGCTCCGGCTGTACAACCCCCGCAAGCAGGTTCGCGACCACGACCCCGACGGCGCGTGGATCCGCGAGTGGGTGCCGGAGCTCCGGGGGCTCCCCGCCGAGTTCCTCGACGCGCCGGAGAAGACGCCACTGGCCGTCCAGCGCGAGTCGGGCGTCCGGGTCGCCGACGGCGACGACGGCGACTACCCCCGACCGGTCGTCGAGTTCGAGGCCGCCCGCGACCGGTTTTTCGACCGCCGCGACGCCGTGAAGGCCGAGGCGGCGGCCCGGCTCGCCGACCCGGAAGTCGCCCGTCACGCGTCGCTCTCCGGCAGCCGCGCCGCCGCGCGAGCAATCGCCGCGGAACACGGCCCGGAGGGCGCAGCCGACGCCGGCACGCAACAGCGACTCGACGCGTTCGACGCCGACTGACGCCGCCGGCGGGTGGCGTAGACGCCCCGACCGGCGAGCGCACCGCGCGGGCGACCACACGGCGCCCGGGGACGGTCCGTATCTGTACGGCGCCGGCTCACAGGACGAGCAGGAAGAGGAGGTACGACCCCACAGCCGACGCCGACGGCGTGAGGAGCCAGAGGGAGACGATGCGGGTCGTCGCAGCCGGGTCGAACAGGCTCTCGGCGGTCAGCTCCTCGGCTGCCTCCTCGCCGACCGAGGGAACCGACCGGGAGGCGTCGGGCGAGTCCCGGTCGGCCGGCGACTCGCCGGACGCGAGTTCGCCGACGGTCGGGCCCGCTAGCTCGTCGCCCTCCGTCGGCGGGACGCCGAGGGCGCCGGTGGTGAAGCTCGGGGCCTCGTCCGCCGACGGCGGCGCCGCGAGCTCCGCGAGCGTGGAGGCGCGGCTCGCACGGCCCCAGCCGAGACCGATTATACAGCAGGTCGTACTCACCGCGAGGCTCGCCGGGATGCCGTAGAACGAGAGGACGGTGATGATCGTCGCCCCCACGGACGAGACGATGAGCGCCGCCAGGATGGGGAGGTCGGTGATGCCGTCGCCGACCGTCGCGAGCGTTCGCCGCGCGATCGTGAACCCACCGACGCTGATCGCGGCGACGGCGAGGAGTACCCCCTCGTCGACGGTGACCGCGCCGTTCCCGACGAGCGGGGCGACCGCGTTCGCCGCGTTCGAGGCGCCCGCGCTGAACCCCATGTAGCAGGCGATCGACAGCACCAGCGCAGACCCGGCGAGGTCGCGCGAGGAGGCGTTCGTGTTGAGCCGGACGCGAGGGAGCCGGCCCGAGCGGTCGACCTGGAGCAGCTGCCGCTCGAGCCGCGTGAACGACAGTCGCGCCTCGAGCTGCGGGTAGACGTACCGACCGACGACCGCACCGACGCCGAGTCCGACGAGCGGCGCGACGATCCACGCGGAGACGATCGTGAACATCAGCGCCTCGTCGAGTGAGCCGGTCGCGATCCCGAGCCCGACGATCGCCCCCACAGCCGTCATCGAGGTCGAGGCGGGGACGCCGTAGACGTTCGAGATCAGCAGCGAGAGGCCGGTGAAAAACAGGACGCCGACACCGGCGACCGGGGTGAACTGCGCGGCCGGCACGATCCCCTCGCTCATCGTCACGATGACGTTACGACCGACCGTCCACGCCCCCAGAAACGCGAACACGCCGAACAGGGTCGCCGCGGTCACCTTCCGCACCAGTTTGCTCCCGACAGCCGGCCCGAACGCGACGCCGGTCGACGAGCCGCCGATGTTGAACCCCACGAAGACGGCGACGAGCAGGCCGACGACGACGAGCAGCGAGACCATCGAGCGTCTCGTCTATCTCGGGGACGGGTTTATCGACCTGTTCATCTGACGGCAGACGGGCTGTGACAGCCAGCTCGCGCCGAGGCCGCTCGCCGACCCGTAGCGCGGCCCGGTCACACGCGTCCGTGGCCCACGGTTCGGCAGGAGTCGAGCCGGCTCGTGTCTGCGTGTGCTCACGCTGGCCACGGCGGCTACTCCCGAGCGTACGCGCAGCCGAGCTGGCGACCGCAGTCCGGGCAGACGTAGACGACGTTGAACTGCGAGTCGTCGCTCCGGACGCCGTCGGCGTCACAGTCCGGGCAGGTGAGGTCCATGCCGACAAGACGCGTGGCAGGCAGATGAATCTTCGCTCGGTCCGGGCGTCGCGGCAGCGTCGACCGCGGACGTCGTCACCGACCGGACGAGAGGTCGTCTCTCGCGGGCGGCGGGCAGGCGCGCCCGTCGGCGGATCGTCGAGAGCGGGACGCCGGCAGCCGGGCGCGAGAGACGTCCGCGGACGATCCACCGCCGGGCGTGGCCGACGGGCCCGCGAGCGCAGAGCGTGGCCAGTCGTCGCCGGGCGCGCCCTCGCTCCCGCCGCGGCCGGCGGTCGCGAGGACGTTCGGCGTACACGCCCTACAGCCGGGAGAGCCGACCCCGTGTCTGGTGTCGTCCTCGCGCGGCACGTCGTCGCGGCCGGCCCAGGTCGGGGGGCCACCCGCGGAGGTGTCCGTGTGACCACGCCGACGGAGCCCGGTCCCGGGGTCGACCGGAGGGTAGGCGGGTCTTACACCGTCTCCGACAGCGCCGCGGCGAGAGCGATAGTCGGACGCCGTTCTCGGATCTCGACTGTGCCGCGGGCTGCGGAGGTGCTCGTCCGTCTCGGAACCGCCGTGCCGGCTTCGGCGTTCGGCTGCGCTGCCGCGGGACCCGGTTGGGCGCCCGCCCGTACAGACCGCCAGTGTCGCGCCGGCGTGCCGACGTGCGCGGTCGACGCTCGTCGCCGAGGTGGAGCGTCGAACACCGCGACGATCGTCGGGGATCGTCGCGAGGAGTCCGGACACCCGACGAGTCCGACCACGACCCGTGATACGCGGTACGGCGGTCCCGCCGTCGACCACACAAGAGCTATGCGGGTCTGTCGCGTTCGTGTGTCGATGGCCGGCACAGCCCGCCCCGCGCTCGGGAGCGACGCGCTGACCGCCGTGATCGCACTCGCGCTCGCGACACTCGTCGTGGGAGCCCCGCGGGCGTGGCGCGGGCGGCTGTTCGGGCGCTCGCAGTTCGCCGTCGGCGGCGGGCTCCTCTACGGGCTCGTCGGCGTCGCGCTCTGGTTCGGGGTTCGCGTCGCAGTCGGTCGGTTCACCCTCACGCCGTGGGCGTCGTTCGGCCAGTTCGTGGGCTTCGTCGGCGTCAGCGTGGCCGTGCTCTGTGTCCAGCTGACCGTCCCGTACTACCTGTACGCCCGGTGGGGCCTGCTGACGCCGCTGGGGGCCCTGTTCGCCGGCTCGGCGCTGCTCGTGTTCGGTCTCTTACAGGTCGGCGGCGAGTCGGACTTCCTGCTGATCTACGACCTGGTGTACGCGCCGCTCGTCCTCGGAGCGACGGCGGGTCTCGCGCTCGGCGAGGGACTCGTCCGGCGGGCTCTCGTCGGTCGCGGCGGCCAGAGTGACCCGCCCTGACCGCGCCACAGACGTCCTCGTGGGGGCTGTGGCGGCAGCCGATGTCGACCGACGGCGCACGTGACACCCGGTCTCGGCTCTGGCCCCGGCCCGGCCCGGTGCGGGTCTCGCCGGGGGCGAGCCGGTCGGTGCTCGACCGCGACACCGTTTTTGACCTGGAGTCGGTGTGGTCTGGCGATGAGTCCGCTCGAGATCGGGCTACGGATCCTCGGTGGGGTCGTCCTCATCGGGGTGAACGCCTACTTCGTCGCGATCGAGTTCGCGCTGACGCGTCTCAGGCAGTACCCCGAGTCGGAGTTCGACACACCGGGGCTCGAACTCGCCTGGTCGATGACCGACGACCTGGAGTTCTACCTGACGACCTGTCAGGTGTGGATCTCCGCGACGAGCATCGCGCTGGGCATCGTCGCCGAACCCGGACTGGCGGCCCTGATCGAACCGGCGTTCGAGAACACCACGCTCGCGTCGGTCGGCGCCGGGTCGCTCCTCGGATTTCTCGTCATCAACCTGGTGCATCTCACGCACGGCGAACAGACGCCCACGTACCTCGGGGTCGAGCGCTCCAAGCAGGTCGCACGGTACGGGGCACGGCCGCTCTACTGGTTCGCGAAGGTTCTCGCGCCGGCCATCTGGGCCGGGGACTCGGTCGCGAAGGCCACGCTCGGCCTGTTCGGGGTCGAGATGACCCGGGCCTGGACGGAGACGGAGACGGAGGCAGAGGTGATCGAGACACGTGCCGACCTTCGAACCCGGCTCGGATCGGTGCTCGAGGACGGCGGCCTGCCCGCGGAGCGCCGCGAGGAGATCATGAACGCGTTGCGGATCGGCGAGCAGTCGGTGGCAGAGGTCATGATCCCCCCGGAGGACATCGTCGCGCTGTCGACCGAGGCCGACCCCGAGGCGAACGTCCAGACGCTCGAAGGGCACCCGCACACGCGGTACCCACTGGTCGGTGACGACCTGACCGAGTTCCACGGCATCGTCTACAGCCCGGCGCTGTTCGACCACCGCGAGGCGCTGGCCGGCGGCGACGCCACCCTCGCCGAACTGGCGGCACCGACGATGACGCTCTCGCCGGACACCGACGTGAGTGACGCGATCGACCAGTTCCAGACGGAGCGACAGGAGATGGCGCTCGTCGTCGAGGACGGCGCGGTTGTCGGGCTGGTGACCGTCACCGACCTGCTGGAGGCGATCATCGGCGACATCGAGGACCCGCTCGACGAGGCGGATCCCGCCGTCCTCGGCTGACGGCGTACACGGCTGCGGCGGCTGTTCGGGGGAGCCGGCACGACGACGCCGGGCCGGTCGACCGGCGGCGCGTCGCCACGACGGGAGCCGTGCGACCGGCCCGTCGGTGGCCGGCTGCGGCGGCAGCCGACCAGAGCCGGCCCGTCGTCGTGGCGCCCAGCCCGAGTCGACACGCTCCGGTCTGGACGGTGGCCGGCTACGCCCTACACCATCCCCGTCGCCGCGAAGACGGCGTAACAGACGGCCACCAGCGCGCCCGAGTGGAGCAGCGCCTCGTACCGCCCGCGCGAGGCGACGCCCGCGAACCAGCCGGAGCCGAGCATCGTCGCCTGCGTGACGACGTACAGCCGGTATCGCGCCCGCGAGAGGTCGACAGCCGCCCCGTCGAGCAGGTAGCCCGTCGACTCGGACAGCGCCGCGAGCTGGGAGAAGCCGTCGAACACCCGCAGGCCGACGGCGACGGTGATACCGACGACGAGCAGCGCCGTCGTCCAGCCGACGGCGACGTACACCAGCATGGCCGACCGGAGCTTCCGCTTCTGGTGGAAGAGCCGACCGACCTCGACCTGGAGCGTGTCGAACACCGTCCCGGCGTCGCTCCCGGCGTCGAGCGCGCCGGCGACGAGTCCGACTGTCTGCTCGGCGAGCGGAGTTCCGACCCGCTCGGTGAACCGTCGCAGTGCCGCCGCACGAGTCGACCCCTCGCCCGGTTCGGTCGCCAGTCCGGCGTTGAGCGCGAGGTCGGCCACGTCGTCGTTCAACGCGCCCAGGTCGACGTCGGTCGCGACGAGTTCGACCGCCTCCGGAAACGGTCGTCCGAGGTTGACGTGGCCAGAGACGGCGTGGACGAAGTCTTTCAGTTCGGCGTCTTTCGCGTCGTCGCGGCGCGCACGTCGAGCCGCGACGAGACCGACCGGGACGCCGTAGGCCGCGTACGCGCCGAGCGCGACGGTGACGGGGTCGAGGCCGGCACGGGCGAAGACGAGACCGGCGGCGACGCCCGGGACGAGAGACACGACGGCGGCGCTCGCCGGGTTCGAGAGCGCCGACCGGAGGACGGCGACGGCTCCGTCGGGGCGCCTGTAGTCGACCGTCTGCCCGGGGGGGCGGAGCCCGAGGACGACGAGGCTCGCGCCCAGTCCCGAGACGACGACGAAGGCGGCGCTCGCGTAGACCACGACACCGCGCGTCGTCGTCGTGCCGAGCGGCGTCTGCACGGACGCCGAGAGGCCGGGCGCGATGACAGCCATCACGGTCAGAACGATCACCAGCAGCGCGGGCAGGACGAGAAGCACCATGAACACCTCCGCGAGCAGCTCGAGAAAGCCCTCGGCCCGCTGACGCGCCCTGTCGCGCCGGTGCCCGAGCATTCGGCTCTCCATCTCGAGATACGCCGCGAGTTCGCGCTCGCCCTGGTCGGCGTGTTCGTCGAACTTGAGCAGGAACGGCGCGAGCAGGTCCCGCGAGGGCGTGTCGCGCGCGACGCGGCGCAGCCCCTCGTCGAGGCTCCCCACGAGCGACGCGGTGTTTAGCACCGTCCGGAACGCCACCGCGGTCTCGCCGTACGCCGCCGTGGCTGCGACGCGCCGCAGCATCGCTCGCGGGCCGTCGCTTCCGGAGGCGAGGACGTGCAGGTACCGCGCCGCGCCGGGGAGCGTGCGCTCGATGTCCGCACGGCGCGCGTTCGCCAGCCACCGGAGGTAGAGTCCGGCGGCGCGGACGACAGCGTGTTTGCCGACGAGACCGGCGACGACCGCGACGGTGGCGGCGGCGACGGGTTCAGGGACGGCGTTCGCCGGCGCCGGCAGGACGACGGCGCGGAGTGCCACCGTCGTGGCGGCCCACCCGACCGCGACCCAGACGAGGCCGGCGAGCCACGACAGCCCGTACGTCCGCGCGAGGAAGACGTCGAAGCTCGTACGCAGGTCGGTCCCGCGGTAGCGCCGCCGGTCGGCGCGGTGGCGGCCCGCGTCGGCGTGGCGGGCGAACAGCGCGTACAGCGCCCGGTCCGGGACGGACAGTCGGTCGGTCGACCCGCCCTCGTCCCTCTGTGTCACCGGGTCCACGGCGGAGTTCGTGGCGGCCTCCCACTTGAACGTCGTCGTCCACAGTCGGCAGGCCGGGCCGAGTCCGGTCGGGCCACACACGGCCACGGCGGACGGGCCGTCCGGCGGCGCAGCCGGACGGACGTCGCGTGTCGCCGCGGCCCGCGAAATGCTGTGGTGCCCGACCGTGGGAGACTTCCACGGGCGGGCCGTATCGGCGGTGTGTTGCTCGTCTGCGGACTGGCCGGCGGCACGGGCGTCACCGGGACGCTGTACGAACCGGGCGAGGAGGCGC
>CAZEJR010000010.1:0-74800 GCA_964512675.1 uncultured Haloferacaceae archaeon | reverse complement strand
CGAGAATCGAACCCGCGTCTCAGCCTCCACAAGGCTGAAGGATAACCACTACCCCAACCCGGACACGCATCTGACGTCGCCCGTCGCGGTCAAGTACGTTACGACTCTGCGGGTCGTGTGCGCTGCCGACACACGCCCGACGGGCGTTCATGACGCGTCTCGTCCTCGTACTGGTATGGTCGGCGTCGGAGACACCGCACCGGGATTCGAACTCCCGGGCGTCGTCGACGGAGAGATCGAGACGTACCGCCTCGGAGACGCTCTGGCCGACGGGCCCGCCGTCCTGGCGTTCTACGTCTTCGACTTCCATCCCGCGTGTACGCGGGAGTGGTGCTCGCTCCGGGACGCAGACTGGCTGACGCTCCTCGAGGACGTGACGGTTCTCGGCCTCGGTACCGACCGTGTGTTCAGCCACCGGCAGTTCGCCGACGACCTCGGCCTCTCGGCACCGCTCCTGAGCGACAGCGACGGGTCCGTCAGCGAGCGCTACGGCGTACTCTACGACGAACTCAACGGCCACCGGCGCGTCTCGAAGCGGGCCGTCTTCGTCGTCTCCCCGGACGGAGTGGTGCGCTTCCGGTGGGTCGCCGACGACCCACAGGCGCAGCCGACCCTCGACACGGTTCGGCAAGTCCTCGACGGCGACGACGGTGCCGCGTCCGCCCGGACCGACACCTGATCGACGGCTTTTCGCCGCCGAGCCCCCACCTCATCCCGTGGCGATCACGGACAAGATCTACCTGAAGAACCACCGGCAGATCGCGTCCCAGCTCGACACGTCGCTCCCGCGGAGCGCGTTCGCCGGCGCGACGCTCGAGCTCCTCTACGCGGGCGACGGACTCTCGACGGTGGACGACGCCACCCGCGAGCGCCTGCTCGACTTCGCCGAGGACTTTCTCGACTGTGACGAGGAGACCGTCTACACCGGCTACCCGGAGCGACAGTTCGTCGCCTACCTGCTCGACCTGCGGGCGCAGGGGCTCTCGCCCGACGCCATCGTCGACGTGATGGGCGACGACTACCTGCTGTACGCCTATCCGGGCGACGTCCGGTCGTTTCTCGACGACGCGATCCGGACGCTGGAGGCGGTCGAGCGGCTGGCCGAGGTGGACGGCCACGAGGAGACGGCGCGGGAGGCCCGGACGGTCCGGGACGACCTCGTCGGCTAGCCGATCCGGAACGAGGGCTCGTCGGCGTCGCGGTCAGGGTCGCGGTCGCTCGTGAACGACGGCTCCTCGCCCCCGACGTCCGGGTCGAGGTCGTCGAGGTGTATCACCTCGTCGTCACCCTCGACCCGCTCGCGTAGGTGGTTGACGTAGCGCTTGTACTCGTCGAGCTGCTCGCGCAGGTGGTCGGTCTCGAGTTCGAGCCGCTCGTGCTCGCGGATGAACCGCTTTGGCACCTCGACGGTCGGCGGGAACGACGAGGAGTCCTCGTCGCGGGCCTCGAGCTCGCGTTCGGGCACGACCCGGACCGCCCCCTCGTGGGCAACGAACGTGTCGACGTAGTCCCGGAACACCGCCGAGAGCGAGAGGTCTCGATCCTCGGCGATGTCGCGGAGCTCCTCGAACGCGTCCTCGGAGACACGGAAGGAGATGGTCTTGTTCTTGTTGCCCATGGTAGCCGGCTGTGATCCCGGCTGGCACTTAACCGTTCGTCTCCCGCGAGGCGCCGACGCCGCCCACCTCGAAGACCGGATCCAACACTCCCTCCGCGGCGGCGAGAGGCGGCTGGTCGGCCCGGCGGGCGTACTCCTGCCTGAGCCGAGCGTGGTCGTCCTCGACGAGCCACTCGCCGGCCTCGGCCCCGAGCGCTCCCGGCTGGTCGCCGAGCGGATCCGGGGGGTCTACGAGACGGGTGTCGGCGTCGTGCTCCCGACCCACGACCTCTCGGTCGGGTGGGGGTGCCGCCGTCTTCGGGACGGGAGCGGCGAGCCGGAGCTGCCGGACGGTCGCGAGTCCGGCGAGCGGGCGCTCCCGCCACGACGCCGGTGCGTCGACGCCCGCGTCAGACCTCCGGCGCGTCCACGTCCAGCTCGTCCGTCGTCTCGAGGCTCTCGAGCGCCGAGACGGCGGTGTCGCGGTAGCCGGAGACGCCCTCGCCGTACCGCTCGGCGGCCAGCCGGGCGTACTCGACGGCGTCGTCGTCGAACGCGGCGACGCGCGCCGTCGTCGCCCGTGCCGTCTCGACGACCCAGCGGTCCCGCGTCGCGGCGTCGACGGTCGTGATAGACTCGGGCCGGACGCTCACGTTCGTCCCGCCGTCGTCCGTCTCGAACGTCCGGGGCTTGCCGACGACGGCGACGTACGCCGGCGGCCCGGTGTCCCGGAGCGCGCTCGCGGCCTCTGGCTGGTACTGCCCGGCGTAGACGTAGAACGTCCCCGTCGGGTCGACGACCCGACCGCGCCAGTACTCCGAGTCCTCGCCGACGTCCTCCGTCTCGGTGAGCGTCCCGACGAGGAAGACGCGGTTCGCCCGCTCGCCGGTCGGCAAGAGTGCGTACAGCGGCGCGCGCTCGGCGTCGGACTCCTTGAACGTGTGTGTGGCGTCGTTGAACTCGCGCGCGAACACCCGGCGCGCGACCTCGCGGGTAGGCACGTCGCCGGACATTATACCGACCTCGCCTCCACCAGCGCGCGCTCGGCGTCGTCCGCCGACGGCCCACCCAACTCCTCGAACTCGTCGACCAGCAGGTAGCGGCCCAGTGTCGGGCCACGGACCCGGTAGTACCGCCCGAGGATCGTCTCGCGCATCTCGTCGCCGACGACGGCGGTGTCGAGGGCGTCTTTGGCCTTCTGCTTGGCCTCTTCCAGCCCGACGTCGGTCAGTTCGGCGGTCGTCTCCCGGTCGAAGATGACCTCGTGGACGGTTCCCCCGTCGTCGAGGACACCCTTGATCCGCAGGTCGAACTCGCCGTCGACCTGCCCGTGTTCGGAACACCGCCCGTTCTGGAGGACGCGCGTGCAGTCCGCCTCCGGACAGCGCTTGACCAGCCCGCTCCCCGACTGGACGTCCACCAGCGCGCCGGTCACCTCGTCCGCGTCGTCGCCGACCTCGACCTCCCGGTCGAGGCGCTCGACCGTCGTCGTGCGGTTGAGCTTCACCGAGTAGTCGCCCTGGTACTCGTCGGTGACGACGTTGCCGAGCGCGTAGGAGGCGCCCGCCTCCAGCGGTTCGACGTCGGACGTCTCGAACGCGACGAAGCGGGTGGTCCCCGACTCGTCGCCGAGCAGCCCGACCTGCGCTACCGCGTCGCTCTGTGGGTCCCAGAGGTCGACCACTTTCACCCGCAGGTCGACCCACTCGCCGTCGCTGGCGACCTCGCCGACCTGTGCCCGCTCGGCCCCGCCCGGGCGAATCTGGTCACGCTCCATCCCCGCCTCGTCGAGGTAGTGGTTCGTGACACTCCGGCGCGCCTCGTCGACGGGGACGCGGTACTCCTCGACGAGGTTCCGCAGTCGCTTTTCGACCTCGTCTGCGTCGACGTCGACGTGGTCCGAGAACTGTGCCGCGACCTCTTCGGCGTGGGTTCGCAACTCGCTCATGGGTGCTCGCCTCCGCGTGTGTTCGGTGGGAGGCACACGGCAGTTGGTGCGGTTCGGTATTTAACATTCCGTCACCGGGGCGGAAGTGGTGCTGTCTGGCGACGGTTTTGTGTCGTCCGGCCCCCTTCGTCTCCGTATGGACCTCGCCGCGTGCCTCCGACGCGCTGCCCGACGCGCCGGTCAGACCGCCGCCGAGGCCCGTCGGGCCTATCGGGAGGGTCGCCGGGTCGCCGACCTGCCAGAGGACAACGAAGGCCGTGCCCGCATCGTGTGCCGCCGCCACGCCGAGCGCCGGGCCGTCGCCGTCGACGCCGAGGGACGCCCCGCGTGCTTCGAGGCCGACCACGCCGACTGCGAGGGCTGCGCCGAGGACGTCCGCGAGGGGGCGGTCGAGACGTGGTGACGGCGGCGTGTGTCCTCGCGGGCGGCACCGGCACCCGGCTCTACCCCGCTTCGCGCCCGGACCGCCCGAAGCAGTTCCTCTCGTTCGGCGGCTCCGATAGCCGGTCGCTCCTCGCCCGGACCGTCGACCGGGTCGGGTTCGCCGACCGTGTCGTCGTCTCGACGCGCTCAGACCTCGCTGCGGACGTACGTGACCGCGTCGACGTCGAGACGGTCGTCGACCCCGCTCCCCGCGACACCGGTCCCGCCGCGACCTACGTCACCCACCGTCTCCACGAGCGAGCGGACGACCCCGTCGTCCTTGTCTGCCCGAGCGACCACGCGATCGGCGACGACGCGGCCTTCCGCCGGACAGCCGAGCGCGCGGTCGACGTCGCCGTCCGGACCGACCGACTCGTGACGCTCGGGGTCGACCCGACGCGCCCGGACCCCGGCTACGGCTACCTCGAACCCGGTGCCGACGCGGGCGACCACCGCGTCCTCGACCAGTTCCACGAGAAGCCCGACCGAGCGACCGCGCGGGACTACGTCGCCCGCGGCTTCCGGTGGAACGCGGGCGTCTTCGCGTGGCGCGCGAGCGCCTTCCTCGACGCGGCTCGTGACTCGCCGCTCGCGCCGCTGGTCGACCACCTCGACGACGGCGACCCGGAGGCCGGCTTCGCAGCCGTCCCCTCCGTCAGCGTCGACGAGGCGGTGATGGAGGACGCGGCGGCCCGCGGTCGGGCGGCGCTCGTGCCCGCCGACTTCCCGTGGGACGACCTCGGGACGTGGGACGCGGTCGGACGGCTGGACGCCGGAGCGCCAGGGGCGGAGCGCGACGGGACAGCCGGAAACGCCGCGTTCGGCGACCTGACGCCGCTCGACGCGACCGACAACGTCGTCTACGCCGACGACGCCCACGTCTCGCTCGTCGGCGTCGACGGCCTCGCGGTCGTCGCCGTCGACGACCGGGTGCTCGTGGTGCCTCGCGACCGCGCGAACGACGTCCGGGCGCTGGTCGAGCGGCTGCGCGAGACGGGTCGGTACGACTAGGCGCGCGTCGCGCCGCCGTCTATCGGCAGACAGACGCCGTTTACGAACCCCGCCCGACCGCTCGCGAGGTAGGCCACCGTGTCGCCGAGCTCTCGGGGCTCGCCGACCCGGTCGAGCGGCACGCTCTCGGCGTGGCTCGCCAGTCCCGTCTCGTAGCCGGCGTACTCGCCCGTCTCGACCCGGTGCTCGATCAGCTCCTGGATCCGGCTCGTCTCGAACGGCCCCGGCAGGACGGCGTTCGTCCGCACCGCGGGTGCGAACGTCCGCGCCGTCGTCTTCACGAGTCCGACTACCCCGCGCCGGACGGCGTTCGACAGCACCAGCCCGTCGATCGGCTCGCGGACGCTCCGTGACGCGACACAGGTGATCGTCCCTTCGCCGTCGGCGAGGTGCGGGTGGGCCGCCCGAACCGCCCGGACGACGCTCATCACGAGGAGGTCGTAGGCGGCGTACCACTCGTCGTCGCCGAGCTCCGTCACGCCGCCCGGCGGCGGGCCGCCGGCGCTCGTGACGAGGTGGTCGATTCCGCCGAACGCCTCGGCCGTCCGCTCGACCAGCCGCTCGACGTCGGCGGCGTCGGTGACGTCCGCGCGGACACCGAGCACCTCGCCCGGTCCGGCGTCTGCGAGGCGCTCCTCTGCCGCCGCGAGACGGTCCGGGTCTCGGCCACACACCGCGACGTGGGCACCCTCGCGGGCGAGCGACGCGGCGCTCGCGCCGCCGAGCCCGGCGGTGCTGGCCGTCGTCAGCGCGGCGTCGCCGTCGAGTCCGAGGTCCATGCTCGTCGTGTCGACGGGACGGGACAGAAAGCTACCGGCGGCGGCGGACCCGCACCGCGCCGTCGCCGGTGACGCCGACGAGGAGCGGGTCGACGACGCGCTGGCCGTCGACGGCGTCGCCCGCGCCCTCGCCCACGAGACGCATCAGGTCCGGCGCGGTGTGGTTTACCTTCACGCTCGCCTCGTCGGCGGCGTCGTACACCCGTCCCGGGACGTCGTAGAGGTCCGCGCCCGGCTCGATCGTCACCCGTACGGGCGCGGAGAGCGCGTCGGCGAACGCCACCGTCTCTCGCGCCCGGTCGACGTTGTCGCGGGCCGACCGCTCGACCGCGGAGACGTTCGCCCGCGAGGTACCGAGACGGTCGCCGATGTCGGACTGCGTGAGCCCCTGCTCGCGGAGCGCCAGCACCTCGGCCTGCCGGCGGGTGAGCACGCTTGCCGCCGCGTCGAAGCCGGCGCGGTCGAGAACGCGGTCGACGTCCGGGTCCGCTCCCTCCTCCGCCCCGGCGTCGACGTCGTCGGCTCCCGCCATCGCGCGCTACGAGCCCCAGAAGTCCTCGCGGCTGCCGAGCCGCTCTCGACGGCTGCCCTCGCGTCGCCCGTCCGTCTCGTCGTCGGCGTCCTCTGCCTCGCCCGCCTCGTACCCGTCGTCCTCGTCGTCCGGCTCCAGCGGCAGCCGTTCGACGACCTCCTGTGCGGTGGCGTGGTTCGACTTCACGCGGTGAATCTTCACCGTTGCCCGCGCCTCGGGGAGCAGTCCGTCGACGAGGATAATGAACCCGTCGCCGGTCCGACCGACGCCCGCTCCACTCTCGTGGATGTCGTCCACCTCGACGACGACCTCCTCGCCCGGCTTCACCGGCTGGGCCTTCAGGTCCCGAATCGGCATGTCGTAGCTGTCACACCACTCGGCGCCGCCCCGGTCTCCGTAGTACTGACAGCCCATCCCCTGGATCCGCTCGGAGTACCGGGGGCAGTCGTCGGCGAGTGGACAGTCTGCCATGACAGCCGCTACTCCCGGCGGCCATAAACCGCTTGCGTCCGGAGCGAGAGACACGGCCCCCGCGCTCGCCTGCCTCCTCCGTGCACAGACACGGAGTCCGGGCCGAGCGCGACGACTCTCCACAGGAGCGCTCCGGAGTTCGCACCGGCAGCCGGTGGCGCCGCTTCCCTCACCGCGCTGGCCGGGGGTGTCCTCCTCGGTGCCGGCCCCGAGGGACGCTCGTCCTCGGTGGCCTGGCGCTCGCGTACCTCGCGCGTCACGACCCCGCCGGTCTGCTACTCGCCGCCGTCGTCCTCGCCGTCGGCGTCGGGGTCGGTCACCCGCTTCTCGGCGCAGTGACGGCACCCGCGGTCGGTCTCGGCGGCGCGCGCCACGCGGTCGCACGAGGGCGCTCCGGCGCCCTGGACGCGTCGGCGTGCCGTCGCCGGCGCTCGGCGGCGGCCCGTTCGACGCCCTCGCGCGTCCCCCGTCTCGCAAGTGTTAACCGCGCCGCCCGCCCTCTGCGGATATGCCCAAGTACGAGCACGCGACGCGCCGTCGCCTGGAGAAACAGATCTGTATGCGGTGTAACGCCCGCAACCCCCAGCGTGCGTCGTCCTGCCGGAAGTGTGGCTACAAGAACCTCCGGAAGAAGGCCAAAGAGCGCCGGAGCGCCTGACGCGGCTACTCCGCGCGGAACAGGTAGACCAAGACGGCGATCAGGAGCACCTGTGCGACCTTGTCGACGGCGCCGAACGTCCCGACCGCTCCGACGGCGAACGGTCCCTGCGGCAGCACGTTCAGCGCGTACCAGATCGCGAGTTGGGCACCGGTGAAGGGGACGCCGACGAGGTAGAGCAGCCGGCGCCGGTAGCCGACTAGCAGGAGCGCGACCGCGCCGAGAAAGCCCAGCCCGGCGAGGAGAAACGAGACGCCGAGGCCGCTCGGTACGAACCGGACTCCGAGAATCAGGTGTACCGCCGCCGTCACGAGCGCGAGGATCACCCCGAACCAGTGGACCGCGGTCATCGACTCCGTCTCTACCGACAGTCCCGACGAGGTACTCGCCTCTGTCGCCATACCCGGCAGTCGACCCCGACGGGCAAAAACTGACGGGCTACCCCTCGTCCGGGTACTTCGGCTCGCGGCGCTCGGCACGGGTCAGCGCGCGCTCTATCACCCGTCGGACGGACTCGTCGGCTGTCTCGCCCGCGACGAACGGCCCGCCGTGGCCGGCGTACATCGCCTCGACCGTCTCCGGCGTCCGGTCGAGGAGGTCGTACAGGCTCTCGATCAGGCGCTCGCGGGACCCCCCTGGGGTGTCCGTCCGACCGAAGCTCCCGTCGTCGAACGCGCCGTCGTCGTGCACCACGACGTCGCCGCTGAACAGCGTCCGGTCGGAGACGAACGCGACGTGGTCGCTCGCGTGGCCGGGCGTGTAGACGACGTCGAACGTCTCGTCGCCGATCGCCACGCTGTCGCCGTCCGCGAGGGCGACGTCACGTCGCGGGTGGTCGCCGTACGCGTAGAGCGTCGGGCCGAAGGCGTCGAGCACCGCGTCCAGCCGCCCGACGTGGTCGCCGTGCTGGTGGGTCAGAACCACCCGGTCGAGCCCGTCCGCGTGTGCCCGCACCCCGTCCGCGACTCCCGGCACCGTCCCGGCGTCGACGAGCGTCGGCGTCTCGCCGTCGACGAGGTATGCGTTACAGGTGAACTGCTCTGCGCCCTCGGTGAGATTCACGACGGTCACGACCGAGCGTCGGACGCCCGGCTCAAAACCCTGTCTGACGCCCGTACGACTTTTCCCGCGTGACCGCATCCGTACACGTGATGGGCTTCGGGAGCTACGACGAGTCGGAGCAGGAGAACCAGGAGCTGGATCTCGACGACGACGAAGAGGGGGTCAAGACCAGCGAGACAGAGCACGAGGGCGACGTCGAGTTCGAGATCGGCGCCTCGAACGACGAACTGATCGACAAGCTCGAGCAGATCAAAGACGACGAAGCGGAGTAAGACGCCGTGTCCCCGGGCGCTCGCGCGCTCGGAGTCGCCTTCTCCGGCGACGGCGACGAGTCGGGGAGCCTCGTCGCCTGCGCCGCCGTCGTCCGCGCCGACCGTGTCGTCGACGGCCTCGCACTCGACGCCCGCCCGGTCGCCGACGGCGCAGCCACCGCTGCCGTCTGCACACTCCTCGACCGCACCGACCGCCCGGACGCGACGCACCTCCTCGTCGCCGGCGTCGCTCCGACGTGGTTCGACGTCCTCGACCTCGACGCCGTCCACGCCGCAGCCGACCGTCCCGTCCTCGCGGTGAGCTTCGAACAGAGCCCCGGCCTCGGCGACGCGATCGACCGGACGTTCGCCGGCGAGACCCGCGCCGCCCGCCGCGCCCGGTACGACGCCCTGCCGTCCCGTCGTCCCGTCGACGTCGACGACCGGCGGCTGTTCGTCCGCTCGCTCGGCTGTGGCCCGGACGTGTCCGCGCGGGTCGTCCGGGCACACACGCCCGCGGGTCAGGGCCGACCCGAACCGCTCCGGGTGGCGCGGCTCGGCGCACGTGCGGGTCGGGCGCTGGCCGGCGTCGACGACCGGTAAGTTGACCCGCAGGGCGCCACGGCTGTCTGTGTGGACGATACAGACGCCGCGCGCCGGGACGGAGGCGACGTCGTCGCCTGCGAGCGGTGCCCGGCGCTCGTCGACTGTCGGTCCCGGATCGTCAACGGCGACGGACCGGGAGACGCCGCGCTGCTGTTCGTCGGCGAGGCGCCGGGCGAGACGGAGGACCGCGAAGGCCGACCGTTCGTCGGGCGGTCGGGCGACGTCCTCGACGATACCCTGCGCGACGCCGGTCTCGCACGCGCCGACGTGCGGGTGACGAACTGCGCCCGGTGTCGACCGCCGGAGAACCGCGATCCGACCGCGGCGGAGCTGGCGAACTGTCGTGACCACCTCGACGCGGAGGTCGCCGCCGTCGACCCCGAGGTCGTCGTGACACTCGGGAAGGTGCCGAGCGAACACGTCCTCGACCGGGCGGTCGCGGTGACGTCCGAGGCAGGGTCGGTCCACGAAGCGCGTCTCGGCGGGCGCACACGGCGGATCCTCGTCTCGGTTCACCCTGCCGCGACGCTGTACGACGCGAGCCAGCGCGAGGCGCTCGCGGCGGCGGTGTCGGAGGCCGCGGCGCTGGCCGGCGTCGGGGGGGACGACGGCGGGCAGTCTCGGCTCGGCGACTACTGAGCGGGGGGTCACGTTCGCGTCGGAGCGTCCCGGTTGAGGCGCCAAACACCGACGAGAACTGTACCGCTAGCAGACGTTCTGGGTGGCGTAGATCGTCATCTTCCCCTCGATGGAGGTGACGTAGATCCCGTGGCCGATGTGGTCCCACGCGGGGGTCGGGACGTTCTCGCGGTGTCCCGTGCTGTTCATCCAGCCCGCGGGCGACGTCGCGCTCGCTGTCGGTATACGCCGCCGGCGTAATCGGTACGTGTCGACTCGAAGGGGTAAGTGTACGCGACGTTCTCCGCTCCCGTGTAGCGCGTGTTCCCTCCAGCCGGTGCCCGACAGTCGTACCGGTCCGCCATCGCCCCGTCTGGGCCGTCGTGTGCGAAGTAGCCCCGCTCGGCCATGTCCTCGGAGTGGTACGTCGCGATCTGCGCGAGTCTGTCGTCTCTGTCGACCGGCTCGAGATCGTGACGCGCGCCGCTCGTTGATACACCGGACCAGGTGGCGCTCGATCTCTCGCTCGTCGGGCTGTCGTGAACCCTCGGCAGCGCGGCGGTCGGCGTCGGTAGACGACGAAGCGGACACCTGGGTCGTCGTAACGGTGTCGTGGGCCGCCGTCGAACGGGCGTCTGTAGCCACAGTCTCGGGTGCGACAGGAACCTGCGAGGGCAGCCCCACGAAGACGACGAGCCCGGCGACGCCGAGCAGCGCGACCCGCTGCCACTCGACCGAGCGCCGGAGCTGCCGCGACGGGACCGAGCGGGTCACCCACCGGAGCCACGGCGGCCCTGGACGCCACCCGCACCGCCTGCACGTGAGACTCCAGTCGCCCGAGAGTCGCCAGATGCGGCTGCCGCACGAGTCGCATATCGTCCGCCCGCGTCCCGGACTCGCGCCCGAGCGCCGCCAAGCCGACACGCACGAGGACACACACCACGACCCCGGCGCTCGCCGCGACCCCGGCACCGACGCCCGCGACCCGTGGTGCCACCCAGCCGACTACGACCGCGGCGCCCAGCGCCAGCGCGGGTTGCCTCCAGCGCACCGGCAGTACCTGGATCTGACGACCGGAGAGAACGTCGGCGAGATACAGGAGCCGTTGTCGGTTGGATTCGACGCGCCGGGACTCGTTGCGGTGCTCCACGCCTCAGTCGGGACTGCACGACGCTGCGCCGTGCCGAGTGCGCGACGCGGGGTCGCCAGCCGGTCGTCTCGGACTGTCACGACGACCGACCGTTTGTACCTGCGCCGGTGGTCCCACGACCGACGCCGCTCTGTGGTCGGGGGCGCGGGACCGCGACCGGCTGGGCGCGCCGGTGTCGTCGAAGGTGACGGGGCTGCCCGGACAGGTGCTACGGACAGCGGTCCCGCCGGACGGCGAGACCGCACAGGTCGGAACCGACTTGTCCCCTCGCCGCCGACCCGACGTATGGTCGACCTGGCGGTCGTGGACTACGGGATCAACAACCTCCGGAGCGCCACGCGAGGACTGGAGCGCGCGGGCGCGAGCGTCGACGTCGTCGAGTCGCCAGCGGCGCTGGCTGGCGCCGACGGCGTCGTCCTGCCCGGCGTCGGTGCGTTCGGCGACGGGATGGAGAACGCCGGTCCATTCCGGACGGCGCTGACGGATCTCGCCGCCGCCGACACCCCCTTGCTCGGCATCTGTCTCGGGATGCAGATGCTCCTCTCGGAGAGCGAGGAGGCCGAACGCGAGGGACAGGGCGACGCCGAGGGGCTCGGGGTGATCCCCGGCCGGAACGTCCGGTTCCGGGACGCTCCGAAGGTGCCGCACATGGGCTGGAACGACCTGGCCGTGGAGCGCGACCACCCCGTCTTGGCGGGCGTCGACGGCGAGTACGCGTACTTCGTCCACTCGTACTACGCCCGCCCGGACGACGACGACACGGTGGCGGCGACGACGACACACGGCGAGCGGTTCCCCGCCGTCGTCGCACGCGACAACGTCGTCGGGACACAGTTTCACCCGGAGAAGAGCGGCGAGACCGGCCTGCGCCTGCTCGAGAACTTCGTCGCGTTCTGCGCAGAGCGACGCGCTTAACCGCGGACCGGGCGACTCAGCCGCTATGGACGTACTCACCCTCGGCCCCGCGGGAACCTACTCTCACCGGGCGGCCCGCGCGGTCGACGGCGACGGTGTCGCCGTCGACTTCCGCGAGTCCGTCACCGCCATCGTCGAGGCGGTGGCCCGGGGGGCCGTCGACCGTGGGGTGGTGCCGATCGAGAACAGCATCGAGGGGTCGGTGACCGAGACGCTCGACGCTCTCGCCGACTACGACGTGGCCGTGGTCGAGGAGATCGTCACCCCGATCCGCCACGCGCTGCTGGCACGGGACGAGGCGTTCGAGACCGTCGCCAGCCACTCACAGGCGCTCGCGCAGTGCCGGGGCTACCTGGAGGAGCACCACCCGGACGCGCGGCTGGAGGCGGTCGCGAGCACCGCCCGAGGAGTCGAACGCGCCCGCACCGACGCGGCGGTCGCCGGGGTCGGCCACCCGGAAAACGCCGGCGACGGCATCCACGTCCTGGCCGAGGATATCCAGGACCGCGACTCGAACGCAACCCGCTTTTTCGTCGTCGCCCCGCCCGCCGACCGCGACGACGCCGGCGGGAAGTCGAGCGTCGTCGTCTACCCGAACGCGAACTACCCCGGCCTCCTGCTGGAGCTGCTGGAGGCGTTCGCCGACCGCGAGATCAACCTCTCGCGGGTCGAGTCACGCCCGAGCGGCGAGCGGCTTGGCGACTACCTGTTCCACCTCGACTTCGAGGCCGGTCTGTACGAGCGACGCGCCGAGGCCGCAGTCGAGCGACTGGAGGAGATCGCCGAGGCAGGCTGGGTCCGGCGGCTCGGCTCGTACGACACCCGCCACGTCCTGTACTGACGGCGAGAGTTAGAGCCCGAGCAGGTCGAACTCCGTCCCGACGCCGTCGGCGGTCGCCCGCTCGTAGACGACGTGTGCAGCCGCGACGTCCTGGACCGCGAGCCCCGTCGAGTCGAAGACGGTGATCCCGGTCTCTGCCGTCCGGCCGGGGGTCGACCCGGCCACGACCGCGCCGAGTTCGGCGTGGATCGAGCCCTCGTCGACCACTCCCGCGTCCCACGGGACGTTGATCTCGCCCGAGTGGACACACTGGTCCCAGTCGTCGACGACGACCGTGGCGTCGGCGAGCACCCCGTCCCCGAGCTCCCGCTTTCCGGCTGCGTCGGCACCGATCGCGTTGAGGTGTGTGCGCTCGCCGACGGCGGCCCGCTCGACGATCGGCTCCCTGACGGGCGTGGTCGTGGAGACGACGTCGCACGCGGCGGCCTCCGTGACGTCGCCGGCGCGAGCGTCGAACCCCGTCTCGGTCGCGTGGTCGACGAGCGCCGCCGCGGTCTCCGGGTCGGCGTCGGCGACGACCACGCGCTCGACCGGCCGGACAGACGCGACGAACGCCAGCTGGGTGTACGACTGCGCGCCCGCGCCGACGAGGCCGAGCGAGGACGCGTCCGCGACGGCGAGGTGGTCCGTCGCGACGGCGGCGGCGGCGCCGGTCCGCAGGCGTGTGAGCTCCGTCCCGTCGAGCACCGCGAGCGGTCGGGCCGTCTCGGGGTCGGAGTAGACCATCACGCCCATGACAGTCGGGAGGTCGAACCGGTCGGGGTTCTCCGGGTGGGAGTTGACCCACTTCACGCCCGCCGCGTCCCACGACCCGCCGTCGACGTACGCCGGCATCGCCCGGAAGTCGCCGTCGTACTGCGGCAGGTCGACGTACGACTTCGGCGGCATCACCGCGTCGCCGCGGTCCGTCGCGGCGAAGGCGTCCGCCACCGCGTCGACGACTGCCGTCGTCGGCGCGCACCGCCGCACGTCGTCGCCGTCGAGGAGTCGGAGCACACCGTCTCTCCCGGCGGCGTACACTTAGACGTGCCGCGGCGACGGTTAGCCCCGCTCGACTGCCGTGAGACGGCCACGAACGGCGAGGAGTCGGCTCGTCGGTCGGAGGCCGATCCGCCGCTCGCGTCCTCCACGAGCGCATCGTGACGTCGAAACGAGCCGCCGCACTCGCGCTCGCCCCGTGCCGGTCGCCGCCCCGACACGCTCCCGACCGGCGCGGGTCCGGCAGACGACGCAGACAGCCGCGCGGACGAACAGTACACGATACGGACGGCGAGTCCGAGGCCGCAGACGACACGGCAGACGAGTCCGCAGACGCCGGCCCGCCGGCGGACGTCCCCGCCGCGGGTGACGAGGACGGAGTCCGTCAGGGTGCGCCCGAGGCGCCGCCCTCGCAGGCCGCCGACAGCGCCACGAGCGCACTCGACACCGTCCGGGCGTTCCCGAACGGCGACCTCGGTCCGGCGCTGGCGCGGTAACCACGACCGCCAGCCCGCGGTCGACCCGCTGATCGTCAGTCCGTCCGGCTCCGTCTCGGCCTCTCGCGTCGAGCACAGCCGGACGCCGGGCGACGGCACGACAGCCGCTTGCCGGCGGCCAGGAGACGGGTGGCGTGTGTCTACCTGCCGTCGGTCACATCGCACCGCCCATACCGCCCATACCGCCCATGCCGCCGGGGGCGCCGCCCGGACCACCCGGGCCGTCGTCGTCGTCGCTCTCGCCGGCCTCGAGCACGTCGTCGATCTTCAGGATGAGGTTCGCGGCCTCGGCGGCGGAGACGACCGCCTGCTGTTTCGCCGTCGCCGGCTCGACCACGCCCGCGTCGTAGCTGTCGACGACCTCGCCGCTGAACACGTCGAGGCCGGCGTGGACGTCGCCGTCGTCGTGGGCCGCGCGCAGGTCGACCAGCGCGTCGATGCCGTCGATGCCGGCGTTCGTCGCGAGGGTGCGTGGCACCAGCTCCAGCGCGTCGGCGAACGCCTCGACCGCGAGCTGTTCGCGTCCCTCGACGCCGTCGGCGTGGTCGCGCAGGCGTCGGGCGAGTTCGATCTCGGTCGCGCCGGCGCCGCCGACGACCCGTCCGTCGCCGGCTGCGGTGGCGACGACGTTGAGCGCGTCCATCACGCCGCGCTCCAGCTCGTCGATCACCTGCTGGGTCGACCCGCGGAGCATGATCGTCACGCCGTGGGTCTCCTCGCCGGTCCCCTGGATCCGGAACGTCTCGCTCTTGTCGTGCCAGTGGACCGAGCCGTGACCGAGGTCGTCCTCGGTCGCCGTCTCGAGGTTGTTGACGATACGCGCGCCCAGTACCTCCTTCAGGAACGCCATGTCGCTCTTGTTCGTCCGGCGCACCGCGAGGATGCCGGCCTCCTTCAGGTAGTGGTGGGCGACGTCGTCGATGCCTTTCTGACAGAGCAGGACGTCGACGCCGAGCTCCTCGAGCGCCTCGACCTGCTCTCTCAGCTCCCGCTCCTCGGCCTCGATGAACCGGTCGACCGTCTCGTGGCTCTCCGCCCGGACCGAGATGTCGGTGTCGGTCTCGCTGGCCTCGAGGGGGTCGAGCGAGAGGAGGACGTTCGCGTCATCGAACTGCCGCGGCATATCAGAGAGGAGCGGCTCCTTGTTGATGACCCCGCCGTCGATGAGTTCCGACTCCTCGACACCGCGACCGGTTTCGGTCCCCGTCTCGACGTAGCCGAGGTCGACGACCGTCGTCCCGTCGTCGGCGTCGACGCTGACGGCCTGGACGGCCTCGACGATGATGTCCGCGAGGACGCGCTTGTTCACCTCGGCGCCCTTGCCCGTCATCGCCGTCTCGGCGACGGCCCGGAGACGCTCCTCGTCGCCCTCGACCCGCGTCGCCATCTTCGCGACCTCGGTGCGTGCGACTTCGCTCGCCTCGGTGAACCCGCGGATGATCGAGGTGGGGTGGATCTCCCGGTCGATGAACTCCTCGGCGAGTTTCAGGAGTTCGCCCGCGACCGCGACGGCCGTCGTCGTGCCGTCACCGGCCTCCTCCTCCTGGGTCTGTGCCACCTCGACGACCATCTGTGCCGTCGGGTTCTCGATGTCCATCTCCTCGAGGATCGTCACGCCGTCGTTCGTGACGGTGACGTCGCCCGTCGAGCCGACGAGCATCTTGTCCATCCCCTTCGGCCCGAGCGTCGACCGCACCGCCTCCGCGACGGCCTGTGCCGCCGAGATGTTGTGCTTCTGGGCGTCACGGTCCCGGAGCTGCTCGGCGTCCTCTCCCATGATCATGACGGGGGCTCCCGCCATCCGGCGCTGGCTCATAATCACTAGGACGTGATTTGCCGTTCTATATGAACGTGGCGAAACCGCCCCTCGCCGCCGGCTCTACAGAGACCGCTCAGACCCCGCTCCGGTGGCGTCTCGCGCCGCGTCGTGGGTCTCGGTCCGGCGCGGTGCCGACGGCGACACCCCCCGAGTTTAACACTCGTTCGTCCGTTTCGTCAGGGTTAACACCCTGACCGCCCGTTCAGTCTCATGGACGGCAGACGTGTGACTGTCCTCGTGCTCTCGGTGCTTCTCGTCTCTGCGGCGCTCGCCATCCCCGCAGGCGCGAACACGGTGATCATCGGCGAACCGGACCTCACGGCCACCTCGCCGACGGGGACCGTACAGGCGAGCGAGGAGACGACGCTGACAGTCGCGGTGACGAACGACGGTGAACTGCAGCGGGGCGACCAGCAGAACCCGCAGTACGAGGACCGGGTGACGACCGCACGGAACGTCCAGGTCGAGGTCGTCGAGTCCGGCATCGACGCACCGGTCGAGGTCAGGACGGGCACACGGACGCTCGGTCGGCTCCCGGACAGCCAGACGACGCCGGTCGAGTACCGTATCGAGGTCGGGGCAGTCGAGCCGGGCACCTACCGGGTGCCGGTCCGGATCGAGTACAGCCACACGCGCTCGGTCGTCGTCGACGAGTTCGAGCAGCCGGAGTTCACGACGACGACACGGACGGTCCGGACGTCGGTCCGGCTCCGGGTCGAGGCACGACCGCAGTTCCGGATCACCGGCGGCGACGCCGACAGCCTGTTCGCCGGCGACAGCGACCGGCTGTCGCTGACCGTCGAGAACACCGGGACACGGACCGCGACGGACGCGCGGCTGTCGCTGTCGGCGGGGGCGCCGGTGCTGTTCTTCGGCCCGACCGACCGCCCCGAGCGGTCGACCGGGCTGTTCGTCGGAACGCTCGCTCCCGGCCAGTCCCGCGAGGTGGCCGTGCGGGTCGGCGCGACGAACGACGCCGTCGCGGGGTCGTACCCCGTCGAGACTGTCGTCGCCTACGAGAACACGAACGCCGTGACCGCCCGCTCCGACGCACAGACGGTCGGGGTTACGGTCGGCGGGGAGCGACAGTTCGCCCTGCGGAACGTCGAGACCGAGCGGTTCCGCGTCGACGAGTCCGAGGCCCGGATCCGTGCGGACCTCGTCAACCTCGGCGAGGGAACGGCGAATCAGGTGGCCGTGCGGCTCAACGGCGCCCGGAACTCCCCGGTGACGCCGACGAACGGTGAGTCGGCGGTCGGCGACCTCGGCCCGGACGAGTCCGTGCCAGTCGCGTTCACCGTCGACATCGGCGAGAACGCCGAGCCGGGGACGAACAGCTTCGCATTCGCCGTCGAGTACGAGAACGCGAACGGCGACGTCCTGGCCGCAAAGCCCGTCCGCAAGGCGCTGACGATCGAGCCACAGCGCGCGCCGTTCGAGGTGCTCGACGTCTCCGCCGACGTCTCGCCGGGCGGCTCCGGCCAGCTCGACGTGACCCTCCGGTACGCCGGGGACGACCCCGCGTCGGCAGTAAACGCGCGGCTGTTCCCGACCGACCCGCTCTCGTCTGCCGACGACGGGGCCTTCCTCGGGACGCTCCAGCCCGGCGACACCGTCACCGCGACGTTCGGCGTGAGCGCCGCGGGCTCGGCGCTCCCGAAGACCTACGACTCCGCCGTCGAGGTGCGATACGACGAACCGGACGGCGACACCCGCTTCACCGACGGGATGCCGGTCGGCGTCCCGCTCCAGCAGAGCGACGGCGGACCGCCGCTCGTGCCGATCGCCGTCGGCGCGCTCGTGGTTCTCGCCGGGGGCGCGTACGTCCTGCTCGGGCGGCGGTAGCGTGCTCGGATCGCTGTTCGGCGCGGTCGGGGCGACGATCGAGCGCCACCCACTCGCCACCCTCGCGGTCGCCGCCGTCCTCGTCGTCGCGGCCCTCGGCGGCGCCGCACAGATAACCAGCGTCACCGGCAGCGAGGCGTTCACCGCCGACAACCCGACGCTGGAGCGGTTCCAGGACACGTTCGACCGTTCGACGGTGGCCGTCCTCGTCCGCGGGTCAGTGACCGACCCGCGGACGATGCGAGCGATCGACCGGTTCGACCGCCGGCTCACGGCCCGCGAGGACGTCGATACGGTCGCCAGCCCCGCAGACCGGGTGCGCGCGGCGTACGGCACGATCCCGAACGACGAGACCCGTATCGCCCGTGTCGTCGAGAACGAGGACGCCGCGTTCGTCACCGTCGTCATCGACCCCGGGCTCTCGCAGGAGCAACAGCGACCGATCTACGACGACGCCGTCGACGCCGTCGGGTGGGCGGCCTTCCCCGCCGGTGTCGACGTCACCGTCACCGGACAGGCCGCCTTCTCCGCCCAGCTCTCGGCGGCGATCCAGTCCTCGACACAGCAACAGCTCGGGCTCGCGGTCGGGCTGATGGTCGTCGCGCTCTTCTTTCTCTTTCGCGGGGTCCG
Organism: uncultured Haloferacaceae archaeon; assembly: GCA_964512675.1. Lineage (GTDB taxonomy): Archaea > Halobacteriota > Halobacteria > Halobacteriales > Haloferacaceae > A07HB70. Next base: position 56,169 of record CAZEJR010000010.1, on the reverse strand, counting down.
CCTCCGACTGCTCCCGGTCGTCGCCGTCTTCGTCGGCGTCGTCTACACCTTCGGCGCGATCGGCTACGCGGGGGTGCCGAACTCGACGCTCACGAGCGCCGTCTTCCCCATCCTCATCGGGCTCGGGATCGACTACTCGGTCCAGTTCCACCAGCGCTACGAGGAGGAGCTCGCCGACGCCCCGCCGACGGTGGCACTCCCGCGGGCGCTGTCCGGCATCGGTCCCGCGGTTCTCGTCGCCATGATCGCAGCGGCGCTGGGCTTCGGCGCGACGTGGGTGTCGACCCGCGACTCGCCCGCGTTCGTCTGGTTCGCACAGACCTCCATCTTCGGCGTGTTGCTCACCTTCCTCGCGGCGATCGTCGTTCTCGTCCCCGTCCTCACGATGTGGGCGCGGGTCCGGGGCGACGGGTCGTCGACCGACGACGCCGCGGCCACCGACGGCGGGCGGGACGACGCGCCGGCGCCCGCAGACGGCGCGACCGACGCCAGCGAGCCCGGTCGGTTCGGGCAGACGCTCGGGACCGGGTCGCGGGCGCTCGCCGCCCACCCCGTCGCCGTGCTGGTGGTCGCGGTGCTCCTCACCACCGGCGGGTTCCAGGCCGGCACCGACCTGGAGACGCTCGCGGACACCGAGGAGTTCATTCCGCAGGACCTGCCGGCGCTTCTCGACCTCCAGCAGTTCCGTGCCGAGACTGGGGGGGGCACGGCGGTGCAGTTCGACGTCCTCGTGGCGGGCGAGACCACCGCCCCCGAGACGCTGCGGTGGATGGAGCGGTTCGAGCGCGTCGCGCTCGGGACCCCGGCGGTCGTCGGCGTCGAGACGCCCGCGGACCTCGTGCGGCGGCACAACGACGGTGACCTCCCGACGACGGAGGCCGGCGTCGAGCGGGCGCTGGACCGCGCGCCGACGACAGAGCGCGAGCGGTTCGCCGACGACGGCTACGCCCACATCGTCGTGATCAGTCGGCCGGACCTCTCGACGGAGGCGACGCTCTCGTTCATCCGACAGGTCCGGTCGGCGATCGAGTTCTCCCGCCCGCCGCCGGGCGTCGACGCCCAGCTGACGGGCACGAACGTCGTCTCGACGCCGAGCACCATCGACCAGATCGAGAGCCGGAACACGACGACCGCGCTCGGGTTCGCCTTCGTCTTCCTCGCGCTCTTGGCGTACTACCGCGACCCGACGAGGGCGCTCGTACCGCTGGTGCCGATGGCGTTCGTCGTCGGCTGGCAGAACCTCTACATGTTCGCACTCGGCGTCCGGGTGTCGCCGCTCGGCGCCAGTCTCGGGGCGCTGACGGTCGGTATCGGCGCCGAGTACGCCGTCATCGTGATGGAGCGGTACTACGAGGAGCGCGACGCCGGTGTCGCCGCCCTGGACGCCGTCGAGACGGCTGCGACGCGGGTCGGCAAGGCCATCTCGGTGTCGGGGATGACGACCGTCTTCGGCTTCTCCGCGCTCGCGGCGTCGCCGTTCCCGATAATCGCCGACTTCGGGTTCCTCACCGTCGGCGTCATCGCCCTGACGCTCGTGGCGGCGCTCGCTACCCTGCCCCCGACGCTGATCGTCGCAGACCGACTCGAGCGTGCCGTCGGAGGGCGTGCGTGATCCGCAGTGCGCCGGGTCCCGGTGCCCCGCCGAAGGGGTGCCCGCCGTGACCGCCGCCGACGACGCCGACGTCCACGCCGCAATCCGCGAGGCCACCTACCGGGCGCTCTGTCGCCACGGCTACCACGACACCACGATCCAGCATATCGCCGACGAGTTCGAGAAGTCGAAGTCGCTGCTGTACTACCACTACGACGACAAGGACGAGCTGCTGACAGACTTCCTCCGACACCTGCTGGAGGACCTCGCCGAGCGCCTGACCGTCGAGGGCACGGACCCCTACGACGACCTGCTGACGCTCGTCGACCGACTCGTCCCCGTCCCGATGGACGAGGAGGCGGCGCAGTTCCGACGGGTGCTCCTCGAGATTCGCGCCGCCGCCCCTCACGACGAGCGCCACCGCGACCTCGTCCGGCGCTCGGACAGTATCATCCGCTCGGCGTTCGCGGACGTGATCCGGCGCGGCGTCGAGGTCGGGCGGTTCGACTCTGCCGTCGACCCGAGCGAGGCCGCCGAGTTCGTCCACACGGCGCTCCTCGGGACGATGATCCGCGGCGTGACCCTCGACGACCCCGAGACGGTGGCGCGCACACGCGGGACGCTGGAGACGTACGTCGACCGGTACCTGCTGGTGGAGTAGCGCGCCAGCCGACGACACGCCCGGAACCGGACTGTTCGGACACGCGGACGTCGGACCGACGGCGTGGTGGGACGAGTCGACGGCCAGATACATGTACACCGGGCACCACCGTACGTCGGTGAACGACCGTGACTTTCCGCCCGACTTCTTCAACCGGGCAGTCGAGACCGTCGGCGTCGGGGTCGCGGCGTACGACCAGAGCGGCCGGTACCAGTACGTGAACAGGCGGTACGCCGACCTGTTCGACGCCGCCCCCGCGGAGCTGGTCGGCGAGGCGCTCTGGGACGTCGTGCCGGCGCTCGACGCCGACCGGTTCGACGACTACTGGGACTCGTTCGATCCGTACGAGACGCGCGTCGACGAGACGGCACACGAGTACAACGGGCAGCGGGTCGTCGTAGAGGCGGTGACGACCGCGCAGCCGTTCGACGACGGCCACGTCCACTTCGGCACGGTCCGCGACATCACCGAGCGACGACAGCGCGAGCGCACACTCCAGCGGCAAAACGAGCGGCTCGACTCGTTCGCCGGCGTCGTGAGCCACGACCTCCGGAACCCGCTGAACGTCGCACAGGCGTACGTCGGCCTCCTCGGCGAGGATATCGACCGGGACGAGATCGAACTCGCCGAGGGGGCACTAGAGCGGATGGAGACGCTCATCGACGACCTGCTGTCGCTCGCTCGCGGCGGCGACGTAGTAGACGACCCCGAGCCGACGGACCTCGGTCGCACCGCACGGAACGCCTGGCAGATGGTCGAGACGGGCGACGCGACGGTCGAGATCGCGGACCGGACGCGCGAGATCCCGGCCGACCCGTCCCGGCTCCAGCAGCTGTTCGAGAACCTCTTTCGGAACGCCGTCGAACACGGAGCGCCCGCCTCCGGCGAGTCGAGCCCCGACACGGGGACGACTGTCCGCGTGGGCGTCACCGACGACGGCTTCTACGTGGCCGACGACGGACCGGGCGTCGGCGGCTCGGTCGAGCGTCTCGGCGACCTCGTGAACCGCGGCGAGTCGACGAGTCTCGGCCTCCAGATCGTCAAGCAGGTCGTCGACGCCCACGGCTGGACCGTACACCTGCACGAGAGCAACGCCGGGGGACTCCGCGTCGACGTGACCGTCGCCTGAGGCGCGGCGGCGCCTCCTCGCGGCTCTGTAGGGGTCGAACGCGGGACTGGAGGCCGAGCCGCTCGCGGCACTCGTCTGCGAGCTCCGGCCCCGGTCGACAGAGAGAGACGCCGCCGGCTGTGTGTCGCGCGAGCGCCGGGCACGACGACGCGCTGTCGGCCCTCGGGGCAGACCGACTCGTCGGCGGTGCAGAGCCGGTCCGCCTCGACGTCGACGAGACCGAGCCGCGGGACGGCTCCGGTCACGCGGTAGACGCGAGGCTGCCGTCGACGCGACTCATCGCTGTCGTACGGGTCGGGAAGGTAGCGGCTCGCCCGTCGCCCGTCGCAGCCGCCGGAAGCGCCGGGACGGGGATTTGAACCCCGGATCCCAGAGGGAACACGCTTTCCAGGCGTGCGCCTTACCACTCGGCCATCCCGGCTCGTCTCGGGCGTAGCCGGCTCCGGCTCTTAACGCTGTTCGTTCCCCCCGCGACGGGCGAGCCGCGGCGCCGCGACGTACGAGAGGAGGGTGGTCGTCACCGCGACGACCGACCCCAGCCCGAGGAGCCCGAGCGTGTCGACCCCGAGCGACGCGACGAGCCGGTAGCCCTGCGCGAGCACGAGAAAGGAGAGCCCGCCGACGAGTCCCCAGAGGACGGCCTCGCGCGTCCGCGGCGTCACCGCCGGCGTCCTCCGTCCGCACCGGCCCCTCTCTGCTCCACCTCGACCACGGTTCCGTCGGCTCAGAGCACCTCGCCCGCGTCGTGGGTCAGCACCTCGACGTCGTACCCCCGGGCCGCCAGCGCGCCGAGCAGCCGCTCGACGTGCTCCGGGCCGCGGGTCTCCAGTTCGAGTTCGACCCGGGCGTCCCGCATCGCGACGTCGCGCGCGGTCCGGTCGTGGTGGAAGGCGGTGATGTTCGCGCCCTGGTCGGCGACGACCCCCGAGAGCTCGCGGAGCGCCCCGGGCCGGTCTTTGAGTACCGTCTCGATCTTCAGGTACCGACCGGTGGCGATCAGCCCGCGCAACACGACGGTCGTGAGCACGTTCAGGTCGATGTTGCCGCCACAGAGCGCCGGAACGACCACCTCGTCCTCGCGGTAGTCGAACTCCTCGTCGATGAGAGCGGCGAGCGCGACTGCGCCCGCCCCCTCGACGAGCGCCTTCTCGCGCTCGAGGAGACGGGTGAGCGCGACGGCGGTCTGCTCGTCGTCGACCTCGACCACCTCGTCGACGCGCTCGCTGATCACGTCGAACGTGCGGTCGCCGACCCGCCGGGTGGCGATGCCGTCCGCGATCGTCTCGACCTCGTCGCGCTCGTAGACGGTCCCCTGCGAGAGCGACCGCCGGACACTCGCCGCGCCTTTTGCCTGGACGCCGATCACCCGCGTGTCCGGGTCGAGCCCCTTCACCGCCGTCGCGACCCCGGAGACGAGGCCGCCGCCGCCGATAGGGACGACCACCGTGTCGACGTCGGGACAGTCCTGGACTATCTCGAGGCCGATCGTCCCTTGTCCGGCCATCACGGCCTCGTCGTCGAAGGCGTGGACGTAGGTCATCCCCTCCTCGCGCTCGACCTCGTGTGCGCGAGTCTGGGCCTCGTCGTAGTCCTCGCCGTAGAGGATCACCTCGCCGCCGTAGCGCTCGGTCGCCTGGACCTTCGAGATGGGCGCGTGCTCGGGCATCACGATGAGCGAGTCCACGTCGGACCGCTCGGCGGCGAGCGCGACGCCCTGTGCGTGATTGCCGGCGCTCGCGGTGACGACGCCCGCCGCCCGGTCGTCCTCTGCCAGCGTGGCGATCCGGTTGAGCGCGCCGCGGATCTTGAACGCGCCCGTCCGCTGGAAGTTCTCGAGCTTCAGGTGGACCTCGGCGCCGGTCCGCTCGGAGAACCCGGGCGAGTACTCGAGCGGCGTGTGTCGCGCGACGTCGGCGACCCGGTCGCGGGCCGCTTCGACGTCGGAGAGCGAGAGCATACCGTCTCTGCCGGCGGCGACCGGGTTCACCGTTTCGGTTCAAAAGGGGGGAACGGGTACCGGGGGGAGCGTGTAACCCGCACTGCAGCAGACAACTGGACCCCACCTAAACCCGACCCGTCCGGAGTGAAAGTGAAACTAGCAGCCGCCGTGGACACGACGCCGAGGCACGCCTCCGCCCTACCGCTCCTCGACCGGCACGAACTCGCGGTTCTCCGGCCCGACGTAGCGTGCACGCGGGCGGATTAGCCGGTTGTCCTCCCACTGCTCGATCACGTGTGCGATCCAGCCGCCGACACGGCTGATCACGAAGATGGGCGTGTAGACGTCGATCGGGATGCCCATCTGGTAGTACATCGACGCCGAGTAGAAGTCGACGTTCGGCGCGATCTCCTTCTGTTCCAGCATGAACTCCTCGATCGCCTCGGAGTAGCGGAACCACTTCTCGTCGCCCGAGGCCTCGCCGAGCGCCTGCGAGCGCTCGCCGAGGATGCGTGCCCGGGGGTCCTTGACGTTGTAGACCCGGTGGCCGAACCCGGCGACCCGGCGACCCTCCGCGAGGGCGTCCTGGACCCACCGGAGCGGGTCCTTCCTGCTCTCGTCGACCTCGAGGAGCATCCGCATCACGTTCTGGTTCGCCCCGCCGTGGAGCGCTCCGGAGAGTGTCCCGACGGCGCTGGTCACCGCCGAGTGCAGGTCCGCGAGCGTCGAGGCGGTGACCATCGCGGCGAACGTCGAGGCGTTGATCCCGTGGTCCGCGTGGAGGACGAGTGCCGTGTCGAACGTCTCCGCCGCGACGTCGTCCGGCTCCTCGCCGTTGAGCATGTAGAGGAAGTTCGCCGCGTGGGCGAGGTCGGGGTTCGGCGCGACCGGCTCCTCGCCCCGGCGCAGCCGGTCGAACGCCGCGAGCGCGGTCGGGAGCTTCGCGGTGATCCGCCGCCCCTTCCGGACGTTCGCGGGGATGGACTGGACGTCGCCGTCCTCCGCGTCCGGGTCGTAAGCCGAGAGCATCGACGTGACCGTCCGCATCACGGCCATCGGGCTCTCGTCGGCGCGGGCGAGGCACTCGATGGCGTTCAGCACCTCGGGGTCGAGTTCGCGCTCCGTCGCCATCCCGTCGCGGAACGCGTCGAGCAGGGCTCGGGTCGGGAGCTCGCCGTGCCACAGCAGGTAGAGCACCTCCTCGTAGCTCGCGTCCCGGGCGAGGTCGTCGATGTCGTAGCCCCGGTAGACGAGCCGTCCCTCGTCTCCGTCGATCTCGCTGAGCGACGACTCGGCGACGAGAACGCCCTCGAGCCCGCGTTTGAGCTCCGCGCTCGTCTCTTCCGACATGTACCGAGGGTTTGTGGGTGGGGCGAAAAGCGTTGCCGTCGGCTGGAAAGGCTTTACACAGCCGCCGGCGCCACGGAGGCTATGGACCCCCGCGACGTCGAGTACGAGCCGGTCAGCGTAAAGGAGGTGCTGGCCGAGATGAAAGACACCGCGGAGCTGCTCATCGACCTGTCGTACTCCTCGGTCCTGCTGGAGAGCCCGGTGGTGGCCGAGGAGGTGCTGGAGCTCGAGACACGGATGGACCTCCTCCAGATGCGCGCGCGAATGAGCCTCCTGCTCGCCGCGCGCAACCCCCGTGACGCCGAGCGGCTGGCCCCCGTCCTCGGCGTCGTCGGCGCCGCCGAGAAGATCGCCGACGCCGCAGGCGACATCGCGAAGGTCGTCATCGAGGAGATCGGCCTCCCGGACGCGCTCCGGGCCGCCCTCCCCGAGGCCGTCGAGACGCTCGTCCGCGGCACCGTCGCGCCCGAGTCGCCGTTCGTCGACCGGACGCTCGCCGACTCGAACATGGAGACAGAGACGGGCGTGCGCGTCATCGCCGTTCGACGCGCCGGCGAGTGGCTGCTCGACCCCGACCGCGACACCGTCCTGCGCGCCGGCGACGTGGTGCTCCTGCGGGGGAGCGAAGACCACGTCACCGACGTCTTCGAGCTGGTCACCGGCGGACGGTACGAGCCGCCGACCCCCGCCGAGCCGGCGGTCGAAGACCTCGAGCGGGCGGTGCGGACGATCGTCCTGATGAAAGACGTGAGCGAACTCGCCGTCGACCTCGCCTACGGCGCCGTCCTGTTCGACAGCGAGGCGGTCGCCGAGGAGGTGGCCGAACTGGAGGTGGAGGTCGACCACCACAAGTCGATGCTGGAGGCGTGGGCGCTCCGGGCCGCCGGGCGGGTCGACGACCCGACCACCCTCCGGGGGCTGATGCGACTCGCGAGCGCGACGGAGGTGATCAGCGACGCCGCGAACGAGATAAGCGAGGGCGTCCGCTGGGGAATCGACGCCCACCCCGTCGTCGCCGCCGCCGTCGAGGAGTCCGACGAGGTGATCGTCCGGCTGACGGCCGCGGCGGACGCGCCGCTCGTCGGCACGGCGCTCGGCGACCGGCGCGTCCGCACGGAGACGGGCAGCCGGGTGATCGCCGTCCGCCGCCCGGACGACGAGTGGGTGCTCTCGCCCGGCCCGGAGACCGTCGTCACAGCCGGCGACGTCCTCCTCGCGAAAGGCACCCGCGCGAGCGCCGACCGCCTCGCCGACCTCGTCGGCTCCGACCGCTCGTTCGACGTTTAGCCCCGGTTGACGGCGCGGTAGGCGGTCGCGAGCGTCAGGAGCGTCCCGACGACAGCCGCCGCGCCCGAGGCGAGTACGAGCGCGAGCAGCAGAAACCAGACCTCCGGGCCCACGACCGGGAACGCCTGCTGTCCCCCCGGCGGCCCGAGAAGCTCGAACACCCGGACGACGTACAGCGCGGCGCCGAGGAGGAGGCCGACCGCGGCGCCGACGGCGGCGTTCCGGCGCACGCGCAGGCGCTCGACGAGTGCCCCGACGCCCGGTCGTGCCGGAACGTCACGGGTCGACGCCCGAGATCGCGCGTCGTCGTCTCCGTCCGTGCTCCCGCGGTCGCTCACGCCCCGGGTGGGCACGCACCGGTGAAACGTCCGTCGGCTCGCGCCGGCTGGGTCGCCGGTTCCGAACGGCTAAAGAGTCGGCCGTCCCGACCACGCCCAATGATAACGGTCGGGACCGCGCACGCTGCTCCCGGCGAGGTCGACACCGGTCGGCTGGAGGTGGCCGAGGGGCGCGACGGCGGGACGGTCGGACTCCCCGTTGCCGTCATTAACGGCGTCAGCGACGGCGACCGACTCTACGTCCAGGCGGCAAGCGACGGCGACGAGGTAAACGGCGTCGGTGTCGTCGCGCGGGTGGTCCCGCGGCTCGACCCGGCCGAACTGTCGGGCAGTGTCGTCGTCGTCGGCGTCGTCAACTACCACGGCTTCCTCGCCGGCGAACACCGCAATCCGATCGACGACACGAAGCTCAACCGGGCGTACCCCGGCGACCGCGGCGGGACGTCGAGCGAGCGCTTCGCCGCCGCCACCTACGCGCTGGCGAGCGAGGCCGACCTCGTGCTCGACCTCCACCAGGGGTCGACCTCTCGGATGATAGACGAGGTCCGGGTGCGCTGTGGCCGGCGTCACCGGCTCCACCGCGAGTGTCTCCAGCTCGCCCGCACGTTCGGCTGCGGGCATATCCTCGACCAGAAGGGTCCGGACGGGCAGCTCGCCCGCGTCGCGCCGGACGACGGCATCCCGACGGTCGACCCGGAGCTCGGCGGGAGCGTCGGCTTCGACGAGGGCTCGATCCGGACCGGCGTCGAGGGCGTGTTCAACGTCCTGCGGGGCTACGGATTCCTCGACGGCGATCCAGCCGTCGAGGCACAGGTCCGTGCGACGGGGTTCGACCAGTACGGCTCGCCTGCGGGCGGTATCGTCGACTTCGCCGTCGACCTGGGCGACCGGGTGAGCGCCGGCGACCGGCTGTTCGACGTGACCGACGTGTTCGGAACGTCGAAGGCCGGCGTGACGACCGACTCCGACGGGGTGTTCTGGCGCTCGCGGCGTCTCCCGCAGGTCGCGACCGGCGAGTACGTCTGCTCGGTCGGGACCGACCTCGACACGTACTGAACCCGTGTCTGCCCGCCTCGGCTGTCCGGACTGCGGCGCGACCCACGCCGACCGCTGGCGCTGTGACTGTGGCACGCCGCTCTCGTACGACGACCCGCCCGCGCTCCCCGCCGACCCTCCGGACCCGGCGTCGCTCGACCGTGACCGCGGACTGTGGGCGTTCGCGGACGTGCTCCCGGAGCCGTTCGACCCGCGCGCGACACTCGGCGAGGGGTTCACGCCCGAGCTCGACGCGCCCGGGTTCGGCTGCCGCGTGACCCTCGAGTCGGTCTCGCCGACGGCGTCGTTCAAGGACCGCGGCGCGACGACGACGGTGGCGCGGGCGCTCTCGCTCGGCGTCGACCGGGTCGTCGACGACTCCTCGGGCAACGCCGCCGCGGCGCTCGCGACGTACGCCGCCCGCGCCGGGCTCGACTGCGAGGTGTACGTCCCCGCGTCGGTCAAGACCGGGAAACTCCGGGCCGTCGAGGCCGCGGGCGCGACGCCGGTCCGGGTCGATGGTGGGCGGGCCGCCGTCACGGACGCCTGTGTCGCCGCCGTCGCGGACGGCGACGCGTGGTACGCCAGCCACGCGTGGCGTCCCTCCTTTCTCGCCGGCACCGCGACGTGGGCGTACGAGGTCGCGGCCCGCCGGGACTGGACAGCACCGGACGCCGTCGTCGCGCCCGTCGGCCACGGCACGCTGTTCCTCGGCGCGTGGCGAGGGTTCCGCCGGCTCCGCACGGCGGGCTGGACCGGCTGCGTACCGCGGCTCTACGCCGCACAGGCCGCCGGCACGGCGCCCGTGGTCGCGGCACTCCACGACGACGGGACCGCGGCGGGCGACAACGACGCCGCCGACGGGATCCAGATCGGCGACCCGGTTCGGCGTGCGGAGCTGCTGCGTGCGGTCCGGGCGTCCGGCGGCGACGCGCTCGCCGTCGACCGTGCGACGACCGAGACGACGCTCGACCGCCTCGCCCGGGCCGGACTGTACGTCGAGCCGACCTGTGCCGTCGCGCCCGCAGCCTTGGAGCGACTCCGCGACCGCGGCGCGGTCGGCCCCGACGAGGATGTCGTCGTCCCGCTGACCGGGAGCGGTCTGAAGACGGACTGAGCGCGTCCGCTCGTGTTCTCGTCTCCGACGTCACGGCTGCCGGCCGAGCCGTGGTCCGGGCTCTCTGCGCCGCGGACGAGCCCCCCGGCGTCGTGTCGGCGGCCAGCAACCGGAGGTGGCTCGGACTCGCCGTCGTGCGCGAGGCCGCAGACGCGGACGGTCCGGGCGGTTGAGCGTGACGCCGGCGGCGCACGGGCCGAGGTGACCGGCGCGACGGGTCCCGGTCCCCCGCGCTACATCCCCATATCTGTCGCCGCCGCCGGCACCGGCAGGTCGGCTGGGGCGACGCCGAGCAGCTCCGCGGCGTGGTCGAGTGCCATGTCGAAGCCGTAGTACCGCTCCAGTTCGTCGCCGTTCGCCCGAACCATCAGCATCGCGTATCCGTCGGCGTTCTGGGCGACGGTCGCCGCCCGTCCGTCGCGCTCGAAGGTCAGCAGACGCTCGCCGTCGCGTTCCTCGTACTGCGCCCGCACGCCGTCGCCCTCGGTACCCGTCTCTTCCATACGCAGCCGTGGGGCCGACGGCACTTCAAAGACGCTCACGCGTCGCGCACGCGGCTGCGCACGCATGGCGACAAGCATTACCCGGTGGGGATCGTACCGGCTCGTATGGCGGAACCGACCGATCTAGAGAACCTGCGGCGGGGGACCGACCTCGTCAAGCGCGGGTTCGCGCGGATGCAACAGGGCGGCGTCATCATGGACGTGGTGACGCGAGAGCAGGCGCGGATCGCCGAGGATATCGGCGCGGTCGCGGTGATGGCTCTCGAGGCCGTCCCCGCGGACATCCGCAAGCGTGGCGGCGTCGCGCGGATGCCCGACCCGGCGGACGTCGAGGGTATCATCGACGAGGTGTCGATCCCGGCGATGGGGAAGTCCCGGATCGGTCACCGGAAGGAGGCCGAGATCCTCGAGGCGCTCGGCGTCGACATGATCGACGAGAGCGAGGTGCTCACGCCGGCAGACGACCGCTATCACATCGACAAGCGCGAGTTCACCGCGCCGTTCGTCTGTGGGGCGCGTAACCTGCAGGAGGCGCTGCGCCGCATCGACGAGGGCGCGGCGATGATCCGCACGAAGGGCGAGGCCGGCACGGGCGACGTGAACCAGGCCGTCCACCACCAGCGCAACATCAAGGGCGCGATCCGGCAGCTGACGGGCATGAACCACGAGGAGCGCGAGAAGTGGGCCCGCGAACACGAGGCGCCCGCCCACCTCGTCCACGAGACGGCGGAGATGGGCCGGCTCCCGGTCGTCAACTTCGCCGCCGGCGGCATCGCCACCCCCGCAGACGCCGCGCTGATGATGTACCACGGCTGCGACGGCATCTTCGTCGGCTCCGGCGTCTTCGGCGCCGAGGACCCCGAGCGGATGGGCACCGCGATCGTCGACGCGGTCAACGACTGGGACGACCCCGAGGCCCTCGCGCAGGTCGCCGGCGCCGCCGGCGGCGGCATGGCCGGCGAGTCGAACGCCTCCCTCCCGGAGGAAGAGCAGCTCCAAGACCGCGGCGTCTGAGATGCGCGTCGCCGTCGTCGGGGTCCAGGGAGACGCCGCCGAACACGTCGCCGCGGTCGAGCGTGCCGCGGCCAGTCGTGGCCGCTCCGTCGAGGCGACGGCGGTGCGAAACGCCGGTGTCGTCCCCGACTGCGACGCCGTTGCCCTCCCCGGCGGCGAGTCGACGACGATCTCGCGGCTCCTCCACAGACGTGACATCGCGCCGGAGCTCGTCGCCCACGCCGAGGCCGGCAAGCCGCTCTTTGCCACCTGTGCCGGCCTCATCGTCGCTGCACGCGACGCCCGGGACGACCGGGTCGAGACACTCGACGTCCTCGACGTCACGGTCGATCGCAACGCCTTCGGTCGCCAGCGCGACAGCTTCGAGAGCGGGCTGGACGTCGCCGGCCTCGACGGCCCGTTCCCCGGCGTGTTCATCCGCGCGCCCGCCGTCGCCGACGTCGGTCCCGACGTCGAGGTGCTGGCGACCGTCGACGGTCGCCCCGTCGCCGTCCGCGAGGGGCCGGTCGTCGGCCTCGCCTTCCACCCGGAGCTGACCGACGACTCCAGGCTCCACGACGTGGCGCTGTTCGACCCGCTCGCGGACTGACCGCTCACCGCTCCGGGTGGACCGGCGCGTCGAACCCGCCGCGACAGAGCGGCTTCGCGACGTGCCGGCGCGCCCGCGGCGGCACCTCGTACCACCCCTCCTCCAGGGCCCGCTCGACCCGCCGCTCGCGCTTCCCGTCCGCCGCGGTCCCGCAGTCCCGACACCGGTAGCCCGCGTCCGCGCCCGCCGACGACATCGACCGCCCGCAGTCCGGACAGGCCGGCACGACCCGCTCCGTCTCGACCAGGCTCCGGACCGCGAACTTCTCCAGTTTGACCGTCCCTCGCCCGACCTCGCCGCAGACGGTCACCCGGTCGCCGGCGCGGAGCGCCCGCACCCGGTCGCGGAACCGCTTCGTCGGCTCGAACGCGACCGCCGGGAGTTCGGCGGCGCCGTCGCGCAGGACGAGGTGGACGTGTCCGCCTGCGCGGGTCTCCGGGTCGGCCGCGACCGTCGCGTCGACGCGGTACGCCCGGCCCTCGCGGACCGCCGCGAGCGCCGCCCGCCGTAGGTGGGCGTCGGTCCCCTGGTTCGTGACGAACGTCGCCGCGCGCTCGGCGGGTTCGTGGTCGACCTGCGCCGCGACGCGCTCGACGACCTCGGGGCCGTCGCCACGGATCCCGAACAGCACCGGGCCGGGTGTCGCGGGGACGCAGACGGCCTCCTCGGCGGCGCGGTCGACGGTGTCCCACGCCGCGGGGTACGCGTCGCCCGCCGCCGCGAAGACGCCCGCCTCGTCCACGCGGCGCTCGGTTCCCCACCGCTCGCGCGGGCGGTAGACCAGCCGCTCGTGCGTCCGGTCCTCGCCGACCGCCGGCCACCCGACGGCGACGAGCGCACCGATCCGCCCCCGTCCCCCGGCCCACCCGTCGTGAGCGTAGCCCGCAGCCGCTGCCGTCGCGAGGGCGTCGTCGAGTGTGTGGTGTCCCCGGACGCCCCGGCGTGCGAACGCGCGGACCCCGCGGGGGACGGTCTCCGGGGCGTCCGGGGCGACGACGAGACCGGGGCTGGTCCGGTCTCCCGTCGCCGCGTGAGCCTCGATCAGGTCTCGCGCGGCTCGTCGTGCGAGCGTCGGGTCGGCGTCGGTGTGGACCGCACAGGCGGCGTTTCCGCGGGTCTTCGCCGCGACGGCGGGTGTACACCGGACCAGCAGGCGTCGCTCGACGACTGCGCCCGCGCCGGCGAGACGGTCGGCCAGCCGCGCCGCGAGGTAGGTGGTGCACATCCCGTCGCGGCTGTCGGTGTCGTCGATAGCGACGACCGTCACGGGAGGCTCCGTGGAGCGCCACAGCGGGCGCCGCCAGCACCGGCCTGGACCCCCTGGGCCGGGAGCCACGTCGTCTCTCGTCCGCGCACGCCTCGTTCTCGGGGTCAGAGCGCTTCGGCGTTTCCATTCGGGGGGACCGATCGACAGACGCAGCCGCGACCCCCGTCACAACGTATATATACGACCGTAGGACTAGGTGAAGTTATGTCCCGGACCGCGCTGGTCGAGAACCTGGCCGCGATGCTCCGTGACGCGGACTTTCTCGTCAGCGACCGGTGTGTCATCAGGGCAAAGAGCTTCGACCTCGCGGCGCGGCGCGGCGAGGACCTGCTCCTGGTGAAGGTGCTCGGGAACGTCGACGCGCTCGACGGCGCGACGGGCGCCGAACTCCGGCGTCTCGGCACCTACCTCGACGCCACGCCGCTGGTGGTCGGGCTGCGGACCCGTGACGAGGAGCTGAAACCCGAGGTCGTCTACTTCCGGCACGGCGTGCCCGTCTTTCACCCGGACACGGCGTACGACCTGTTCGTCGAGACCGTCCCGCCGCTCATCTACGCGGCGCCGGGTGGGCTCTACGTCAACATCGACGGCGACCTGCTGGCCGACGAGCGCGAGGCCCGTGACTGGAGCCTCGGGCGGCTGGCGAACGAGCTCGGCGTCTCCCGTCGCACCGTCTCGAAGTACGAGGACGGGATGAACGCGAGCGTCGAGGTGGCAGTCCATCTGGAGGAGCTGTTCGACAGGCCGTTCTCCGCGCCCGTCTCCGTCCTCGACGGCGCCGAGGAGGTGCGCGACGCCGACCCGACGCCGGAGGACCCGGCGGTCGACCCGGACGACGAACACGTCGTAGCGGTCCTCTCTCGCGCCGGGTTCACGGTTCACCCCACGGCCCGGTCGCCGTTCGACTCCGTCACAGAGGACGACGGGGCCGACCACCTGCTCACCGGCCACTCCGCGTTCGACCGCGCCGCGAAGAAGCGGGCCGAACTGCTCTCCTCGCTCGGCGAGGTGACCCGTACCCGTGCCGTCTACTTCGCGGAGGACCGACCGGAGCGCCGCTCCGTCGGTGGCACCGCGATCGTCGCCTGTGCGGAGCTGCGCGAGACGACGGGCCCCGAGGCAGTTCGGCGGCTCGTCAGGGAGCGCGCCGCCGAGGCCGCCGACCGGGCCTGACCCGAACGCGGACCGGCGGTCGGCTTCGCCCTACGCGTACGTCCGGTCGAGGTAGGCGACGATGTCGTCGCTCTCGGGCATCCCGTGGACGTCGTTCTCGGGGTCGACGATGACGGGCACACCCGTCTGACCGCTGACCTCCTCAACCTCCGTTCGCTCGGAGTGCGACCGTGGCACCTCGATCGACTCGTACTCTACGTCCAGTTCCGCCAGCTTGTCCGTCACCTTCGCGCAGTACGGACAGCCCGGCAGTTCGTACAGCGTGAGCTCTGTCACGTACAGAGAGAGGGCCGCCGGTTACAAGAACCGTTCGCTCGCGCCCCCGTCGATACGCACGGTCAGCCCGTCACTCCGGCCAGCGTGTCTACGATCTGTCGCCGCGCGAGGACGGCCTCTGCGCCGGCCCACGTGACGCCGACGAGCCCCGCGAGCACGACGTAGCCGGCGCCCCACGGCGGGAGCCAGACCGGCCGCAGCCACGGGACGACGTGTGACCAGCGCTCGGCGAACGACGCCGCGGGCTCGGCGAGCGGCGTGCCGGCGAGCGCGCCGGCGAGCCACGTCGCCGGGCCGACCGTCTCGGCGACGTCGCTCTCGCCGCCCCGCACCTCGTAGGTCCCCGTGATCCCCTGTTCGGCCATCGTCGGGCCGTTCGACCCGTCGCCGGTCCCGATCCGCTCGGCGTCGTACGGCCCCCAGGTCGCGCGGTACTCCCACACCACCTCGCCGGTCGGCGTCACCTCGATCACCCGCTGGTTCAGCGTGTCCGTGACGAGCGTGTTGCCGTTCGGGAGCCGGTCGGCGTCTCGGGGCCAGGACAGCCCCGACCGGAGCGTCCACGTCCGGACCCACTCGCCGTCGCGCCGGGCGTACTCGACGATCCGGTCGTTCTCGGAGTCGGCGACGAGCACCGTCGGCTCCCCGTCCGGTCCGGTCAGGAGGTCGGGGTTGTGCTGCTCGTGCAGGACGTCGTGGTCGCCGTCCCGCCCGAGACGCCAGACGATCTCCTTTGTCTCGCGGTCGACCTTGATCACCTGGTCGAAGTTCCGCGGCGAGACGAGGAAGGCCGACCCGCCGTCGACGACGTCGACGTCGTTGACGTGGGTCCAGTCCTCGCCGAACCCGCCGTCGGTGTCGTTCGGGTAGTGGTTCCGGAACGTCCACTCCCAGAGCACCGTGTCGTTCTGCCGGTCGTAGACGAACACCCGGTCGTTCGAGACGCCGCGCTCGGCGTCCCAGTTACGCATGTTCGCGACGACGAGGTGACCCTCCGGCGTCAGGTCGACGTCGTGGGTGTCGCGGGCGTCGATTCGCTCGCGCCACTCCACCTCGCGGGTCTCGCGGTCCATCCGGACGACGACGGTCGCCCGGCGCGAGATCGAGGTGACGAGGAGGTCGCCGTCCGGCAGCGGGTCGACGTCGTAGTACCACGCCGCCCGGCCGGAGCCGTCGTACACCCACTCCGTCTGCGCGACGCGGTCGGCGGCCAGGAGTCGCGGGGGCTTCTTCGGGTTGCCCTCTCCCTCCCAGTGGAACCCCTGCACCCCCACGACCGTCTGCCCTCCCGCCGGCTCGGCCACCCGACCGCTCCCGAGCGTCGAGCGCTGGTCGGGGTCGTAGGCGAGAGTCGTTCCCGCCGTCGCGAGGAGGAGTGCCACGACGAGGAGGCCGACGGCGACGCGAGCGGCGCGGCGACGGTCCACGGCGGAGCCGGGACGGCACCGGGTATAAGCCTCGTGGATCGGCTCAGAACGAGAGCTGTCCGGAGAGGAGGCCGCTGGTCCGCACGAAAAAGTAGACGACGAACGCGCCCGCGAGGACGTAGTGGCCGGGGCGGAGGTCGCCGGCCCTGCCGGCTGCCAGCTTCACCACGGGGTAGGAGATGATGCCAGCGGCGATACCGAACGCGATCGAGTAGGTAAACGGCATCACGAGGATGGTCAGTCCCGCCGGCACCGCGTCGGTGACGTCGCCCCACGCGATCTCGACGACGTTGCGGAGCATCACGACGCCGATGACGACCAGCGCGATGTGGGAGGCGTAGAGCGGCACCGCGGTCGCCAGCGGCACCAGCGCCAGCGCGAAGACGAACAGCACGGCGACGGTGAGCGCCGTCAGTCCGGTCCGACCGCCCTCCTCGACGCCCGAGGCGGACTCGATGTACGTGGTGACGGTGGAGGTACCGAGCGCCCCGCCGACGGTGGTGCCGACGGCGTCGGCCATCAGCGGCCGGTCGATGTCCGGCAGGTTGCCGCGCTCGTCCAGGAACCCGCCGGCCTGCCCGACACCGACGAGTGTCCCCGCGGTGTCGAAGAAGTCGACGAAGAAGAAGGTGAACACGACGAGCGCGAAGCTGAACGACTCGATGCCCGACAGCCCGGAGACGAACGCGCCCGCGAGCGGCGTGATGTCGTACCGGGGCGCGAACGCCATCGAGAGGTCGAGGCCGCCCGTCCGGACGAACGCCGGCGCGACCGTCCCCGGCTCGACGAGGCCGACGAACGTCACTGCCATTCCGGCCAGCGTCGTCAGGACGATACCGACGACGATCGACCCGCGGACCCCACGGGCGTAGAGCGCGAACGTGACGAACAGACCGAGCACCGAGAGCACCGCGACCGGGTCGCTCGCCACCCCACCGAGGGTCAGAAGCGTCGCCGGGTCGTCGACGACGACGTTCATCGCCTGGAGGCCGATGATCGTGAGAAACAGCCCGATCCCGCTCCCGACGGCCAGCTTCACCGGCTCCGGAAACACCCGGATGATATACTCGCGGGCCCCGGCGGCGGTGAGCGCGACGAAGATCACTCCCTCGACGACGACCGCCGCGAGCGCCGTCTGCCACGGCACCCCGAGGGCGCCGACCACGGTGAACGCGAAGAAGGCGTTGAGCCCCAGCCCCGGCGCCTGCGCGAACGGGCGGTTGGCGTACAGCGCCATGACGAACGTCGCGACGGCGGCGGCGAGGATGGTGACGACCGCGAGCATCGACACCACCGCCGGCCGCGAGAGCCCCTGTACAGCGATACCGGGCGCGTTCTCGCCCGCCGCGAGGACGTTCGGGTTGACCACCACGATGTAGCTCATCGTGAGAAACGTCGTCACCCCGGCCAACACCTCGGCCGAGACCGAGGTGTCGTGTTCGTCAACTCCGAAAACCCCCGCCAGCCAGCCGTCGCCCCCGTCGCTCGTTGCCATCTCACCCGGTCATGCGGTGAGCACCTACTTGAGTTTTGATGCAGCATCACACTACCCGTGATACACGTTCGTGGATCGCTCAGCGGAGACGAACGAGCGCGTCGACCGGCGCGTCCGTCCGCTCGCGGGCGCGCGAGAGTCCCTCGTCGCCGACGGCGATGAGCGCCGCGACGCCGACGACCTCCGCGTCCGAGCGCTCGGCGACGTCGAGCAGGAGGGCCTGGGTCTCGCCCGAGCGCACCAGGTCGTCGACGACGAGCACGCGGTCACCAGCCGAGAGCGCCGCAGTCGGGAGGTAGTAGGTGAGCTCGATCCCCGACGCCAGTCGGTCGCGCGCCTCGACGAACTCCTCGACCGCCGTCTCTCTCGTCTTCTTGGCGTACGCGACACGCGCGCCGAGGTGCGAGGCGACCGCCGCGCCGAACGTGATGCCGTCCGTCGCCGCCGTCAGCACGGCGTCCGGCGCGGGGTCGTCGAACGCCGTCGCGACGACCGGGGCGACCAGGTTCAGGAACGGCTGGTCGAAGACGACCCCGGAGTTGTCGACGTAGCCCTCGTCGTCGACCCGGATGCGCTCTTCCAGCTCCGCGACGACCGTCTCCCGACCGGCGCCCTCGACGACGGCTCGCGCCCGCTCGACGCCCGGCAGGACGTGACCGTTGACGTAGCGGTTGAGGTCGCCGGCGGGGAGTCCCGTCTCTGCGGCGAGCTCCTCGTACGTCCGGCTCCGCTTCAGCGCCCGGAGCAGGGTAACCGCACGGAGCTGGAGGCGGGCCTTCGCTGCCCTGTTCACACTCCGCCGCGTGTCCACACGAACATGAGCATACCGGCGTCGAGTCACGGCGAGATAGACACGGTCGCGGCGACCACGCGGGCTGCGGGTCGTGTCGCGGGCGCAGACTGCGCCGACGCCTACTCCTCTGCTGCCAGCAGGTCGCTCGCGGTCACCAGCGCCTCCAGTGCCACGCCGTGGTCCGCTAGCAGGTCGCTCGCGCCCTCCTCCCGGTCGACGACGACCAGCACCCGGTCGACGACGGCGCCGGCCTCGCGCAGCGCCTCGACGGCGTCGAGCGCCGACCGGCCCGTCGTCGCCACGTCCTCCAGTACGACGACGCGCTCGCCCCCGGTCAGGTCGCCCTCGACCCGGTTGCCCGTTCCGTACTCCTTCGTCGCCTTCCGCGCGACGAGGTACGACTCGCCCGTCTCCAGCGCCGTCGCGACGACGAGTGGCACCGCGCCGACCGCGACGCCCGCGGGCCGCGCCCCGTCGAGGCGCTCTGCGAACGCCCGCGCCACCAGCGCGAGCGGCGTCGGGTCCGTCCCGAACCGGTACTTATCGACGTAGTACTCGCTCGTCCCGCCGTGCGAGAGTTCGAACTCGCCGTAGCGCACCGCGTCGGCGTCACGCAGCGCCGCGACGAGTTCGTCGGTGTCGAGCACAGTTCCGTTGGCCGTCGCCGAGGGATTAATTCCGCCGGTCCGCCGGTCCGCCGGGAGCCACGCGGCCCAGAGCGGTCCGTGCCCGGGGCTCCGCGGGTCGCGTCGCTCTCCGCGTCGCGCCCCGGACCGTCCGCTCGCGGCGCGCTCACCACGACACGACCTCGCGGTCCCTCCAGAGCCGTCCTCCCGGGCCGTCGCGCATCCGCGCGAGCCAGACGGGCGTGTCCGCGCCCTCGGCGACACTCCGGGGTGCCTCCGACCCGCCCATCTCGGTCCGAACCCAGCCGGGACTGACCGCGCTCGCGAGCAGCCCGTCGTCGCCGTACTCGGCGTCGAGGTACGCCGTCAGCCCGCCGACGCCGACCTTCGAGACCCGGTAGGCCGGGTAGCCGCTGCCCATCTCGCCCTCGGTGTAGCGCCCGAGTCCAGACGAGAGCGTGACGACCCGCGGGCGGTCGGTCTCGAGGAGGAGCGGCAGGGCACCCCGGGTCACGACCACCGGGCCGCGGAGGTTCACCGCGACCGTCCGGTCGACGGCGTCCACCGGCGTCTCGTGGAGCGGGCCGGCGCGCTCGAACACCCCTGCGTTGTTCACGAGGACGTCGAGCCGTCCGGTCTCACCGCGGATCTGGTCGAGCGCCGCGGCGACCTCGTCGTCGTCGGTCACGTCTAGCCGGACCGGCTGCTGGTCCGGCGCGTCGACGTCGGTCGGGTCGCGTGCACCGGCGTACATCGTCGCGCCGAGGTCGGCGAGGTCGGCTGCGATCTGTGCTCCGATACCCCGTGTCGCGCCCGTCACAAGCGCGACCTGTCCGCCGAGGTCGTCGTGGAGGTCGACACCCGTCACACCCGTCGGCCGGACGGCGTGGGCGTAAGGCTGGCGTGGGCCGGACGCCGGCGGGCTCCGCCCGGAACTTCTATCAGGCTCGACCGCCGTGATCGAACGTGTCCGAAGTGACGGCAGAGTTCGTCGCGCTCCTGAGCCTCCAGTCGGTGATATTCGTCACTGTCGTCGTCCTCGTCGCGCACGGCTACGTACAGCGGCGGCGACGGACGAAGGAGCTCGTCGACGAGTACGACGAGCCCTGATCAGCGGAGCGCAGCCGTCAGGTCCGCCGCCGCGTCCTCCACCGACCCCTCGTTCTCGACGTGTCGCACCGGTGCCCCGGTGTCGGCTGCGAACTCGACGGTCGCCGTCCGGTTGAGCTCCTGCTGGAACCGCACCTCGCGGGCGCTGTCGTCGTGTGGACGGTCGCTCTCGCGGCGCCGCTCGACGACCGTCTCCGGCGCGGCCTCGAGAACGACGAACCGGTCGGGGGCGACGCCGTCGAAGGCGTCGCTCGTCAGCCCCGGTAGGTAGCCGTCCTCCGTCTCGACCGCGAGGTAGGTGTTGAGCAGGACGTCGCGAACCTGGCTCCGGTCGGCGACGTACTCGCCGGCCCGTCGCTGGAGCCGTCGCGTCTCGCGGGCCGTCAGCCGCGGCAGGTCGTCGCGCTGCGTCGCGAGCCCGCGTGCCGCGGCCTGTTCCAGCATCACGTCCCGGAAGTTGATCAGCTGGTAGTCGTCGTCGAGGCGGCGTCGGGTCGTCTCGCACACCGTCGAGGCACCGACGCCGGGGACGCCGGAGACGAGCGTGACACCCATCAGAACGACACCTCCTCGTCGTCCATCCCGCCCTGCGAGCCGCGGTCGTCGTAGAACTTCCGGCCGACGTAGGCGTCGCCGACGAACGTCACGAGCGCGTCGTACAGCGCGTCGGCGTTCTCGAACTCCTCGTGCGGACACCGGGACAGCACCTCGCCGATCGTCTCCTCGTCGCCCATCGGCGCCTCGAGCGACACGTTGCCGATCTCGCTCCGGACCGTCTCCGCCGTGGTCGGGAACGAGACACGTCTGCTGAACAGGTCGCGCGTCTCCGGGAGTCGCATGCCTCCGGTATCACCGTCGATCAACATAAACACCACAGACGGATCAGGCGTTCGGCAGTCGGTACCGTATCCCGTGATCTCTCCACGACGTCGGGCCGGGACCCGGGCGCAGCCGCGTGACAGCCCCGGCTCCCGGAGTCGTCGGCCCGACCGCCTCCTTTTCCCCGCTGCGGCCCGACGCATCTCTGTGACACACGTCGGCATCGTCGGCGCGGGCGCGGCGGGCGCCGCCGCCGCGCGGACACTCACGGACCGCGGTGTGACCGTCACGGTGCTCGAGAAGTCGAACGTCGTCTGCGGGCGCGCGGCGTCCCGGACCCGGGAGTACGACGGACACCGGATCACCTACGACTACGGCGCGAACTACCTGAAAGACGACGACGAGGGTGTCGTCGAACTCGTTCGCGACGCCCTCGACGGTCGGGGACTGGTCGAGGTCGACGGGTCGATCCACGTCTTCGACGAGTCGGGGGCCGTGTCGCCGGGCCGGGACGACGACGAGCGGAGGCGGAGCTACCGAACCGGCCTCTCGACGCTCGGTGACCGGCTGCTCGACGGGACCGGTGCGCGCGTCGAACACAGGGTCAGGGCGCGGCGGCTGCGCCGGTCGGCGGACCGCTGGCGCGTCGTCGGCGACGACGGCGACGAGTGGGGACCGTTCGACGCCCTCCTGCTGACGCCGCCGGCGCCACAGACCGAACGTCTCCTGCGCGCCGCCGACCCGACGGCGACGACCGGGGCGCTCGCCGACGCCGCCGGGGCGGTGCCGTACCGCTCGATCTACACGGGCGTCCTCGGCTACGAGTTCCGCCTCGACCGCCCGTACTACGGACTGGTGAACGTCGACAAGGAGCACGAGGTCGGGTGGATATCCCGCGAGGAGCGGAAGCCGGGACACGTCCCCGAAGGCCAGACGGTACTCGTCGTCCAGGCCAACCCCGAGTGGTCCGTCGCCCACGCCGACGCCGACCCGGCGGCGGCGACCGCGGCGCTCGCCGACCACGCCGCCCGCGTCGTCGACGACGACCGCCTCGCGGACCCGGCGTGGACCGACCACCAGTTCTGGCGCCACGCGCTCCCGGACGACGGCGTCGCACCCGGCCCCGTCGCCGACGCCGCCGACCACGACCTCTACGTCGCCGGCGACTGGGTCGCCGGGGCGGCGCGGCTCCACGCAGCCGTGCGGTCCGGGCTGGCGACGGGCGAGGAGATCCCCGTATCGGACCGCCGGGGCTAAGAGCCGGTCCCGCCACACACGCGGTATGGACATGCTGGCGGTCGTCGTCGGGGCGCTGTGGGCGGTGCTCCCCGCGTACGTCCCGAACAACGCCGCCGTCCTGTTCGGCGGCGGTCCGCCGGTCGACGGCGGCCGGACGCTCGACGGACGGCGGCTCCTCGGCGACGGAAAGACGTGGCGCGGCACCGCCGTCGGCACCGGGGCGGGACTGGCCGTCGCCGGCGCGCTGAACCTCGTGCGCCCGGCTGCCGCCGACAGCTTCGGCGTCTCCCTCGCGGGCTTTCCGCTCCGGGTCGCGGTCGGCCTCGCGGCCGGCGCGATGCTCGGCGACGTCGTCGCCTCGTTCGCCAAGCGCCGGCTACGCCGCGAGCGCGGCGCCGCGGTCCCGGGCCTCGACCAGCTCGACTTCCTCGTCGGGGCGCTCGCGCTGGCGGCGCTCGTCGCCCCCGCGTGGACGCTCGGGACGTTCTCGCCCGTCGCGCTCGCCGTCGTCATCGTCGCGACGCCCCTGCTCCACGTCGCGACAAACGCCGCGGCGTACGGACTGGGGCTGAAGCCGGAGCCGTGGTGAGCGCCGGCTGCCGGGCGAGGCGATGGGGCCCCCCGGCGTCGACCCACGGGGACGGCGCGCCGGGCGCGGCTGCGCGGTCCGTGGGGTCGTGGTCCGCCCGACGACTCTCCGTGCGCCGACTGCCGAGACGCCCTCGACGGGTCAGATCCTGCTAGCTCCGAACGATAATCATAAATATTTATAATACTGAGAGCGCTGTTCAGTCTGTACTATGTCAGATGGACGTATCCCGCGGCGTCGATTCGTCGAGGCTGTTGGTATCGGAGGCATCGTCGGGCTGGCTGGCTGTTCCGGGTCGGGTGGTTCCGGCGGCTCCGACGGGTCAGACGGCTCCGACGGGTCGGACATGGAGGACACCGACAGCTCGGACATGGAGGACACGGACAGTTCGGGCGGGTCCAGCGGCGACATGGAGAGCGAGCCGATCCCCGTCGGCACACTCGCACCGTTCAGCCAGGGGCTCGGCTGGGTCGGCCCGAACGCCGCCCGCGGCCGGGACGTGGCGCTCCAGTCGATAAACGAGGAGACGATCATGGGCCGAACGGTGGAGATCAACGAGCAGGACACCGAGACGACGCCGCAGGCGGCGGTCTCCGGGTTCACGACGCTCGACGAGGCCGGCGTGGTCGCGATGCTCGGCCCGTCGAGTTCGGTTATCCCGAACCTGTTTCAGCCGATCAGTGACGCGCAGCTCCCGACGCTCTCGGTCTCCGCCGGGACGATCCAGATGGACGACGTCGGCGGTCCCGACGAGTACCTCTGGCGGACGGTCCCGAGCGACTCCATCGCCGGCCGCGCGCAGGGCCAGTACGCGCTCGACGAGGGCTTCTCGCAGATGGCGGTGACATACAAGAACGACAAGGGCTCGCAGTCGTTCTCGGCCTCGGTCGCGGACTACTTCACCGGACAGGGCGGCGAGCAGGTGGCCGACGTCCCGCTCGAGATCAACGCCGACTCCTACCGCAGCGAGGTGCAGGAGATCATCGACTCGGACCCGGACGTCATCTCGATGACCGCCGGCACCGAGGTGTCGGCGCTGTTCATGCAGAACTACTTCGAGGCGGGCGCCGACATCCCGCTGTTCCTCGGGAACGACGTGCTGACGCCCGACTTCGTCGAGCGCGTCGGCCCCGACGCGATGGCGGAGGGCCCGATCTTCGGCCAGGCGCCCGCGCCCGGCCCGGCGTTCGACCAGTTCGAGCAGCGCCACCGTGACCTCCACGGCGAGGCCCCGGGCACCTTCGGCGCCGCCGGCTACGACGCGATGAACCTCATCGCGCTCGCGGCGGTGCGGGGCGGCGCGGCAGACCGTGAGACGATCACACAGAACGTCAACCCGGTCGCCCGCCCGGACGGCACGGAGGTTTCGACGTTCGCCGAGGGCAAGTCCGAACTCGAGGCCGGCAACGAGATCAACTACCAGGGCGCCTCGAACCCGCAGGACTTCGACGACGACGGCGACCCCGTCGGGCCGTTCTCGGTGCTGGAGGTCAGCGACACGAGCTGGGTCGAGCTGGCGACGTTCTCGGCGGACGAGCTGACCGCGTAACGCCCCCGGACGGCCCGCCCGTCTCGCGGGCGACAATCGCGGACGTTCATCAACATTCAATGAGCACGAACACGACACGGTCGTCAGACACACGACACCGCAAATGGCACTACTAGACCTCCTCTTGGTCGTCGGCATCATCGCAGGGGTGTACGCCCTGCTGGCGATCGGTATGAACATGCACTGGGGCGACACCGGCCTGTTGAACTTCGCGCACGCGGCCTTCTTCGCGGTCGGCGCGTACGCGTCGGCGATCCTCACCACGCCGGTCCCGGAGGCTGGACTGCTGGCCGAACGGGTGGTCGGGTTCGACCTCCCGATCGTGGTCGGGATGGTCGTCGGGACGGTGCTGGCCGCCGCCCTCGGCTTCCTCATCGCGACGACGAGCGTCCGGCTGGAGGGCGACTACCTCGCGATGGTGACGCTGAGTTCCGCCGAACTCGTCCGGCTGGTCATCCACAACGAGGCGTGGCTCACCACGGGCGCACAGACGCTGAAGAACATCCCCCGACCGATGGAGTCGACGGTGGCGACCCTGCCGATAAGCTACGACGCCTTCTACTTCCTCCTGGTCTGGGGACTCGTCGGTGTCACGTACCTCCTGTTCGAGCGGATGTCGAAGGGTCCGTTCGGCCGGGTGCTCCACGCGATTCGCGAGAACGACGACGTGGCGCTGGCGCTGGGCAAGGACGTCACGCAGTTCAAGCTGAAGTCGTTCGCCATCGGGGCGGGCGTCGCCGGCCTCGCCGGGACGCTGTGGGCGCACTACATCTACGCCATCTCGCCCGTGATGTTCCTGCCGAGCATCACCTTCCTGATCTGGGCGGCGGTGATCATCGGCGGCGCCGGGAGCTACGCCGGCGCGGTCGTCGGCGCCGTGGTCATCGTCCTCCTGCGGCAGATCACCCGGTTCATCCCCGGGTCGGTCCCGTTCTCCGACCAGCTGTCGTACATCCGGCTGATGGTCGTCGGGGTCGTTCTCGTCGTCGTCCTCTACTACCGACCGGAGGGACTGCTCGGCAACGCCGAACGGCTCCAGGCCGGCACCTCGGAGGGGGAGTAGATGGTCCTCGACCCACAGTTCGTCTGGAACGGCGTCGTCGTCGGGAGCATCATCTCCGTCTCCGCGCTGGGGCTGACGCTCATCTTCGGCATCCTGAACTTCATCAACATCGCCTACGGCGACTACATGGCGACCGGGGCGTACATCGCGTTCGCGGTGAACGCCCAGATGGGACTGCCGCTCGCGGTGGCGATCGCCGCCGGCGTCGGCGGGATGGCCGCCGGGGCCGTCCTCCTCGACAAGGTGGTCTTCGAGCACTTCCGTACCAGCAGCCCGGTCACCCTGCTGATCGTGTCTATCGGCGTCGCCTTCTTTATCAGGAACCTGATACGGGCGATATGGGGGCCGAGCGGGAACTTCTACGACGTGCCGATGGAGGCAAATCCGAGCCTGTTCGGCGTCCGGTACAGCGTCGAACAGGTCTCGATCATCGTCGCCAGCCTCCTGCTCCTGACTGCCGTCTACGTCCTGCTCCGGCGCACCCGGATCGGGATCGCGATGCGTGCCGCCTCCGACGACCGGACGCTCACGCGCATCCGCGGCGTCGACACCGAGCGACTGGTGCTGTACGTCTGGATCGCCGGCGGCGCGATCGCCGGCCTCGGCGGGATCATGCTCGGCCTCGACGCACAGATCCGCCCGAACATGGGCTTTACCGCGCTGATCCCGATCTTCGCGGCGACGATCCTCGGCGGCATCGGCGACCCGAAGGGCGCCGTCGCCGGCGGGTTCGCGATCGGTATCCTCCAGGAGGCGAGCGTGGTCGTCATCCCGTCGGAGTACAAGTTCGCCGTCGCGCTGGCGGCGCTCATCGTCGGTCTGCTGCTCCGCCCGGACGGCCTGTTCGGGGAGGCGACCCGATGACGCTGCTCAGCGTCGACGGCCTGCGGAAGACGTTCGGCGGTATCGTCGCCGTCGAGGACGTGAGCTTCGACGTCGACCGGAACGAGATCGTCGGCGTCATCGGCCCGAACGGCGCCGGCAAGTCGACCACCTTCCGGCTCCTGACGGGCTTTCACACCCCCGACGAGGGCACCGTCGAGTTCGACGGCGAGGACGTCACCGACCTCTCGCCGGACGCGCGCGCCCGTGAGGGGATGATCCGGACCTTCCAGATCGCACAGGAGCTCACCGGGATGTCGGTGATGCAGAACATGCTGCTGGCGGCACAGGGCCACCCGGGCGAGCGCGCGGTGACCTCGGCGCTCGGCATCGGCGGCACGAGCGCGTTCGAGGCAGACCAGCGCGACCAGGCCGAGGAGCTGCTACAGCTGCTCGAGCTGTGGGAGCTCCGCGACGAGTACGCCGGCAACCTCTCTGGCGGTCAGCGGAAGCTCCTCGAGCTCGGTCGGTCGCTGATGGCCGACCCCGACCTGCTCCTCTTGGACGAGCCGATGGCGGGGATCAACCCCGACCTGAGCGACCGCCTGCTCGAGCGGATCCTCGAGCTCCGGGACCAGCGCAACATGACCTTCCTGTTCGTCGAGCACGACATCGACGCCGTGATGCGGGTCGCAGACACCGTCGTCGGGATGCACAACGGCGCGGTGCTGTCGATGGGCACCCCCGAGGAGGTCCAGTCCGACGAGCGCATGCTGGAGGCGTATCTGGGAGGTGAGGTCTGATGCTCCTCGAGGCCAGGGACGTCGTCAGCGGCTACGGTGACGCGCGCATCCTCGACGGCGTCGACCTCTCGGTCTCCGCGGATGAGATGGTCTGTGTCATCGGGCCGAACGGTGCCGGGAAGTCGACGCTGCTCAAGACCGTCGTCGGCATCGTCGACACCTGGGAGGGCGAGATCGCGTTCGACGGCGAGGACATCACGCATCTCCCGCCCGAACGGGTGGTCGACCACGGCATCTGCTACGTCCCGCAGGACGACAACGTGTTCGGCGACCTGACGATCCGCGAGAACCTGCGGATGGGTGCGTGGGCCGCCGAGGACGAGGACTGGTTCGACTTCGACGAGCGCGTCGAGGCGGTGTTCGAGCAGTTCCCGGTGTTGCGCGAGCGTCTCTCCCAGACGGTCGGGTCGCTCAGCGGCGGACAACAGCAGATGGTCGCGATGGCAACCGCGCTGATGCTCGACCCGGACCTTCTGATCCTCGACGAGCCCTCTGCCGGTCTCGCGCCGAAGCTCATCGACGACGTCTTCGAGCGGATCGCGGAGATCAACGGCGCCGGCACGCCGATCCTGATGGTCGAGCAGAACGCCCGACGCGCGCTCCGCGAGTCCGACCGCGGGGTCGTCCTCGACATGGGACAGAACCACATCGAGGGGACCGGACAGGACCTCCTCGACTCCGAGGAGGTCGCGGAGCTGTACCTCGGCACCACCTGACGCCGGTGCGTCCGATTCCACGCCGTCGCTTTCGCCGCGCGGTCCGCCGTCTCGACGCCGGGGCGCTGGCGGCGTTCGTCGCCGACACGTGGACTGCCCGCGGCGCGACGGCCCGCCGCGAGGGGCGGCGGGTCGTCGTCGAGCGGCCACGCGGGCGCCTGACTGTCGTCGTCCACGACGGGACGGGCCCGTTCGGCCGCGGACGGCTCTCGCGTCCGCCCGCGCCGGCGGACGTCGACGCCGACCGCGTGGTCACCACCGTCGACGTGGACGCCCCCGGCGTCGTCGACCCGGACGACCTCTACCGGAGGGCGCTGTACGGACTGCCGTCCGCGGCGGCGGACGACTGCTGTCGCCGCCACCTCGGGATCCCGGCGCGTCACGACCCCGACCCGACGCCGCCGGCGACGCGCGCCGCCGTCGCGCTCGTCGGCGTCCTCGTCCTCGCAGTCGTCGCCGGAACGGCGTTCGCGGGCGACCGCTCCACCCGGCTACCGGTCGCGGAGCCTCCGCGGTCGGCAGCCGACCCGGCTGCCACGGCGACGCCACAGCTGACCCCGGCGTCGCTCGGGACGGCCCACGCCGCGACGCTCCGCGAGACGGGCTACGCCTTCCGCACCGAGCGGACGGTCCGGAACGCCGACGGCGGCCTGCGGTCGCGGGTGGCCACCGCAGGCTGTATCTCGCGAGACCGCCGGACGTTCACCGTTGCCATCACCGTCGAGGGACCGGAGGCCGTGCTGTTCGCCGACCGACTGCGCAACGAGACCACGGTCGCCTTCCACGCCGACGACGACCTGCTCGTCCGCGCGACGGCGACCGGCAGGGTGACGACCGTCGAGCGCGTCCCGCCGGAGGCGTACGACACGACCGAGCGCTTCTTCGTCCTGCCCGACCCGCGCGACCCGGGCGAGGCGCTCCGGGGCGTCCGGCTCCGGACAGCCGAGCGCGGCGGCGTCGACCGGGTCGAGGGTGTCCTGTTCGAGAACGTCACCGTCTTCGCCCGGGCACGCGGCGTCACCGCACCGCGGAACCTCTCTGCCGGCGCCGCCGTCGACGACGGTCTCGTCCGGGGATACCGGCTCTCCTACGACGCGACGTTCGTCGACCGGCGCATCTCGGTCGACCGGTCCGGACGGTTCCGTCGCACGACGACCGCGCCCGACCGCCCGGCGTGGACGACAGACCGCGGCCCGTTCGAGGCCACTCCGGAGACGATCCGCCGGAGTGTCGCGGCTGCCTGCGCGCCCGAGGATTAACAGCCGGACGGACGACGGTCCGGCTCCGGGTCGACCTGGACCGACCGCTCGGCGTCTCCGGCGGTCGGGCGATCGACGCGCGGTCGGCCCGTCTGGTCGTCGTCGAGACGGACGCGGGCGTCTGCGGTGTCGGCGAGGCCGTCGGCCCGCCGCCGGCGGTCACGGAGCAGACCGTCGACATCGCGATGTGGGACGTCGCCGGCCAGTCCACGACGAGCCGGTCTACCGCCTGCTCGGCGGCGACACGGGCGGAACGGGGTCTCCGGGCGTACGCGAGCGACCCGTTCTGGGACCCCGCACGGATGGCCGAGCGAGCCGCGGGCCACGTCGACCGCGGGTTCGCCGGCGTGAGATGTCCGCCCGGACGGGGGGCTCGCGGCGCTCCGGGACGCCGCCGGCGACGCCGCCCCGATCGTCGGCGCGAACTGCGACTACGACCGGGCCGAGGCGCGCCGCGTCGGGTCGCCCTCCCCGAGACGCCCGGCCTCCGCGTGGACCTCGACGCGCCGGCGGTCGAGACGTCCCGCGTGTGACCCGCAGGCCCCGTCACACCACGGTTTAGTACCCCCTCCCCGGACCGGGAGACATGGAGAAGTGGCGGCGGCGAACAGTCTACTACACGCTCGTGCTGTTCGGGTCGATGCTCCTGTACGCCGTCCTCTACCAGAACGGGATGCGGGTGTACGAGGGCGAGCGGCTCTCCTTTCTCCACTCGTTTCGGATCGTCGTCGAGACGTACACCACGACCGGGTTCGGGTCGGACGCGCCGTGGCAGACCGCGACGATGAACCTCCTGGTCACCGTGATGAACCTGACCGGGGTCTTTCTGATCTTCCTGGCGCTCCCGGTGCTCGCCTTCCCGCTCTTGGAGGACGTCCTCTCGACGACCGTCCCCCGGTCGGTCGACGACGACCTCGAAGGCCACGTCGTCGTCTGTTCGCACACGCCGCGTGCCGAGGCGCTCATCGAGGAGCTCTCGTCGTTCGGTATCGACTACCTCATCATCGAGCCGGACGGCGAACGCGCGACCGAGCTGTACGGAGACGGGTACAGTGTCATCCACGGGGATCCGACATCGATCGCCGGTCTCGAGCAGACACAGCTCCGCTCGGCCCGCGCGCTCGTCGCCGACGTCTCCGACCAGGTCGACGCGAGTATCGTCCTGACCGCGCAGGAGGTGGCCGAGGACGTCCCGATCGTCAGTGTCGTCGAGGAGCCAGACAGGACGGCCTATCACCGGCTTGCCGGCGCCGACGAGGTGCT
Organism: uncultured Haloferacaceae archaeon; assembly: GCA_964512675.1. Classification (GTDB taxonomy): domain Archaea; phylum Halobacteriota; class Halobacteria; order Halobacteriales; family Haloferacaceae; genus A07HB70. Next base: position 25,327 of record CAZEJR010000010.1, on the reverse strand, counting down.
CTCGCCGCGCCCGCTGCTCGGTCAGAGTCTCGCGTCGAAGGTGACCACCTCGGTCACGACCGACCTCGACGACGTGGTCGAACTCGGCGACGGGTTCGAGATCGTCGAACTCCCGATCCAGCGACAGAGCCGGCTCGCCGGCCAGACGCTGGCCGAGAGCGGCATCCGCGAGACCGCCGGCGTCAACGTCATCGGCGCGTGGTTCGACGGCGAGTTCGAGACCCCGCCCGACCCGGAGGCGACGATCACGAACGGCACGGTGCTGCTCGCGACCGGCCCGGAGGACCAGCTCCGGCAGCTCGAGGAGCTCACGCGCTCGGTTGTTCGCCGGTTCGACCGCGGCGAGACGGTCGTCGTCGGCCACGGACAGGTCGGCCAGACCATCACCGGTGCGCTCGACGAGACGGACCTCTCGTACACGGTCGTCGACCGGACCGAGAGCGAGGACGTCGACGTCGTCGGCGACGCCACCGACGTCGAGACACTCCGGGCGGCGGGTGTCGACGACGCCCGCTCTGTTGTCCTCGCGATCCCCGACGACACCGCGACCGAGTTCGCGACCCTCGTGACCCGGGACCTGAACCCACAGGTCGAGATCATCGCTCGTGCCGAAGAGGCACAGAGCACCCCGAAGATGTACCGTGCGGGCGCCGACTACGTGCTGTCGCTCGCGACCGTCAGCGGGCGGATGATCGCCTCGACGGTGCTCGAAGACGAGGACGTGCTCTCGCTCGACTCGCAGGTCACCGTCGTCCGGACGAGCGCGCCCGCCCTGACCGGGACGACACTCGGCGAGGCGCGTGTCCGGTCGAAGACCGGCTGTACCGTCGTCGCGGTCGAACGCGACGGTGACCTGCTCACCGCCATCGGTCCGGACCTCCGGGTCGAGGCGGACGACGCGCTCGTGGTCGCCGGCACCGACGAGGGGGTCCGGCGGTTCAACGAGCTGATGGGCTAGTCCGACGCCGCCGGCGTCGTCCTCCCGCGACTCGTCGGCGAAACCAGCGCCCGCGAGCTACTCGTGCGCGGGACCACCGTCACCGCCGACGAAGAGGTGGAGATGGACCTCGCCACGCAGGTCGAACCCGCAGAATCGCTCGGGGAGGTGACACGAACGCTCGCGGCGGAACTGGCCGAGAACCCGCCAGTGACGACGCGGCTGACGAAGGAGCTGCTGGCGGCCGACTGCTCCTTCGAGGAGTACGTCCGGGCCACCATCGACGCGCAGTAGGAGTCCCGACGGGCGCGGGTGTATGGGGAACGACGGTCGAGTACGGCGAATCCCGAACGCGACGACGAAGTACGACGATACGACGGCGGAGCACGACGCGTCCTGAAGACGGTTGCCGCCGATTCGAATCAGTTCTCCGCCTCGGTCTCGGCAGCCGGAACCAGCGGCGCGAGAAACTCGACAGACGATTCGGACCCGATGGTCAGCACGCGGTCTGCGAGCGCGTCCGGGTCGGCGACGCTCGGCCCGACCAGTCCGCGGAACTTCTCGCGCAGGTCGGCCGTCGAGAGCGGATTCGCGGGGTCGCCGCTCGGGTGGTCTGTCTGTGCGACTTCGGTGGTCCCGTCGGCGGTGACGGCGACCCGCGCGCCGTTCGTGGCGGGGTAGGGGTCGGTGAACTCGTCGGTCGCCTCGACGGTCACCCGTTCGGCGATATCGAGGACGGTGGCGTCCCGGAGCGCCTCGCCCGAGAGGTGCGTCGGGAGCACCTCGCCGTGGAGGGCGGCGACGCCGACGACGAACGGAAGGCTGAACTGAGCGTCTACGGTCCCTTCCGGGCGCAGTTTTCGGTCCCGCGGCACCGCCGTGCTGTCGTACGCCTGCCGGTGGGTCTCGACCGAGACGGACGAAATCGACTCGGGGTCGGCGTCGAGTCGTTCGAGAGCGTCGACGGACGCGTCGATTGCAGCGTGGGCGTACCGACAGCACGCGTAGGGCTTGTACGAACTCTCCGCGACCGACTCGAACGACCACGGCGACGAGAGCGCATCCGGGTTCGATGCCGTCGGGTACGCGCCGAGGAAGCCGTAGCGACCGTCGAGAATCGTGGAGGGGCCGGTGAACCCCGCGCTGGCGAGATTCGCCGCTCGGACGCCCGTCTCGGCTGCCATGCCGACCTGCAGGCGCTTGGTCCACGCCCCCTCTGACTTGTACTCGAGGAGGCCGCCGGCGTTCGACCCGGCGATGCCGAACGCGTCGTCCAACTCGTCGGCGGTGAGGCCGGCGACGACGCCCGTCGCGGCTGTTGCGGCGAACACGCCGGCGGCGCTCGTCGTGTGGAATCCGCGGTCGTAGTACGTTCCGTCGCCGGCGAGGCCGACGTTCGCGGCTGTCTCGTACCCCACGATGACGCCGTCGAGGAACGTCCCGCCGTCGGCGTCGGCGTCGAGTGCGGCGTCGAGCGCCGCCGGGACGACGACTACGCCGGGGTGGATGGTCCCCTCGTCGTGGAAGTCGTCCATCTCGACGGAGTGGGCGGCGGTGCCGCCGAACAGAGCGCGGGTGCCGGCACCCTGCCAGTCTCCCGCCCCATCCCGGAGACGGTCCGTCGAGCGATACCTGCCTCCGGCGACCATGCAACCGAGCGTGTCGAGGATGCTCTCCCGTGCGGCCGCAATCGCATCGTTCGGGACAGCCGCCCGGTCGTAGTCCGCAATCGCCTCCGTGAGTGGGCACGTCATCTCTACTCGTCGACCGACAGCCGAGGCAAGACTGTTTCGGACGGCGGTGTCCGGCTGTCTCAGAGCGGGGTAGAGCCGGGACGGGCCCGAGACTGTGCCCGAAGCAGGGGAAGCGGGCGACACGCACCGTGACAAAATATAGGTTGCCACGCTCCGGTCCCCGGGTAGATGTCCTGGGAGCAACACGTAATCGAGCGTTTCAAGCAGCACGACGTGCGGTTCGTCGCGTACCTTCCCGATTCGGCGGTGTCGGACCTCGTCCAGCAGTTGAACGAGGACGACTACTTCGACACGACCACCGTCGCTCGAGAGGAAGAGGCAGTCGGCCTTCTGTCGGGCGCGTGGCTCGCCGGGACGCGTGGCGCGCTACTCTGTCAGAGCAGTGGTCTCGCAAACAGCTTCAACGCGCTCGGGTCGCTCAGTAAAGTGACACGCCTGCCGTTTCTGGGCGTCGTGACACACCGCGGCGGCTTGGACGAACACAACCCGGCACACTCGGCGGGTGAGTATCCGATGCCACGACTGCTTGACACTATCGGCATAAAGAACCACGGCGTGTCCGACCCCGACGAGATGGACGACTACGTCGATGCGGCGGCGAAGTCGGCGTTCTCGCAGGAGGAGCCGTTCGTGCTGCTGCTCGAACCGATGCTGTTCCGGAGGGGAGCATGAACGACGAGTACACCCAGTACGAGTGCACCGAACAGATACTCGACGCGTCGCCCGACGCGGCTGTCGTCGCCAATCTCGGCACCTCGACGTTCATTCTGGCCGCCATCGAGGACCGGGACCTGAACTACTACATGAAGGGCGCGATGGGCGTGACCACCCCGATTGCACACGGGATGGCGCTCCAGACCGACCGCGACGTGGTCGCGCTCGAAGGCGACGGGTCGCTGCTCATGTCGCTCGGCGCGCTGGCGACGGTCGGGGCGAACGACCCCGCCAACCTCACGATCGTCGTGATGGACAACGACCAGTTCACCACCACGGGCGGACAGTACTCGCTCGCGCCCGCAGTCGAGTTCACGACGGTCGCCGAGGGGTGTGGCCTCGACGCGTACAGAGCCACGAACGCCGACGAGTTCGGCGAAGCGTACTCGCAGGCGGTCGGGAGCGACCACGCGAGCGTCATCGTCTGCGATGTGACCTCGACCCGCCCGGACGAGTTCGCACCCATCGACTACCCTCACTCGTTTATGAAACACCGGTTCCGGACCGCGATGCTCGACGACGGAGACTGATTCGGCGACGACCTCTGACCGGCTTCTGTCGGCTCGTCACCGAGTTTCGGTCGCAGACCGTGACACCTGACGACAAGTTATTTGACCGTCGGTGTAGATCCGAGTCGTATGTCAGCACTTGGGGAAGAACGGTCCGGCGAGACGCTTCGACTGGCCGAGTTCTGTGCGGAGTTAACACACGACGACCTCGACGACGACGAGGTTTTCGCGGTGAAGAAAGCGATCGTCGACGCGCTCGCGTCGGGGTATGCGGGCATCGACACCGAGGCCGGCGTGCCCGTCCGCGAGTACGTCGCCGACCTGTCGGCCGACGGAGACGCGACGATGCTCGGCGATGAGAACGGGTCGCTCCCGAACTTCGCTGCGCTGGCGAACGGGACGATGATGCACGCACTCGACGTGGACGACGGCCACCGCGCCGCCTCGGGCCATCCCGGCGCGGCGGTGGTTCCGGCGGTGCTGGCGGTCGGTGAGGAACTCGGGTCGAGCGGCGAGGAGGTAATCACCGCCATCGCGGCCGGGTACGACGGGATGGCGAAGACGGCGATGTCGGTTCAGACGTCCCACCGCGAACGCGGGTTTCACGCCACGGCGACGACCGGATGTATCGGCGCGGCGGCGGCCGTCGCCACCCTCTACGACCTCGACACGGACGGCGTCGCCGACGCAATCGGCCTCGGCGGGACGCAGGCGGGCGGTCTGTTCGAGTTCATGGCAGAGGGGTCCTCGGCGAAGCGCTTCCACCCGGGTCGGGCAGCGCTGGCGGGCATCCTCGCCGCCGGAATGGCCGCGAACGGATTCGACGGGCCCGACACAATCATCGAGGGGAAAGACGGCTTCGCCCGCGCGTTCGCCGACGAGTACGACCTCTCGCAGTTCGAGAACCTCGGCGACCCGTTCGAGGTGACGCAGAACTACCTCAAACCCTACCCGGCGTGTCGGCACATCCACGGGCCGATGGAGGCTGTCTTCACGATGCGTGAGGCGGGCGTCCGCGCCGACGATGTCGAGGAGATTCGCGTCGAGACGTATCAGGCGGCGTCCCACCACGACAGCACGGACGTCGAGAATCTGCTCGACGCGCAGATGAGCATGCCGTACGGCATGGCCGTCGCGTTCGTCCTCGGTGACGCGTCGCTGTCGGCGTTCGAACCGCCCCGGACCGACGACGCCGACATCAACCGCCTCATGGACCGGACCACCGTGGTCCAGTCCGACGAGATGGAGGCCATCTACCCGGGGACCCGTCCGGCGCGCGTCACTGTCCGAACGAGTGATGGGGTAGAACACGTCGAACAGGTCGAGTACCCGCTGGGGTGTGCGGAGAATCCGCTCTCCGAAGAGCAGCTGCGCGAGAAGTTCGCCGACCTCTCGAGGGACCACCTCTCCGACGAGGAACGCGAGTCGATTCTCTCGACGGCGTTCGAACTGGAGACGGTGGACGACGTGAACGCGTTCATGGCCGACCTGTAGTCCGACCGGCCGCTTCGGACTTTTCCCGCAGTGTGACGTCGCCTCCCGAACTCGTCCCGTTGGGTTACGACCTCGATTCGACCGCTCGGGCGGACCGCTTCCGGCGACGCCTCGTCTCCTTCCAGCACGCACACGGTGTGTACCAGACGCCCCCGTCGGGGGGTCAGCGTAAGAGAGCCAACCCTGTGGCGGCGACGAGGACAGATATTCCGCGCCGCGCGCCGGGTTCGACCGGCGAGACTCTCGGGCCCGGGTCAGCGCTCCGCCCGTCGCTCGCGGTCGACCGGGTCCGGCGTCTCGCCGTCGCCGCGCAGCGCCGCGTCGGCGTGTACCACCCGCGACCCGATATCGTCGTCGGCGAGCGTGGCGACGAACTCGAGCGACCGGGCGTGTGACCCGAACGGCGTCCCCGAGAGAGCCGACAGCGGCCCGTCGAAACACCCCGGGTCGTCGTACTTCTTCGAGTGGAGCTCCTCCGTCGACAGTCCCCGGAGCTGTCGCTCGACGCTCCGGCGAGCCGCCTCGTCGATCCAGCCGATCCGCTCGTAGTACCGGAGCGAGCAGAGCGCGCCGCCGGTCCCGAACGTGTTCGCGAGGTAGCGTGCCCACCGGAGCGCCGCGTCTATCTGCTCCGGTTCGATCTCGCCGCGGAGGTACGGTCTGTGTGCGGTGTTGACCTGCACACCACCCGTTCGACGTGTGCCAATCAAAACCCCCGTCCGGTATCGACTGCTGAGTCCCGTCGCTCAGCCGATCAGCCCGCCGATCACGACCCGGGTGCCGGCGGCGACGACCCCGCTCAGCCAGGTCAGGAGCACGAGGTGGACGAGGCCGCTCACGACGCTGCCCCGGTCGACGAGCCGGATCATCAGCGACGACAGCAGCGCGTTGATCAGCATGACGCCGACCAAGAGCAGCTCCATCAGCCTCAGGTCGTAGTTCTCGGTCGAGAACAGCGACCCCACGAACTCGGCGTTCTGCCCGGAGATCTGCTCGGTGATACGCAGCATCTGTTCGGCGATCCCCAGCCCGATGAACGCGGAGAACATCGACGCCGCGGTGATCCCGTAGATGACGCCGACGAGCGTCCTGGCGGCCTGTGCCCGCTTCTCGCGCACCCGCAACACCTCCTGGATGTTCGACGAGATGATCGACCCGAGCTGCTGGGGCTCGCCGCCCATCCGCCGTCCGACGACGTACATGTCGCCGAACCGGTGGATCAGGTACGACCCCGTCTCGGCGGCGAACAGCCGCCAGGCCCGCTCGGAGTCGATCCGAACCTGGAGGCGGCGGTACAGTCCCTCGACGTTCGACGTCAGCTCGCCGAAGTCCTTCTCCCGGAGCGAGGACAGCACGTTCGCGGTCGACGTCTGCTTCACCGACTCGACCGACCCGAGCGCCCTGATAAACGACGGAAACCCCTCGTCGCGGTCGACGACCTTGCGCTGCTCGCGGGTCATCGCGACGCCGGGGAGCAACAGCGGCGTGAGGGCGACAGCCGGGTAGAGCGGGACCGGCAGGACGTCCGGTGCGACCGGTGCGCGTCCGGCGGCGACGGCCACGACGGCGACCGTCGACACAAGCGACAGCCCGCCCCCGACGAGGAGCGCCAGCCGGACCCGGGCTGCGGGCGACCGTCCGTCGTCGAGGTCGACCCAGGTCGGGTCCTTCGGCGAGACGGCGTTTATCACGAACAGGAACCCGACCTGGACGACGACGAAGACGCCGATGACCCCGCCGATGAGCACCTCCGGCGCCACGCCGATCAGGATTGGGAGTACCGTCGCGAACACGAGGATAAACGTCGTCGAGAGCATCAGCGACAGGTACAGCTCCTTCAGCACGTCGAGCTTCTCGAGCGCCGACTCGTAGCGGATCACGAACTCGTGGATGATCGACTCCTGCTCGTCGACGAGGAACTCGTCGATCCCCTGTCCGGCGCCGACCGAGTAGGAGAGCCGCTCGAGGAAGTCGGCGAGCAGCGGCGAGGCGACTCGCTTCGACCGGCGTCGACAGGCGTCGTCGAGCGACTGGTTCCAGGTGTCGACCAGCGCGGTGATCTGTCCCATCTCCTCCGCGAGCGGTCCGTACTCCTCGATCTGTGCGAGCGTGCGGAACACCTCGACCCGGTCGATGTTGGTCGTCGAGAGGACGGTGATGTGCGTCAGAAACAGGTGGAACTGCTCGCGTGTCTGCCGCCGCGCCCGGTCGGCGGCGAGCTTCGGGTAGAGCACGGCGGCGACGAGTGCGAGCACACCGACGCCGACGACCGGGAGCGCGACGGTCGCCGAGACCGAGAGCACGAGCACCGCGACCGCCGCGAGGAGAGACGTCCCGACCGCCGGCAGGAGCACGAGCAGCGCGTACCGTCGAACCGGGATCGACATGTAGCGGTACGCGTCGACGACCGACTGGAGGAGTTCGCGGAGCGCGCCGTCCGTCCGTGACTCGCTCGCCACGGCTCAGCGTCTCCCGGGGGCCGTCGCGGTGAGCCCCTGTGTCTCGATCGACAGTCCCTCGACGCCGTCGCGCTGGAACCGCTCGATCGCGTCGTTCACCTCGTGGTAGCCGAGCACGTCCGCGTCGATCAGCCGACGAACCGTCTCCGCACGCCTGTCGAGCTCGTCGTAGATGTCTCTGGTGTCCTCGTAGCCCAGCAGCGTCGCGATCTGGTCCTCGAGGACGTGGCTGTTGTTGCGGCCTTTGAACTCGACCGTGTCGTCCCGTGGATTCCACGAGAACGCCTCGCGGGTGACGACACCTCCCTCGTGGTCCGAGTAGCCCTCGATCTCCTGGACGCTCGTGACCCGCCGCAGGACCTCGTCGCCCCGCTTGACGCGGTTCTGGAACAGCGCCACGTCGCAGTTGTCCATGAACGTCTCGGGGACGTTGATCGGGTTCGAGGTGAACCGCTGGATCATCGAGACGATGTCGCTCGCGTGGAAGGTGAGCAACACCGGGTGACCGGTCTGTGCGGCCTGGAACGCCATCTGTGCCTCCGCGCCCCGGACCTCGCCGACGACGATGTAGTCCGGACGCGAGCGCAGCGCCGCGGCGACGAGGTCGAACATGTCGACGTCCGACCCCTCGCCGCTGGACTCGCGGGTCAACAGCTGCTGCCAGTTTTCGTGTGGCGGATTCACCTCGGCGGTGTCCTCCGCCGCGTATATCTTGTGGTCCCGCGGGATGAACGAGAACATCGAGTTGAGCGTCGTCGTCTTGCCCGAGGCCGTCTCGCCGACGACGAACACGGTCTGTTCGTTCTCCATACAGAGCCAGAGGTAGGCGGCGAGTTCGGGCGAGAGCGTCCCCCACTTGGTGATCTGGAAGATCGACAGCGGCACGTCCTCGCCCTGTCGAACCGTCATCGACGGCCCCTTGACGCTCACGTCGTCGGAGTAGATGATGTTGATCCGCGAGCCGTTCGGCAGCGTCGAGTCGATGATCGGGTCCGAGTCGGACACCGGCGCGTCCATCCGCTCGCCGATGTTCCGGATCCAGCTCTCGAACTCCTCGAGGCTGCCGAAGTCGACGGTCGTCTCGACCATCCCGAACACCCCGTGTTCGACGTAGCAGGCGTGCGGGCCGATCACGTGGATATCCTCGTTCTCGGGGTCGGCCATCACCGGCTCCAGCGCGCCCAGGCCGACGATGTCCCGCTGGAGGACGTACCGGAGCCGGTCGTACGTCTCCCGGTCGACGACGAACTGGTCGCCGACCAGCGACGACCGAATCCGTCCGAGCAGCGCGCCGTCGTCGTCGACGGTCATGATCTCCGAGAGGAGGTCGTCGAGGTGGCTCCGGAACTCCGACTCCGTCGTCGGGGCCGGGCGTGTCGCGGAGCGGTCGAGCACCTCCGCGCGGACCTGGCCGTACAGGTCGCCGTCGTCGGCGGAGAGCGTCGGCTCGAGACAGTGGTATGTGACCTCCTCGCCCCGCTCGCCGTGGACGTGGGCGTAGATCGGCGGCTCCGTCGGAAACAGCACGTTCGGCGTCCGTGTCGCGTGTTCCTCGTCCGGCTCCTCGACGTAGTCCGGCAGCGCGCCGCCGCGCGCGACGACCGACTCGAGGTGCGCCCGGACGTGGCCGTGTTCCGACGCGACGGCGGCCAGGTCTCCGTGCAGCCGGTTGAGGACGCTCCCGCTCATCTCACGCGACTGTCCGTGACTCGATGACGATCCCACGGCCCTGCTGGACCGAGAAGCTGATCGTGTCGTCGACTGGCCTGTTCATTCCGGCGAACCGGCGGACGAGCGCCTGCTTCTGGATATCCTGTCCGACGACGCTGCTCTCGAGTTCGAGATAGACGTCGGTAGCGCTGCGCACGGGGCGGAGCGCCCGCTCGGTGAGCGTCGAGGGGTCGACCGTCAGCACGACCACCTTGCCGGCTGCGAGCGCCCGCTCGAGACGACCGACGACCCGTTCGGCGGCGCGGTCCTCGTCACCGGTGCCGAGCGTCGGCCTGAACGCGGCGTCGTTCCGGCAGAGCGCGCCGAACCCGTCGACGACCACCGCCTGTGCCGACCAGTGTGCGCCGTTGCCGAGGAGCGGTCCGAGCAGGTCCCGCTCGCGGTCGGTCGGCGCGTGGAAGTAGGTCAACAGCCCGCCGAGCAGGTGGTCGACGACGTCGTACGACAGCGAGTGCATCTGCTGGACGTACTCCCGTGCGGGCGCCTCCGTCGAGACCACGCTGACGGTCGTCGACTCGGTACAGAGTCCGTAGGTGAACCGCGAGGCGAGCACCGACTTTCCGGTGCCGGTGTCGCCCTCGAGGAGGACGAGACTCCCCTCCGGGAACCCCCCGCCGATTGCGTTGTCGACACGGTCGCGGTCCCGGAGGCCGACAGAGAGGTGGTTCACGCTCTGAACCTGATCGTCTCGCGGTTGCCCGTGACGACGACCGTCGCGCGGCTGTCGCCGGCCACGGTCACCGACTGCGTGTCGATCTCGACCCGGACGACCGCGCCCGGGCGCCAGTCGTCGTCGTCGCTCACCACGGTCACCGTGTAGGCCGACGACGGACGGTACTGTCCGTCGACCAGCACCTCGACCGCCGACGGGTCGGGGGGGAGCGACCGGCTGCCGGTGTTTTTCACCAGCAGCGTGACGGTCTCGGTTCCGTCGTCGTACACCGCGTCGCTCCCGGGGTCGCTTATGATCTCGACGTCCGTCTCGATCGTCGCCGACACCGCCGCGCCGCGCTCGTCGACCGAGTTCGCGACGTCGCCGACCGTCGTGACCAGCACCCCGGAGACGCTCGCGGCGACGCTGACGGCGGCGATGAAGATGACGAGCTCCGACACAGACGCGCTCGCCACTCAGCTCACCTCCACGGTCGTCGCGACCGAGAGCCCGGGGCCGGTGACGACGACGACGCGCCCGGGCGCGCCCGGCTCCAGGATCTCGATCCGGAGCCGCTCGCCCCCGAGCCACGCCGCCGTGTTCCCGTCTCCCTCGACGGCGGTGTCGTCGGCCGTCACCTGGTGGTACTCGCCGTCGAGGAGCAGGTCGACCCGGTCGACGGCCAGCGACGTCGTGCCGCTGTTCGTGACCGTGACCACGAGCCGGTCGGCGCTGGCGTTGTACGTCGCGTTCGCTGCCCCGAGCGCGGCGTTCTGCCGGTCGAGCGCGCGCTCTCGTCCGTCGTCGACCGCGTCGGTGCGCTCCTCGGCGTACTGGCTGACCGCGGGGTAGAGCACGGCTGCGCTCACCAGCAGGCCGACGTACACCACGACCGTGGCCCCGCTGACGCTGAACCCCATTACTCGGCGAGCCGCTCGAGCGCGCGGAGGTACGCGCTCGACACCCGGTGTTCCTCGACGCTCGGCTCGTCGCTCTCCGTCGGGTCGACGAACACGTCGAGCGACGGGCCGGCGATCACCTCGATCGCGTGGTCGCGCGTCGCGGTCGAGATCATCCCGACGTCGTGGTACTGTTCGACCGCACGGAACGCCCCCGCCGGGCCGGACCGCTGTATCAGCCGAGAGAGCCACTCCATCACGAGGAGCTCGGCGGCGTACCCCTCCGGCACCGCCTCGAGCACGTACTCGTCTGCGGACGCCGACGCTCCGGTGTCTCCGCCCCCGTCGGGCTCTCCGTTCTGTCCCCCGTCCGGCGCCGAGTCGAGGTCGTCGAACGACACCGAGTCGGCTGCCGTCGGGCCGGTGTCCGTCGTGTCCGACGTCGAGCCGGCGTCGTCGAACGACACCGAGTCGGCTGCTGCCGCTCCGGACTCGTCTCCGTGCGCGTCCGTGGCGTCGTCTCGACCGCCCGTCGGCGGGTCGTCCACGACCGGCGTGTCCTCTGCCGGCGACCCCCCCTCGTCGCCGTCGACGAACGGGTTCTGTGACGCCGCGACCTGGTCGTATATCCCGGCGAGTCGCCGGACGGTCTCGTTTACCTCATCGACCGACTCCATCGTCTCTCGCTGTGTGTTCTGTATCTCGCTGAGTGAGGTGTTCGTCGACTCGATGTCGTCCTCGAGCTCGTCGATTCGGCTCGACAGCTCGGCCGGAGCCGGCCCCTCCGGGGCCTGCGCAGCGCCGCCCGGCGGACCGACCGGCGCTGCCTCCGCCTCTGCTGACCCCGCCGGCGGCTCATCCTCGTCCTCCTCGCCCTCCGACTCGCCGCCGAGCGCCTGTGTGATAGATTCGAACATGACGACGTGGTCGCTCGTTCCGGATCGAGGGGACGCCGTCCTAAAGCGCGTCTGCCGGATTCGGCCCGCGTTTCGAGCCTTGATCCGAGGCCTGAGTCGGGCTCTGAAACCGGTCTCCGGTCTAAGTGGACTCCCCGCCTCCGTACGGTCGGGAACGACCCATGAACGGCCCACAACTCGACGACGTCGACCGCGGCCAGGTCGGCATCGGCACGCTGATCGTCTTCATCGCGCTGGTGCTGGTCGCCGCGGTCGCCGCAGGCGTCCTGATCAACACGGCTGGAGACCTCCAGTCGAAGGCCTCGGACACCGGCGACGACGCACAGGCACAGGTCTCGAACCAGATCGACGTGGTCTCGGCGACGGCAACGCACGACGGGGCCAACGTCAGCAATATCACGCTCGTCCTCAAGAAGTCGCCGGGCTCGGACCCGATCGACCTCTCAGAGGCGACGGTCGAGTACACGGGCGCTTCGACATCACAGACACTCACACAGGGTGGTTCGCCCGGCTTCAGCACTAACCCGGTGAGCGGCACCGGTGCCAGTGGCGACGTGCTCGACGACACGAGCGAGCGGATCAAGATCACGATCGACCTCACCCAGAACGACCTCTCGGAGCTCTCTGAGGGCGCCAGCGCGACGGTCGAGATCGTCGACCAGTCCGGTGCGAAGACCACCTACGGCGTGAACGTCCCGGACGTGCTGACGGGCGGCGTGGCGGAGGTCTAACAGATGTTCGAACAGCTTACCGACCCCGAAGAGCGTGGCCAGGTCGGCATCGGCACGCTGATCGTCTTCATCGCGCTGGTGCTGGTCGCCGCGGTCGCCGCAGGCGTCCTGATCAACACGGCTGGAGACCTCCAGTCGAAGGCATCGGACACCGGCGACGACGCACAGGCACAGGTCTCGAACCAGATCGACGTGGTCTCCGCGACCGGTCAGGACACCCCGACAACCGATCAGAAGATCGAGACGTTGACGTTCGTCGTCAAGAAGTCGCCGGGTTCGGACCCGATCGACCTCTCGGCGGCGACGGTACAGTACACGAGTCAAAACGAGTCGAAGACGCTCACGTACGAGACCAATGACGCCGCCACTGAGTTCACGACGTCGAACATCAAAGGCACCTCGAGCGGTAAGATCCTCGACGACACGAGCCAGCGGGTCGAGATCACGATCGACGTGTCGTCAGTCGACAGTGCTCTCTCCGGCGGCGCCACCGCGACGGTCGAGATCGTCGACCAGTCCGGCGCGACGACGACCTACGGCGTGAACGTTCCGGAGGTCGTCACGGACGAGTTCGTCAGCGTCTGACGACAGCACTTTCTCTTTTCGACCGCGAGTAGGGGGCGTGGCCCCCGACGACACCGACGAGGACGCACTCGCGCCCCACGAGATCGAGGAGCGCCTCGCGAGCGACGAGGTTCGCCGCCTCGACGACGACCGGTACGTCGTGTCGCCGACAGACGAGTCGTCAACGGAGCCGTCCGCGCCGGCGGAGACACTCCCGGACGGCACCCACGCGCTGACCGCCGCCGCTCGTGCGGAGTCGAGGGCCGACACGCTCGTCCACGACGGCGACGACGTCGTCGCGGCGTTCGAGGCGCTCGTTCGGTGGTACACGGAACTGGTCGCCCCGGACGAGTCCGCCGCCGTCGCGGCGGCGACGCTCCTGTGTCACTCGTCGCTGGCGGTCGACGTCTCTGCCGAGTCCGAGGAGTGAGCCCGCGAGACGACGGTGTCGGTCCGTCGAACAGCCGCCCGTGTGGTTCCGACGCTCAGTCGAGTTCGTCGAGCGCCGCCTGGAAGAACAGTCCCATCGCGAAGTGTTGCTCCATCGACGACTCGACACACTGCCGGAACGCCTCCTCGTCGTCGATAGAGTACTCTTTCGTGTGGACGAGCTCGTGGAGACTCAGCTGCCCGGACTCCTCGAGTTCGTGGAGCCGCGGGTAGATCGTCCCCGGACTGATATGTGCTCCGAAGACGGAGGCGAGGTCGCTCATCAGCGCCTTGCCGTGGCTGTCCGAGGTCCGACCGGCGACCAGGAGGAGCAGGATCTCGTCGAGGTTCTGCTTGATCGTCTCCTCGTCGAGGGGGACCTCGTCGCCGGACAGCGCCTCGGCGACGCTGTTCCGCGCGAGTTCCATCTGCTGGTCGGGAGCGACCCTCACCGCAGGGTCGCCGGAGTCCGAGTCAGCGCTCTCGATATCGCGTTGCAGACGACCGAGTGCCGTCTCTTCCTCACTCCTGTCACTCTGCTTTGCTCGCTGCATCAGACAACAGTCTATCGTGCGGCTATCAACCTAAATACGGCAGCGAGCTAAACCGCTCCGAAACCGCGTTACGCCGGCTGAGGCCACGCGAAACGGTTAAGTACACTCAGTCAGGGCTGCGTCGGCTGTCGTCTGCCGCGCGTCAGACGCCCGTCGGGGATCGTTTCGGATCGAACGCGGCTGTCGCTTGTCAGTTGTCACTCGTCGCGCAGAAAACAGAGGAGTGTTGACCGACCGGTCGGGGTCGGACCGGCTACTCGTCGGAGGCGTCGCCGCCGTCCGTGACGACCTCGACGTCGACCTCGCGGTCGTCCTCGAACGCCGGCGGGCGCCCCTCGTCGGCCTCGGTTTCGACGTCCTCGTCGGTCTCGTCGACCGTTCGGCGTGCCGTCCAGTCGGGTTCGTAGTGGTGACACATAGCACGTGTACGGACGTGCTGGACCAATAAGAACGTTCGGTCGCCGTGCCCCGCGAGCCTCGCGACTGTCCCGACGACACCGCCGCCGGATCCGGCGCCTGCCCGCCGGTCCGGTGGCCCCAGCGTGTCGCCGACCGTCTCGCGGGCTCCGGCGGGCGACGGACCCGCCGGGTGTCGACTGCCGGCCACCGGCCACCGCTCCGCTACTCCTCGCCCGGCGGTCCGACAGCCGGTTTCTCGTCGGCTTGGGCCCGCCACAGTCCGGCGTACTCGCCGCCTGCGGCGAGCAGTTCGTCGTGTGTGCCCGACTCGACGATCCGGCCCTCGTCCATCACGACGATCTGGTCGGCGTCGCGGATCGTCGAGAGCCGGTGGGCGACGACGAAGGCGGTCCGGTCGGCGACGAGGCTGTCGATCCCCGCCTCGATCCGCTCTTCGGTCTCGGTGTCGACGTCGCTGGTCGCCTCGTCGAAGACGATGATCGCCGGGTCGTTGAGCAGCGCGCGCGCGATAGCGATCCGCTGGCGCTGGCCGCCGGAGAGCTTCACGCCGCGCTCGCCGACCTGTGTGTCGTACCCCTCGGGCAGGTCGCGGACGAACTCGTCGGCGGCGGCGGCCTCGGCGGCGGCCTCGACCCGGTCGCGGTGGCTCCGGTCGCCGCGCCGTTCGGCCTCGAGCGCCGCGCGGTCGCCGTACGCGACGTTCTCCGCGACCGTCCCCGAGAACAGGTACGGCGACTGCTCGACGACCGCCACCTCGTCGCGGAGGGCCGCGAGGTCGTACGCCCGCACGTCCCGACCGTCGACCAGCACCCGCCCCTCGTCGACGTCGTACAGCCGTGGCACGAGGCTCACGAGCGTCGACTTGCCCGCGCCGGTCTGACCGGCGAAGCCGACGGTGTCGCCCGGCGCGACGTCGAGCGAGACGCCGTCGACGACCGTCTCGCGGTCGTCGTAGGCAAAGGAGACGTCGTCGAACGTCACTCGGCCCGCGACCCCGTCCGGGACGTGGGGGGTCGCGGGACTCGTGAGCGACGGCTCGCGACCCAGCAGGCCGAACACCCGCTCGGCGCTCGACTTCGCGAGCTGGTACTTGTTCGCCGAACGGCCGATCCGGCGCATCGGCGAGTAGAGTCGCCGGAGGTAGAGAAAGAAGGCCGCGAACGCGCCGGTGGTGATCAGCGCCGTCTGGCCCGACGGCGTCGTGATGATCGAACGCCCGCCGACGAACAGGACGACCACGAACACGACGCCGGTGAGCAGGCGGAGCGTCGCGAAGAACGCCCGCCGGATGCGGAGCGCCGCGACCTTCTCGTCGTGGTACTGCTCGCTCTGTGCGGCGACCCGGTCACGCTCGAAGGCGTAGCGGTCGAACGCCTTCACCACCGCGACGCCGCCGAGGTTGTTCTCCAGCCGACCGTTCAGCCGCGCGACCGTCTCGCGAATCGACCGGTACCGCGGCTCGATCCACCGCAGGAACAGGGCGCTCGCGAGGCCGACCAGCGGCACGGGCGCCAGCGCCACCAGCGCCAGCGGCGGCGAGTAGTACCACAGCACGGCGGCGATACCCCCGACTGTCGCGACCATCCGGACGAACTGGCGGAACTCGGTGTTGAGAAACCCCTCCAGCCGGTTGACGTCGCTGTTGAGCACCGACATCAGCTCGCCGGTCTGGTGGTCGGCGAAAAAGCCCATCGAGAGGTGCTGGATGTGGTCGTAGGTGTCGTTCCGGAGGTCGCGCTGTATCTTCTGGGCCGACGACTGGAGGAGGTACCGCGAGGCGAACCGGGTCGCCGACCGGAGGAGGTACGCGACTGCGGCGACGGCCGCCAGCCGACGGAGGAGCGCGAGCCGCGCCGCCTCGCCGGCGACCGGCGCCGCCGGGACCAGCCCGAGGTCCGCGAGCAGTCCCGGCTCCGCCGACCCGAGCACCACCCGGTCGATCGCCGTCGCGACGACCACCGGCGGGACCAGTCGCATCGCGCGTGTCCCGACGGCGGCGAGCACGCCCGTCGAGAGCCGCGGCCAGTACGGCTGCGCGTAGCCGAGGAGGTTCACCATCGGGTGGCCGTCGACCGTCTCGCGGACACCCTCGAGGCCGTCGTCGCTCACGCGGGCGCCACCGCCCGCCCGCTTCGCAGGGTCACGACCGGCACAGCGTCCCCGTGGGTATAAGCTCTGTCCGGCGAGGACGACGGGGTATATTCCCGTTCCGGCGACCGCCCCGCCGTGACGCCCGCTCGCCCGCGCGTCGTCCGCGTCGTCTTGGCGCCGGTCGCGGCCGTGTCGGGCGCCGTCGCCGCCGGGCTGGCGGTCGCCCGCCACTGCTCGGCGCGGTGATGCGGCTACCGGCTGCCACAGCAGACCGTGTAGCCGACGTCGGCGTCGCGGAGTTCGACCGCACGCTCGCGGAGCGCCGCCCGTGTCTCGAAGAGCCCGAACTTGCTCACGGTCTCGCCGTCGACCCGGAGTGTCAGACGCCACCGGCTGCCCGCGTCGCGGCGCTCGACGACGAACGTCCGGTCCGGAAGCCGGAGCCGGAGCCGGTCGGCGGACTCGACGACGACCCGGTCTGCCGGGGCGTCGAGCGCCGCGGCCAGGCGCGGGCCGAGCGCGGCTGCGTCCTCGTCTTCGGTCACAGGCGTTATCCGGCCCGGAGCGGGTAATGGCCGTCGCTCGACGCAACCGTTACCCGTCGAGAGCCCCTCCAGTACGTATGTCCCACTCCGGGCCGTCACCCCTCGACCCCGTCCGCTGTCCGGCGTGTCGCACGGCGCTTCGGGCCGGCGGTCGCACCTCTGTGTCGTTTCTCCTGCTCGACCGCCTGCGCATCCCGGTCGTCGGCTGCGACGACCACCTGGACCGGTTCGCGTCGACGTGTGGGCTGACGACTGTCGAGGACGTCGACCTGCTGTCGCACCCACCGGCGGGCGGGATCCCCTGTCCGTCGTGTCGGCTCGCGCCCCACGAGCCGACCCGGGCGATCGTCCAAGTCGACGACGGCGCGGTCGCCGTGGTCGCGTGTCCGGACCACCGCGATGCGGTCGTCGAGCGATACGGCGCCGGCACCGAGACACGCCAGCGGCTGACGACAGACGCAGCCGGCGACCGGTAGCGTCGTCGCCGACGGCCACACGCTCTCAGAGCGCGCACGTCTCCTCGAGGTCGACCGTCGTATCCGGCTCCCGGATCTCCGTGTCGGTGAGTTCGGCGGCGTCGTAGCCGGTCGCCTCGCACAGAACGGGTCCGGGTCGACGATGGACCCCCTCGCGTCGTAGACGTTGATCGTGTCCGGCGAGCTCTCGAGCAGCGCCGCCAGCCTGGCCGTCTTCTGCCGCAGTTCCCGCTCGCGTGCCTCCTGTCCGGAGATGTCGCACACCGCACGGACGAGCTCGTCCTCGTCCGTTCTCGCCGGCGTGTGGTCGGCGGTCACCGTACTACCGTCGGCTCGCAGGCTGGTCGTCTCGCCGTGCCAGCACCCCGCTCGGTCGACCTCCGGGAGACTCTCCTCGCGCACCTCGGCGACGTCGTCGTCCGGACAGGCGAGCACCGGGTGCTCGCCGAGCACCTTCCGGGTCGCTACCGTGGGGGTCGGCGAACCGCCGATCGACGCAGATGTCGCTGCCGTCCTCGTCGCGGATACTGATCCCCTCCCGTGCCGTCTCGATGACCACGGGGTGACGGTCACGCTGACACTTGGGGGCTCGTCGCTCGACGGTGTTCTGGATCCGGCTGGCGAGCACGGTGTACTGGTCGGCTCCGCGCTCCCTCTGGCGGTAGTCGGTGACGCCAGCCGAGATGGCGTCGGCGGCAACCGCTCCCGACCTCCTGGCGGTGTAGCGGACGAACGGGAGGTTCGGATACCGTCGTCGAGCGGCCTCCAGAAACTCGATGCCGTCCCGGCTGGGCACGTCGTCGACGCGGAGGACGTGTCTCTGGTCGGAGACGGCACTCACTGTTGTCGGTCGTAGCAGCGACTGTGATAGACCGGTGTGACGAGTTACGCGACTGTCTGTCGCGCCACGGTCGGCCCGGACGAGAGCGGTGAGGCCGCGAGGCGAGCGAGCGCGCCACGAGCACCAGCGCTCGTGACACGCCCCGCACGTGGCGCCGTGGCCGACCGCGATCCGCTCACGACACCCCGGCGACTGCACGGCGGCGGTCGCCACCCCGTGGCCACGTCATCGCCGCCCGACGACGGCAGGCCGGTCGGTCACGACGCGCGCCCGTTCTGGTCCGTCTCGACGTCTACGGGCAGCCCGACGGCGAGTGGAGAGGTGTGACTCGGCGTGTGTCGCCCGGTCGACCTCGACCGGAGTCGCGGGCGCGAC
Source organism: uncultured Haloferacaceae archaeon (assembly GCA_964512675.1). GTDB lineage: Archaea > Halobacteriota > Halobacteria > Halobacteriales > Haloferacaceae > A07HB70. Next base: position 6,235 of record CAZEJR010000010.1, on the reverse strand, counting down.
CCGGCTCAGCCGCGTCGCTCCGGACCGCGGTCACTCGTCGTGCATGACGGTCAGGACCGGCACCGGCGACCCGAGGAGGATCGACTGGGTCCGGTCGCCGAAGACGGCCTTCCCCGTCGGCGACCGTCGCCGACCGCCGATGACGAGGTACCGCGGGTCGGTCTCCTCGACGACCGCGAGGGTCTGTTCGACGGGGTCGCCGACGCGGCCGATCCCCGCGACGTCGACACGCGGTTCGTCGACGGTGTCGGCCACGAACTCCCTGGCGAACGCCGCGGCGCCGTCCTCTTCGTGAGTAAACGAGTAGTCGGTTCCCGGCAGGTCGGCGACCGCCTTGCGGTGCTCCTCGAAGTCCTCCGAGGGGACGACGTGCAGCGCGTCGATCTCTTCGCCGTGGGCCGCCGCGAGGTCGTGTGCCGTCTCGACGACCTCGCCCGGACGGCCCTGCTTCCCGATCGCGACGAGAACCGTCATCGGCGCCGCGCGGTGTCTCGGCTGGTGGCTCGCCGCGCCGCCGCGCCGCCGCGGCGTACCGGCGGCGCTCGTGTGCTGCGGGCGTCTGCCGAGCGCCCGAGCCTCGGTACGGGTCGAGCGGTGGACTGAGTGGTGTTCACGACGGACACACAACGTACCGCCGGTCTGTTCAATCTGCCGCCGGACCGCCCGGAGTGCGCCGCTGGCAGCCGTCGGTCGACCCGACTCCCGGTTCGACGGCACGACGCGCTCGCGTCTCGACGTCTGTCCGCCACGCGGCCTCGACCGCCAGGTCCCGGAACCTCGTGCGCGCGCACGCACGCGGACCGTTTAAATGGCCACGGCGTGTACTGGTGGTATGAGCACGAACGACAGCAGCCCGGCGACGGCGACGGTCCCCGAGTACGAGGCGGTCGACGTCTCCGTGCTGGTGGTCGGTGCCGGCGCAGCCGGCGCCAGAGCCGCGATCGAGCTCGCGGACCAGGGCGTCGAGGACGTCCTCGTCCTCGGCAAGCGGAGCCACGGCGACGCCCACACCACCTGGGCCCGCGGCGGTATCAACGGCGCGCTCGGCACCCACGACCCGGAAGACAGCTGGGCGATCCACGCCGCGGACACGCTCAACGAGGGGCACTTCGTCAACGACCCCGCGAAGGTCGAGACCGTAGCAAAGCAGATGCCGGCCCGTCTGCGCGAACTCGACGAGTGGGGAATGGACTACTCCCGGACGGACGACGGCGAGATCGACCAGCGGTTCTTCGGCGCACAGTCGTTCCGCCGCACCGCCTTCGCCGGCGACCACACCGGCGAGTCCCTGCTGAACACGCTGGTCGACCGTGCACAGTCGCTCGACGTCCCGTACCGCGAGGACGTGATGATCACGAAGCTGGTCTCGGACGGCGACGCGGTGTACGGGGCCGTCGGCTTCGACATGGACACCGGCGAGTTCGTCCTGTTCAACGCCGGCACGGTCGTGCTCGCGGCCGGCGGGTACGCGGCCATCTACAACCGACACACGTCGCGTGACGACGAGAACAACGGCGACGGCCCGGCGCTCGCCTACGACGCCGGCGCGTCGCTGATGGACATGGAGTTCGTCCAGTTCCACCCGACCGGGATGGCCGTCGACGAGTCCGACCCCGAGTGGGCGCCCTGGAGCGGCCGGCTCGTGACCGAGGCCGTCCGTGGCGAGGGCGGACGGCTGTACAACACGGCGGGCGAGCGGTTCATGGAGCGGTACTCGCCCGACCAGATGGAGCTCGACGCCCGCGACGTCGTCGCCCGCGCAATCGCACAGGAGGTCGCCGAGGGCCGCGGAACCGACAACGGCGGCGTGTACCTCGACATCTCGCACCGCGACGCCGGGTTCATCCAGGAGCGTCTGCCCCGGATGTACGAGCGCTTCGCGGAGCTTGGCGTCGACATGGCCGAGGAGCCGGTCGAGGTCGCGCCGACCAGCCACTACGGGATGGGCGGCGTCGTCGTCGACGACTGCGGCGAGACCGACGTCGACGGGCTGTTCGCGGTCGGCGAGACGATGGCCGGCGTCCACGGCGCGAACCGGCTCGGCGGCAACTCGCTCGCCGAGACCGTCGCCTTCGGCACCGTGGCCGGCGACCGAATCGCCGACCGGGTCGACGGCCCCGGGTCCGTCCCGGACGACCTGGTCGAGAGCGTCGTCGAGCCACAGATCGCCGGCCTCGCCGAGACCGCTGGACGCGACGGCACCTACGACGTCGACGCCGTCTTCGCGGAGCTACAGGACCTCATGTGGGAGCACGCCGGACTCCTCCGCGACGAGGCGTCGCTGTCGGCCGGCCTCGACGCGCTCGACCGCGTCCGCGAGAAGGCCGGCGACCTGGACGTCGGGCCGGTCACGAGCCGGTCGTTCGAGTACGCGGTCGACATCGGCTTCATGCTGACGACCGCAGAGACCGTCCTCCGGGGCGCACGCGAGCGGACCGAGTCCCGGGGCGCACACTACCGGACCGACTACCCAGACGTCGACGAGGCCTGGCAGCAGAACATCCTGTACGAGCAGGCCGACCTCGGCGGTATGCGGACCGGCGTCAGTCCCGTCGGTAGCCCCGACGAGACCGTGCAGGCGGCGCTGGACGAGGGGCACGAGCTCGACTACCACCAGCTGGAGTAGCCCGACCGACCGTGGACCTCGGCGTCTCCGTCGGCCCGTACGTCGACCGAATCGAGACGCTCCCACAGTCGTTCGACCACGTCGAGGTCGCGGTCGGCGAGGGCGAACGGCCTCTGAGCGCACTCGATACCGACGCTCTCGCCGCCGAGCTCTCGACACACGGCTTCGGCGCGACGGTCCACCTGCCGTACAGACAGCCGCTGGCGACGCCGGTCGCGCGCGTCGACAGCGCGACGCTTGCGTACCTCGACGACGTACTCGCCACGGCGGCTGCGCTCGGCGCGACGACGGCTGTCGCCCACCCCAGATTCCGCGGGGCCGGACGGGACCGCCTCGCCGACCGGATGGCAGCGCTGCGCGAGCGCGGCGCGGCCCACGGCGTCGCCGTCTGCTTCGAGACGGTCGGATACGCCGGCGGCGTGTCGCTCGACCGCGTCGGCGAACTGGCCGCCGACGCGGACGCCGCGGTCTGTCTCGACGTCGGCTACGCCTACCTCGAGGCCGGCACCGACGGCACGCGCGCGTTTCTCGAGTCCTACGGCGACTTGGTCGACCACCTCCACGTCCACGGCGCCCGTCACCGCGGCGACACACACATTCCGGTCGGGAGCGGCGACGTCGAGTACGAGGCGCTCGGGCCGGCCCTGGCCGACGCGGCGCCGACGACAGCGACCGTCGAGGTGTTCACCGAGCAGCCGGACTACCTCGCGACGTCCGCCGAGCGGTTCGAGGCGGCGCTCGACGGATCGTAGCCACGCCCCCGCGTCCGTCGGTCCGGTCTCGACACGGAAGACTTTGCCCGCCGGGCCGTAGCCGGTCCGTGGCCGACCACCCCTCGCGGCTCCCGGCGGCGTGGCTCTCGCCGCTCGCGGCGTCGGTCGACCGGGTCCTGGCCCGCCACGGCTACGACGTCGCGGCGACGACCGACGCGTTCGACGACGCGACTCCGGGCGACGGCGGGCTGTTCGACCCCGCGACCACCGCCGCCGAGCTCCGGGCCGCAGCCGAACGGCTCGGCGACACGGCGCCGTCTCCGGTGCCGTCGCCCGCCCCGGCGCTCGACGGCGCGACGGCTGTCTGCTACACCGACGGCGGCTCGCGGGGGAACCCCGGACCCGCGGGCGCCGGCGCGGTCGTCGCGACCACCGCGGGCGACACAGCCGTTCGTGTCGGGCGCCCGGTCGGCTCGCGCACCGACGCGAACGTCGCCGAGTACGCCGCGCTCCACCTCGGACTCGACCGGCTGCTCGCGTGCTGTACGCCGTCGGCGGTCGAGGTCCGGAGCGACTCGCGGACCGTCATCGACGACGTCTGGGGCGACGGCGAGCCGACCGTCGACGGCGTGACACGGTACCGCGAGCGGATCGCGGCGCTGCTGGCGACGGTTCCGGACCACCGGGTCGTCCACCTCGCCGACCACGAGCCGAACCCGGCAGACGCGCTCGCGACCGTCGGCGCGGATATCGCTGCGCTCGGGCCCGGAGGCTGAGCCGGGCCGTCTGTCCCGCTCACGGCAGTCGCTTCACCGTCTGTTCGCCGTGGTCGTAGACGCGACCGTACGCCTCGACACACGACTCGACCACCCGGCGTGTCGCGTCGACGGTGGTCTCCGCCCGCGTGTAGACGTGTGGCGTCGCGACGCCGTCGTACACGCTCGTCTCGCCAGCGGTCTGTGTCGACCCGAACAGCACCGCCCACGGCCCGGGAAGCGCGAGTTCCCGCCGGAGGTCGGCCTCGAACGCGTCGTCGATCGGCGGGAGGTGGAGCGTCGCCTCCGCGACGGCGCCTCGCTCGTTCTCCGCCGCCTCGACGTGGACACTCGACCGGCGCGTCACCATGAGGTGGTCGTCGTTCAGCGGGTCGGGCCACGCGCCGGCGTCGAAGAGCCGGCAGTCGACGGTGACGCCGTCGGTGACCCGGTAGACCGACCCGTGGCCGTCGAGATACCGCCTCAGCCGCCGTCGCGCGACACACCCCGTGTCGTCGGACATCGTCTCCTCGCCACGAGACGGTGTGGACTCGACACACACGAACCTGTCTCCCCGCTCCGGGCGTGCGAGGCCCGGAGCGGGGTGTGGCCGTGCGGACGACGGTCCGTCCGGGCACCTCACGCGCTCGCCGGGCCGTGGCGCTCGCCGACGGTGATCGTGAACCCGGCGTCACGGAGTCGCTCGGCCAGTGGCTCACCGACGCCGGACGCGGGTGTCGTGATCCCGCCAGCCAGCGGCGTGTCGACCTCGTCCCGGAGCAGACAGGTCGCGCTCTCGGCGAGCATCCGCGCGGTCGCGCCGTAGCCGGGATCGAGGGCCGCGCCGAACTCGGCCTCGACGACGAACGACCCGCCGTCGGCCGTTCCGCGCCCGAGGAGACGCACGGTGAAGTGGCCGTTCTCGATCTGTGCTCGCGTCGGCCCCTCACCCGGCTCGGGAAAGACGAACCGGCGCAGGCCCGCACGGACGGGGTCGACGGACATCGCCGCCCTGAACAGCCCGATTCCACCGGCGACGACGCCCGCACCGACCGCACCCGCGACGCCGGATCCGGTCGGGACGACCTCCGTACACCGGAACTCCCGGCCCCACGGATAGCCGAGGAGGGCGTTACTCCGCCGGACGACTCGTTCGTTCACCGGCGCCATCGGCGACGGCGCCGTCCAGCCCGGCTGCAGTCGGCTGTTCCGTGGCCAGCGCTGCTCGCCCGGGTCGTCTCCCTCCCGTTCGCCCGGGGGTGCCAGCGAGTACGGGTCTGCGAGGGTCTGTCTGGCAGCCGGGTCGTTCGACGCGGCGTCGAACAGCTCGGCGAAGCTGGCGAGCGTTCCGCCGCTGACGCCGCCCTGCCCGGATTCGAGGTGTATCTGGACCCTGTCACAGTGGGTCCCGTACGTCTCGGCTGCGAACGACTGCACGAGCAGGGTGCCGACGTCCGCGGGCACGGAGTCGAACCCACAGCTGTGGACGATCCGTGTCTCCGCGTCGACCGCATCGTCGTGGAACCGGTCGACGGTCTCCCGGATCCAGTTTATTTCGCCGGTCAGGTCACAGTAGTCGGTCTCGGTCTCGACACACGCCTCGACCAGCGGGGTTCCGTACGTCGTGTACGGGCCGACGGTCGTACAGATCACCCGGGTCCTCCGCGTGATGTCTCGGAGGCGCTCCGGCTCCGTCGCGTCGCCGACCACGACCGGAACACTGTCCCACCGCTCGCGCTGCCGAACGAGGTCGCGTTCGAGCGCGTCGAGACGGTCCCGACTCCGGCCGCCGAGCGCCAGCGACACCGCGTCCGGACCGTACTGCCGCGTGAGATACTCGGCGACGAGTCGTCCCGCGAATCCGGTCGCGCCCCACACGACGAGGTCGTACGGTCGGTCGGCGGTTGCCATGTGATCACGCCTTCGTCGCGCGGCAGTGCTAAATCACCGGGACTTGCCCCCCGACGGCGTGCCGGCCCCTGGTTCGCGCGGCGCGTTCGAGGAGCCCGACCGGGAGGGCGCCCTCGTCGACTGTCTGCCCCCACGACTGCCGCAGGACCCGTCTCTCGACGCCCTCCCGGTCGGAACCGACTCCGTGTGCCCGAACGCGCCCGTGGCGCTCCTCGTCGTGCCGTTCGCCG
>CAZEJR010000009.1:75658-88664 GCA_964512675.1 uncultured Haloferacaceae archaeon | reverse complement strand
CGTCGGGGTTGATCTCGCTCATCGTCACCTCGATCAGCTTCGACTCCTCGTCGGGGCTGAGCCCCTGCTCGAGGATGACGATCTTGCCGTCGCGGACGCCGTCGAGGATGAGCCGGACCTTCTCCATGCTCGCCAGCCCCTCCATCCGGGCGGCGCTGACCAGGTCGATCTGGACGCCGTCGCCTCGTCCGTTCGGGTCGGTCATCTCGGGCATCAGCCGAACTCCTCCGCGACGTTGTCGTACACCGTGTCCATGTTGTCGCCCTCGAGCGCCGACAGCGGCACGACCTCGTGCTGCGGGTAGGCGTCGGCGATCCGCTTTACGTTCGCCGCCTCGAGGTCGGTCTTGTTCGCGAAGATGAGCGCCGGGAGGTCGCGGCTCTCGATGATCCCGATCAGCATGGTGTTGACCTGCGAGATCGGGTCTTTCGTCGCGTCGAGGACGTAGATCACGCCGTCGACGTCCTCGCGGAGCCAGTGCATGGCCTCGGCGACACCCTCGGTCGCCTCCCGGGACCGCCGGATCGCGTCGTCCTCGTCCATGTCGTGCTCGAGGAACTCCTCGTAGTCGACCTTCGTCGTCACCCCCGGCGTGTCGACGATGTCGACCGTGACCGTCCGACCGTCCCGTTCGATCTCGACGTTCTCCTTGCGGCGTGCGCGCCTCGTCTCGTGTGGGACGTGGCTCTCGGGGCCCACGGCGTCGCCCGTCCAGTCGCGGGCGATTCGGTTCGCGAGCGTCGTCTTCCCCGCGTTCGGCGGGCCGTAGATGCCGATCCGCTTCGGCTCCGGTCCGGCGAACAGGCGGCTCGTGACGCGAGAGATGCTGTCCCTGATCTCTGTGATGAGTCCCATCCGTTCCTCCCACACCCTCTCGGAGGGTCGTCCTGTGGGGGGACTGGACGACACTTCAACCTACGTCAGACACACGTCCGACTTCCGGCGGCTCCGGGAGGTGAGCGTCCCGATATCGAGAAGCGACGTCGACGGAGAGGTGGCGGGAGTATCGCCGACGACCGGGAACACCCGGTGGGGACGGCGTGGTAGTGCCTCCTCCTGTCCGGACCTCGACACGAGTGGGCCGGTGGGCGAACCCCCCCACCCCTCTGTTTCAGGTGGAACACCCACACCCGCCGACTACCGCCTCCGCGCGCGGCTTCCTAGCCTCGTCGCGGCTCTGCAACTATCTCTGAACGACCTACTACGGTTGCTGTTCAGAGAGCGAGATAATAAAACCTCTGGCGCGTAGTCTCCCTTCTCCCCCACCCCCCACCCCTTCGTCCTCCGTTCCACCTGAAACAGAGGGGTAGGGGGGGGTTCGTCGCGGCTCACCGTCTCTCCGCTGTAGTGATAGCTCTCGAACACGTCGGGGAGACAGCCGAGAGGAGAACCTTTTTGAATCTGGTCTCCGACAACTTGGTCTGTATCAGTTGGACGGCCAGGGTCGGGGAGAGACGCCTGAGACCGTCCAATTCACGCGGTAGCGGGCCGAACGACGAGACGCGGCGTCGACCTCCACACGAAACGAAGGGGTACCTCGATGGACGACGACACACCGACCGAACCGGGGACAGCCGGACCCGACAGCGGTGATACCGGCCCGCGCGACAGGGCCGCCGACATCACCGGCGACATCGGCCTCGACGACGTCCTCGACGACGACAGTCAAGGGCTGTTCGACGACCTGCTCTCCGGCGAGCCGATATTCGAGAACAAGGAGGTTCTCCGTCCGTCGTACACGCCACAGGAGCTTCCGCACCGGAACGACCAGATAAACCAGATGGCGACGATCCTCGTCTCGGCGCTCCGCGGGGAGGCCCCGTCGAACATCCTCATATACGGGAAGACGGGGACCGGAAAGACCGCGAGCGCGAAGTTCGTCTCGGAGGAACTCGAGTCGACGAGCCGGAAGTACGACGTCCCCTGTGAGGTCGAGTATATCAACTGTGAGGTAACCGACACCCAGTACCGGGTGCTCGCCCGGCTCGCGAACACGTTCATCGAGAAGAACCGGGCACACACCGAGAACCGGATCGCGGAACTCGAGACCGTCCGCGACGACGGTATCCTCGCCGGGACGGTGTTCGACTCGGCTGCCGGGGTTGAGGACCGAATCGTCGAACTCGAGGCCGACCTCGCGGCGATGGAGCCGGTTCCGATGACGGGCTGGCCGACCGACCGCGTCTACTCCACCTTCTTCGACGCCGTCGACCACCACGAGCGGGTCGTCGTCATCATGCTCGACGAGATCGACAAGCTGGTCGAAAAGAGCGGCGACGACACGCTCTACAATCTCTCGCGGATGAACTCGGACCTCGAGAACTCCCGGATCTCGATTATGGGCATCTCGAACGACCTGAAGTTCACCGACTTCCTCGACCCGCGGGTGAATTCCAGTCTCGGCGAGGAGGAGATCGTCTTTCCGCCCTACGACGCGAACCAGCTCCGCGACATCCTCCAGCACCGCGCCGAGGTAGCGTTCGAGTCCGGCGCGCTCACAGACGACGTGATACCGCTGTGTGCGGCGTTCGCGGCGCAGGAACACGGCGACGCCCGGCGCGCGCTCGACCTGTTGCGGACTGCGGGCGAACTCGCCGAGCGTGGGCAGGCCGACACGGTCGGCGAGGACCACGTCCGGAAGGCACAGGACAAGATCGAACTCGACCGGGTGGTCGAGGTCGTCCGGACGCTCCCGACGCAGTCGAAGATCGTTCTCTTTTCGATCATCCTCCTCGAGAACAACGGCGTCCACAGCATCAACACCGGCGAGGTGTTCAACATCTACAAGCGTCTCTGCGAGGAGATAGACGCCGACGTCCTGACACAGCGCCGTGTAACCGACCTGATCAGCGAACTCGACATGCTCGGCATCGTCAACGCGGTCGTCGTCTCGAAGGGACGCTACGGCCGGACGAAGGAGATCTCGCTCTCCGTCCCGACCGAGGAGACGAAGGCCGTCTTGCTCTCCGACTCGCGGCTCGGGAGCGTCGACGACGCCGAGCCGTTCGTCCAGGCGCGCTTCGACAACTAGTCTCCGGCGACGGTCGTCGGGCCGAACCCCGCCGGAGCGGTGGCGTTCGAGCCCGACGCGGCGACGGTCGTCGCCGGCGACACTCCGACCACCGTCCCGGACGGCGTGTTCCCGGCCAGCCACAGCCGGACGTGTCCGAGCAGCGGCACCCGGACGTGGGCGACACCGACGACCCACTCCGACTTCACGGGGCTGCTGATCCCGAGCGACTGGTCGTAGCCGCGGTTGTTGTCCCCCTTCGTGATGAAGCCGGCGTGCGGCGCCGGGCAGTTCTGTGCCGCCTCGCAGGAGTCCCTGGAGAGGTCGTCGGGGTCTGCCCGGTCGTACCAGTTCTCACCCTCGGACACCCAGAACGAGGCACGGTGGATGACGGGGGTTCCCGCCCGACCGTCCGGCCGGTAGACCACGACGGAGCCGGGGGCGCCGAACGTCCGGTAGCCGACGTCGTCGCCCGTCTCGGCGGTGACGACGCCCGTCTCGCCGCGGGTCGCGTCGCCCGGGACGTACCGACCGGGTTCGCTTATTACGACGAGGTCGCCGCGGTACATCTGTGGCTCCATGCTCGCGCTCTCGACGGCGACCATCGGGGGCCAGACGCCGCTGACGGCGAACAGCACCATCCCGACTCCGACGACGACCGCGACGCTGATCAACACCTCGCGGGCGACCGCCTCGACGCCGGACTCTGCGGTCCAGAACCGCCGGAGAGGTCCCGCCTCGGTCGTCCCGTCGCCCCGACGGAGGACCGCGTCCCCGTCGTCGTCACCGCTCATCGTCTCTCGATCGCCGGGCAGCCCGTTCAACCTTCCGGCACCCTTTTCGCCGGCGGCACCCGACGCCGCGCCGTGCCGTCGGCACCTCCCGCGCGCCTCGCCCGCGAACTCGCCCGCCGCGGCTACAACGCCGAACGCGAGGCGCTCACACGTCTCGCCGCCGCCCCCGATCCCGACCGCGCCCTCGACGCTGCCGTCGACCGGGCGCCCGACGACGCCCTCGTCGTGACCGCCGACCACGTTGAGGCGGCGCTCGGCGCAGCCGCCGAGTCGCCCCCGGCAGAGAACCCCTCCGTTTCGACTGGAACCAGTACTCCCGAACCGACATACGACGCTGGGGATGTTCCAGTCGAAACGGGGGGGTCTCGCCGCGGCAGCCGGAACCGCGACCCGCCCTCTCCCGAGGTGGCCGGCGACGTGACCGGTCGGTCGACGGGAACGGGCGAGTACGACCAGTTCGTCCGGACGTTCCGCGACCGGTACGACCGGCTGTCGAGTCAGCTCCGGTCCCGGGTGAGCGCCCGGCCCGCCGCCGCCGTCGGGGAGATGAGCGGCGGGACGGAGACGGGGCTGGTCGGCCTCGTGAACGACGTCCGCTCGACAGCCGGGGGCCACTGGCTGGTCGAACTGGAGGACGCGACCGGCGTCTTCCCGGCGCTGGTGACGAGCGAGCGCGACCTCGCCGCCCTCGTCGACCTCCTCCTCCTCGACGAGTGTATCGCGGTCGAGGGGCGGCTCTCCGACGACGCGGGGGTGCTGTTCGCCGACGCGATCCACTTCCCGGACGTCCCCCGAACGTTCCAGCCGTCGACGGCAGACCGCGAGGTGGCGGCGGCGCTCGTCTCTGACGTCCACGTCGGGAGCGAGGAGTTCCGCGGCGACGCGTGGGACCGCTTCGCCGACTGGCTCCACACCGACGAGGCCGCCAGCGTCGAGTACCTCCTGATCGCCGGCGACATGGTCGAGGGCGTCGGGGTCTACCCGGGCCAGGACGAGGAGCTCGATATCGTCGACATCTACGAGCAGTACGAGGCGTTCGCGGAGCGTCTCAAGCGTGTCCCCGGCGATATCGAGATCGTGATGATCCCCGGCAACCACGACGCCGTCCGGCTGGCGGAGCCACAGCCGGCGTTCGACGAGGAGCTCCGGTCGATCATGTCCGTCCACGACGCCCGGGTCGTCGGCAACCCGTCGACGGTGACCGTCGAGGGCGTCTCCGTGCTGGTCTACCACGGGATGAGCCTCGACGAGGTGATCGCCGAGCTCCCGGACGAGCACGCGAGCTACGACCGGCCACACGAGGCGATGTACCAGCTCCTGCGGAAGCGCCACGTCGCCCCGCAGTACGGCGCGACGAACCGCCTCGCCCCGGAGGAGCGCGACTACCTCGTCATGGACGAGGTGCCGGACGTCTTCCACACCGGCCACGTCCACAAGCTCGGCTACGGCAAGTACCACGGCGTCCTCGCGATCAACAGCGGGTGCTGGCAGGCCCAGACGGCGTTCCAGAAGAGCGTGAACATCGACCCGGACGTCGGCTACGCGCCGATTCTCCGGCTCGACACCCACGAGCTGACGGTACGAGACTTCGCGCCGTAGAGCCGTGGCGGCCCGGCAGCCGCCCAGCCGCCGCGCCGGGTGGTCTCTCCAGCCTACGGCTCGTACCGGTACCGGACCGTCCGCCGACCGGCGAAGGTCGGACCGGCTCCGACCTCGGCGAACCCGACGGCTGCGGCGGCCTCGCGGGCGGCGTCGTGGTCGGACTCCGCGAGGAACTCGACGTCCATCCCCTCGCTCGCGGCGAACCGGGTCGGCGCGGCCAGCAGGCGCTGACAGGCCTCGGTCGTCCCGGCGAGCTGGGTGACGTGGACGGTCCGCTCGCGGGCGTCGTAGCTGACGAACCCGACCACCTCCTCGCCGTCGTCGCCGCCGGTGTCGTCGTTCGGGCCGCTCTCGTGCCGGCGCGTCGCGACCCGTACCGTCCGGTCGTGGACCAGCTCGCGCATCACGTCCGTCGGCGCGTCGCCGACGGCCGCGAGCGCCTCGGCGTCGGCTTCGACGGCGTCGCGGACGTCCATACGAGGGGAAAACAGCCGGTGGCTCTTCAATCCCCGCGGCCGGCTCGCGGTACAGTTATCACTCGCCCCCGACACGCCGGGGTATGATCCCGGTTCTGGCAGTCGTCTCCGGCGGTTCGTCGGGTGAGTCGCCGTGCGCGTAGTGGTCAAGTTCGGCGGCACGTCGCTCGGGAGCGGCGACCGCGTCGAGCGCGCCGCGGCCTCCGTCGCCCGCGCCGTCGAGGCGGGCCACGAGGTGGCCGTCGTCGCCAGCGCGATGGGGTCGACGACCGACGAACTGCTGTCGGACATCACCTTCGACGCCGGCGACCGCGACCGCGCGGAGATCGTCAGCATGGGCGAACGAACCTCTGTCCGGATGCTCAAGGCCGCGCTCTCGGCCCGCGGCGTCGACTCGGTCTTCCTCGAGCCCGGGAGCGACGACTGGCCGATCGTCGCGAACGAACTCGGCGAGGTCGACGCCGGGGCCACGGTAGAGCGCGCCGGTCGGCTGGCCGACCGCCTCGACGACATCGTCCCGGTGGTCACCGGCTTTCTCGCCCAGGACGCCGACGGCGAGGTGACGACCCTCGGTCGCGGCGGCTCCGACACGACCGCGGTGATGCTCGGCCGGTATATGGACGCCGACGAGGTGGTGATCGTCACCGACGTCGAGGGCGTCATGACCGGCGACCCGCGCGTGGTCGAAGGAGCGCGAAACGTCGCGCGCATCAGCGTCGACGAGCTCCGCAACCTCTCCTTTCGGGGCGCCGAGGTGGTGGCGCCGAGCGCGCTCGCGTACAAGGACGAGAGCCTCGACGTCAGGGTCGTCCACCACCAGCACGGCGACCTGCTCGACGGCGGCACGCGGGTCGAAGGCGAGTTCCAGTCGCTCATCGACATGCAGGAGAAGCCGCTCTCCTGTGTGACGGTCGCGGGCCGTGCCATCCGCAACCGACCGGGGGTGCTCTCGACGCTGACGAGCGCGCTCGCCGACAGCGGGATCAACATCGACTCCGTCGCCAGCGGCATGGACTCGATCACCTTCTACGTCGACGAGTCCGAGGCCGAGCGCGCCGAGTACGTCCTCCACGAGGCCGTCGTCGAGGACGAGACGCTCTCGTCGGTGACGCTGGAGAAAAACATCGCCGTCGTCCGCGTCACCGGCGGCGAACTCCCGAACCGTCCGGGCGTCGTCCTCGACATCGTCCGGCCCGTCTCCGAGGCCGGGATCAACATTCACGACCTCATCACCTCCGCGACGAGCGTCGCGATCTTCGTCACGTGGGAGGACCGGGAGGACACCCTCGAGATCGTCCAGCGTCAGGACCTGTAACTCGCCCCGGGGCACCCGCCTCGACTGTCTGTCGAGCGCCGGTCCCGGCGGGGCTCCGGCGCTCTCGTTCGGCCTCGCGTCCGCCTCGACGGCGACCCGCTACTGCCCCTCGCGGAGCCGTTCGCCGATTCGCCGCGGCAGCCCCGCCGCCTCGACGGCCTCGACCACCCGCTCGACGTCGTACTCGACCCGGCGCTCGTCGACGACCGGCGGGTCCGCGTCGAGGTCGACGACCGCGAACGCCGCCCGCGGGTCGCCGTCCCGTGGCTGGCCGACGCTCCCGGGGTTCATCACCACCCCCTGGTCGAACGTCCGGCTCCCCTGGACGTGCGTGTGGCCCGTCACGAGGAGCTCCTCGTCGCCGAGCATCCGCGGCGAGAACTCACGAGGGTAGGTGTATCGGTCGGGGTTGTCGGGGTGACCGTGGACGACCCGGACCCGCCCGTCCGCGACGGTCCGGCGGTCGGGCAGCTCCGCGAGCCACGCCGTCGCCTCGTCGTCGAGCTGCTCGCGGGCGTACTCGACCCCGGCGTTCGCCATCGGGTTGAACCGCACCGGCCCGTCGTCCGCGGTCGCGCGGTCGTGGTTGCCCATCACCGTCGGGATTCCGCGGTCACGCACCGCCGCGAGACACTCGGCGGGCCACGGGTTGTAGCCGACGACGTCGCCGGCGTTCACCAGCAGGTCGACGTCTGGCATCGCCGCGAGCACCGCGTCGAGCGCGACGCGGTTGCCGTGTACGTCGGAGACGACACCGATCTGCATACGCTCGTTCGAACCGCCGGACGGTTAGTCTCCCGGTCCGTCGCGGGTCGCCACCTCGACCGCCGCGCCCTCGACCGTCGCCGCCGCGGCGCAGACAGCGTGTTCGAACTCCAGGTCGTAGACCGCGCGTGCGGCTGCCGTCGCGTCCGCTGGCTCGAACCCGAACGCCCGCGGGCGGTCCTCTTCGTACGTGGCGACGAGCGTCGGCTCGTCGACGGCCTCGACCAGCAGCGCGTCGCGGCGGACGGTCCCGACGTGTGCCGTCGACTCGCCGACGACGGCGGCGATACGGGGCGTGTCGTAGTCGTCGCGCTCGAAGTCCATCGCGCCGAGCACCGTCGCGAGCGCGTCGCGGACGGGAGTCCCGCGCGACAGCTTCCCCGCGACCGGGTCGACGTGGCTTCCGTTCCCGGCGACGACGCGCGACCGTGTCGCTCCCTCGCCGCCGAGCACCTCCAGGCAGTCGTAGACGACGTACGGGCTGTCCGTCTCCTCGGCATCCGCCGTCGGCACGACCGCGACCCGACCGTCGCCGACGCGGGTCTGGCGGTTCGGGAACGACCGCGAGGAGACGCGGTAGGCGACCAGTCCGGGCCGAGCGACGAGGAGGCGACCGACGTACACGACCACGGACGCGTCCGCAGCCGACCTATGGGTTTCGGGTCCGGGCCCGGGTCAGCGCCGCCACGGCGACCCGTGTCGCCTCGTCGTCCCCGGTGACTCACACCCGGACGGGACAGAGCGTCCCGCCGTCCTGGCTCCCCGCCCGTCGGCGGCAGGCGGCTCCCGTCGCGTCCCCGGAGTCGGGCCGGTATCCACGCCCGGCTGTGCTGTCTTCCGTCCCCCCGGTGCGCCCGGCGGCGACGCCGGCTGTTCGCATCGCCTCCGACACACCGTCGAGCGCGGACGTCACGCGCGAACACGGCCAAGTGACCCCGCGCCAACTGTCGCCGGAACCGCCTCCGGGACTTGACGACTCCGCCGCCGACCGACACGGTTCCGTAATCTTCATATCTCGCGCCAGACTACCCTCACGTGCCCGTCGTAGAGACAGACCAGTCCATTAGGGTAGCGGCCAATCCTGAAGCCTTCTGGGGGCTTCGACCCTGGTTCGAATCCAGGATGGACTACTCGCGGCGTTCGAGTCCTGCGGCCCGCGCCGGCACTCGTTCGACTCCTCTCGACGCTCGAGAGCTACCTCGGTTGTCGTGCCGCCACGGACCGGTCCGACCGGCGTGACGCGCCCGACGTCCCGCCTCCGGCCGACAGACCGAGGGCTGATTGATCCGTCGAACTCCGTGTGTGTCCGTCTCTCTGCGCCACCCCAACCCCGGTGCGTGTCCCAGCGCGTGAGAACGGTGAGACGGATTTATACCCGATCCGGTACAGACAAAATCCGAATGAACGACGGCTCCGACTCGAGGGTCGGCGCCAGGTACCCGGAGGCGCGCGGTGGGTAACGCGCCGGCAGTCGAGTCCCACGCCGGTTCCGGGAGTGCGTCCGTCGACCTGGCCGAGACGACGGTTCAGCTGCTCATCGCCGACGACACGAACAGACAGCTGTTGGCGTCGTTTATTGACGAGTGGACGACGCCGGTCGTTCGCGAGACGGTCGACGACGCCGACCTGTTCCTGGTCGACCGCGCGTCGCTCACCAGATACCGGGCGGACCTGCTCGCGCACAAGCGTGACCAGTATCCCCTCTTTTGCCCGGTCGTCCTCCTCAGCCGCGACGGGCGACAGAGCAACGACGAGGTCGTCAGCGTCGACGGGTCCGGGACGCCGCTGCTGATCGACGAACAGCTCACGATGCCCGTCAGAAAACCCGTCTTGGCCCGACGTCTCCGTAATCTGCTGGCCCGTCGGACACAGGCGCGGCTACTCGAGACGAAGACCGAGCGACTCGATCGGTTCGCCAGCAAGCTGAGCCACGAGCTCCGGAACCCGCTGAACCTGCTGGACGGATACCTCGCGGTCGCTCGCGACCAGCGGGACCCGGAGGCGTTCGACACCTGTCAGACGGCGATCGACCGGATGGAGCGAATGATCGACGACATGCTGCTCCTGGCGCGAGACGGTGACGCCGACGTCGACCCGTGTGTGGTCTCACTCCCGGCCGTGGCAGACGCCTGCTGGGACGCCGTCGACGCTCCGGAGGCCCGGACGGAGGTCACCACCGACCAGCGTGTCTACGCCGACGAGGACCGGCTACGTGCGCTCGTGACCAACCTGTTTCGGAACGCAGTCGAACACGGCGGCACCGACGTGACGATCACGGTCGGCGGGCTCACGGACGGGTTCTTCGTTGCGGACGACGGCGTCGGTATCCCTCCCGGCGAGCGCGAGGCGATCTTCGACGACGGACACACGACGGGTGCGTCGGGGGTCGGAATCGGACTGACGGTCGTCGCAGAGACCGCCGCGACACACGGCTGGGAGGTCGCCGTGACCGACAGCGCCGCCGGCGGAGCGCGGTTCGAGGTCACCGGTGTCGAGCCCGCTGCCGAGTAGATACGTCACCCCCGCAGCCGACCCCGTGCTCGCCCGGAGCCGTGCGCGAGACGGTCGAGACGCGTGCGACCGGTCGGTGTCTCACTCGATCCGCTCGACCGTTGCTCCACAGTCCGGGCACGTCTCGCGGTCGTCGGCCTCCGTCCCGCACGACTGCTCACGACAGAGCCGAACTTTACCCGTCGCCGCCCGTCTGCCGAGCCGTGTTCGACGACAGCTCCCCAGACGGTCACCGGACGACCGGGGACGGCGACCGGCTGTGGCGGCTCCGTCGCACCGCGCCGGAGGTGGTCGACCGGTGACCGACGCGACCGAAGAGCGGACGGTCGAACTCGACAGAGACGTCGTCTGGCGGGTCGGGTTCGCCGCCGACAGCTACACGCGCGACGCCGTCTCTGTCGACCGGTACCCGTTCTCGTACCGGCTCGAGGTGTTCCTGCGCGGTCACGACCTGTTTCGCGACCGCGAGGGGACGACGTGGCGCGCCGCGCGCTCAACTCGGACCCGGATCTCCTCATCCTCGACGAGCCGTCGGAGGGCATCCAGCCCTCTATCGTCGCGGAGATCGAGACCCAGCTCCAGGCGATCAACGAGGAGCGCGACGTGGCGATCCTCCTCGTCGAGCAGAACCTCGACCTCGCGCTCGCGGCTGCCGACTACTGCTACGTGCTGGAGTCGGGCCGCGTCGTCGAGGCAGGCTCGACAGAGGAGCTGACCGCGGAGAATCGGATCGCGAAGCACATCTCGGTCTGAGGTCGCCCGGTCTTCAGTGCCCGACCGCCCAGGGGTACCCCTCGGCGTCGGCCTGGAGCCCGCCCGGACCGGTCTCGTGGCCGTGGTCGTGGTCGTCGGCCTCGCCGCCGCCCAGCGGCCGGTCGACGTGGACGGTGCCGTCGACCCGGAGCAGCCCCGTCGCCGCCTCGACGGCGCTCGCGACCGCGTGGAGCTTGACGCGCAGCGGGTCGAGTACTCCCGTCGCGGCGACGTCTGTCACCTCGCCGGTCGTCGCGTCGAAGCCGACGCCGCCGTCGCCCTCGGCGTGGCGGCGCCGGAGCGCGGGCAGAACGTCGAGCGGGTCGGCGCCGGCGGTCTCGACCAGCGTCCGGGGCACGACGGTCAGCGCGTCGGCGAACGCCTCCGCTGCGAGCCCCCGCCGGTCGCCGAGACCGTCGGCGTCGCCCTCGACCGCCCGCGCGGCGGCGACCTCGCTCGCGCCGCCGCCGGGGACGACCGCGCCCGCCTCGAGCGCGACGATGGCGGCGTTGAGGCAGTCCCGGAACGTCTCTGCCGTCTCGTCTGCCACCCTGTCGGTGCCGCCCCGGAGGACCACCGTCGTCTGCGTCGCCCGGGGGTTCCCCGTGAGAAACAGGTAGTCGGTCCCGCCCAGGGTCTCGTGTCGGAGCCGATCGGTGACACCGAGGGCGGCGTCGTCCAGCGCGTCGAGCGACGACGCCGGCGACGCGCCGGTCGCCCGGGCGAGCTTGAACAGCTCGTCGCGTCGCGTCCGCTCGACGGGGAGAATCCCGGCCGTCCCGAGTAGGCTCCGCGCCCGGTCGTCGACGGACTGCTGGAAGAAGGCGACGTCGACGCCGAGGTCGGCGAGCCGACCGGCCTTCGCGCGGTAGGTCTCGGACTCGTGTTCGTGGAACTCTGCCAGCTCCGCGGGCGTGGTCGGCTGCACGCTCCCGACGGCTGACGGCTTCTGGACGCCGAACTCGCCGTCGACGAGCGCCACGGTCGCAGCATCGAGCGGCTCGGGCGGCGCGTAGGCGGCGACCGACGTCGACGAGGCCTCGGTGTCGACGATCAGCCCGGGATACCGCTCGGCGTCGTCGACCCCGCCGCCCGCCGCGGCGACGACAGCGATCTGCCGCCGCCAGACCCGGCCGTCCCGGTATGCGTCCGCCGCGACGTCGGCGGCAAGATCGGCGAGCGTCGTCCGCGCCGCCGCGTCCCACTTGCCGGTGATCGCCGTGTGTGCGACAGACGCGAGCGTCTCGCGGTCGGACTCGTCGACGGGCGACGCGACCTCGTCGAGCCGGTCGCGCGCGACCGACGCCGCCCGTTCGTACCCCTCCGCGACCGCGGTCGGGTGGACGCCGCGCTCGGTGAGCGTCACGCCGTTCTCGAGGAGCGCCGCCGCGAGGACGACGGCGGTGGTCGTCCCGTCGAAGGCGTTGTCCGCCTGACTCTCGGCGACGCCGAGGACGAACTCCGCGGTCGGGTGGTCGACGTCGACGCGGTCGAGAATGCTCGCCCCGCCGTTCGTGACGACGATCCGGCTGTCCCCGACCAGCATCTTGTCCATCCCGTTCGGGCCGAGCGTGGTCCGGACGAGGCCCGACAGCGCCCGCGCGGCCTCGAGGTTCGCGTCCCGCGTCTCCTCGGGGCCGTCCACTGCCGCCGTCGAACTCGGGAGGTCGTCGTCGGTCACGGCGAGTCCTCCGGCGAGGCGTGACGAGCGAGTGGAGTGATCGTGGTCACGGCGAGTCCTCCGGCGAGGCGTGACGAGCGAGTGGAGTGATCGTGGTCA